>QCDC01000025.1 GCA_003278805.1 Pelagibacteraceae bacterium AG-349-L17 | reverse complement strand
TAAATTTTAAGCCAAAAACTAGTGTAGCTGTAGGAGTAAAAAAATTTATAGATTGGTATAAAATTTATTACAAAATCAAATGATACAATATACAGTAACAAAAAAGTTTTTTAGTTTTTTTACAAAGCAAGAAAAAATTTTGTTTTTTTGCCTCATTTTTAGTCAATTAATTGCAGCATCATTAGAGCTTGTTAGCATAGGTTCTTTATTGCCGGTATTTAAATCTATCACTGACCCCAAATGGAATGAAAAATATTTTGGATTTATAAATGAGGATAGTAGAATTTATTTTATTTTTGTATTTGTCATTTTAATATTTATTCTAAAAAATGTTTTTCTATTAATTTTAACATTTTTATCAGGGAAATTCAGAAATAAAGCGACAGTAAGAATTGTGAATAAAATATATACAAATTATCTAAATAAAAAATATCAATTTCATATAGATAATAATTCAAGCTTGTTACTAAGAAATATGCAGTATGCAAGTGCGATTGATGCTATTATAATGAGAATAGTAAATTTTTATGCTGATTTTATTTTACTACTATTAGCGCTTCAAGTAGTTCTACTAATTAATATTAAAGTCACAATCGCAACAGTTATAGTAATTGTTCTTATGTTATCTGTTTATTCAGTTTTTACAAAACTAAATATAAAAAAATATGGAGAGGCTGATGTAAACTACAACACATCATTCATAAAAAATATGATGGAAGGTATTCAATCATATAAAGAAATATTACTCTCTGGCAAGCAAAGTTTTTTTACAGATAGAAATAAAAAATATAAAGAACAAGCATTAAGATATAAACTTAGGTACCAAATATTAGAGCAAATCCCAAAGTATTTAATTGAAATAACTGTTGTAGTGTTAGTTTTGGCTGGATCAGCATACATTTTATATGACTCAGCGATTGATTTGAATGAACTTTTACCTTTTCTTGGAATTCTTTTTATAGGTGTAATTAAAATAATGCCTAATATTTTAAGAATATTTACTTCATATCAACAATTTAAATATTTGATTCCACAAACAGACATAGTTTACAACAGTCTTACGCATGTAGATGAATCTATTCATTATAATTTATCCAAAAGTACTAATAAGGAAATAAATTTTAATTCTAAAATAATTTTTGATAATGTAAATTTTAATTACAAAGAAAAAAATATTTTAAATAATATCAGTATTTCAATAGATAAAAATTCTACAGTAGCAATTGAAGGGTCTAGTGGATCAGGTAAAACAACTTTTTTAAATATATTGACAGGCTTATTAATTCCAACAAGTGGAAAAATATTTATAGATAATGAAGAAATAAATCTCAGTGATCTAAAATGGCAAAAAAAAATTGGGTATGTCTCTCAATCAACTCATTTATTAGACGATTCAATAAAAAGGAATATTGCTTTTGGTGAAAATACTGAAAATATTAATGAAGTTTTGCTTCAAGAAAGTGTGAAAAAAGCAGAATTAGATTTGTTTATTGAAAATTTACCAAAAAAGCTTGATACAGTTGTTGGGGAGAGAGGGGCAAAGATATCTGGAGGACAAGCTCAACGAATAGGTTTGGCTCGTGCATTTTATAATAACCCTGAAATTCTAATTTTAGATGAGCCAACAAACTCTCTAGATAGAGAAAACGAGATAAAAATTGTAAATACATTAAAAAAACTAAAAAATAAAATAACAATTGTTATAGTAAGTCATAATCCCAAACCTTTAGAGATTGCTGATAGAAAATTTATTTTTGAAAGTGGAAGGCTAGCTTAATTTAAAAAATGAAACAGACTATATCTATAATAGGGTTGGGTTATGTAGGACTGCCTCTTGCAGTAGCTTTCTCAAAATATTTTAAGGTAATTGGATATGATATATCTAAGAATAGAGTAGCTCAACTTAAAAATGGATTTGATAGTAATAAAGAGTTTTCAAGAAAAAAAATTAATTTATTAAAAAATTTAAAAGTTACAAATCAAATCCAGAAAACAAGAAATTCAGAAATATTTATAATTACTGTTCCCACTCCTATATTTAAAAATAAGTTACCAAATTTAAATTTTTTGAAAAAAGCATGCGAACAAGTTGCAAAAAATATAAAATATAAAAGCACTATTATTTTTGAGTCTACTGTATATCCAGGTTGTACAGAAAATTTTTGCGTTCCAATTATTGAAAAAATTTCAAAAAAAAAATTAAATACAGATTTTTTCGTAGGATACTCACCTGAAAGAATAAACGTCGGTGACAAAAAACATGGTTTAGAAAATATTACAAAAATTGTAAGTGCTTCTAATAATCTCTCCTTGAAAAAAATAAGTAAACTTTACTCTAAAATAATTAAATCAGGAGTGCATCAATGTAAAAATATTAAAACAGCAGAAGCAGCAAAGGCAATTGAGAATGCTCAAAGAGATATAAATATAGCTTTCATCAACGAGGTAGGTAATATATTTTCTAAGCTTAACATTGGTCTTCATGAGGTTTTAGAGGCAGCTAATACAAAGTGGAATTTTTTAAATTTTAAACCGGGATTAGTTGGAGGTCATTGTATAGGAGTAGATCCATACTATTTAACATATTGTGCAAAAAAAATTGGATTTAATCCAAAACTTATAAACGCTGGAAGAAATACGAATGACAATATGCCACTTAAATTCGCTGATTTCTTTTATAAATCTGTCAAAAAAAATTTTGATAAAAAGAAAAAAATTAATCTATTGGTTTTAGGTTTATCATTTA
>QCDC01000024.1 GCA_003278805.1 Pelagibacteraceae bacterium AG-349-L17 | reverse complement strand
ATATTTATTTTAGACTTATCACGTCCTCTTCTTTTTAAAAAATCTACAATTGATACATTATCTATAATTGGATCTGTATTAGGCATGGTTACGACGGAAGTTACTCCACCAGACAATGCTGCATTACTCAAAGTTCTAAAATTTTCTTTATATTCATATCCTGGTTCACCTACAAAAACTCTCATATCTACTATACCAGGGAATATATATTTACCTTTTAAGTCAGTATGCTTTTCTCTAGTTGGTAAATTATTTGTATTTACCTTTTTTCCTACAGCTTCTATCTTTCCGTCTTCTCCAATTATTAATCCACCATTTTCATTTATGGAATTATGAGGATCTATAATGTTTGCATTTATAAAGTATTGTTTTTTCATTTATTCACAAAATATTTTTAAACATGCCATTCTTACAGCAACACCTAATTCAACTTGTTCTTTAATTACACTTTTGTTTATGTCATCTGCTAATCTTGTATCAATTTCAATTCCTCTATTCATTGGACCAGGATGCATAATTAAAGCATCTGACTTTGCATGATCAAGTTTATCTGGCGTTAACCCATAATATTCATAGTATTCTCTGTTCGACGAAAGATATGAACTGGTCATTCTTTCATTTTGTAATCTAAGCATCATTACAATATCACAATCTTTGAGACCCTTTTTCATATCAGTAAAAGTATTAACACCAAACTTTTCAATTTCTTTTGGCATAAGATTTGATGGTGCAACTATATTAACTTCTGCTCCTAACATTGTAAGAAGATATATATTTGATCTAGCCACTCTCGAATGAAGTATGTCTCCACATATAGCTATTTTTAATCCCTGAATTTTTTTTTTTCGATTTCTAATTGTTAATGCATCTAATAATGCTTGGGTGGGGTGCTCACGTCTACCATCGCCAGCATTTAATACGACACAATTAACTTTTTGAGATAACAGATTACAAGCACCAGAGTCTTGATGTCTGATCACAATTATATCAGGATGCATTGCATTTAATGTCATGGCTGTATCAATCAAAGTTTCACCTTTTTTAATTGCTGAGTTACTCATATTCATTGACATGACGTCTGCACCAAGTCTTTTTCCAGCAAGTTCAAATGAGCTTTGAGTTCTAGTTGATGGCTCAAAGAATAAGTTTATTTGTGTTTTACCTCTTAACACATCGATTTTTTTATTTTTACTCTGATTTAATTTTATGAAAGCTTCTGACTCATCCAAGATATAATTAATATCATTAACTGATAAATCTTGGATACCTAACAGATGTTTTTGTGAGATTTTAATAGCTTTACTGGTTTTAATTGCCATTAAAATTAACTCTATAGCTATAAAGACCCTAAATGGCAAGCATTAATTATTTAAATAATCTAGAGCTCCCTGAAGAATAAATGCAGCTGCATTTTGATCTATGTTTTTTTCACGCTTAGAAACATTAACATCAAGCTGACTAGATAGATTAAATGCCCCAACTGTTGAAAGTCTTTCATCCCATAAGCAAACTTCTACATCAATATTTTGGTCTATATTTTTAGATACATCACTTACTGATTGAGCAGATGGACCTATTGAACCATCCATGTTAATTGGATATCCAATGATAATTCCTTTAATATTATTTTCCTCTATTATTTTTTTTAATTCGTTGATTAGATCATCATTATTGGTTTTATTGATTGTTTTAAAAGGTGTTGCTATTGACTGTTTTTCATCACAAATTGATACGCCGATTCTTTTTGAACCAAGATCTAAACCAATCAATCTAGAGCTTTCAGACTGTTTTTTTTTGAATTCCTCAATAGTGATCATATTGTATATTTTAAACTTAAGTGATAGTTTGCGACATATTTAAATACCATATGAGCATCGATCTTAAAACAATAAAGCACATATCTAAACTATCAAGAATTTCTGTAGATGAGAAAAAAGCAGAGAAACTTGCAGGAGATTTAAATTCAATTTTCGATTTTATTGAAAAACTTAACGAATTAAAAACTGACAATGTTGAACCATTAACTTCTGTTGCTGAAACAACTCTAAATTTAAGGTCAGATGAAGTAAAAAGTAAAAACCTAAGAAATCAAGTAATAAAAAATTCTCCTAAGGAAAATGAGGATTATTTTGTAGTACCAAAGGTAATTGAATAATGTCAGATATAACTAAACAATCATTATCTGGGTTAGTAGAAAATATAAAAGGTAAAAAACTTTCCTCAAGTGAAGTTACTAATGCATTTGTTGAAAGATCAGAAAAATCAAAAGAATTAAATACATATATAACTGAAGATTATTCAAATGCTTTAAATAAAGCAAAAAAATTTGATGAAAAACCTAATCTTGATCTGAAATTACCTGGCATTCCAATGGCTGTAAAAGATTTATTTTGTACAAGAGATTTAAGAACTACGGCAGGTAGTAAGATTTTAAATAACTTTGTTCCAACATACGAGTCAACAGTCACACAAAACATTTGGAATGAAGGAGCTATCCTAATGGGTAAATTAAATTGTGATGAATTTGCAATGGGTTCATCTAATGAAACTAGTTTTTTTGGTAATGTACAAAACCCAATTGATAAAAATTTAGTTCCAGGAGGATCCTCTGGTGGATCGTCTTCTGCTGTAGCAGCTCAATTAACACCAATAACTATTGGAACAGATACAGGTGGATCTATAAGACAGCCTGCTTCATTTACTGGTACTGTCGGATTAAAACCTACTTATGGTAGTTGTTCTAGATACGGAATTGTAGCATTTGCATCATCCCTAGATCAAGCAGGTCCAATGGCACAAAATGTTAAAGATTGTGCATTGTTACTGGAAGTTATTAGCACTTACGACGAAAAAGATTCTACTTCAATAGATTTTAAAAGAAAAGAGTACAGCAAAGAATTAACAAAAGATATTAAAGGTAAAAAAATAGGAATACCAAAAGAATATAGAGTAGATGGCATGCCTAAAGAAATAGAAGACCTATGGAAAAAAGGTATTGAATACGCAAAAGATTGTGGTGCTGAAATTATCGATATATCTCTGCCTCATACTAATTATGCACTACCAACTTATTACATAGTAGCACCAGCAGAGGCCTCATCTAATTTGGCTAGATACGACGGTGTTAAATACGGTTTTAGAGCTGAAGGAGAAAATCTTATTGATATGTATGAAAAAACTAGATCTGAAGGATTTGGTGCTGAGGTTCAAAGAAGAATAATGATTGGAACTTATGTTTTATCTTCAGGATATTATGATGCTTATTATCTTAAAGCACAAAAGGTAAGAAAACTTATTAAAAATGATTTTGATGATGCTTATAAAAAAGTTGATGCAATTCTAACCCCATCTACTCCAAGTTCTGCGTTTAAAATTGGTGAAAAAACAAATGATCCGGTTTCAATGTATTTAAATGATATTTTTACTGTTCCTGTAAATTTAGCAGGTTTACCTGGAATTTCTATACCAGCAGGCCATGATGCTAAAGGATATCCATTAGGATTACAGATAATTGG
>QCDC01000023.1 GCA_003278805.1 Pelagibacteraceae bacterium AG-349-L17 | reverse complement strand
ACAGAAGGTTAGCATGGAATACTTAAGTATAGTTTTTCAAGAAGTTTATAAAATTTTATTTTTACTAGTTCCTGTTCTCGTTTCAGTGGCAATGGTAGTTTGGCTTGATAGAAGGGTTTGGGCTTTTGTTCAAAAAAGACAAGGACCTAACGTCGTTGGTCCGTTTGGCTTATTACAATCTTTAGCTGATGCTTTAAAATATATATTCAAAGAAATAATTATTCCAGCTAGCTCAAACAAAGTAATTTTTATATTAGCTCCAATAGTCACGATGACTTTAGCTTTAATCGCTTGGGCCGTAATACCATTTAGTGCAACTCAGGTTTTAGCTGATATTAATGTTGGAATTCTTTACTTATTTGCTGTTTCTTCTCTAGGAGTCTATGGAATAATCATGGGTGGGTGGGCATCAAACTCCAAATATCCTTTTCTTGGAGCAATTCGTTCTGCTGCACAAATGGTATCTTATGAAGTTTCAATTGGGGTAATAATAATAAATGTTTTACTTTGTGTCGGTTCATTGAATTTGAACGACATCGTTTTTGCTCAACAAAATATGTGGTTTGTTATTCCTTTATTTCCGATGTTTGTAATATTCTTTATTTCTGCTCTTGCTGAAACCAACAGGCCTCCTTTTGATTTACCAGAAGCAGAAGCAGAATTGGTAGCTGGATACCAAACAGAATATTCAGGAATGATGTATGCAATGTTTTGGTTAGGTGAGTATGCAAATATTTTATTAATGTGTGCAATGGGAGCAATATTATTTTTAGGTGGTTGGATGTCTCCTATTGATGTTTATCCATTTACGTTAGTACCAGGTGCGATATGGTTGATATTAAAAATTCTTCTTTTATTTATTCTCTTTGCTTTAGTTAAAGCGATAGTGCCTAGATACAGATATGATCAATTAATGAGACTTGGATGGAAAGTGTTTCTTCCTCTCTCTCTAATTTGGGTAGTATTAACAGCTAGCTATTTATTTTATTTTAACCTTTTACCAGTGAATTAATAATGAATATTTTAAGATTTTTAAAAACAATATTTATGACTGACTTCATCGGTGGTTTATTTATTGCTATTAAAGAATTATTTAAATCAAAAAAAACAATTAATTACCCTTTTGAAAAAGGTAAAATAAGTCCTCGTTTTAGAGGTGAACACGCTTTACGAAGATATCCAAATGGAGAAGAGAGATGTATAGCTTGTAAATTATGTGAAGCAGTATGTCCTGCACAAGCAATAACTATCGAGTCAGCTGAAAGAGAAGACGGAAGTAGAAAAACTACACGTTATGATATTGATATGATGAAGTGCATTTATTGTGGTTTGTGCGAAGAATCTTGTCCTGTAGACGCAATAGTGCAAGGTCCGAATTTTGAATTTTCAACAGAAACACGAGAAGAACTTTATTATACAAAAGAAAAGTTATTAGACAATGGTGATAGATGGGAGAATGTTTTGGAGGCTAATATTAAAGCTGACAATATCCATAGATAAAAATGATTGCACACGCTATTTTCTTCTATACATTTTCTATAATTGCTGTTGTTTCTGCTATAATGGTTACTGCTTCTAAAAATACTGTTCACTCAGTATTTTTCTTAATTCTAGATTTTATAAGTATTTCTTGTCTTTTTATAATGATTGGTGCTGAATTTTTGGGAATGATAATGCTAATTGTTTATGTTGGAGCTGTTGCAGTTCTGTTTTTATTTGTTGTTATGATGTTAAACGTAGCTCAACAAAAAAATCAATGGTTTGCAGGTCAACAAAGCTCCAAACATATACCGGTAGGATTAATTATCAGTACTCTTATATTCGTTGAAGTAATAATTGTAATTGGTGGTTGGAAATACAAACCAGAAATTTTTGATATCAATAATTCAATTGCTCAAACAAGCATTAGCAACACTCACTCATTAGGACAGATTTTATATACAGACTATATTCATGTGTTTCAAATAAGCGGAATGATTCTATTAGTAGCTATGATTGGGGCTATCGTATTAACATTTAGACAAAGATCAGGTGTAAAAAGACAAAGTTATATCAAGCAGATATCTAGAGAAAGAGCTGAAGGTGTTGAGGTGCTTGAAGTTCAGAGTAATAAAGGGGTTAAAATAGATGATTGATATAGGTTTAGGACATTATTTAACTTTAGGAGCAGTGATATTTTCAATTGGAGTAATTGGTATTTTTCTTAATAGGAAGAACATCATTGTCATATTAATGAGTATTGAACTTATATTACTTGCAGTAAATATTAATTTAGTTGCTTTTTCTATTTATTTAGGAGATTTGGCAGGACAAGTCTTTACTTTATTTATTCTTACAGTTGCAGCAGCAGAAGCAGCCATAGGATTAGCAATTATAGTAGTATATTTTAGAAATTCTGGAACAATACGAGTTGAAGAAATTGATAAGTTGAAAGGATAATCATGGAACTATCAATTATATTTCTTCCACTTATTGCATCAATTATCTCTGGTTTTTTCGGAAAATATATTGGTGATAGAAATTCTGAAATAGTAACTAGTGTACTTGTTTCAATTTCTGCCCTCTTATCAATTTTTGTTCTTTATCAAGTAATCGTAAATCAGTATGAAGAAAATATTGTTATAGCTACCTGGATAAGCTCAGGGTCACTTGATGTAAATTGGTCAATGTTAATTGATCCATTATCAGCTGTGATGCTAGTAGTTGTAACTTCTGTATCTGCTTTAGTACATATCTACTCAATTGGTTACATGTCTCATGATCCTCATAAACCAAGATTTATGGCTTATTTATCATTGTTTACATTTGCAATGTTGATGCTTGTGACTTCAGATAACTTTATACAATTATTTTTTGGTTGGGAAGGTGTTGGTTTATGTTCCTACTTTTTAATTGGATTCTGGTTCAAAAAGGAAAGTGCAAATGCTGCAGCAATAAAAGCATTTGTTGTAAATAGAGTAGGTGATTTTGGTTTTGCTTTAGGAATTTTCTTAATATTTTATTTGTTTGGAACTGTTAATTACTCAGAAGTTTTTCAACAAATCCCAACAGTTATAGAAAAAAATTTATCATTTTTAGGTTTTGAAGTTAAAGCAATAGACTTAATTTGTTTACTTTTGTTTATTGGAGCAATGGGTAAATCTGCACAGATATTGCTACATACTTGGCTACCAGATGCGATGGAGGGTCCAACTCCAGTTTCTGCATTAATTCATGCAGCAACAATGGTCACAGCTGGTGTTTTCTTAGTGGTAAGGTGTTCCCCAATTTACGAATATTCACCGTTAATACTAAATTTTATAACTATTGTTGGAATGACTACCGCATTCTTTGCAGCAACTGTCGCTCTAGTTCAAACAGATATAAAAAAAATCATTGCTTACTCTACATGTAGTCAACTTGGTTATATGTTTTTTGCAGCTGGAGTAGGTGCATACAATGTTGCTATGTTTCACTTATTTACTCATGCATTTTTCAAAGCTTTATTATTTTTAGGATCTGGATCAGTAATCCACGCATTTAAAGATGAGCAAAATATAAATAATATGGGCGGTGTATGGAAAAAGTTACCATATACCTATGCTTTAATGATTATAGGAACACTTGCTTTAACAGGTTTTCCATTTTTATCAGGATTTTATTCTAAAGATGCAATTATAGAATTTGCGTATTTAAAAGGTAATACTACTGGTTATTATGCAGCTGGGATTGGAATAATTACAGCATTTTTAACGTCTATTTATTCATGGAGATTAATCTTTAAAACTTTCCATGGAGATTATAAAAATAAAGAGGTCAAGTTTGAAGAAACACATGAGTCTCCAGTAGTAATGCTTGTTCCTTTATTTATCCTCTCAATAGGGGCGGTATTTGCTGGTTTTCTATTTAAAGGACTATTTATTGGTCATGGTGATAATTTATTCTGGGCAGAGTCTATTAAGTTTTTAGAGCCTTTAAGTACTGAACATCCACCTTTATGGTTTTTACTTTTAA
>QCDC01000022.1 GCA_003278805.1 Pelagibacteraceae bacterium AG-349-L17 | reverse complement strand
AGAAAAAGTGAGATAGTAAAAAATCTTTCAAAGTTAACAGATAAAGAAAATGTTCTAAGTGAGGCTGACGAATTGAGACCTTATGAAACTGATGCTCTGTCAGTTTACACTCAAACACCTTTAGCAGTAGTACTTCCAGAAAATACTGATGAGGTAAGTGAGATATTAAAATATTGTTATAGTGAAAATATAAAAGTGGTTCCAAGAGGCGCAGGTACGGGTTTATCTGGAGGTGCATTACCCCTTCAAGATGCTATTCTTCTTGGTTTAGGAAAATTCAATAAAATACTTGAAATCGATTATAAAAATAAATGTGTAGTAACACAGCCTGGAGTAACAAATCTTGGAATTACTCATGCAGTCCAACACAAAGGGTTTTATTATGCGCCAGATCCTTCTAGCCAGTTAGCATGTTCTATAGGTGGAAATGTTGCTGAAAATTCTGGTGGAGTTCATTCACTAAAGTATGGAACGACTACAAATAATATTCTTGGCGTACAGATGGTAATGATGGATGGAACCATTTGTAGATTTGGAGGAAAGTCTTTTGATCAAGAGGGATATGATCTTATGGGTTTAATTTGTGGATCAGAGGGTTTATTGGGAGTTGTTACCGAAGTTACAGTTAAAATTTTAAAAACACCTGATGTAGTAAGAGCAGCTTTAATAGGCTTTCCATCTATTAAAGAAGGTGGAGATGCTGCTTCAGAAATTATTTCAAGTGGAATAGTGCCAGCAGGAATGGAAATAATGGATAAAGCCTTAATTGAGGCAACTGATAATTTTAGTAAAGCAGGATATCCAAGAGATGCGGAATTATTATTAATAGTAGAACTTGATGGAACAGAGTCAGAGGTTAATGAATTAATTAGAAAAGTAGAGGCTATCTGTAAAAAAAATAATTGTTCCAGTCTTAAACTTAGTAATAGTGAGAAAGAAAGACTTTCTTTCTGGGCTGGAAGAAAAGCGGCTTTCCCAGCTTGTGGAGCTATGGCCCCTGATTATTATTGTATGGATGGATCTATTCCAAGAGGTAAGCTTGCTGAAGCATTATTAGAAATTAAAAAATTATCAGAAAAATATGAATTACCGGTTGCAAATTGTTTTCATGCAGGTGATGGAAATTTACATCCACTTATTATGTTTGATGGAAATGATAAAGAACAACTTAGAAAAACTGAGGAATTTGGTTCTGAGATATTAAAAACATGTGTAAGACTTGGTGGAGTGATTACAGGTGAGCATGGTGTTGGTATAGAAAAAAGAGAACTTATGTGTGAAATGTTTAATGATAACGATATACAACAACAACTGAGTATTAAAAAATCATTAGACGAAAAAAATCTGTTAAATCCTGGAAAAGTTTATCCTATACTTAGAAAATGTGCAGAGGAAGGAAGGGTTCATGTCCACAAAAATAAAGATAAATTCCCAGATCTTCCAAGATTCTAATAACGTCTATTACCCCGCAGATGAGGTTGAAGTTTCAGATTTAATTCGGGAACTATATAAACAAGACTCTCCAACAGAAATTATTGGTAACAATTCAAAAAGCTTTATTGGAAACAAAACTCAATCGGCTAACACTACTTCTTTGTCTAAAATTTCTGGTATCATCGACTATAGACCTGAAGAATTGTATATTAAAGTAAAAGCCTGCACACCAATTAATGAAATCGAGAAGGTCTTAAGTGAAAATAGTCAGGAGCTAGCTTTTGAACCAATAGACTTCGGGTATATTAAAGATGGTAAATCAAATAAAGGAACAATAGCAGGATACTTATCATGTAATTATGCAGGCTCACGAAGATTTAAAGTTGGAAGTGTTAGAGATCATGTCTTAGGTTTTAAGGGAGTGAATGGAAAAGGAGATATAATTAAATCAGGAGGTACTGTCGTTAAAAATGTTACGGGTTATGATTTATCAAAACTTATAGCTGGGTCGTTTGGTACACTTGTTGCTTTGACTGAAATTACATTAAAGGTTTTACCTAAAAAAGATTCTTCGAAAACTGTAGCAATTTATCCTAACAATTTTGAACAAATTTATGATTTGTTTAATAAATTATCTAGTTCAAGTAGTGAAATTTCTGGTGCTGTCTTTATTCCAGAACAATCAAACGATAAAGATTTTTCAATTAAAAGAAATAATGTTTTTAAGTTTAATGATCTTAAATCAAAAGTTTCCTTTGTAGCATTTAGAGTTGAGGGAGATAAAATTTCAATTGAGGAAAAAATTAATAATTTAAAAAAAGAACTTGAATTAAACGATTCAGATATTTCTACCCTTGATGTTTATCAATCAGAACCATTTTGGAAAAAAATAAATAATTTAGAGGTATTCGAAAAGACCCAACACAATCTAGTGCGAATGGTGATACCGCCAGCGAATGGTTTAAAATTATGCAAATATTTGGAAAATAACCATAATTATTTTATTGATTGGTGTGGGTCGTTATTCTGGATTGAAGTTAGTAGTAAAAAAGAGGAAAAGATTAAAGATTTAAAAAAAATGGCAAATGATTTTGGGGGTTATTTGACAGTAATTAAAACTTCATCCGAATATGATTATGGTGAACCTATTTTTACCGTTGATAAAGTACGTTTGATGATTTCTGAAAAAGTAAAACAAAGTTTTGATCCAAAAAGAATTTTAAACCCAGGTAAAATGTATAGAGGTGTTTAATGCAAACAAAATTTACTGAAGAACAGCTTAGAGATCCAGACAATTTTGCAAACGAAAAAGTTTTTAAAAAGTGTGTGCATTGTGGAATGTGTAATGCTACATGCCCTACTCATCAACTTTTGGGTGATGAGCTAGATGGACCTAGAGGACGTATCTATCTCATTAAAGATATGTTGGAAAATAATCGTAAGCCAACTGAAAAAGTTGTAAAGCATATCGATCGATGTCTCTCATGTTATAGTTGTATGACGACTTGCCCAGCTGGTGTAAATTATATGCACATAATTGACCATGGAAAAAAATATATTGAAAAAAATTATCAAAGATCATTCTTTGATAAGTTAATAAGATACTTTTTATCTATTACTCTTCCAAATACAAAAGTTTTTAGATTATCAAGTTTATTAGTAAAATTATCGAAGCCATTTAAATTCTTAATGCCTTCAAAAATTAAGGATATGATTGAGTTAATGCCTACAAAATTTCCTAAAAAAAGCTTACCGATTAAAGAAGTTTACAAATCCTCTAGCAAAAAAAGAATTGCTAGAGTTGCTCTTTTAACAGGATGTGTACAAAAAGAAATATCTCCTCAAATTAATGAAGCAACAATAAGGTTATTAAACAGACATGGCGTAGAAGTAGTTGTTCCAAAAAAAATTCGTTGTTGTGGATCTTTAAATCATCATCTTGGAAAAGAGGAGGATGCACATCAAGATTTTAAGAACAATATAAACACTTGGTATGAGGAGCATCAAAAAGGAAATTTAGATGCAATTTTATCAAATACATCAGGTTGTGGGACAACAATGAAAGATTATGGATTTATTTTTCGTGAAGACAAAGAACTAAGTAAAAAAGCTAAAGTAATATCAGAGCTTACAAAAGATATATCGGAATACATATTTGAAAGTTTAAAACTTGATATTAAAGATAAAGGAAAAAAATATAAAGTAGCTTATCACTCTGCGTGTTCAATGCAGCATGGTCAAAAAATTCATTCTCAGCCCGTTTCGTTACTTGAGAAAACTAACAATGAAATTATGGAAATTCCTGAAGGACATATATGTTGTGGATCAGCTGGTACTTACAACATATTGCAATCAAAAATTGCAAAACAATTATTGAAGAAAAAAGTAAATAATATTGAAAGTTTAAATCCAGATTTTATTTCTACTGGAAATATTGGTTGTATTACCCAAATCGCTCATGGTACTAAAGTTCCAATATTACATACAATTGAAGTTTTAGATTGGTACACAGGTGGACCAAAACCTGAAATTTTAAAATAGAAATTATGAAAAAAGTTTTAATTACAAGACGCTTGATAAGAGAAAGTGAAGACAAAGCATCCAAGCTATTTGATGCTAAATTTAATACTAATGATGAACTTTATTCACAAAAAAAAATTATTGAAATGAGTCAAGGATTTGATGGCATATTATC
>QCDC01000021.1 GCA_003278805.1 Pelagibacteraceae bacterium AG-349-L17 | reverse complement strand
TATAAAAAATAAAATTCAAGATTTTGATATAGAAAAAATTTGTTACGAGGATCAAAAAGTTTTTGATTTATTATCCTCAGGTAAAACAATCGGATTATTTCAAATTGAAAGTGCAGGAATGCGTGAGGCCTTAATTCAAATGAGGCCCAACCATATTGAAGATATTATTGCTCTAGTTGCTTTATATAGACCAGGTCCTATGAGCAATATTCCAACTTATAATGATTGCAAACATGGAAAGCAAAAACCAGACTATTTACACCCACTTCTGGAAGATATTTTAAAACCTACTTATGGAGTAATTATTTATCAAGAGCAAGTAATGCAAATTGCTCAAAAATTATCAGGATTTACAGCAGGACAAGCTGATCTTTTAAGAAGAGCGATGGGTAAAAAGAAACGAGCTGAACTTGAAAAACAGAAACAAGGTTTCATTGCTGGAGCTGTAAAAAATGGAATAGCAAAAGATGTTGCTGCTGGAATTTTTTTAAAAATTGAACCATTTGCTGAATATGGTTTTAACAAAAGTCATGCTGCTGCATATGCAATTATTTCATATCAAACAGCATTCTTAAAAACATATTATCCTAAAGAATTTATTGCTGCTTCAATGACCATGGATATATCCAATCAAAATAAATTAAGTGAGTTTTATGAAGAGTTAAAAAGATTAAAGGTTGAAGTTATTCGTCCTGATATAAATGAATGTTTTGCTGATTTTAGAACAATTGATGATAAATTTTATTATGCCTTAGGGGGGATTAAAGCTGTTGGTTTTGAGGCAATATCAAACATTGTTAAAGAAAGAACTTTAAATGGAAAATTTAATTCAATTCATGATTTTATAACTAGAGTTAATTCAAAAGATATAAACAAACTCCAGTTAGAAGGCTTAGTCAAAGCTGGAGCATTTGATAAATTAAACGCAAATAGACAGTCATTATATGATTCTATTCCGGCTATTATAGCTAAAAATAAAAATATATTTGAAAATAAATCTGCAAATCAAATTGATTTATTTTCTGAAGACGAAACTTCAAAAGATGAAATATTAATTAAAACCGAAGATTGGAAATTTGAAGAAAGATTATCAAAAGAATTTGAATCAGTAGGTTTCTTTATTTCGGACCATCCATTAAATCAATTTACAGAAGCTTTTAATGATTATAAAATTAACGATTATTCAAGTTTTATTTCAAAAAATGATTTAAAAAATGCTAATATTGCTGCGACATTATTAAAGCTTCAAGAAAGAAAAACTGCAAAAGGAAATTCCTATGCTGTTTTAAAATTGACTGACTTATCAAGTGTATTTGAACTATTTATTTTCTCAGATATTTTAGAATTAAATAGAGAAATTTTAAAAGAAGGAAATTCTCTTATTTTAACATTATTTAAAAATGTTTCTAATGATGAAAATAGACTCACAAGAATTAACGTTCAAAAAATAGCTTCACTGAAAGATTTATTTAATAGCCCTATAAATGAAGTTTTATTCAATCTTAATTCAAACGAACAAATTGAAAAAATATCTAAAATTTTGCAAGATTTAGGCAAAACTGTCGTAAATATTAATTTAGTTAAAGGAGACAATATTCTTCAATTTAGATTAAAAAATCCACGTAAATTAGACCGAAAATCCTTAAATCTTTTAAGAAATCAAGAAATTCAGGCAATAATTAACTAAATAATCACTTGTTATATATTGTAAATATTTGTAAACACTTCTCAAATTAAACTAATACGCACACAGTTGTTGGTTTTATACCTCCGGTCCTTAATTGGAAATTACTGTGGTGGCTTAACCGGGAATAAATATGAAAATACCTAATGTTACAATACAGCAGTTACTAGAAGCGGGAGTTCATCTTGGACATAAAACTTTAAGATGGAACCCAAAAATGAAAAAATACATTTTTGGAAAAAGAGACTCAATTCACATTATAGACTTAACTCAAACTTTAGAACTAACCAAAATAGCTCTTGAAAAAGTTTATGAAACTATAGCAAACAATGGAAAAATCCTTTTTGTATCAACAAAAAAACAAGCATCAGAAGCTATTGCTGAAATTGCTAAAGAAACAGATCAATATTTTGTAAATTACAGGTGGTTAGGAGGAATGTTAACAAACTGGGGAACAATTTCAAATTCAATTAAAAAATTAAAAAAATTGGAAACTGATTTAGTATCAGAAAATAGGGGTTTTACTAAAAAAGAACTTTTAAAAATGAGTGTTAAAAAAGATAAACTTCAAAGATCTTTGGGTGGTATAGCCGAAATGAAAAAAGTTCCTGATTTAGTTTTCGTTATAGATACAAATTATGAGTCTCTAGCTATCGCTGAGTCCGCTAAATTAGGAATTCCAATTATTGCTATTTTAGATAGTAATTCTAATCCAGATAATATTGATTATCCAATTCCAGGCAACGACGATGCAAGAAGAGCTATTGATCTTTACTGTAATTTAATTAAAGAAACTATTAATAATGCTAAAAGTTCTTCACCAGCTATTGAGACAAAAAAAGATAATGCTAAGGATTCTAAAATCAAAGATAAAACAAAAACTATTAAAGAATTAGATAGAGAAAAATTAGATAAAAAATTTTCTAAAGAAGATAAGGAGAAATTAAATTAATGAGTAATATAGAAAAAGTTAAAAAACTTAGAGAAGCAACTGGTGCTGGATTTAAAGATTGTAACTTAGCTATTAATGAATCAAATGGAGATTTAGAAAAGGCAATTGAAATTTTAAGAGTGAAAGGAATTTCAAAAGCATCAAAAAAAATGTCTAGAGATGCAAAAGAGGGAGTTGTCGTAGTTAGTGGAGACGAAAGTAAAACCTCAGTGATAGAAGTAAATTGTGAAACAGATTTTGTTGCTAAAAACGATGATTTTATTAATTTTGTTAAAGAATTAAGTGAATTAAATAACGAAAACAATTCAAACATTGAAGAATTAAAAGTGGCAAAAATGAAAAATGGCCAAAATGTTGATGACAATCTAGTTGCTTTGATCGCAAAAATTGGTGAAAAAATTACAATTGGTAAAGCTAAAACTATTCAAAACTCTGATGGTTTAAATAACCACTATCTTCATACAGTTGTGAAAGACAATGTAGCAAAACTAGCTGTTATGGTTTCACTTGATACAAAGGATAATTCAGAAACAGTCAAAACATTTAGTAAACAGCTATCGATGCACATTGCTGCATCTAATCCATTAGCTTTGGATTCCACCTCTATAGAACAATCAATAATAGATAAAGAGCAAGAATTAGTTACTGAAGAACTTAAAAATTCAGGAAAACCAGATGATATTGCAAAAAAAATAAGCTTAGGTAAGATGAATAAATTTAAAGAGGAAAATGCTCTCCTAACTCAAGCTTGGGTTATGGAACCAAAGAAAAAAGTACAAGATGTATTAAAAGAATTATCTATAGCTGATTTAAAAATTAAAGAGTTTTATAGAATAAAGATTGGAGAATAAATGTTTGATGAGAAATCTTACAGCCTTAAAATGGATAAAGCCATTGAGGTATTCTCAAAAGAACTATCATCTTTAAGAACCGGTAGAGCAAATGCGTCTATGTTAGATTTGATTAAGGTTGATGTGTATGGTCAGCAAATGCCAATTAATCAGGTTGGAAGTATAACAACCCCAGAACCAAGAATAATTAATATTCAAATTTGGGATGCAAATAATGTTCCACTTGTTGATGCAGCTATCAAAAAATCAGATTTAGGGTTAAATCCACAAATCGATGGACAGTTAATAAGATTGCCTATACCTGAACTTAATGAAGAAAGAAGAACAGAACTTAAAAAATTAATAAAATCAATTGGTGAAAAGTGTAAAGTTTCAATAAGAAATATTCGAAGAGAAGCAAATGAAGATTTGAAAAAACTTCTTAAATCAAAAGAAATAGGAGAAGATGAAGAAAAAACTCATGAAAAAAAAGTTCAAACTATCACAGATGAACATATCAAATCAGTAGATGACAAAGTTTCTTCTAAAGAAAAAGAAATAATGACAATATGAACCTTGTAAAACATGTAGCCATTATTATGGATGGTAATGGCAGATGGGGTTTAAAATATAAAAATTCGAGAAATGCCGGTCATAAAGAAGGATTAAATACAGTAGAAAAAATAATTAAAGAAACAATTAAAAATAAAATAAAATTTTTAACTCTATTTGCATTTTCAACAGAAAATTGGAGAAGACCAAAAAAAGAAATAAATTATCTTTTTAACCTTCTTGAAAATTTTCTAAAAAATAGAATCTCAGATTTAAATAAGCAAAACATAAAATTAAAAATAATTGGTACAAAAAATTTTTCTACAAATTTGAATCGATTACTTATAAAATCTGAAAAAAAAACATCTAAAAATAGTAAATTACAAATTAATTTAGCAATAAATTATGGTTCAAAGTATGAGATAATAAATGCTTTTAGAAATTTGCAAAAAAAAAAAGAAAAAATAA
>QCDC01000020.1 GCA_003278805.1 Pelagibacteraceae bacterium AG-349-L17 | reverse complement strand
TTCTGCTCTTTGAAGAATACCCATACTTGTTAAAAATTTTTTTTGATTTGTAAAAATTGAATTAATTTCTCTAAACTGACTTATAAATTTCTCAAAAGAATGAAAGTTTATATTGTAAGTAATATCAGAGTCTCCAATATTTTCTAAAATGTTTGAATATTTATGGTTATTAACCGCCTGAAGGGTTTCATGCATTTTGCTGTCTGCATAACCATAATCAATTATTAACATTCCTCCATTATTTTTTTGCACTAGGTCGCAAATTGTTCTTAAATATTTAAAAGTATCTGGTGAATATTCTATTATGTTCTGATTTTTTGATATTTCAAAATTTAGATATTTTTCAATTTTTTCTATATCTATTTTTTCTTCTTTAAATTCAGCTTTTTTTGCATCATTCATTAATACATATCTTTCAAACCAACCATCTTTTTTTTTAAAAAATTGTTTGATTGGTACGGCATCAAAGAATTCATTAGCTAAAAAAATTGTTGGGTTAGAGTTTATTTTTTCAATATCTTTTAACCATGAAAATTTTTTAGAATTTAAATTTTTTTTTTGTTCATTTATTAAAAAATCACTTTTTTCATGAATCACAAAACTGCAGGCATTGTAACATTCGGGAAAATTTATAAGTGTCTCTTCAATGACTTTCATCATTTCGCCATTTCCAGCTCCCAGTTCTAGCAAATTAAATTTTTTTGGACAGCTTAAACTTTTCCAAAAAGTAATTGTCCAAATTGCAATAATCTCTGAAAATAATCTTGTGATATTGGGAGCAGTAATAAAATCTCCATCTTTACCAAAAGGATTCTTTTTCATATAAAAACCTTTATCCTTATCATAAAGGGCAAAATTTATAAATTGATCTAATGGTAAATTATTTGTTTTAGCTAGTTTCATATTTTAAATAAAATAAGATTACCCCTGATAATATAAATATTAAACTTACTACTTGCCCTATCGTTAAGTTTAAAAATATATAACCTAGCTGTTCGTCTGGTACTCTATAAAATTCAACAATAAATCTGAAGATTGAGTAAATTATTAAAAATAATCCTGAAATTACACCAGGTTTATTTGAAAATTTGTTTTTAAAATAAATTAATAATAAAAATAAAAATAAACCCTCTAATAGGGCTTCATATAATTGCGAGGGATGCCTAGGAAGATTATCTACCTGAACAAATGTTACTGCCCAGGGCACGTTAGTTATAGTTCCATACAACTCTGAATTTATAAAGTTTGCTATTCGTCCAAAAAATAATCCGATTGGAGCTACTAAAGCGACAATATCTAAATATAAGAATGGGTTTTGATTATTTTTTTTAGCGAAAAATATAGATGCGAAAATAACTCCAATTAAACCACCATGGAAAGACATTCCTCCTTGCCAAATTTTAAATATATCTAATGGATTATTTATATAAAAACTTAAATTATAAATAATAATATAACCAAGTCTTCCTCCTAAAATTATACCTATAATTAAATAAGTTAAATAATCATCAAATTTATTTTTAACTTCTATGTCTTGGATAAATAATTTTTTTGCGAGAATCCAGCCTAATATAATTCCAAATATATAAGCTAAAGAATACCATCTGATTTCTAAAGAAAATATTTCTAAGGCTACTGGGTCAAAATTATTAATGAACATTTTTAATAATACTTATAATGTATATCTTAAATATGAAAAATTCTAAATTTATAATTGATAAGTTTGCTAAATTAATAGAACAGGGACTAGTATCTTCAAAAGACTTAACTACTGAATTATTTAATATCTTAAAATCTAAAAGAGATGAGTTTGTTTTTAAAATGAAACTTACAAGTAAAGATGAGTTTGAAGTACTCTCAAAACGTGTTGAAAATCTTGAAAATAAAATAACTAAACTTGAAAAAAAAAAAAATAAAAAAGTTAAAAAGGCAAGAAAACCTTAACTCTTAAACCATCCATTTTTGATTTTTCTAAAATTATATTTCCTCCATGAGATTTGATAATGTCTGATGAAATTGATAAGCCAAGACCAACACTTGATTTAGAGTCTGCTCGACCCTTATCAATTTTATAGAAAGGTTTAAATACATTTTCATACTCATCTTTTGGTATTCCAGGACCATCATCATCAATAATAATGAATAAGTTTGTATTTTTTTTACTTAAGCTAATTTCAACTTTATTTGCATATTTCAGTGAATTATCAATTAGATTATTAAGACACCTATTAATTAAATTTTTCCTGCCATTTAAGTAAATTCTAGGTATTAAGTTCTGTGAAATATTTTCGTTATTATATTTTTCAATAACTTCTGAAATTAATTCAGATAGATTAAACATTTCATCTTTTTCAACATATGATAAGCTGGTGAATTGCAAATATTCATTTAACATTTTTTCCATTTCATTAATGTCTTCAGTCAATTTATTAACGGTTTCTTTATCTTTTATAAAAGCTAATTGTAGTTTCATCCTTGTTAAGGGTGTTCTTAAATCATGACTTATTCCAGATAACATTTCTGTTCTTTGATTTAAGTGTCTTTCAATTCTCTTTCTCATTTTATCAAATTCATGTCCTGCTTGTCTTATTTCAAGCGCACCTGAAGGTTTAAACTCTTCAATTTTTTCTCCTTTACCAAACCTTTCAGCCGCACGAGCTAGGTTAGTGATTGGTCTAGTTTGATTTTTTAAAAATATTAGAGAAATGATCACCATTATAATTGCAGGTACTGTGATCCAAAGTGCAAATATTCTTGCTGAAGAACTCGCAACTCTATCTTTGGGCACTAAAAATTTAAAATAACCATCTTCGTATTTAATTCTTAAATCAATTAATTCTTTATAACTTGTTGTGTCAAACCAGTATTGATCTAATCCAAATTTAGATTTTAGTTCTCTTCTTAAAGTTCTATCTATAGGACTAAACCATCTTTCAGTATCTGTATTTTGTAATTTTTCGTTATTGGTGAACTCAATATTTAAATCTAAAAATATGGAAAAAAGATCTAGCAACTCTTGTTTATTTTCTTGCTCACTTTCATAGCCTTCAATAAATGTACTAATTTCATTTACCAAGGTTCTTGTCATACCTTTGTTTGTTTTGATCCAAAGACTATCAAAAAAAACAATTGTAATTACTAGTTGCAAAACCAAAACTGGAATAGCAACTATAAGAAGTGCTCTATAAAATAATCTTTTTGGTAATATTTTTTTTAAGTAATTACTCAATCCAGAGAACATATCCCGCACCTCTTATTGTTTGCAAAAATTTTGGATTTTTTGGATCAATTTCAATTTTTTTCCTAAGTCGAGTAATAATTACATCTATTGATCTCTCTTTATCTAAATTGATTAATTGACCAATATCTTCCCTAGAAAATGTTTTGCCTGGGTTATTAATCATTTTTTCTAAAATCGTTTTTTCCGTTGCATTAATTTTAAATTCTTTATCACTTTTAAATATTAAAAGTTTATTCAAATCAATTTTCACATTTGCAAATTCTATAACCCTTTTATGATCTGTTTTGATAGTTTTATTTAATATATTCTGTATTCTTAGAATTAATTCTTTTGGTTCAAATGGTTTCGGTAAATAATCATCAGCACCAATCTCTAACCCTTCAACTCTTTCACTTGCTTCACCTTTGGCAGTGAGAAGTATAACTGGTGTATCTAATTTTTTTTTATTTTCTTTTAAAAATTCAAGCCCACTTTTACCAGGCATCATGATATCCAAAACTATTAAATCAAACTTAATTATTTTTATTTTTTCAGATGCATTTTCTGCATTTTCAGCAGTAGTGACTAAAAATCTATTTTCATTTAAATACTTTTTTACAAGAGATCTAATTCCATCATCATCATCAACCACTAGTATGTGTGCAATAAACTTATCCATTAATTATTTTACTTAGTACATTATCAAAATTAATAACTTCTTCAGAACTTGAATTTAATAAAGCATTATAAATTCTCTTTTTTTGTAAATTGAAAATTTCATTAAAAATTTTTTTACCTTTATCATTAAGAAAAACATGCTTTACTCTTGTATCTTGGTCATCTTTTTTAAAAATGACGATTTCAAGTTTAATCAAATCTTTGAGAACACGATTTAAGCTTTGTTTTGTGACTTTTAATCTCTTAAGCAGCTCAGAAATTGAGATCCCCTCATACATTGACAGTAAATGAATTACTTTATGGTGCGCTAAACCAATTGAATATCTATCTAATATTTTTTTAGAGTCAGAAAAGGTTTCTCTATAGCTTACGAATAGTTTTTCAATTAGATCTTTAAGCTGGTCATCTTTTAAATATAAAAGTTCTTTCATAATAGGTAAGTTATATTGACATATTAAAGATACAAAGATATTTTTCATTTATAAATTAAAAAAATTTTCACACATGATACCTTACGACAAGCGATCTGGAAAAATATGGTACAACAACGAATTAGTTGATTGGGCTGATGTTAAACTACATGTTTTAAGCCATGGTATGCACTACGCTAGTTGTGTATTTGAGGGTGAGAGAGTTTATGATGGTTCAATTTTCAAATTAGAAGAGCACACAGCTAGATTTTTTCATTCTGCAAGAAGGATGGGTTTTGAAATTCCATATACAGAAGAAGAAATCAATAATGCATCAAATAAAATTATAGCAACTCAAAAAGTAGAAAATGGTTATGTAAGACCTGTTGCTTGGAGGGGTAGTGAGATGATGGCTATTTCTGCGCAACAAACAAAAATACATGTTGCGATTGCAACATGGGAATGGGGATCATATTTTGATCCTAAACTAAAAGTAGAGGGAATAAGATTAAATATTTCAAATTGGAGAAGGCCCGCACCTAATACAATTCCTTGGGATACGAAGGCATCAGGTCTTTATATGATTTGTACTCTATCAAAACATGAGGCAGAAAAGCAAGGATATACAGATTCTTTAATGCTTGATCACGAAGGGAATATTGCTGAAGCAACTGGAGCAAATATTTTTTTCAAAGATAAAAATGGAGAAATTCACACTCCAATACCAGATTCTTTTTTAGATGGCATTACAAGAAGAACTGTAATTGGAATTGCAAAATCAAAAAATATAAAAGTACATGAAAGAAAAATTTGTCCAACCGAATTACCAAATTTTGTTGGATGTTTTTTAACAGGAACAGCAGCAGAGGTAACACCAGTATCTTGTATTGCTGAAAATCAGTTTAAAGTTTGTGATACTATTATTGATTTAAATGAAAGTTATCAGGCATTAGTTAGGAATAAAAAAGCAGCCTAGTCTTTACTGTCTTCAGACATCGCGTGATCAATACCTTTTCGCATATAATCATATGCAGTAAAAAGTGTTAAAGCAGCTGATAACCACAAAAGAATTATACCTATAGTTTGAGCATTATAATCTTGGAGATTAATTATTTTATTTCCAGTATCTCCAGACAATAAAAGAGCAATTGATACCATTTGTAATACTGTTTTAAGTTTAGCAAGGTTTGAAACAGGAAGTTTTATTTTTCCCTTTGCTAAAAATTCTCTCAAACCTGAAATTAAAATTTCTCTTGTAAGAATTATTATTGCTGCAATTACCTCATAATTTCTGATTGTTCCATCCATAACCAGAAGAATTAATGCTGTAGCAACAATGATTTTATCAGCTATGGGATCTAATAATTCACCCAGTTTTGACTCTACTCCAAACATTCTAGCAAGCATACCATCCAAGAAGTCTGTAAATGATGCAATAATAAATAATATTAAAGCAGTTAGATCACCATAAAATCCTGGAAGATAAAAAGCTAAAACAAAAAAAGGAACAATTATTATTCGTCCTATTGTCAATATGTTTGGAATTTTTTTTAGCATAATTATTCGTGAAAAAAGTTATATATCTTTTTTGCTACTTTTTCTTCAACACCCTCTACAGATTTTATTTCATCTAAGCTAGCAGACTCAACCGATCTTGCAGATCCAAAATGGTTCAATAAAGCTCTTTTTCTTATAGCCCCAATCCCCTCTATTTGATCTAACAGAGATTTGCTCATACCTTTTTTTCTCTTTGCTCTGTGAGCGCTTATGGCAAATCTATGTGATTCATCTCTTATTCTTTGAAGAAAAAATAGGGTAGGGTCATTTCTAGTGAATTTATATTCTTTGCCATTGTGAAAAAAAGTTTCATTTCCACTATTTCTAAATTTACCTTTTGCTATTGCAATAATTGGAATGTCGTGAAGTCCTAATTCATTAAGGCTCTCTCTAGCTACTGAATATTGACCTTTTCCTCCATC
>QCDC01000019.1 GCA_003278805.1 Pelagibacteraceae bacterium AG-349-L17 | reverse complement strand
TTTTCAGCTTTATAACCTAGCCAATCTTCAGTTCCATAAGTAGCATGAATACTATTCCAGCCAGCAGTTATAGAAAATTTTCCATCTCCTAATTCACAATAGTGACCAAGTTTCCAATAATTTCTTTCTTTAAATGTTTTTCTAAAAGGTAATTGATGATCATCAACAAACCCTTCTAAAGTTCTCGCTGTACCAATTCCACTTGGTCCATACCATACCATTTTATCATGCCAATAATCATTTTGAGGGTGATTGATTAATCTTTCCTTAAGATCTTTATCAGAAGAAACTTCCAATTCAGGTTTTATATTTAAACTTCTCTGCATAATAAGTGATTGTTCTAAACTAGCTTTAGAAACTTGCATATCTTTTTCAAAAAAATTTACACCATCTGTATTAATTGGGCTCAACCAACTACCTTCCGAGCCTCTCGAGGTCTTTAATGGATTTAATCCAATTTGAATTAAGAGATCTATTAAATCAATCAAAATATAGCTCTCAATAATTTTATTATTTTTAAGTTCATGAATTTCACAACATTTTAGATTTACCATTTTCATATTCGGTTTGATGCCTAACCACGTTTTTTTGAAAACTCCTGATAAAGTTGAGATTGTTCCAACTTGAATTTTGTCCCTAAAAGCTCCACTTATTACTAGCTGTTCTCTTCTTTCAATGTCAGGAAATGAATTAAATAAAGGCTTCCAGAACCTTTCCTTAAATTCATCTATTCCAATAAATTCATTTAATGGATAGAAACAATTAATATTAACATCTTTAGAGAACGCATTTTGAAGATTTTGATCAAGATTAGAAATACCTTCTTTTACTATCGTACCTAAATATTTTCTAACAACCTGTTTATAATTATAATTTTCCTCAGGAGTTATAACTATTTTTTCAACGTTCCCTTGACCCTTAAGACCTGTATCAAATTGTTCTATTTGCATAAATTTTTTGTTATATAAATTTAGTATCACAAAATATAGTTTAAAAAAATATGAATAATCGATTAGCTAAATTTGAGGACCTTGTTCCAAGTACTTTACCATTTGTTGAAGGAAAGCTTGAAGGACACAAAGAAAGAAAAAATTATTCTATTGTAGGTCCTGGGGTTGCCGAAGACAGTAAACAATTTGTTAAAATAGCTATGCCTCATAGCTTTAATCTAGGTGCCGTATCAGCATTGCCAAAAAATGGTTCAGGCCTGCACAGTCATACTACCGCTGAAGTTTTTATTATCTATTCTGGTAAGTGGAGGTTCTATTGGGGCGCTGAGGGTAAAGATGAAACAATTCTAAGCGCAGGAGATATAATTTCTATGCCAACTAATATGTTTAGAGGATTTGAGAATGCAGGGAATAAAGAAGGATTAATTTTTGTTGTATTAGGTGGAGATGATCCTGGAATAATAACTTGGGTTCCAAGTGTCTTAGAAAAAGCTAAACAGACAGGAATGGCTCTTTTAAATGATAATTCTCTAATTGATTTATCTATAAATGATATTCCTAAAAACAAATCTCTCCTAGAACCAATTTCTTCTGAAGAAATTAAAAAATTTGATAATTATAAATTAAATGAACTTGAAAAATATATTTGTAAATTTTCTGACAGAATTAATTATGAAAATAAAATAAATGAGAATTTTAATTTAATTCAAGTATTAGGTGATACTTTTCAAGATAAAAAGTTTAATCCTGTTATAAATCATAATACAGGTTTTAACTTATCAATTTTAAAAGCAAAAAAAGGCAAATTAGAAAATTTGAAATTTTCAAAGCCCGCAATTATGTTCTCACAGAAAGGAAGTTGGGAAATAAAAATTGATGATTTTTTAATGGAACTCAATCCTAGAGATACAATTTCTATTCCAATTAATTCACATGTAAATATTGAAATTAATGATGATGAAGAAAGTTTATTAAACTGTGTAACTCAAATCTAATGAAAGGATTTGATAATAAATATAAAAGTTTTCCTGATTTTATACTGAAGATTACAAAACAAATTTGGGAAGGTAAAGACGTTAACTCTATAGCAAATTTTTATACCAATGATATTCCTGTAAGATCACCTTTTGGTGTTACTTATGGAAATCAACCAGTTATTGATGCAACTTTTAAAACATTAAAAGAATTCCCGAACAGACAATTGTTGGGAGAAGATGTTATTTGGAATGGAAAAGATGATGAGGGCTATCATTCCTCTCACAGAATTTTAAGTAAAGGCACTCATCTTGGAGAAGGTTATTACGGTAAACCAACAGGAAAAAATATTTATTATAGAGTTATTGCAGATTGTGCATGTAAAGATAATCAGGTTTACGATGAGTGGATTGTAAGAGATCAAGGTGCTATGGTTAGACAGATAGGTTTTACTCCTAAAGAATTTGCTCAAAAAATTATTGAAAATGAAGGTGGACTAGACAAAGCACAAAAATTATTTAATTCTAAATCTGATATGAAGTCAGAGTATAAACCAACTCCTGCCCCAAAAAACTCTGTTGGTATAAAATATTCAAATATACTATATAAAATTTTTAACAATGATTATGATTTTTCTGACTATGCCAGAGCAGCGAGTATTTATTGGCCGGGCAATAGGATTGGACATGGTAGAGAAGATATTGTGAAATTTTGGAAATTAATAAAGGATGCTTTAGGTAATATTAAATTTTCTGTTGAACATATTGGGTATTTAGAGGAACCAAATAAGAATCATAAAGCATCAATTAGATGGTTTTTAGAAGCTGATCATTTAAATGATACATCTGAGTTTGGTGAAGCAACAAATAAAAATATTTTTATAATGGGTATTAATCATGCGGAAATAATTGATGGGAATGTTATAAGGGAGTGGGTTCTATTTGATGAAGTTGCGATCTGGAAACAAATTTTAATGAAATAATTTATGGTCAAAATTAAAACAACACATGTTGGGAGTCTACCAAGATCAAATGAATTATCAGATCTTTTATTTAAGAAAGATCAAAAGCAAAAAATAAATTTAGATGTATTTGATCAAATAGTTAACAGAGACGTGAATGAGGTTGTTAAAAAACAAATCGATGTAGGAATAGATTTTATCAGCGATGGTGAAATGTCTAAAATAAGTTATGCTACTTATGTTAAGGATAGAATTGATGGTTTTTCTGGTGAAAGTGAAAGAAAAGCACCAAAAGATTTAGATGATTTCCCTTCTTTTAAAGAAAGAATAGCTAGAACAGGTGGAACACCTACCTATACAAGACCTTGTTGTACAAATGAATTAAAAATTAAAGATAAGACTTCTCTTTCAAAAGATATTAAAAATTTTAAAGAAGCATTAAATAAAAATAATCACAAAAATGGATTTATGAATGCTGCTTCGCCAGGTGTTATATCTGCGTTCTTACCAAATAAATTTTATAAAAACGATGATGAGTATTTAGAAAATTTATCAAATTTAATGAAAGAAGAATATGAGGAAATTACTTCAAATGGAATAAAATTACAATTGGATTGTCCTGATTTAGCGTTAGCAAGACATATGACATTTAAAGATTTTTCTGAAAATGAATTTTTGTTAAGAGCTGAAAAACAAATTGAATGTCTTAATAGTGCAATAAGTAATATTGATAGTTCAAAAATAAGACTTCACATTTGTTGGGGTAATTATGAAGGACCACATTTACATGATATTGCCCTAGAAAAAATAATGCCAATAGCATTAAAGGCAAATGTACAAACCTATCTAATCGAGTCATCTAATCCAAGACACTCTCATGAATGGCAAATTTTTGATAATTTAAAAATCCCAAAAGATAAAATTATTGCACCAGGAGTAATAGACTCTACAACTAATTTTGTTGAGCATCCAGAAGTTGTGAAACATAGAATTTTAACATATTCAAAAGTGATTGATATAGAACAACTATTAGCTGGTACTGATTGTGGATTTAGTACCTTTGCTGGTTTTGGAAATGTAGACGAAAGTATAGTTTATAAAAAACTCGAAGCGCTTGTAAGGGGCTCAGAGCTTGCGTCAAAAGTGATTTAATTATCTCTTTTATTCTTTTTGAGGAATAGATATAGTTTTTGAACTTAAATTATAATTTAACAAACAAATATAGAGAGAAAAATATGAGAAAAATACTAGTTACTTTATTGTTTCTACTATTTGGGACTTCTGCTTTTGCAGATTGTAACATTAAAAGTGGTTCAATAAATATTTTGGCTAATGATTTTCCTGCATTAAGAACTTTCGTTGAAACTTCTAAACAATGTAAAGGAAGTGCTGATTTTAAAGTGACTCACTCATCTGAGCATAATAAAATCGCAGTGCCAGCATTAACTGCAAATCCTTCTGAGTTTTCTGCTAGGATTGCTGCAAACAGTTCAATTGTTCCTCTAATGAACCAAGATTTAATTAGACCATTAGATGATCTTGTTAAAAAATATGGAAAAGGAATTCAGGACTCACAATTAATTACAATTGATGGAAAAGTTATGGCTGTAGCATTTATGGCTAATACGCAACACTTATACTACAGAGAAGATGTTTTAAAAGATCTAGGTATAGCTGTTCCAAAAACATACGAGGAAGTAGTTGCTGCATCTGAAAAAATAAGAGCCTCAGGTAAAATGCAATATCCTTATGCTGCTGCATATAAAGCAGGTTGGAACTTAGCAGAAGAGTTTGTGAACATGTTTATTGGTCATGGCGGTGAATTCTTTAAAGCTGGTGGTGCACAACCTAACATTAATAACGCAAAAGGTGTTGCTACTTTAAACATGCTTAAAAAATTATCTGAACTAAGTAATCCTGATTACTTAACTCACGATAGTGAAGCTATTAAAGTTGAATGGGAATCAGGTAATGTTGCATTAATGACATTATGGGCTTCAAGATCAGGTACTCTTTTAGATGATGAAGGAGATCCTAATATCACTAAAGCAACAAAATTAACTGGACCAGCTACAGTGGGTGGTGGAAATATTCCAGCAGCTACATTATGGTGGGATGGTTTCACGCTTGCTAAAAATAGATCAGATGCAGACGCAGAAGCGACATTTAGATCTTTAGCACATGCTGCATCTAACAAGAAAATGGTTGCTGACGCTGCTGACCAAGCTGTTTGGTTAGTAGAAGGATTTGTACCAGGACCAAAATCTATTGGTGTAATTGAAGCTGTAAAAATGGGTGCAAAACCATATCCAATGTTACCGCAAATGGGTTTAATGCATGGTGCATTAGGAAGTGAGATTGTAGAGTTTTTACAAGGTAAAGAATCAGCTGAACAAGCATTAAAAGATGTTGAGGCTGCTTACATTAGTAAAGCTAAAGAACAAGGCTTTCTATAAAATCTAAAACTTTTAAGTGGGGATTAATGCCCCACTTACTCAAAATTTAATGCCCAACAAAACTTTTTTTTGGTTTTTTTTACCAACAGGTTTAGCAATGATCCTGTTTATTGGGCTACCGATTATCTCTACAGGGATTCAATCTTTTTATGCTCAACATGATCAAGTTGTAAAGGAAGTTAAAAAGTGTGACCCTTTTGGTTGTACTGTTTCAATAGTTGTAGATAACGAAGAAACTACAAAATTAAGAGAAGCAAAGCCGCTAGGTAAATTTAATGGATTTGGAACCTATGTAGATAGAAATCATCTTGCTATTGATGAAATTAAAAAATTTTGGAATGAAACTGAGAGCTTTGGTGCTTTCGTAGATCAAGTAACTAATCTACCATTTTACAAGGCATTAATATTTACCCTAACCTATTGTTTATTTGTTACACCAAATGTTCTTTTGTTAGGATTTATTATCGCTTTAAGTTTAAATGCTGTTGCAAGAAAAATCAGGGGGCCATTAATTTTTGGTACAATATTGCCGATGATAGTAACGCCTCTAGTAGGGTCTCTCGTGTTATTCTGGATGATAGATTCTCAAGGAATTATTGGAGCAAATATTCAAAATTTAATGAATGATCCGTATTTGTCACTTAAATCATCTAAAACATTAACCTGGATAACAATTATTATATATGGAATTTGGCACCATTCCCCCTTTGCATTTGTTGTATTTTATGCAGCTCTTCAAACAGTTCCTCAAGAACCAGTGGAAGCTGCAATTATTGATGGAGCGTCTAGGTTTCAAAGAATTAAACATATAGTGTTACCACATATTTACCCTGTAGTTACTTTTGTAGCTTTAATTTCATTAATGGATAACTTTAGAGTTTTTGAACCAATAATTGGCTTTAGTGCTGAGGGAAGTGCTCAATCATTATCTTGGTTAATTTATGATAATTTGGTTAACGAGGAAGTAATTTTATTTGGATCTGCTGCTGCAACCTCAATGATGACAATTGTTGGTATAGCAATTTTATTAGCCCCCGTTTTAATAAGAACTTGGAAAGAATTTAAGACTGCGAGATAATTATGGATTATGGTCTAGATAGAAAATCAACAAGTTTGAAAACTTTCAATACAATTTTTATAATTGTTTGGCTTTTAATTGCATGCTTTCCGTTCATTTGGACTTTTTGGGGATCATTTAAAGTTAGAGCTGATTTTTTTTCAAGATCAGATTGGTGGTATGCTATTTCTGCTTTTAATACTTTAATTGAGACTGGTGGAAAATTTACAACAGATGCATATACCCAAGCTTGGACTGAAGGTGAGTTTTGGAAAGCGTCAAAGAATACAATCATTGTAACAGTATTTGTGGTTAGTATTTCATTGTTTTTAGGAACACTTGGTGCATATGCACTTTCAAGATCAACCGAAAGATATGCATTTTGGATATTAATTGCAGCATTAATTTTTAGAGCAATGCCTCACATAACTTTAGTATCCGGATATTTGTTTCCATTTTTTCAATTACAAATTTGGGGAATTCTCCCCACAACTATAGTTGTGCTAGTTGCAATTAATCAACCATTTACTTTATGGTTACTTTATTCATTTTTTAAAACAGTCCCAAAGGAACTTGATGAAAGTGCTTTAATAGACGGATGTTCATACTTTCAAGCTTTTAGACATATTATAATGCCAGTTATGTGGCCGGGAGTAATTACTGCAGGATTATTTAGTTTAATGCTTGCCTACAATGATTTTACAGTAACTGCGTTGCTCTTGAACCAAGAAAATCATACTATGGTTCCAAAAATTCAAAGTTATTTAGGAACAAATCAACATGAAGGAAATTTAATGTGGGCAGTTTCTGCAGTAGTTTCAGCAACAGCTCCTCTATTTATGTTGGTGATGTTTTTTCAAAGACAGGTTATTAGTGGTTTAACTGCTGGAGCTGTAAAAGGTTGAAATATTACAAAGCTTTACTTTTTGGTTCTATTGGATCAATTGTCGAAACTTCAGAGATTCAAAGAAAGTCATTTAACAAAGCATTTAAAAAATATGGGCTTGATTGGAATTGGACTAAGCGAGAGTATTTAAGTTTACTAGATAAATCTGGGGGAAAAGATAGAATATCTAGATACGCAAAAAAAAATAAAGAAATTGTAAACTCTACATATTTAAGAAATTTAAAAACTAAAATATTCAATAATTACCTTAAAAAAAATCAGCTTAAATTAAGACCAGGTGTTAAAAATTTAATTTTATTTTGTAATAAAAAAAAAATAAAATTAGCTTTTGTCTCCTCAACATCTTTGAACAATATAAATGCTATCTTATACTCATTAAGAAATTCAATTAATAAAAGAGATTTTATCTTTATAGGGAATGCAAAATTAGTAAAAAAATTCAAACCCAACCCAGAAATATACTTATTAGCACTCAAAAAACTAAAGCTTAAAGCTAACGATTGCTTGGCCATTGAAGATACACAAGAAAGCCTAAATTCAGCTAGGCGTGCTAAGATAAAATGTATAATTTTTCCAGGAAAATTTCATTCGTCAAGAAAATTTCTTGGCGCTCATAAAAAAGTTTATAGACTTAATAAAAATATTATTCTGAGATAAATTCTTGTATTAAATTATTAAATTGATCAGGCTGTTCTAAGTGAACATTATGAGCACAACCTTTAAATATTTCTAAATGGCTATTTTTAATATTTTTATTTAGTGTATCAACTTGATCAAAATTATAAGAGGTATCTTTATCACCCCATATTATAAGAGTATCATTTTTAATATTTTTTAAATTTTCTATCCCACTCCAATTCTTCATTGCTATTAATGCATTATCAGCAGTTTCTAATGAAACATTTTTAACAGCATTTTCACAAAGAAAATAATTTTTATCCTCAACACCTTTTACAAACCACTTAGGAGATACTCTAGAAAAAGAAATTTGTGAACCTTCTTTCTTAAGTTTTTCTCTTGTTTCATCCAAAGTCTCAAATCTTCCAGGGATATCTCCAATAGGTCCTGTTGCAAAACAAATTAATTTATTAACTCTATCCCCAATCAATTTTGTAATTTCTTGAGCAATCATTCCTCCCATTGAATGACCAATTAGATGGAATTTATCTATCTTTTTTTGATCTAATACGCTTATAATTTTTTTTGCCATTTTATTAATAGAATTTAAAGATTTTACATTATGGCTTTCACCAAATCCTGGGAGAGCTGGAGTAATTACACGATAATATCTTGAAAAAAATTCTTTTTGTAAAGTCCACATTTCAGATGATCCCCAATAACCATGTACTAAAACAAAAGGAAACCCCTCCCCTAAATCATCTACGTAAATATCGTTCATATTATTTCCTTAATTATGAATAAAATTAAGATAGACATAAAACATATAATAAAAATATTAATTATTTTCCAAATTTTTTTACTGTTAGCATACTTTGATAAATAATTAGATAAATACCCTAAAA
>QCDC01000018.1 GCA_003278805.1 Pelagibacteraceae bacterium AG-349-L17 | reverse complement strand
GAAAAAATTGGTGGATCTATTCAATTAAAAAAATAGTTTGTTTATATGAGTGCATCATCGTCAACAAATGATTTAAGAAATAGAATTATTTTTACTATTTTAATTTTAGCAGTTTATAGATTTGGAACTTTTGTACCTTTACCAGGTATAGACCCAGAACAATTGAAAATAATGATGGAAGGTAATCAAAAAGGATTATTAGGCATGTTTAATGTTTTTGCAGGAGGTGCGGTTAGTAGAATGGCAATTTTTGCATTAGGTATAATGCCTTACATTTCTTCAGCAATTATAGTTCAACTCTTGACTGGGGTTTCTGATTATTTTAAAAATCTAAAAGCTCAAGGTGAGACAGGCAGAGCTAAAATTACACAAATTACTAGATATGGAACAGTGTTACTTGCAACAGTGCAAGGTTATGGTTTGTCTGTTGGTTTAGAATCATCTGCTGACTTAGTAATTAATCCAGGGGCTTTTTTTAAAATAACTACTGTTACAACTATTGTTGCAGGAACAATATTTTTAATGTGGTTGGGAGAACAAATTACTCAAAGAGGTATTGGTAATGGTATATCGCTAATTATTTTTGCTGGTATCGTGGCTGAAATACCAAGAGCTTTGGTTACTACTTTTGAATTAGGTAGAACAGGTGCAGTTTCAACATTTATGATCCTAGCTATATTTGTTCTACTAATAGTTACAATTCTTTTTGTAGTTTTTATGGAAAGAGCGCTAAGAAAAATTCTAATAAATTATCCTAAAAGACAAATGGGTAATAAAATGTATGGAGGAGAATCATCACATTTACCTCTAAAAATCAACCAGGCTGGAGTAATTCCAGCAATTTTTGCTTCTGCACTTTTATTACTACCAGTAACATTCTCAAATTTTTCATTTTCTAATAACGAAACATTTTTAAACTTAAGCTCTTATTTCACACAAGGACAGCCTCTTTACATGTTACTTTATGCATCAGGAATAATATTTTTTACTTTTTTTTACACTTCTATAACATTCAACCCAACGGAAACTGCTGAGAATCTTAGAAAGTACGGAGGCTTTGTGCCAGGAATTAGACCAGGTGAAAGTACTGCATTGTATATACAAAATATTTCTACAAAACTGACTACAATTGGAGCTATGTATTTAACTTTAGTTTGTTTGATGCCAGAATTTTTAATTGCAAATTATCCAATTCCTTTTTATTTGGGTGGTGCATCGATATTAATTGTTGTAGTAGTTGCTATTGATACTGTATCACAGATACAAACAAGATTAATGAGCTCTCAATATGAGCAACTAATTAAAAAAACCAAATTTGGTAGATAAGTGAATATAATTCTATTTGGACCGCCTGGTGCTGGAAAAGGTACTCAGTCTAAATATCTGGTAAACAAATTAAAATCTTTTCAAATTTCTACAGGTGATCTTTTAAGAGAAGAAATCAAAAAAAATTCAGATATTGGTAAAGCTATAACCAATGATATGAAGAATGGAAAATTTATAAGTGACGATATTGTAAATAAACTTATAGAAAAATTAATATCTGATCCTCAAAAAAAAAATAAATTAATCTTTGATGGATATCCTAGATCATTAAGTCAGGCTAAAAATTTAGAAGTGATACTAAAAAATTCCAATCAGAATATAGATTTAATTATATTTCTAAACGTAGATAAAGAAACAATTCTCAAGAGACTAGAGAAGAGAAAAATAACAGAAAATAGGTCTGATGATGATACCGATACGATAGTCAGAAGGTATGAAAAATACATGGAAACAACACAACCAGTTTTAAATTTCTACTCTAAGAATCCAAATTTTAAAGAGATTGATGGAGGCTTAGAAATTGAGGAAATTACAAGGAAAATAGATGTTTTTATCAATGTATAAGACGTTGACTTTGATTAATCTTCTTATATAAAAGGCACAATTTATCACAAAAACTATGGCTCGTATCGCAGGTATAAACATTCCACAGAATAAACTTGTTCATATAGGTTTAACCTATATTTATGGAATTGGGGATAAGTTCTCTCAGCAAATTTGTTCATCTTTAGAAATTCCAAGAGCTAAAAGAGTAAATGAATTAACAGATGAAGAGATTTTAAAAATTAGAGAGTACATCGATCAAAACTTTAAAGTAGAAGGTGATTTAAGGAGAGATTATTCGTTAAGTATTAAAAGATTAATTGATTTAGCATGTTACCGGGGAACAAGACATAGAAAAAAATTACCAGTTAGAGGACAAAGAACGAGATGTAATGCAAGAACAAGAAAAGGAAAAGCAGTCGCTATTGCTGGAAAAAAATTAACACCAACTAAAAAATAGTTATGGCTAAAACTGATAAGGTTGAGAATAAGGATCAGAAGATAGAAAAGTCTACTAAGAAAACTGTAAAAAGTTCTTATTCAAAAAAAAAGAAAGTTAAGAAAAATATTTTAAATGGAATTGCTTATGTACAATCAACATTTAATAATACTATAATATCTATTGCTGATACAAATGGAAATGTAATTTCTTGGGCATCTGCTGGACAAAAAGGTTTTAAAGGATCAAGAAAATCAACTCCTTATGCTGCACAGATTGCAGCAGACTCAGCAGCTTCTAAAGCTCTTGAGTATGGTATGAAAACTTTATCTGTTGAAGTTAAAGGACCTGGATCAGGAAGAGAAACAGCTTTAAGAGCGTTACAAGCTAGAGGATTTAAAATTTTGTCAATTAAAGACACTACACCTATGCCTCATAATGGAACTAGACCACCAAAGAAAAGGAGAGTTTAATGGAAGTCGAAAATGTTAATGTTAAAAATTGGAAGTCATTAATTAAGCCATCTAAATTAGATGTTCAAATAAGTGATGACCTAACACATGCAAAAATTGTAGCAGAGCCTTTAGAAAAAGGTTATGGATTAACTTTAGGAAACTCTTTAAGAAGAATTCTATTATCATCAATAAGAGGTGCTGCTGTAACATCTATTCAAATTGATGGAGTTTTACATGAATTCACTTCAATAAAAGGTGTTAGAGAAGATGTTACTGATATAGTATTAAACGTAAAATCTTTAGCATTAAAAAGTAATTCTGAAGGTACAAAAAAATTAGTTTTAGATGCAAAAGGACCTGGAGAAATTAAAGCTTCAGATATAACTCCTGTTGCAGACGTCGAAATTCTAAATCCTGATTTAGTTATTTGTAACTTAGATGAAAATACTACTTTTCATATGGAAATGAATGTTAATACGGGGAAAGGATATGTTCCTGCAGAGCTAAATAAACCTGAAGAACCACCATTAGGTCTTATTGCTATAGACTCACTTTATAGTCCAGTTAAAAAAGTTTCGTATTCAGTAAGTACTGCTAGAGAAGGTAAAGCATTAGACTATGATAAGTTAATTATGGAAGTTGAAACTAATGGATCAATTTCTGCTGAAGATGCTGTAGCTTATTCAGCTAGAATTTTCCAAGATCAGCTTAAAATGTTTATAAACTTTGATGAGCCAGTTGAAGCACCTGTAAAAGAAGTTTCCACTGAACCTGAATTTAACAAAAATTTACTAAGAAAAGTTGATGAGTTAGAGTTATCAGTTAGATCAATGAACTGCTTAAAAAATGATAATATTATTTATATCGGTGACCTGGTTCAAAAATCTGAGGGTGAAATGCTGAGAACACCTAATTTTGGAAGAAAATCATTAAATGAAATTAAGGAAGTTTTAACAGGCATGTCTTTATATTTAGGAATGGAAATACCTAACTGGCCACCAGACAACATTGCAGAAATGTCTAAGAAATTGGAGGAAGCAATTTAATGAGACATGGTTTGGCAAATAAGAAGTTAAATAGAACATCAGAGCACAGAAAAGCTCTACTTAAGAACATGCTTAATTCTTTGATTAAGTATGAGCAAATAAAAACTACTTTGCCAAAAGCTAAATTTTTAAAACCTCAAGCAGATAAAATAATAACATTAGGTAAAAAAGAAACTTTACAGACAACCAAAATGCTGGTTTCTAAACTACAAGATATTAAATCGGCTAATAAAGTTAAAAAAACACTTTCTAAAAGATATCAAAATAGAAAAGGTGGTTACACTAGAATAATTAAAGCAGGATTTAGGTATGGAGATAATGCTCCAATGGCAATAATTGAATTTGTTGATAGAGACGTTGAAGCCAAGAGAGTTGATAAGCCAAAAAAAGACACAGCTAAAGAATCTCCTAAAACGGAGGAGAAAAAACAAGCTACAGCTTAAATCTTAAATCATGAAAAAATCTTACATCGTTGATTCAACGTGTAATGATATGAGATTGGATAGATGGTTAAGATTAAAAATTGGAAAAATTCCTCAAGGACTTGTAGAGAAATACTTAAGAACAGGAAAAATTAAGCTCAATAAAAAGAAAGTTAAAAGTTCTTCTAAAGTAAAAACGAAAGATGAAATAAATATATTCAACATTGAATTTAAAGAAATAATTCAACAAAAAAAAATTAAGTTTTTACCATCAAAAGAAATCATAAAATCAAATGAAGATCAAATTATTGACAACAATGACAATTTTGTTGTTTTAAACAAAGCATCAGGCATATCAGTGCAAGGTGGAACTAAATCAAAAAAAAATCTAGTTGATATTTTTGCTAAAAGTGAAATTTTTGAAGGAACAAAACCATATTCTGTTCATAGATTAGATAAAGATACTTCTGGAGTTTTTATTATGGCCAAAAACAGAGAAAGCGCTCAATTGCTTACTTCTTTATTTAGATTAAGAAAAGTACACAAAACATATTTAGCTATCTGCCAAGGTGAAATTAGTAAAAAATTTGGTGTATGGGATGATGATTTAATTAGGTATGACGGGGATAAAAAAATAATTGAAAAAGCAAAAACAATTTTTAAAGTCATTGATAAAAATTCTGAAGCAAGTTTATTAGAATTAAAACCTATTACAGGGAGAAAACATCAGTTAAGAAAACAATTATATGCAATTGGAAACCCTATATTTGGAGATACAAAATATAAATTATCAAATTCTAATAAAGGAATTAATAAAAATTTAATGTTACATTCATACCAAATTAAATTTAAAATTAACGATATAAAACATACTTATTCAGCATTATTACCTGGTTATTTTCAAAAACTTTTAAAATCTAAAAGACTTAGATTTTTAAATTTGAAATAAAATTTTTAATTAATATATCATTAAGATTTGAGTAATCCTGATCTAAAATATTTTTCAAATTAGTTACTCCTTTATCTGAAATACCACATGGTATAATTTTTTTATAATTTTCCAGATCATTATTTATATTTATTGCAAAACCATGATAGGCAATCCATTTGCTAACTCTGATACCTATTGCAGCAATTTTTTTAACTTCGTTATTAGATTTATGCCATATTCCAATATTATCTTTATCTGGAAAAGTTTCTATTTTATAAAATTTTAAAGTTTGAATTATTGTTTTTTCAATAATTGTTATAAATTTTCTAATATCCTTTTTTTTTCTTAAATCTAAAACAAAATAACAAATTAATTGGCCTGGCCCATGGTAAGTAATTTTACCACCTCTATTCGTTTCTAATATATTAATGGATTTATCAATAATCTCATTCTCTTTATAAGAAGTTCCTCCAGTAAAAACCTCATTATGCTCCAAAGTCCAAATTAATTCTTGCTCATTATTTTCATACAAATCCTTTAATCTTGACTCTAGTATATTAATAGCATCAAAATAATTTACTGGTTTTATTGACTTTTTTATCTCAATGTTCATTTATAATTTGTATTATCTTTATTATGTATTAATAGTGCAAATCTAAATTATAGGTAGATTTATGTCTTTAACAAAAAAAACTAAAGATAAAAAAGTAAATTTTGAGTTTAATAAAGAATATATAAGAGTTGTTACTAGCAAAATAGCTAACAATGATGCTCAATTTATTACCAATTCATTTAATGAAATGCACCCTGCTGATGCTGCAGATATTATTGAACATCTTAGCGAAGGAGATAGAGAAAGTTTAATTAAACTAAATAATTTCAATATTGATCCAGAGGTTTTTGTTGAATTAAATGAGTCTATTCAATCAGAAATTATTACCTATTTATCTTCAGAATCTATAGTAAGTATTCTAAAAGGTTTAGAGTCAGACGATGCTATATCTATATTAGAAAATGTTCCTGAAGAGGATAAAAACGCAATCCTTAGTTCTTTACCCCCTAAAGATAGGTTTGCTCTTTTAGAAAGCTTGAGTTATCCAGAAGATACTGCTGCTAGACTTATGCAGCGTGAATTTACAGCTATACCAAGTAATTGGTCGGTAGGTCAAACAATTGACTATTTAAGAGAAAACAAAAATTTACCAGAGGAGTTTTTAGAAATTTTTATTGTTAATGAGGATTTTAAACCAATAGGTACCGTTCCTTCATCTAGAGTTTTAACAACACCTCGAGATACTAAAATGGCAACAATTATGTCAGAATCTCAATTATTAATTCCTGTTGAAATGGATAAAGAGGAAGTTGCTAACTTATTTGAAAATTACAATTTAAATTCAGCCGCCGTTGTAGACAAAAATAATAAATTAGTTGGTATGATTATGAACGATGACGTTTTAACAGTCTTGAAAGAAGAAGCTGAGGAGGATGCTTTAAGATTAGCAGGGGTAGGAGATGAAGAAATTACAGATGGAGTTGTAAAAAAGACAAAAAGAAGATTCAATTGGCTTTTGCTTAATTTATTTACTGCCTTTCTAGCCACATGGTGCATAAGTTTATTTGGAGCAACAATCGAACAAATGGTAGTATTAGCTTTCTTGATGCCTATTGTAGCTTCAATGGGAGGAAATGCCGGTATGCAAACACTTGCAGTTACAGTAAGAACTATAGCTACAAATGATTTAACTCAAAATAATTTCTCATCTAATGTATTTAAAGAATTTTCTATTGGTATTTTAAATGGAATTATATTTGCAGCAATAAGTGCTTTAATTGTACAGATATGGTTTCAAGATAGTATCCTTTCATTGATCATAGCAATATCAATGGTACTAACAATGATCATAGCTGGATTATTTGGTATTTTAGTTCCTTTTACCCTAAAAAAAATGAATATAGATCCAGCGATTGCTTCAAGTGTCTTTGTGACAACAATTACAGATGTTATTGGTTTTGTTTCTTTCTTGGGAGTTGGAGCTTACTTTTTATAAAATTACAGGTTATCAATTAATCTGATATTGTTTAGATAATAAGCGATAAATAATCTTGAATTTCGTTTTGTGCTTGAAATTTTAAAATTATTTATATTTCTTAGCTCTAAATAATCAATTTTTATTTTATAATTATTTTTTAATTCTTTTTTTTTAAGATTTAAAAAACTCGAAATTTTTTTCTTATTTTTAATATTTTTTTTAATACTCACTAGTTTTTTATAAATTTTTGCTGCAATGACTATACTAGATTTATTTAAAAGAAGGTTTCTTGATGAAAGTGCCACATTATTCCTATCGCGAATTGTTTTACAAGGAATGACCTTGGTTTTATATGTTCTTTCTAATTGTTTTTTTACCAAATATAATTGTTGAAAATCTTTTTCTCCCATAAATATTTTTTGGGGGTTTATAATCTTAGTTAGTTTATTCATTACATCTAAAACACCTTCAAAATGACCTTTTCTAAACCTTGCACACAAAATTTTATCTTTTTTAAGTAATGTAATTTGTGGTTTTTTTTTATCTTTGTATATATCTTTGAATTTAGGAAGATAAACAAAATCAACTTTTTTGCTTTTTTTAAGAATTTTTAAATCTTTTTTGATATTTCTTGGATAGGATCTTAAATCTTTTTTGTTATTAAATTGTTTCGGATTAACAAAAATACTTACAATTGTTTTTTTACAAAGTTTTTTTGATTTATCTATTAGTGACAAATGACCTTTATGTATTCCACCCATTGTAGGAACAAAGCCAAGGTCATTAAATGGCCTTAATGATTCAAATAATGACGTATTGTTTAATAAAATTTTCATTTGTATTAAAATATTTAATAAGTAAAACATTTAAATGATTAAACAAGCAATTATTCCTTTGGCTGGTTTAGGCACTAGGCTGCTGCCTTTAACAAGTGTATTTGCTAAAGAGCTTCTACCTATAAACGGTAAGCCTGGAATTGAGTATATCCTTGATGAATGTATTGATGCCGGAATTAAAGAAATAGTTTTTATAATATCTACCAAGAAACAAATGATTAAAAAATACTTTTACAGTGATAATTTTTATCAAAGTATTATTAAAAAAAAGAAAGATCAAAGAATAATTAATGAGTATAAAAAAATACTAAAATATAAAAAAAAATTAAAATTTGTATATCAAAATATTCCCAAAGGTACTGGTGATGCAGTACTTAAAACACAAAAATTTATTAAAAATAAATATTTTTTAATGTTGTTACCTGATGATCTAATAATTAAAAAAAATTGCTCAAAAGCTATGATAAGAGTTCATAATAAATACAGTGCTTCAGTTATGGCTTCTATGAAGGTGAATAAAAAAACTGTTTCAAGATGGGGTATTTATAAATTAAATAAAAAATTAAATAAAACAGATTATTTGATTGATGGTGTTGTAGAAAAACCATCTATTAAAAATGCACCGTCAAATAATGCTGTTATAGGTAGATACATATTGCCAAGAACAATTTTTAAGAAACTTGAATCATTAAAACCAAGTAAAGGAAATGAAATCCACATAACCGATGCAATTCAAGAGTTAATAAATGACAAAGAGAAATTTATAGCACATAATTTTGAAGGTAAATATCTTGATTGTGGAACAATGAAAGGTTACATCAACTCTTCAAAAATAATAGGTAAATTATGAAATTATGTATGATTGGTACTGGCTATGTTGGTTTAGTAAGTGGTGTTTGTTTTGCTGACCTAGGTAATGATGTTATATGTGTAGATAAAGATAATAACAAAATTAATAATTTAAAAAAAGGCATCATACCTATCTATGAGCCTGGTTTAGAAGAATTAGTTTTAAAAAATTATAAAAATAAAAGACTAAATTTTTCAACAAACTTAAAAGAATCTATAAAGAAATCCGATATTGTTTTTGTATGTGTAGGAACTCCTACTAGAAGAAATAGTAATAGTGCAGATCTTAGCCAGGTTTATTCTGTAGCAAAAGAAATCTCTAAAACTATAAATAAATTCAAAATTATAATCAATAAATCTACAGTTCCTGTAACTACAGGAGATGAAGTAGAGAAGATTATTGCCAAAAAGGTAAGTAGGAAGTATTTCTCTGTTGTTTCAAATCCTGAATTTTTAAGAGAAGGAGAGGCAATACGTGATTTTATTTATCCTGATAGAGTTGTTATTGGTTCTAATGATGAAAAATCTAAAAAAATATTAAAAAACCTATACTCTCCTTTAATATCTAAAGGCGCAAAGTTTCTATCCACAAATAGACGAGCTGCAGAATTAATTAAATATGCATCGAATGCTTTTCTAGCAACTAAAATTACATTTATAAATGAAATAGCAAATTTATGTGAAAAAACTGGGATTGATGTTGAGGATATTTCAATAGGTATAGGTCTTGATAAAAGAATTGGAAGTAGGTTTTTAAGAGCAGGGCCAGCTTATGGCGGATCTTGTTTTCCAAAAGATACCAAAGCAATTGTTTCTACAGCGGATAAATTTAAAACTAATTTATCCGTAATAAAAAGTGTAATTAAATCCAATGAAATTAGGTCAGATATATTGCAAAAAAGAGTTAATTTAATATTAAAAAATAAAGTTAAAAATAAAAAAATATCCTTTTTGGGTGTAACATTTAAAGCAAACACAGATGATATGAGAGATTCATCAAGCTTAAAATTAATTCCTTATTTATCAAGAAGAGGTGCTCAAATTAAATACTATGATCCTACTGGTTTTAAAAAGGAATTTAGTAAATTAAAAAATGTTGAATTCTCACAATCTATAAAAGATTCAATTAAAGGATCTGATTTAATTATAATTCATACTGAATGGAATGATTTCAAATCAATAAATTTTAGAAAATTTTCTAAAAATAAAAATCTCATTATTTATGATATGAGAAATATTTTTTCTCCTGATAAGATTAAGAAAATGGGTTTTAAATATTTTGGAATTGGTAGATAGTATTAATTTAATTCAAAAATTGCATCAACTTCAACTGATACACCTAAGGGTAAACTATTAGTGCTCACAGCAGCTCTAGTATGCATACCATCCTCACCAAAGATTAAAGCAATCAGATCAGACGCTCCATTTATAACTTTTGGCTGATCAGTAAACTCGTCAGTAGAATTTACAAATCCAGTTAATTTAATACATGATTTTATTTTACTTAAATCCCCATCACACGCACTTTTGGCCTGTGATACTATACTTAAAGCACATCTTTCAGCAGCCTTATATCCATCCTCAGTAGATAATTCTTTACCTAACTTACCTTTAATCAATTCTCCATTTTCCGAAATTGAAATTTGACCTGAAATGTATAATAGTTTCCCTGCTATTTTTGTTGCTACGTATGAACCAACTGGAGCTTTTGGCTCTGGAAGTTTTATATTATTTTTAATTAGACTCTCTTGAAAATTCATTTTTCTTTTTTCTTAAACCAATCAGTTAAATATTTTTTTTCTTTAATATTATTAGTATCAAGACCGAAACCTGATGTTTTCTTTTTTACTTTTCCACCTAAGCATTTTAAATACTCTTTAGATAATTTTTTATATGAAGAACAATTTTCATTTCCTAGAGAATAATTATTTATAAAAAAAGATAGGATTATTAGGAAGAATATTTTTTTCATTTAGCTTTTCTTTTTTTTTGCATCTTATTCTTATCGTATTCTATTCTTTTCTCAATAAGAATTAGAGCCTCTTCCATTGTGATTTCAGTTGGGTCTTTTTCCTCAGGTATTGTTGCATTCAAAGATTTGTATTTTATATAAGGTCCGTATTGTCCTTTCATTATTCTCACAGGCTTCTTATCTTCAGGGTGTTCACCCAAGTCTTTAATAATTGATGATGACATTCTTCCTGGTTTTGCTTCAGCTATAAGAGTAATAGCTCTATTCAACCCTATTGAAAAAATTTCATCGACATTTTCTATTCTTGCCGACTTATTTTCACATTTTAAATATGGACCAAATCTACCTGTATTTAAGGTGATTTCTTTTTGATTCTCTGGATTAATACCTAGTGATTTAGGAAGTGAGCATAAAAATTTAGCTTTTTCTAAATCTATACTTTCTAATTCAATTCCTTTTGGAATTGATACATTTTTTAATAGTTCATTTACTTCTGTTTTCTTCTTTTTTGTTTTTTTTCTTTTTTTAGGTTTTTCTTCTTCAATACTTTCATCAATAACCTTTTCATATTGAAGATAAGGACCAAACCTTCCATTTTTTAAAAAAATATCATTTCCATTTTCATGTTTTCCTAAAAATTTTGGCTCTGCAAGTTGTGACTGTGCTGCTGCTTTAGCTTTTGATAATGGTCTTGTAAATTTACATTCTGGATAGTTTGAACATCCAATAAAAGCACCTCCTCTAAAACTATTTTTCAAACTTAGTGAACCAGTATCACATAACTGACATTTTCTAACTATCTTTCCTTCTTTATCAGTGTCAAATATTAAAGCCCCTAAACTCTCATTTAAAAGATCCAAAACTTCTCTGGTTCTTTTTTCTTTTACCTCTGACACATTGCTATTAAAGTCTTTCCAAAACATCTCCAGAACTTTTAACCAACTTTCTTTACCTGAGGTAATTTCATCTAATTGATCCTCTAGTCCAGCTGTAAAATTATAATCCACATACTTTGAAAATAGTTTTTCCAAAAAAGCAGAAATTAATTTACCTCTGTCAGTTGGAAAAAATCTTTTATTTACTATTTCTGCATAGCCTCTATTTGCTATTGTCGATATTATGCTTGCATAAGTTGAAGGTCTTCCAATTCCTAATTCTTCTAATTTTTTAACTAAACTTGCCTCAGAGTAACGTGGGGGAGGTTGGGTGAAATGCTGTTCATCAATAAGAGCTTCTATATTAATTGGTCCTTTTGACATCTCAGGCAAAATTTGCTCATTATCATCTTTACTTTGATTTGAATAAACTTTTAAAAATCCATCAAATTTCAAAACTGATCCACTTGATTTACATATCGTTTTACCATCTTCAGATTCAATTGTTATTGTATTTCTATCAAATTTTGCTGTTTCCATTTGAGACGATAGAGCTCTAGACCAAATTAAAGAATATAATTTTTGTTGGTCAGAACTTAAATATTTTTTAACAGAATCTGGATTTCTGTTAATATCAGTCGGTCTTATTGCTTCATGAGCTTCTTGAGCATTTTTTGCTTTTTTCCCTGAGTAATTATTTGGATTTTCTGGCAAGTATTCGTTTCCATATTCTTTTTTAATAAAATTTCTAAAATCTGATACAGCATCAGCTGATAAATTAGTTCCATCTGTTCTCATATAAGTAATTAACCCAACTGTATCTCCTTCAATTTCTATTCCTTGATAAAGTTTTTGTGCTATTTGCATTGTTTTTGATGCACCAAAACCCAATCTACTAGAAGCAACTTGTTGAAGTGTTGAAGTAGTAAATGGCCCTGAGGGATTTCTACTCACAACTTTAGAGGAAATATCAGTTATATTAAATTTTTTGTTCTTAATGTTAGCAATTGCCTTTTCAATTTCTTCTTTATTTTTAAATGAAAATTTTTCAATTTTTTCTTCATTAAGTTGAGAAATACTTGCTGTAATGTTGCTTTTATTTTTATCCTGAAAATTAATACTTAAAGTCCAAAATTCTTCAGGCTTGAATAATTCAATCTCATGCTCTCTTTCAGTAATCAATTTAAGTGCAACAGATTGAACTCTACCGGCAGATTTTGAACCAGGTAATTTAGTCCACAGTATTGGTGATATATTAAATCCAACCAAGTAATCTAGCGCTCTTCTAGCCATGTAAGCATCGACTAATAGAGGCTCTATCTGTCTTGGATTTTCAATACCATATGTGACAGCTTTTTTTGT
>QCDC01000017.1 GCA_003278805.1 Pelagibacteraceae bacterium AG-349-L17 | reverse complement strand
GCAGAAAGTTTGCGTCAAATAGAATTAATATAAAATGGATATTTCAATCAAAAAGGACTTAGCGAGTAACTGGTTTAAGCTATTACAAAATGCAATATGCGACGACATTTTAAAAATTGAGGAAAATAAAGTAAATTTTGAATCAACTTCTTGGAAAAGAAGCAATAAAAAAGATGAGGGTGGTGGTGAATATAGAATTCTTAAAAGTGGAAAAATTTTTGAAAAAGTAGGAGTAAATTTTTCTAAAGTTTATGGAAAATTTCCTAAGCAATTTCAAAAGAATATACCAGGAGCAAGCAAAAATCCTAAATTTTGGGCATCAGGAATATCAATAGTTATGCACATGCAAAATCCCCATATTCCTGCAATGCATTTTAATACCAGATTTATTTGTACAACAAAGAATTGGTTTGGTGGAGGAATGGATGTAACCCCAGCAATAAAAGATGAAAAAGAGAAGAAAAACTTTCATAAAATATTAAAGGCAATGTGCGATAGACATAATAAAAATTATTATAAAAAATATAAAAAGTGGTGTGATGAATATTTTTATTTACCTCACAGAGAAGAAGCCAGAGGAATAGGTGGAATCTTTTTTGACTATAAAAATGATAATTTTGAAAATGACTTTAAATTTGTAAGAGATGTTGGTGTTACATTTCAAATGCTATTTAATGAAATAATTAAAAAAAAATTAAAAAAAAAATGGACTTTAAAAGATAAAGAGTTTCAGTATATTAAAAGAGGTCGATACACAGAATTTAATTTGCTTTATGATAGAGGAACAAAATTTGGGCTACAAACTGGTGGTAATGTTGAGGGAATTTTGATGTCATTACCCCCGGTTGCAAAATGGAAATAAAAAAATGGATAAAGAGCCAATAACATTAAACGGATTAAATAAACTAGAAGAAGAATTAATTTTTTTAAAAGAAAAAAAAAGACCTGAGATAGTAGCTGCAATTGCTGAAGCGAGATCCCATGGAGACCTTAAAGAAAATGCTGAATATCATGCAGCTAAAGAAGAACAATCACATAACGAGGGAAGAATTACAGAAATTAACGATATTATTGCAAGAGCAAATGTTATTGACGTTACAAAACTAAACAATGAAGGAAAAGTAATTTTTGGATCTACAGTTTATTTAGAAGATTTAGATACTGGTGAAAAAATTAATTATAAAATTGTTGGAAGAGATGAGGCAGATTTAAAACAAAAACTAATTTTCTTTCAATCACCAATTGGCAAAGGTTTGATTGGAAAAAATAAAAGTGATTTAGTTGAAATAAATACACCCTCTGGTGTAAAAAATTTTGAAATTAAAGACGTTAAATATATTTAACTTTTAACTATTTGTTGAACCTGCTTATCTGAAATTTGAAACCCGTTTTGAACCCAAGTTTCTTCTATCCTTTTTAATTTATTACCTAAAGTTTTACCCTCAGGAATTTGAAATTTAGACATTAATAGATCAGCCCCTATTGGCAAAGTTGGAATTACTTTCTCTTTATAAATATCTAATAGTTTAATTAGTTTTTTTTCTACTTTGTTTGAGATAAATATTTTAAAATTAATTATATCTATTACAGCCTGTCGCCCATTAAAATAAAAAAATTTATTCAGGTTTTTCTCTTTAAAGTTGTTTAAAGTTACTTTTTCTCTATAAAAAAGATCTATTAATTTTAATCTTTTCTTATCTTTGTTAGATATTTTAAATTTATAAAGAAAATAATCAGTATTATCAGTCCCATCAATCACTAAAAGCGCAATTAAGAATATAAAGTCAATTTTTAAAAAATTCTCTGCAGCATAAGAATTTTGTCTTTTAAAATTTTTAATATTCTTTAGTTGAGGGAAAATTATTTCTATGAGTTCTAAACTTTCTTTATCTTTAAACAGTTTTAAAAATCCATTTGAACTAGTTATTTTTTTTAGCTCATCGATTAACCTTTCAGATGATATATTTGAAATTCCATCAATATTTTTTTTTATATTTTTTATTATTTCTGGCTGGTGCTTATGATTTGAGTAATTTAAATAAAATCTTAAATACCTCAAAATACGTAAATAATCTTCTTGAATTCTTTTTTCCGCATTGCCAATAAAATTAATATTACCCTCCTCTAAATCTTTTTTACCGTTAAATGGATCAAATAAATTGCCATCGCCATCTGCATAAATTGAATTGATAGTAAAATCCCTTCTAGAGGCATCTTCCTTCCAATCTAAGGAGAATTCTACTTCAGCATGCCTTCCATCGGTTGAGACGTCTTTCCTTAAAGAAGTAATTTCATATTTATTTTCATCAATTGTTGCTGTTATAGTTCCGTGTTCAATTCCTGTTTCATAATAACTTATTTGTTTTTTTTTAAGAGCCTCACAAACTTCTAGGGGAGTTAAATTTGTTGCTAGGTCAATATCATCAACATTTTCTTTTTTTATCACTTTTCTTACACAACCACCCACATATCTGATTTCACTTTTCTCTGAAAAATTATTAATTGCTTCAAAAATTTTATTTGCTGGTGTTGTTAAAGTAATTTGTTTTAAATTTTGACTGATATAATCAAGATTTTTTGATCTAAAAAAAAATTTATCTAAAAAATTTTTCATAAATGGCTGGGGCGCTAGGATTCGAACCTAGGATGCAGGTACCAAAAACCCGTGCCTTACCGCTTGGCTACGCCCCAATACTAGCTTCCTATAACATAAAAATATAAAATTCATATAGTTTTTGCTGTAACACACCAATAATTTTTATATTTCCTTTTAAATTTAGCTTTTGCCAATTTACAAGTCTTTAATGAATTATAATAGGCAGCAATTGTTGATCCTGAACCAGTCATTCTTACAAATAATGGATTATTTGTACTTTCTAGGAACAACTTTATTTTTTTAAGTTTTGGATATTTTTTAAGTGCTATTGTTTCAAGGGCATTTTGTTGATCAATCAAATATTTTATTCCAAACATGTTTTTTTTAGGTTTGTTATATTTTGATTTTGTATACTTTCGAACAGAAGAGTATATTTTTTTAGTTGAGCACCCAAAATCAGGCTTTACTAAAGTAGAGTAATATTTTGGAGTATTATAAATCTTTTTTATTCTACCACCTGATGACAATACACAGCTGGATGAAATGGTTCCCAGAATAACATCGGAACCAACCAAGTCACAGATACTTCGAGTTTTTTGATGATTAGGATTAATAATTTTTTTTTTAACCAGATAATTAAACACACTAGCTGCGTTCATCGATCCCCCACCCAAACCAGCTTTTTGAGGGATTAATTTTTTAATTTTAACTTTAAATTTTTTATTTTTTAAAAAATTTTCTTTATCTAGTATTTGAAATAATTTTTGAACAGTATTTTTTTTTCCAATATTTTTAGAAAACTTTCCATAAAAAGAAATATGATGTTTTTTTCCATTATGTTGATTGATTGAAATAACATCATGTAAATCTATGAAACCAATTATACTTTCAATTTTATGTAAAACCTTTTTTTTTCCAGTGATATTTAGTGCTAAATTTAACTTTGCATTAGATTTAATTTTAGTAATTTTCATTTAGGAATTTTTAAGACCCTCAATTACTTTAATATTGATTTTTTCTATCATATCATCTTCGGTGTCATCAAAACTTAATACGTTGTTCCAAAAATATCTTGCTTGAATTTTTCGATTTAATTTCCATAAAATGTCTCCATAATGATCATTCACAATTGGGTCATCTGGCATTAATTCTACAGCTCTTTTTAAATACTTTTCAGCTTCTACATAATCCTCTATTAAAAAATAAGCCCATCCAATTGAATCAATAATATATGGATCATTGCTTTTTAAATCATATGCTATTTTCAACATATTCATTGCTTCATTAATTTTATAATCACGCTCTAACCAAGAGTAAGCAAGGTAATTCAAAATATATGCATCACTAGGATCAATTTTAAGTGCGTGCAATAAATCTTTATCTGACTTTTCATAATTACCCATTCTTTCATAGCTACCACCTCTACGATACAATACATCTGATTTAATTAGTGAATTGTCATCCAGTGTTAAAATAATTTCTGTATAACGATCTATTGCCTTTTCATAATTTTTAGAATTTTTATAAAAATTAGCTAAATCAAAAATCATTTTAATATTTGGATTTTCAATTTTATTAAATTTTGAATCTATATATTTAATTCCATTTTCATAATCCTGCTCTTGAATTATTATTTGAGCTTCTTTTTTTAATCTAAACCAATAATAAAATTCATCTTCTTTTTTAAAGTTTTTTAAGATTCTTTGTACTTTATCAAATTCATCATTAAGATAAAAATTTTCTGCAACCAATGACAGATTAAATTCAAACTTAGGATTTAAATAGTTTGACAAATTTAAATAAAAATTTGATTTTTCAAAATTATCCTGAGAAGAATAAAGATTAGAGATTAAAAATAAAAACTCACTTACAAGATCATTATGATCTTTGCATGAAAAAATTTTTCCAAAATCATTGAATTTTTCTTTGTCTACCCAACTTTTACTTTGTGAAAGTAAAAGTGTTGAATTTATGTAATCAATTTGCTCAACAACTAATCTTGCTTCATTTAATTTATCGTTGTCAATTAAATGATTAAGATAAAAAAAAATGTATCTTGAATAATCACCTTGTTGATTATTTATTAAATTAAGAAAAAATGATGAGGTTCTTTTATCTTCAATATAACATCTTTGGAATGTCTCAGCTATAAGAGACAGGTTCCCAAAATTTTTTTTGTTGTCTAATATTTTTTTATTTTTAAATGTATAAATATACTGTTTTAAAGTTTCAAATATAACTAGGTTTATCCTATCTTCATCTTGAAATTTTAAACTTTGTGTTAAATATTCGTCAGCCTTTTTAAAGTTATTTTTTTTTAAACTATCAATTATTAAAATTATATAAGCATCATAAAAATCTGAATTAGATTTGTTTGCATTATTATTTAATACATTAATTGCTTGAAGTACTTTGTTATCTAAAACTAAAGAGTTAACATATCTTTTTAAATAACTGTCATGTTTGTTAATTAATACTTTGGTTAAGTTAAAAAATTTTAAAGCTTCAGAATTATCTCGATTTTCAAATGCAACAATTCCAGAAAAATAATTTGATAAATCTCTTGAGTTGAAATCATTAAAAGTAGCACTTTTAGAATACAAAGGTGTCTGATAAGATATAAATATTAATAGTACTAATTTTAGAAATTTTAGGAACATTTAACCATACTATGACTAAAAAAGTGATAAATCAAAATACCAAATTAAACCAAGAACTAATTAATACTATTGAGCCAAAATTTATATTCGCAGATAAGCCAATAAATAGATTTAATATTTTAGAAAAGGACAATGACACCCTGCAAATTAATAAAGAAGAATTACTTAAAAATTTAAAAGATCAAATAAATTCAATTGAAAATTGTAAATTGAAAGAAAATTCAAACAAAATAATTTTAGGTGAGGGAAATATAAATAGCCCTTTGATGTTAATTGGAGAATCTCCTGGGGCTGAAGAAGAAAAATTGGGTGTCCCATTTAAAGGTGAAGTTGGCGAACTTCTTAACAAAATGCTTATAGCTATCAATATTAAGAGACAAAATATTTACACTAGTTATGCAATCAATTTTAGACCACCTGATGACAGAAAACCAACCTCAACTGAAATTAAAAGATACTCAGTATTTTTGAAGGAGCATATATCCATTATAAACCCAAAGATTATTGTTTTGATGGGTAGTTCAGCAATGGAGGCTGTAACAGGAATAAGTGAAAAAATTACTACTGAAAGAGGACATTGGAGGGAAGTGATTTTAAAAAACAAAACATTCCCTTTAATGATAACCTTTAATCCATCTTATTTGATCCGTTTTCCAGAAAATAAAAAACACTCATGGGAAGATTTAAAGAAAATTAGAGACAAAATGAAAGATCTGAAGTTAAAAATTTGATGAAGATAATCGCTGGGGTTGATGAAGTTGGTAGAGGAAGTTTAATTGGGCCTGTTTATGCTTCAGCAGTAATTTTAAAAAAATCAATTAATTCAAAGTTGTTAAAAGATTCAAAATCATTAAGTAAAAAAGAGATAGAGTATCTGTGTACATATATAAAGAAACATTCTACTTGGTCCATAGGCAAAGCTTCTGTCAAAGAAATAGAAAAGCTAAATATACTTCAAGCAAGTTTGCTGGCTATGAAAAGAGCCATCAAAAAACTTAAGAGAAAACCAACACACGTTCTGATAGATGGAAACAAAACTCCAGAGTTAGAAAATTATAATTTAAAATCAGTTATTAAAGGAGATAAAAAAATCCCCTCTATTTCAGCAGCTTCTATAATTGCAAAAGTATCAAGAGATAAATTTATAACCAACTTGTCAAAAAAAAATAAAGGTTATGATTGGGATAAAAACTATGGGTACGGAACAAAACAGCACTTAAAAGCTATGAAAAAATTAGGTATTACTAAACATCATAGAAAAACTTTTTCACCTATATCTAAAATAAATTAACACTACATCTAGTTACCTTATAATTTAGAAACACTAATCGAATCTAAATTTTTCAATCTCAGGTTGACCGAAGAATCCATTTGGAGTCTAATTAATATTTATAAATGAAAACTGATTTCAAAAATAAAATAATTAATGGAGATAGTCTCGAAGAATTAAAAAAAATTCCACGTGAAACTTTTGATTTAATTTTTGCTGATCCTCCTTACAACTTACAATTAAAAAGTGAATTAACTAGACCCGATAGATCAAAGGTTAGTGCGGTAAATGATAAGTGGGATCAATTTAAAAATTTTAAAAATTATGATGATTTCACCTATGAATGGCTTAGTGAATGTAAAAGAATTTTAAAAAAAGATGGAGCTATTTGGGTTATAGGAAGCTACCATAATATTTTTAGAGTTGGCACAGCAATACAAAATCTAGGTTTCTGGATTTTAAATGATGTTATTTGGAATAAAAATAATCCAATGCCAAACTTTAGGGGTACACGATTTACTAACGCTCATGAAACTTTAATATGGGCTTCCAAAAGTGAGAAATCAAAATACACATTTAATTATCAATCTTTAAAATGTTTAAATGATGATCTTCAAATGAGATCAAATTGGGATCTTCCAATATGCAACGGTTCTGAAAGACTTAAAAAGGATGGAAAAAAAATTCACTCAACGCAAAAACCAGAAGCACTATTACATAGAATTTTACTAGCTACATCAAATAAAAATGACCTGATACTTGATCCTTTTTTAGGATCAGGAACAACAGCTACAGTAGCAAAAAAACTAGGGAGAAATTATTTCGGAATAGAAAAAGAAAAATATTATTTTAGAGCTGCTGAGCAACGTATAAAAACTACAAAGCCTATTGAAGACGATTTATTAGATACGCTAAAAAATAATAGATCAAAACCAAGAATTCCTTTTGGTTCATTAGTCGAGCTTGGAATAATTAAACCTGGAACTAATATTTTTGATAATAAGAAAAAAATAACAGCCAGAATTATGGCTGATGGAAGTATAAAACATAATCAAGCAGAGGGTTCTATACACAAAGTTGCGGCTACTATTTTAGGAGCTGAAAGTTGCAACGGATGGACTTTTTGGCACTGTGATATAAATGGACGAACTTATCCAATAGATTATCTAAGACAAAGATTAATTTCTAAAAATTAACTTTTATAAATTTTACCCAAATAACTTTCTAAAAATTTTTTATTTTTAATTAAAAGTTTTAAAAAAATATTTCTAAATATGATCATAATTGGATTAGATAAATGGAAGGCAAATTGATTGAAATTAGATCTACTGTTAATCATTTTTACTCTCTTTAATCTGATATCATAAAAATTATTATTATTTATTAAATATTTATATAATTCATTAGCCCCCTCAATTGATTGAGAAGCTCCCTGCGCAAATGAAGGTGAAAAAGCAAAAAATGCATCTCCTATAAGGAATATATTTTTTGGAGGATTGTATACATTTTTACTTACAAATATTGGAAATAATTTAATATTTTGAAGACTTTCCAAAAAACTTTGGGAGACTTTTTGAGATAATTTAAATTTAATATTTTTTATAAAAGGACTTTCGTTAAAAAGATTATAGTTCTTTTGCTCATTTGAATTTAATTTATGTTTTAAAATGCCAATAAAATTTAATTTTTTATCATTATTAATTGGATAAACAACATAATGAAAATTCGGTCCTAAAAACAAAGAAATATTTTCTTCATTAATATTTTGAAAATTTTCTCTCGATATAGTGCCCCTAATAGCAATCGTATCATTATAAATTGGTTTTGATTTATAGTTTGAAATTAATAACTTCCCTTTAGAAAAAACACCGTCTGAAATAATTAAGTAATCACAAGTTATATTATTTTTATCAAATATTAATTTTATTGAATCTTTATCATAAACAATCTGTTCAATACTATGGTTATATTTAATTATATCTTCGTTTATTTGTTTTTTTAAAAATTGAAGCAATTTTGATCTTTTCAATGTTGTGTATTTACAATCTTCAGAATTAAATTTTGAAATGTCTAAGTCACAAATTTTTTTTGAATTTTTAATTTCATAAAAATCAATTTTTTTTGGATTAAATTTTTCTTCATCAGTGAAAGAAGTGAAGCCTATTTTATTTAAAAGCTTTACACTATTTACCGACAACTGAATTCCATAGCCTTCTTCCATTTCTATTAAATTCCTTTTTTCATAAATCGTAACCTGATAATCCTTATGATCTTTAAATAAATTGGCAATATACAAACCAGAAATTCCAGCACCAATTATTGCAATTTTTTTCATTTATGACTTTCTAGAAATTTAACTATCTTTTTTGTAAATGTTGGCAGTGTATAATTTTGAAGCTTTGTTGGATCAATCCAATAATTATTTTTATTTAAATTATATTTATTTTTAAATTCGATTTTAATATTCATACTCATATTAGACATTTTAAAATTCAAATCTTTATCAAAATATTTAGGATTATTTACTTCCTCCATCGGGAAGATATTAAAATTTTTCAAAAAATTAAATTTATTATTTTTGATTAATAAATAATGATTATTTTTTTTATAAACCTTTAGCTTGTAAAAAGTTTCCTTATCTTTTTTTTTTAATTTTACCAAATCAAAATTTTTATTTTTAAATGATTTGCATTTTTTTACTAATGGACAGTTCTTACAATCAGGACTAACAGGTTTACAAATTAGTGCCCCTAATTCCATTAAAGCTTGAGCATAATCACTAGACCTTTTGATAGATGTTCCAAAAATTTTTTTCTTCTCGTGTAAATTTTCTTTTTTTATTTGATCTTGTTTTTTTAAAAATAAGTATCTCTTTAGTACTCTTTCAATATTACCATCTAGAGGAATTATTGGTTCATTGAATGCAATTGCAGAAATTGCACTTGCTGTATAATCTCCAATTCCTGGAAGTGACTTTAAATCTACAAAATTTATAGGTATTTTTTTATTAAAGTTTTTAACAATTATTTGAGCTGTTTTTTTTAAATTTCTTACTCTTGAATAGTATCCAAGACCCTCCCAAAGTTTAATTAATTTTCTATCATCATATTTAGATAATTTTTCAATTGTAGGAATATTTTTTATAAATCTGTTAAAGTAAGGTATTACTGTTGCAACCTGGGTTTGCTGCAACATAAATTCACTTATTAAAGTGTAGTATTGCTTTTTTGTTTGAGAAACATTCTTTCTCCAAGGTAAGGATCTTTTATTTAAATCATACCAATTAAGAATTTTATTTGTTATTATTGGATCTTTCATATGGAATCTAAAAATAATACTAAGCAGAGAAACGCTAGCATTCAAGGATTAAGATCTTTCAAAGACACTTTGCCAAAAAATGTCAAAAAAATCATAAATAAAAAAGGTCATGTATATTCAGAAACGCTGAGTAATTGGAAATATTTAGTTGGAAGCGAATTATTTAAAATTTGCTATCCAAAAACATTTAAAAATTCAAATAAATTTGGTGTTAGTACCTTGGTGGTTATGGTCAAGCGAGGTCATGAAGTTGATGTAGAATATTCTAAAAAAGATATTTTAAATAAAATGAATAATTTTTTTGGATATTCTGTTGTTAAAAAGCTTAAATTCATAAGTTTTGATGATGAAAATGAAATGACAGGCTCAGGTGAAACAAAAGTTAAAAATGTGGCAATTAGTAAATATCAAGATAAGATTAGAGGTGTTAAAAACGAAAAAATTAAAAAATCATTAACAGAGTTAACCAGGGTTTTTAGAGAGAAATGAAAAAAATTATATTCTTAATATTAATATTTTTTTCTACAATCTTAAATGTACAGGCTGAAGAAATTAAAAGGATAACTGTTGGTAACAAAGATGCAAAAATAACTATTATAGCTTTTGAATCATTAACTTGTAGTCATTGTGCTAATTTTCACAAAAATGTTTTCCCTGAACTTAAAAAAGAATTTCTTGATACTGGAATCGCTAAGATTGAATTTAGACATTTTCCATTAGACATAGCGGCCTTTAATGCATCTAAAGTTTCTCAGTGTAAGAATGATGGAAATTCAGATATGATTGAAAGTTTATATGCTAATCAACAAAAATGGGTGAAAGGAAGTTCAATAGAGGAGGCAAATAAAAATCTAAAAAAATTTTTAAAAAGTGAGGGATTTAGTATTGATTTTGATACTTGTATAAATAATAAGGAAATTGAAGATTTTGTATTAAACGATCGAATCGATGGAGCAAAGAACTTCAAGGTGAACGCAACTCCTACGATTATTATTAACGACGAAAAATTCGAAAAAACTCTAAATTATAAAAATTTAAAAAAAGCGCTAGAAAAACTGATATAAGTTAGTGCATGGAGTTTAAAAAAATCCAATTAAACGGATTTAAATCTTTTGCTGAAAAAACCAACTTCTTAATTGAGGATGGTCTTACGGGTATAGTGGGTCCTAACGGCTGTGGTAAATCTAACATTGTAGAATCTTTAAGATGGGTAATGGGAGAAACCTCTGCAAAGAGTATGCGTGGATCCGGTATGGAGGATGTAATTTTTTCAGGAACATCTAACAAAGCATCAAAAAATATTGCAGAAGTTTCAATTGAAGTTGAAAACAAAGATAAAGAAGGTCCTATTCAGTATCGTGAAACAGAGCAAATACAAGTTAGAAGAAAAATAGAAAAAGATAAAGGATCTAAATTTTACATTAATGATAAAGAGGTAAGAGCAAGAGATGCGCAAATGTTTTTTGCAGATCTTTCGACTGGTGCACACTCTCCATCTATGATTAGCCAAGGAAGAATAGGTGCATTAGTAACTGCGAAACCAACAGATAGAAGGGCTATTTTAGAAGAAGCTGCAGGAATATCTGGTTTACACGTTAGAAGACACGAGGCTGAATTAAGATTAGGTGCGGCTGAGAATAATTTAAAAAGAGCGGATGAACTAAGAAGACAGCAAGAAAAACAACTAGCAAATCTTCAAAAACAAGCTGAAGAGGCAACAAAATATAAACTAATTTCAGATCAAATTAAAAAAATTGAAGCAGGTTTATATTATTTAAAATTATTAGAAATTGACAAAGAAATTAGAATAGAAAATGAAATTAATACTGAGGCAGAAGGAGAAGTAGAAGGATTTAATAACAAAATATCTGAATTAGAACATTCAATTAAAACTTTTACAGATAAAGTAAATCCATTGAGAGAGAAAAATATTGAAAATTTATCAAGGATACAAAGACTTAATTTAGAACTTCAAAGTTTAGATGAGGAAAACACAAGAATTCAAGATGAGATAGAAAGCATTAAAAAATCAATTCAAACACTTGACGATGATATCGCTAGAGAAAAAGGGATTGTTATAGACGCTAACTCAAATGAAAAAAGATTGAAAGAAGAAAAAACTGAATTAATTGAGACAGACTCGAAATATTTTGAAACAGAAAAATTATCTAATGAAGAGTTAGAAAGTGCAAAAAGTAAACTTAAAGAAGAACAAAAAGCTGTTGATGAAGTTGTAAACAGTTTAGCAGAAGAAACTGTAAATATAAGCGTTGGTCCAATAAGAAATGTAAAAAACACTATATCAAGGGTAAAAGAATTAATAGATAGTAATGAAATAAATCAAGCAGTAACACTTCTGGATAGATGTAATATGGAGCTAGATAGTTTTTTAAATGATTTAAAAAATGAGAGATCTAGAAGTGAGTTATTAGGAGTTAGTCAAAAATCAGAAAATATAAAATTACTCCAAGAAGAATATGCTGATGCATATAGTAAAAATCAATCAATTAAAAATGAATCTTTAAAAAGAAATGAGAGAATTAAAACCATCGAAACAGAAATTGAAAGTTGGAAAAATTTACTAACTAACTCAGAAAAAATGGTCAATGAACTAACACAAAGAAAAGAAAAATTATCAAAACAATTAAGTGATTTAGAAAACCAACCTAGAGCACAAGCTGAAAGAAAAGGACAAATTTCAGAAAATTTAAGAATTTCAGATAAAGAAAAAATTGATAATGAAGCAATTATAGATGAAACAGATCAAAAAATTGAAATGTTAAGAACACAATTAAATGAAATTCAAGAACAATCAATTCAAATCAGAGAAAGAAAAGCAAGCTCAGGAGCTACAATTGAAGGCCTGCAAAAAAGAAAAAATGATCTTCTTGATAGAATTAGTTCTGAGTTAAATTTGAATGAAGATAATATTTTAGAAAATTCAAATTTAAACGGAGTAGAAGAGCTTCCAAATGCAATTGATCAAGAAGATGCTTTAGACAAGAAAAAACAAGAAAGAGAAAAATTAGGATCTGTAAATTTAAAAGCAGATGAAGAAACAAGCAAATATGAAGAAGAGATAAAAAAAATGGAACAGGATCGTGCCGATCTTGTTACCGCTATCGTAAAACTTAAAGATAGCATTAACGAACTTAATCAAAAAGGGAGGGAAAGATTGATTGAAGCTTTTGAAAAAGTTAATAGAAAATTTAATGAAGTTTATACAAAACTTTTCAATGGTGGAAATGCTAAATTAGAATTAGTGGACTCTGATGATCCACTTGAAGCAGGTTTAGAAATGTTAGTTAGTCCTCCAGGAAAAAGACTTCAATCTATAACCTTGTTATCTGGGGGCGAGCAAGCATTGACTGCACTCTCTTTAATCTTTGCAGTATTTTTAACTAACCCCTCACCTATATGTGTTTTAGATGAGGTTGATGCACCACTTGACGATGCTAACGTAACAAGATTTTGTAGTTTACTTGAGGAACTAATTAAAATAACCAACACCAAATTCATAATTGTAACTCATCATGCTTTAACCATGTCAAAAATGAACAGACTATATGGTGTAACTATGCCTCAAAAAGGAATTAGTCAGCTTGTGGCTGTTGATTTACAAAAAGCAGAAAGTATGGTTGCTTAAACTGTATAAATGCCAAAAGACCCTTTCAAAACTCGCTTAGAGATTGCAAAAAGCAAGATTTCAAAGAAAAATCTCTACAATAAGAAGAATGACCCCTCACCTATGGGAACTGCATTCAAATTGAGCACAGAACTTGTTTCTGCAGTTGCTGTGGGGATAATTATTGGGTTTATTTTTGACAAGACCTTTGGTACTAAACCCTGGTTTATATTAATATTTTTTTTTGTTGGTGTAGTTGCTGGAATAACCAATGTGATTAGATCTGCAAAAAAAATGCAAAAATAAATAAGAATTATGGCAGCAAATCCTATGTCCCAATTCGACGTTTATAGAATTGGACCAGAAATTAAAGTTGGAGCATTCGATATATCATTTACTAACGCAAGTTTGTTTATGATTTTGAGCACTGTATCTATTTTGTTAATCTTTAATTTAGGATCAAAAAAAAATTCAATACTTCCAAACAAAATTCAATTATTAGCAGAACTTAGCTATACCTTTGTATCCAAAATGATTAGCGATACAGCTGGATCAAAAGCTAAACCATATTTTGCATTTATATTTTCTTTATTCATGTTTGTTTTATTTTGTAATATGTTTGGAATGATACCTTATACTTTCACTGTAACCAGTCATATCATTGTAACATTTGTGCTTGCAGCATTTATATTTATTGGAGTGACTGTAATTGGCTTTATTAAACATGGATTTGGGTATTTAAAATTATTTGTTCCAAGTGGAGTACCCGCGGTATTACTCCCTTTAATTGTTGTTATAGAAATTATTTCTTATTTAAGTAGGCCTATAAGTTTATCAGTTAGATTATTTGCCAATATGATGGCTGGTCATACAATGATGAAAGTTTTTGGAGGCTTTGTAATTAGCCTTGGAATAGTTGGTGGATGGCTTCCACTAAGTTTTTCGGTTGCGTTAACTGGTTTGGAGATCTTAGTTGCTTTTCTTCAAGCTTATGTTTTTGCAATCTTAACCTGCATCTATTTAAATGATGCATTAAATTTACACCATTAATAACAGAGGAGGATATAATGGAATTAGAAGCAGCAAAAATGATCGGAGCAGGTTTAGCAGCAATTGCTTTAGCTGGAGCCGGTGTTGGTATCGGAATAATTTTTGGAAATTATTTGTCTGGTGCAATGAGAAATCCATCTGCAGCACAAAAACAATTTCCTAACTTGCTTTTAGGTTTCGCGCTTGCAGAAGCTACGGGATTATTCGGATTAGTAGTTGCGTTAATCATTCTCTTTGCGTTTTAAATTGATGGTTAAAAAAATATATTTTCAGTCAATATTTTTTAGCTTCTTTTTTATTAAAGAAGCTTTAGCAGCTGAAAGCGGAGGTATGCCTCAATTAAATCCAGAGTTTTGGGTTTCTCAAATTTTTTGGCTAATACTTACTTTTGGTATTATGTATTTAGTTTTATCTAAACTAATACTACCAAAAATTAGTAACAACTTAGAATCGAGAAAATCTCAAATATTAGAAAATATTGAGGCTGCTGAGAAACAAAGAGAAGATAGTGATGCAAAACTAAAAGAATATGATGAAATTATATCTAAAAGCAAACTTGAGGCTAATAGTATTTTCAATCAAGCAAGAGAAAAAGCACTAAAAGACATTGGTGCAAAAAGAGAAGTGCTTGATAAGCAAATTGATAATGAAATTGCTGAGGCTGAAAAAGAAATAGATGCATTAAGAAAAAATGCGCCAGATAAAATAAATAAAATTGCTATTGAGACATCATCTGAGTTATTGCAAAAACTAATTGGAGCTGAAGTAAATAATAGTAGTATATCTGCAATAGTTGACGATCTATCTAAAAGAAATGGAGATAAATATTATGGCAATTGATGCAACATTTTGGGTAGCCGTATCATTTATTATTTTTTTTGGAGCGTTAATTTACCTTAAAATTCCTCAAAAAGTTTCTGAAATGTTAGATAAAATGATATCTGACATTAAAAATGAAATTGATGAAAGTGAAAAATTAAGAACCGAGGCAAAAACCCTACTAGATAACTCACAAAAAAAATTAGATACAGCTAAGTCTGTTAGCAACGAAATTCTTGAGAACGCCAAAAAAGATGCAGATAGATTAATAATTGAGATGAATGATAAGTTTCATAAATCATCAGAAATTAAAAAAAACTTAGCTGGAAATAAAATAAGTCAGATGAAAGAAGCGGCTTTAAAAGAAATTAAGGATGTATCAATAAAGATTGCCGTGGACTCAGTTAAAAAAATAATAACTACATCTGTAGACAAGTCAAAATTAGATGCTGTGTTTCAAAAAAATTTAGATGAAACTAAAGCAGAGTTAAAAAAAATTAACTCATAATACACTTACAATTTCTCAAAAAAGCTATAAATTATTATAATGAACTCTATTGTCATTGGATCGGGATTTGGTGGGATCGCAGCAGCGCTAAGACTTAAGGCAAAAGGACATACCGTAAAATTAATAGAAAAACATCCAGACCTAGGTGGAAGAGCAAGAGTTTTTAAGAAAAACGGATTTATATATGATGCTGGACCAACAGTAATTACTGCACCCTACTTAATTAATGAATTGTTCGAGTTATTCAATAAAGATCCAAAAAATTATATAGAACTAACTCCACTTAAAATTTGGTATCAGTTTATTTTTGAGGACAAAACTAAATTTAACTATTCAGGCGACGAAATAGAGATGAAAGACCAAATCGAGAAGCTTAGCAAAGAAGATGTAAATGGATATGAAAAATTAGTTAATTTTACAAAAAAAATATTTGATAAAGGTTTTTTAGAACTTGCAGATGTACCATTTAATAAACCTTATGTAATGATGCAACAATTGCCTGCTCTATTAAAACTTAAAAGTTATAAATCAGTTTACTCACTTGTTTCATCTTATATAAAAAATGAAAAATTAAGAAGAATGCTTAGCATGCATCCTTTACTAGTTGGGGGAAATCCTTTTACTACTACTTCTATTTATGGATTAATTCTTTATTTAGAAAAAAAATGGGGAATACATTATTCGGTTGGAGGAACAGGAAATATAATTAAAGGTTTTGAAAAATTAATGAATGAGGTTGGTATTGAAATAATAAAAAACAGTGAAGTAAGGGAAATTATAACAAAAAATAATAAAATAAGTGGTGTAAAATTAGATAATCAAAATGAAATTGGTGCAGATAATGTTATTTGTAATGCAGATCCACCTGCATTTTATGAGAAAATGTTAAGCAAAAGCAACGAGAGTTCCATGTTGTTTAATTGGAAAAAAAACCGAATGGAATATTCTATGGGTTTATTTGTTTACTATTTTGGAACAAAAAAAATTTATGAAAATGTTGAACATCATACAATAAAGTTTGGAAACAAGTATAAGGAACATCTTGATGACATATTTGATAAGAAAAAATTAAATAATGATATTAGCTATTATCTTCACAGACCTACTGCGACTGATAAAACTATGGCCCCAGAAGGGAATGATTGTTTTTATGTTTTAGTGCCTGTTCCTAACAATCAGTCAAAAATAAATTGGGAAACTGAAGGTGAAAAAATGAAAAATCTTGTAATCGAAAAAATGGAAAAAGACCTAATGCCGGATCTTAAGAATAATATAGTTGAGGATTTTTATCTAACGCCTGATTACTTTGAAAAGGAATTAAATACAAAATTTGGATCAGGGTTTTCAATTCAACCTAAATTTACTCAATCTGCATACTTTAGATTTCATAATAAATCAGAGATATATAATGGTTTGTATTTTGTTGGTGCAGGCACACATCCTGGGGCTGGTGTTCCAGGTGTACTCTCTTCGGCGAAGGTTTTAGATAAATTATTTTAATGTTAACGAAGAATTATTTAGCCACTTACGCAAAATCTTTCAATTGGGCAGGTTTTTTTTTACCAAGACAAACATATAAAAAATGCTCAGCTCTTTATGATTTTTGTAGAGAAGCAGATAATATTGCTGATAATGAAAACAAGATTGAAATAAAAAAAGATAATTTTATAAAATTTAAAAATAATTTTTTAAATAAAAATTATGATGATCCAGTTATTAAAAACATGTGGCATCTTATTAATGAATTTAGTATCTCCACTAAAATAATTGATGATTTATTTGAGGGTATTAACTTTGATATTAAAGAAAATGTTCAACTTAATTCAAAAAAAGAATTATTAGTATATTCTTACAGGGTAGCTGGAACAGTTGGATTAATGATGGCTAAAATATTAAATGTTCGAAAAGAACAATCTTTAAAATCAGCTATTGATCTTGGAATTGCAATGCAATTAACAAACATTTCTAGAGATGTAATGGAAGATAAAAGAAATAATAGATTTTATATAAACGAAAGTTTTGAGGATATTGAAGCCACAATCAAACTTTCAGAAAAATTTTATGAAAACTCATTTTACTCAATAAAAGAAATACCACTTAGCTTCAGATTTTCTATCTTAGTTGCAAGAAGAGTTTATAGAAAAATAGGACATAAAATTTTAAATAAAAAAAATTTAGAAAATTATAAAAATTCAGGGAAAATTTATGTTTCAAATATTGAGAAAATAATTGAAACTTTATTATCGATTTTTGACTTAATTAAGTTGTCATTTATAAGTAAAAACGATGATAATATTGAACATGATCATAATTTAATTTACGAAGAAATAAATTTAAATGAAAGAATTTGATTACATAATTAGAGGTGGAGGCTGCGCAGGTCTTTCATTAGCATATGAGTTAGAAATTCATGATAAATTAAAAAATAAAACTTTAGCAATCATTGAACCAAGAGAGGAATATAAAAGAGATAAAACTTGGTCTTTTTGGAAGGTTTATTCACATAACTTTGATGACTGCGTTAAAAAAAATTGGATTAATTTCACAATAAATACCCCAAATGAAACAAAATATTTAGATTGCCAGTCTACTCCATACCAGACAATTGATAGTGGTAGATTTTATGAAAAAATACTTTCAAAACTTAAATTAAATAAAAACATTCAGTTTTTTAAAAATATTGATGAAGTAGATAAATCGGATTCAATTGTTTTTAATAGTGTGCCTAATTTTAAGAACAAGCAAGATAAGTTGTGGCAACATTTTTATGGAGTGGAAATAGAGACTGATAAAGATTTTTTTGATGATGAAATTTTCAATTTAATGGATTTTGCTTGTGATCAAAGAAATAGAGTTCATTTTTTTTATACACTTCCATTTACAAAAAGAAATGCACTAGTAGAGACAACATGGATATCAGAACTAAATAACGAAAATCTTAAAGATTATGAAAATCAAATCGACAATTATTTGGGCAATGATCTTAACATAAGAAATTGTAAAATTAATTTTAAAGAAAAGGGTGCAATCCCACTTTTTAGAGAAAGAAAAATAGATAATTCGAGAGATATATTTATTGGTTCTGCAGGAGGGATGACAAGATTAAGCACTGGATACACCTTCTTGAATATTCAAGAGCAAAGCAAGTATATTAGAAAAAACATCGAAAATATTAGAAAAGTAAAGCCATATAAAATCCAAAAAAAATATGATTTTTTAGACAAAATTCTTTTGAGAGTTTTAAAAAATAATTCCTCAGAAATGGGCAGCATATTTTTAAAAGTATTTAATGTGGAGCCTAAAACAGCAATAAATTTTTTATCAAATAAAAGTGATCTTTCAGAAGACTTAAAAATTGTCCTTAAAATGCCTAAATGGAAATTTCTAAAAGAATTAATTTAATATGAGTAACAAATTAAAAAAAATAAATTTAAATCATTCATTTGTTTTTTTCTTTTTCGTAAATATTTTAAGTGTTTTGTTGTTTAAGTTCTATAATTTAAATATTTCATCAATTTTGTGTTTACTTTTAATTTTAATAATAGGTATTTCCCATGGTTCATTAGATCATATTAAAGGAAAAAAGCTGCTAAGATTATTTAATATAAAATCAAATTATATATTCTATGTTGCATACATTTTAATTTCAGCAGCAGTCATAGTTACTTGGATGATATTACCATCTATGACTTTAATTCTTTTTTTAATAATAGCCTCCTACCACTTTGGTAAAGAAGATACGCAATTTTTGATTAATGATAGATCATATTTCACACAAATACTTTATTTTTTAAAAGGATTTTTAATTATACTTGCTCCTTTGTATTTTCATTTTGAGGAAACAATTGTGATTTTTAAATTATTATTAATCGATAATGAGGTATTTTATTCAAGTTTAAATTTTATTGAATCAAATAAAGTAATTCAAATTGGAATAATCTGCAGTACACTATCTAGTATTTTTCTTTTCTTGAAGAATTTTGAACTCAAAAAATTTGTAATTTTTTTAGATTATTTTTCAATCTTAATATTAAATTACTGTTTATCACCACTAATAGCTTTTACTGTTTATTTCTGTTTTTTACATTCGATTAGACACTCAATTTCACTAGCTGTTGGTCTTGATACTAACAGTTTAGTTAATGGATGTAGATTGTTTTTTAAAAAAGCTTTACCTTTAACGATTTTGACAGCTGTTTTTTCTTTTGTTGCACTATATCTGCTCAGTTATTCTAACAATTTAGATGGTGCAATTTTAAAAATAATATTTATAGGTTTGGCGTCTTTAACCTTTCCACATATATTGCTGGAATATTTTTTAGAAAAATATGAAAAATAAAGAATTAAAAATATTATTGTCTGCACCTCGTGGATTTTGTGCTGGAGTTGAAAGAGCAATTGAAATAGTAGAAAAATCTATACAAAAATTTGGGGCTCCAGTTTATGTGCGTCATGAAATAGTGCATAACAAGTATGTTGTAGATGATTTAAAAAATAAAGGAGCTATATTTGTTGAAGAGCTGGAGGAGATAAAGGATAAATCAAGACCAGTTATTTTTTCAGCGCATGGTGTTCCGAAAAAAATACCTGAAGATGCAAAAAATTATAAAATGACTTATGTGGATGCTACATGTCCGCTCGTTTCTAAAGTTCATAGAGAGGCAGAAAATCTTAATAAAGCTGGTTACCATATAATTTTAATTGGCCATGAAAATCATCCCGAGGTAATTGGAACTATGGGGCAATTAGATGAGGGATCTATAGATCTAATTCAAAACGAGGAAGATGCTTTAAACTATCAAAATAAACCAGATAAAAAATTAGCATATATTACTCAGACTACTTTGTCAGTTGATGATACAAAAGAAATCATCAAAATTTTGAAAAATAAATTTTCTAATATAAAAGAACCAATGAAAGAAGATATTTGTTATGCAACTACTAACCGCCAAATGGCTGTAAAAAATATTGCAAAAAATTGTGATATGTTCTTCGTTATTGGGAGCAGAAACTCCTCAAATTCTGAATTTTATTATTTAGACTCAAGTGGAGCAGCAAAAAAAATAACTACAGCAGAAGTTTTTAAAAATCATAAAACAATTGTGATAGGTGTTCCTGGAGCATTTACAAAAGTTTGTTCAGCAAAACATCTGCCAGGTTATATTAATAATTATGAGGCAGCGAAGAATAAAGGGGTTACAAAAATTATTTGTGTTTCAGTTAATGATCCAAATGTGATGAAAGCGTGGGGTGAAAGTCAAAAAGTTGAAGGTAAAATATTTATGGCTGCAGATCCATATTGTGAATTTACTAAATCAATTGGAGCAGAAATAGATAGACACGATCGGGGTCAGGGAATGAGATCAGCAAGATATACAATGTTAATTGATGATAATGTTGTAAAAAAAATACAAGCAGAAGAAGATACTGCCACTTGTGAAATTTCAGCAGCTCAAAATTTTTTAAAATTAATCTAAATTTGCTGCTTTTTTAGCTAGTAAGTCCACCTCTTCATTTAAAGGGTTTCCATCATGAGCTTTAACCCAATTCCATTGAATATTAAGTGATTTATTTAAATTATATAGATCAATCCACAAATCTTTATTTTTAACATCTTCTTTTTTTGAATTTTTCCAGTTATTGACCAGCCAAGTATTAATCCATTCAGTTATTCCATTTTTTACGTATTGAGAGTCTGTATATATTTTTATTTCAACACCGGGTTTCATATCTTTCAAAGCATTAATCGGAGCTAGCAACTCCATTCTATTATTTGTTGTATTTTTTTCGTTACCACTAATTTTTTTTATTTCTTTTCCATCATTTATAATTGCAGCCCATCCACCGTTACCTGGATTTGTTAAACAAGAACCATCTGTATAAATTGTAATCATTAATTCAAATAATCTTTAAATGAACTTAAATTATTATGTGAGAGTAATTTTTGATAATACTCATTAGGATTTTTAATTTTAATCAGCGCTGTTTTTGGCGTATTTGAGTAATCATATAGTCTAGTTAACAAATACCTTAAAGCTGCTCCTCGACATAAAATATTTATAGATTTTTTTTCTTTCAATGAAATTATTTTAACACTTTCGTACCCTCTAAT
>QCDC01000016.1 GCA_003278805.1 Pelagibacteraceae bacterium AG-349-L17 | reverse complement strand
AAAAGAAATTTTGGGAGTATTTGATGAATAATGAACTTACTAAAAGAGTAATTAGTTCAATTTTTTTATTAATATTATCTCTTTTTTTTATTTTTCAAGAATCATTACTGTTTATATTTTTTTTAGTTATTTTATTTTTTATAACTCTATTTGAGTGGCAAAAATTATCTAGAAATAACCTTATTTTACAGTTATTAGGTTTTGCATTTTTATTAATATCTTTTTATTCAGCTTTTCTACTGAGAAAAGATTATGGAATAAATATTTTTATTTTTATTTTGTTGATTTGCGCATCTACGGATATTGGTGGTTATTTTTTTGGTAAAATTTTAAAAGGGCCAAAATTAACTAAAATTAGTCCAAACAAAACAATTTCTGGAACATTTGGAAGTTTTATTTTACCTTTAATTACTGGGCTAATATATAATTATTATTCTAAATTAAATTTGATTACTATTTTTGATACCAGTACATTCAATTTATATATAAATTTTAGAGCTGAATTAATTTTAGTAGTTTTGGTAGTTTCATTAACAAGTCAAATTGGAGATTTAGTTATTTCTTATTTTAAACGTCAATCTAATATAAAAGATACAGGTAAACTGTTACCTGGTCATGGCGGTTTATTAGATAGATTAGATGGTATAATATTTGTTTTACCAATTTTTCTAATTTTTATTTTAAAATGAAAAAAAAAATTGTCATTCTAGGATCAACAGGATCTGTCGGATCAAAAACTTTTGAAATTTTTAAAAAAGATAAAAAAAATTTTAAGGTTGTTCTTCTATCAACGTATTCGAATGTTAACAAAATAATTAAGCAAGCTAAAATATTAAATGTTAAAAATATTATAATCAACAACAATGATGCTTATGTTAGGGCAAAAAAAAAATATAAAAATAGTAAAATTAAATTATTTAATGAATTTAAAGTTATCAACAAACTTTATAAATCAAAAGAAATTCATTATGCCATGGTATCTGTTTCTGGTTTGGCTGGTCTTAACCCCACAATGCTTTTAGCTAAATACACAAAAAATTTGGCAATAGTAAATAAAGAATCTCTTATTTGTGGTTGGGATCTAATTAAAAAAAATTTAATTAAAAATAATACTAATTTTGTTCCCATTGACTCAGAACATTATTCAATATTCAATTTGATGAAGGGTCATAGTTATACAGATATTAAAAAAATTTATATAACAGCGTCAGGAGGCCCTTTTTTAAATTATCCTAAGAAAAAATTCAAATCAATTAAACCAAAAAATGCTTTAAAGCATCCTAATTGGAAAATGGGTAAAAAAATTACAATAGACTCTTCAACTTTAATGAACAAGGTATTTGAAGTAATAGAAGCAAAAAATTTATTTAATTTGTCTTATAAAAAAATATCGGTTTTAACTCATCCAAATTCATATATCCATGCAGTAGTACAATTTAAAAATGGGATAATAAAATTTTTGATACATGAACCAGATATGAAAATACCAATATATAATTCGATATATTATAATTTAAGAATGAAAACTAAAGATTTAAATTTAAAAATCATAAATAATCCTTTATTAAAGAAAATTGATGAAAATAAATTTCCTTCTGTTAAGTTATTAAAATATTTACCTAACTACAATTCTCTTTATGAAACTGCTTTAATTTCGATAAATGATTTTTTTGTCTATAAATTTTTAGAAAATAAAATTAGTTTTGAGAAATTAATGAAACTGATTTTAAAAACATCTAACTTAAAAGAATTTACACGATATAAAAAAATAAGACCAAAAAGAATTGAAGATATTTATAATTTAAGTAATTATGTAAGTTTTAAATTATCAAAATTAAGTATATAATTTTAGAATGATCTATTTTTTAATTAAAATTTTATTTTTTATAATTTTTATAATTAATTCTAGTTTTGCAGAAATAGTAAATAAAATTGAAATTTATGGAAATAAAAGAATTTCAAATGAAACTATCCTAGTTTTAAGTGATATAAAACTGGGAATAGATTTGAATGAAGAAACTTTAAATGAGTCATTAAAAAAACTTTATGACACAAATTTTTTTAGTGATATCAAGTATTCTTTTAAAAATGGCATATTCAAAATTAATTTAAAAGAAAATCCAGTAATTGAAAAAATAAATATATCTGGACTTAAAAAAAAGTCATTTGTAGATCAAATTTATGAATCAATATCATTAAAAGACAGAATGTCTTTTACTGAAAATAGTTTTAAAAATGATATAACACTAATTAAGAATATTCTTAAAACTAGTGGTTACTATTTTTCAGAGATTAAATCTCAGAAAGAAGTTAATTACGATCTTAATTCTGTAGTTCTAAATATTGATATTCAGCTTGGAAATAAAGCTAAAATTAAAGAAATAATTTTTCTAGGTGATAAAAAAATAAAAGATAAAAAGCTTTTAGAAATTATTGCATCAGAAGAACATAAATTTTGGAAATTTATTACAAATAAAGTTTACCTCAATCAATCTTTAATTAACTTGGACAAGAGATTATTAGAAAATTTTTATAAAAATAATGGTTACTACAATGTTGAGGTTTTAAATTCTTTTGCAGAATTAGATAAAGACGGATTTAAATTAATATACAACATAAATTCAGGTAAAAAATATATTTTTAATGATCTATCTTTAACTTTACCTAATGATTATGATCAAAAAGATTTTAGTGATGTTTATAAAATATTTAATTCTTTAAAAAATGAACAATATTCACTTTACAATTTTAATTCAATTTTAGATGAGATTGATGAAATAGCATCCTTAAGACTTTATGATTTTATAAATATAGAGGTAGATGAAAAAGTTATAAGTGAAAATAAATTAAATTTTCATTTTATAGTTAAGGATTCTGAAAAATTTTATGTTGAAAAAATTAATATATTAGGAAACTTTAATACAATAGAGGAAGTTGTAAGAAATAAATTAATTGTTGATGAAGGGGATCCATATAACAAACTATTATTCAATAAATCGATAAATGAGGTAAAATCTTTAGGAATATTTAAATCTGTAAACAGCGATATTGAAGATGGATCTAATTCCAATACTAAAATCCTAAATATTTCTGTTGAAGAGAAACCTACGGGTGAGATTTCATTAGGTGCTGGGTTCGGTACGGATGGTGGTGTTATTGGTGGTAGCTTAACTGAAAGAAATTTCTTAGGAAAAGGAATAGTTTTAGACTCAGATTTGCGATTCTCTTCTGATGGTGTTAAAGGCAGTATAACATACGCAAAACCTAATTTTAATTATAGTGACAACACATTATTTACATCTATTAAATCAACTACTCAAGATAGTCTTACAAACTATGGGTATAAAATAACCTCTGCAGGATTATCAATTGGTACAGAATATGAGCAATATGAGAGTTTATTTTTTAGACCTGAATTAAGTTTTACTCAAGAAGATCTTACAACAAATTCTTCTGCTTCATCTACTCTAAAAAAACAAGAGGGTTCATATAGTGATTTTTATTTTAATTATGGATTAAAATATGATTCTAGAGATTTAGCTTTTAATCCAACAAAAGGAAATGTGGTTTCATTTTCTCAAGATCTTCCTTTACATGCGACTGATAATGAAATTAAAAACACTTTTATTTTTACAAAGTATAAAAAATTTAAAAATACTAGCGATATGATTGGAAAGGCCAGCATATACCTAGCTTCGGTAACTTCTATAGATGGATCAGATGTTAGAATTTCAAAAAGAGCACAACTTCCTTCAAGTAGATTAAGAGGCTTTGAAAAAGGAAAGATAGGTCCTGTAGACAATGGTGATTTTATAGGAGGAAATTATGCTACATCTTTAAATTTTTCAACAAATTTACCTTCTGTATTGAATACTGTTGAAAGTTTAGATTTTTCTTATTTTGTTGATATAGCAAATGTCTGGGGTATTGATTATGATGCTTCAATTGACGACTCTAACCATATTAGAAGCTCAACCGGTATAGCTATTGATTATCTTTCACCTATTGGTCCAATGAATTTTTCATTTACACAACCAATAACAAAAAAATCTTCAGACAAAACAGAGACATTTAGATTTAATTTAGGCACTTCATTTTAATCATGCTAATTAGTCGATATATAGTATTGATTTTTTTTTTATTCTGTTCAAATAATTCATTTAGTAGTGAAAAAATTGTTTTTATAGACATAAATTATATTTTTGCAAATTCTATTGCTGGTAAAGATTTAAATAATAAGATTAAATTAAAAGAAGAAAAATTAAATTATGAAATTGATGAGTTTAAAAAAAATATTGAGAATCAAAAAGAAAAACTGCTATCTCAAAAAAATGTAATATCTGTGGAAGAATATAATAATAATATTTTAATTATTGAAGACAATATTAAAGAAATGAATATAGTTTTAAATAATAATAAAATTGAATTAGATAAATTTAAATTGAAAGTTGAAAATATATTTTCCCAAAAACTCAATTCTTTAATTGAAATTTATTCAGTCGATAATTCTATAGATATAATTTTAAATAAATCCAATTTATTAATGGCAAAAAAAAATTTAGATATTACAAATGATATTTTAAGTTTATTTAATAAAAACTTTGAAAAAATTGATATTAAATGACTACTACTTTAGATAAATCGCAAATAATTAATTTACTTCCACATAGAGAACCAATGTTGCTTATTGATAAATTAATTAATATAAAAAAATTGCAATCAGCTACAGCTATCATGAATGTTAAAAAAGACGCATTTTATGTTCAAGGGCATTTTCCAGATCAACCGGTTATGCCTGGAGTATTAATTGTTGAGGCATTTGGTCAAGCTGCAGCAGCATTGACTGCTGCAGGTATTGATAAGAAAGAATATGAAAATAAGCTTGTTTTTTTGATGAGCGTTGAAAAAGCAAGATTTAGAAATCCAGTTATACCCAATTGTAAGTTAGAACTTAATATTGAAGCGATAAGATCTCATGGTAGAGTTTGGAAATACAAAGGAGAAGCTTTTGTAGAAGGAAAAAAAATGGCTGATGCTCAATGGTCAGCTACTATAGTTGATAGAAAATAATTAGTAATATTTATTGATAAGTATTTAAGAATTGTTTTGATAAAAACAATTGATGATTAATCCTTTTTTCGAAAATAAAGGTCCAAAAAAAATTGAAGAGATTTTAAATCAGATCAAATTTCAAAATAAATTTGAATATAACGGAATAAATATTACTGATATTAAAGATCTTGTTCACGCATCAAAAAAAGATATTACTTTTTTTCATTCTAAAAAATATGAGTTAGCCGCTTCAAAAACAAATGCAGCTTTTTGTATAACAACAAAATATTTAGCAGATAAATTACCTGATACCTGCAAACCTATTGAAGTTGACAATGTTCTTTTATCAACTGCTTTGATTACTGCAATGTTTTATCCTGATGCTATTACAGATGGTTTTGATATTCATACCTTAAATATAGAAAATACTTCTCACAATAATTCTGTAAATCATGGCCACAATATATTAATCGGAAAAAATGTTAAAATTGGATCAAATTGCTCAATTGGTCATAACACAATTATTGAAAGTAATGTTGTTATTGGTGATAATTGCTCAATAGGGTCTAACGTTATTATTAGAAATACATTAATTAAAAATAATGTTTCAATATTGGATGGCTGTGTTATCGGAAAAAAAGGATTTGGTTTCTTTCCAAGTAAGAATGGAAATATACGCTATCCTCATATTGGCATAGTTATAATTGAGGATAATTGCGAGATTGGTTGTGGCTCAACAATTGATAGAGGTTCTTTGTCAAATACAATAATTGGTAAAAATACTTTCTTAGATAATCAAGTACATATTGCTCATAATAATAAGATAGGTGAAAACTGTATTATTGCTGGTCAAGTAGGTTTTGCTGGAAGTTCTACCCTTGGAAACAATGTTATGATTGGTGGACAAGCAGGAGTATCAGGACATTTGAAAGTAGGAAACAACGTTCAAATAGGTGGTGGTTCAGGAGTTATCAAAGATGTACCTGATAATTCAAAAGTTATGGGGTATCCAGCTAAAGATTTAAAAAGATTTATTAAGGAAAATAAATGATTCACAAAACTGCAATAATTGACTCAAAAGCAAAAATAGCATCAAATGTTGAAATTGGTCCGTATTGCGTAATTGGTCCTAATGTGGAAATTGGTGAGAATACTATTATTCATTCGCATGTTAATATTTCAGTAAATGCAAAAATTGGAAAGGGAAATAATATTTATCCTTTCGTTTCAATTAACAATCCACAGGACTTGAAATATAAAGGTGAACATACAAAGTTAGTAATTGGTGACAATAATAAAATCAGAGAATACGTAACAATAAATCCTGGAACAGTCGGTGGTGGCGGTAAAACAGTAATTGGAGATAATTGTTTATTTATGATTTCATCACATATTGCTCATGATTGCCAAGTTGGAAACAATGTAATAATTGCAAACAATGTTCCTCTAGGTGGTCATGCGATAATCGAGGATAATGTTATTATTGGCGGTAACTCTGCTGTACAGCAATTTACCAGAATTGGAAAAATGGCTATGATTGGTGGAATGACAGGTGTATTGCACGATGTAATTCCTTATGGATTATCAACGGGAAATAGAAATTCGTTACAAGGACTGAACTTAATAGGGTTAAGAAGAGCTAAGTTTGAAAATAAGGATATCTTAGACCTAAGTGAAGCTTATAAAGAAATTTTCGCCACAAAAAATATCAATGAAAATATAAGTAAAATGAATGACTCTTTCCAAGAGAATCCGTTGGTTAAAAATGTAATTGATTTTATAACTAAAGATAAAAAAAGATCTATTTGCACACCATTTTCATAAAATGATAGGATTAATTTTTGGTGACACTGATTTTCCAAAGGAAATTCTAAAAACTATCAAAAAAAAGAAAATAAAATATTTGATAGTTGATTTATCAAAATCAAAGAAATTTAAAAAAGATAAAAAATGTTACTCGGTATCCATAGGTCAGTTTGGTAAAATTATTAATATTCTTAAAGAAAATAAATGTAAACAAGTCTTATTTGCTGGAAGAGTAAATAAACCAAATTTTTCTAAATTGAAATTAGATTTCAAAGGAATTTATTATATTTCTAGAATAATCAAAGCCTCAAAGCTTGGAGATGCTGCAATACTAAAAGAAATTATTGAAATATTAGCTCAAAATAAGATTAAAACTAAAAGTTCGCTTACATTTAATTCAGAATTATCCTTGATGAAAGGTAATTTTTCAAAAATCAAACCAAACAAGCAAGATCAATTAGATATTAAAAAAGCTATAAAAACACTAAATAATTTAAAACAATATAATTTTAGTCAAGGCGTTGTAGTTAGAAATAAAAAAGTAATTTCTATTGAAGGGAAAGGTGGAACCAAAAAAATGCTTGAAAAAAGTAGAAGCGAAAAATTTAGAAATCAAGGTGTTTTAGTAAAGTTTCCAAAAAAGAAACAAGATCTAAGAATTGATCTGCCTACCATTGGATTAAAGACCATGAAGCAAAGTAAAGCTGCAGGATTGAAAGGTATTGTTGTTAAAAATAAACAACATGTTTTTTTAGATAAAAAGAAATGTATTAACTTTGCTAATAAAAATAGGATGTTTATTTCTGTATTATGAAAAAGATTTTTATACTTACCGGCGAACCTTCTGGAGATAAACTTGCTTCAAAAGTCATATATCAACTCCAAAAAAATGATCCTAATATTGAATATTCTTGTGTCGGTGGAACACATTTAAATTCATTAGGAATAAAATCTATTTTTGATCTTAAAGAAATTACCTATATTGGTTTCACAAGTGTTTTGTTAAACATTTTTAAAATAAAAAATAAAATAAACAAAACTGTAGAAGAGATATTAAAATTTAATCCTGATGTTTTATTTAGTGTAGATAGTCCTGATTTTACATTAAGAGTTGCTGAAAAAGTTAAAAAAATAAATAATCAAATAAAGACTATTCATTATGTAGCTCCTCAAGTATGGGTATGGCGAGAGGGTAGAGTTAAAAAATTTAAAAAGTTTTTAGATCATGTTTTGTTATTATTTGATTTTGAAAAAAAATATTTTGATAAAGAAAATATTCCAAGTACTTTTGTAGGCCATCCGTTATTAGAAAATGAAACAAAAAATAAAACAGATCTATCTAATATTATATCAAGTGATAAAAAAATTATTTCACTTTTTTGCGGTAGTAGATTATCAGAAGTAAATTTACTTTTACCAATATTGATTGATTTTATAATTTTAATGAATAAAAAATTTGATAATTTCACTTTCGTTTTTCATGCTACTGATGAAAATAAAAATTTAATTAATACAAAAATTAATAATACCAAATTAGAAAATGTTGAGGTTATTTCAGATGAAAACATAAAAAAACAAATATTGAATAATTCTATTTTTGCAGTTTCAAAATCTGGAACAATTTCTCTTGAAATCTGTAATGCTAAAGTTCCCTCTATAATTATCTATAAAATGAATTTTTTAAATTTTTTTATTGTCAAAATGTTGGTAAAAATAAAATTTGCCAACATTATCAATATTATAAATAACAAAGAAATAATTCCAGAATTAATTCAAAAAGAATGTAATGCCAAAGAGATTTACAATTCTGTTATTTACTTTTTAAAAAATCCAGAATTAATGAAAAAACAAATCAGTGATTGTGAGGAAACTTTAACTAAAATTAGATCTAAAACTTCATCTTCCTATGAAGCTGCTTCAGTATTAAATAATTATCTTGTTAGTTAATCTTTTTGTTACTTCCTCTTTTCCCAGAGAAATAATTATATCATATATTCCAGGTCCAAATTTTGAGCCAGTTAAAGCTATTCTCAAAGGTTGTCCTACACCCTTAAAATTTGTATCGTTTGATTTAATTAAATCATTTACTATCGGTTCTAATGTTTCTTTGCTAATTTTATTTACGGCAGCAAATTTAGTAGCGAAATCAGAAATGACTTTTTTGGCCTTGTCATCAATTAGGTTAATATCCTCCTGATTAAACTTTACTTCATCTACCATAATATATTGAGCATTATTAAATATATCTTCTAATGTTTTGGCCTTGTTCTTCAAGAAAATTAGAGATTTTTTTATGTTATCTTTTTTATCTAATTTAATTTCACTTTTATATAATTTACAATATTCAGTAAGTTGATTGAATAAATCATTTTCATCAATATTTTTAATATAATGCTCGTTCATTGATAAAATTCTGCTCATATCTAACTTAGATGGTGACTTTCCTATACCTTCTATGTTGAAGTGCTTAATACTCTCATCTAAAGTAAATATTTCCTTATCCTCATAAGACCAGCCTAGTCTAAGTAAATAATTCCTTAATGCATCAGGCATAATGCCTATTTTAGAGTAATCATCTAGTGTTGATGCATTGTCTCTTTTTGATAATTTTCTACCATCTATTGTATGAATAAGGGGTATATGTGCAAACTTTGGTAAATCCCAGTTCATTGCTTCATAAATTTGCATTTGTTTAAATGTATTAATTTTATGATCATCTCCTCTAATTATATGTGTCATTTTCATTTGATGATCATCTACAGTCGCAGATAAATTATATGTTGGTGAACCATCATTTCTTAAGATTATAAAATCTTCAATTGTATTATTCTCAATTTCAACATCGCCTTGAACCAAATCTTTAAGTATTGTTGATCCTTCTATTTTACTTTTAAATCTTATTACTGGTTTTATACCGTCAGGAGCATTAGTTTCTGGTATATCTCTCCATTTTCTATTGTAGATATACGGAAGCTTTTTTTGTCTAGCTTTTTTCTTTTGCTCTTCTATTTCTTCTGCTGAGCAATAACATTTATAAGCATTACCATTTTTAAGTAATTCATTTGCAACTTTAATATGATCATTTATTTTACTTGATTGAATGTATTCATCCCCATCATGCTCTATACCAAGCCATTTCAAAGAATTAATAATCTGTTTTTTATGTTCTTCTTTAGATCTTTCTTTATCAGTGTCTTCAATTCTTAAGTGAAAAGTTCCTTTTTGATTTTTAGAGAACAACCAATTAAATAACGCGGTTCTAACCCCTCCAATGTGAAGAGCTCCAGTAGGGGACGGTGCAAAACGTGTTGCTACTTTAGACATCAATGTTGTTTAGACTATTTTTTTAGAAGTTTCTATATAAAGATACTAAAACTCCTTGAACTTTTACTCTATCAGGTCCAAAAATCTTAGTTTCATAGTTTCTATTGGCACTTTCAAGAGCTACAACTTTGCCTTTTTTTCGAATTCTTTTTAACATAGCCTCATGCTCATCAATCAATGCTACAACAATTTTACCATTATCGGCAGTGTCAGTTCTTTTTATAATAACCGTATCACCTTCATGAATACCTGCATCGATCATAGAGTCACCTTGTACTTTCAATCCAAAGTAATCTCCATTTTTTTCTAAATTATTTGGCAGGGGAATTCTAGAAACTTCATTTTGTATTGCTTCAACAGGGGTTCCTGCAGCAATTTTTCCAAGGACTGGTACTTCAATTTCATCAGAGTTAGTTTGTTCTTCATCTAATCCACCTTTAATTACACTTGGCGAAAAGCTATTATAAATATCATTTGCAGAAGCGGTCTCTGGTAATTTAATTACCTCTAATGCCCTTGCTTTGTGAGCTAATCTTTTAATAAAACCTCTCTCTTCTAAAGCACTAATTAACCTGTGAATACCTGATTTAGATTTTAAATTAAGAGACTGCTTCATCTCTTCATACGAAGGAGAGACGCCAGAACTTCTCAACTTCTTGTTGATAAATAAAAGCAGGTTTTTTTGTTTTTTTGTTAGCATAAGAACAAATATCGTACAAATAATGTTCTATAAAAGTTCTTTTAAATTAACAATACTAAAAAAAACTAGTAAAATATGGCTTTATTTGACTATAAAACTGAAAAAATGGAATTTTCATCTAAGTTTTTCAAAAGCGATTCACCAATCAAAAAAGTGTTAATTGATGTTTTGTTATTTAGATCTAACAACTCTTCTTTTTTTTTGATACCACTTTCAGATATTAGAGGACCTTTATGATTTTTTACAATATCATAAATATCATAAGTTGTATTTATATCAGTTTTAAGTGTTTTTAAATTTCTATTGTTTATTCCAATTAATGCATTTTTAAAATTTAAAGCTTTTTTTGCTTCTTCTACTGTATGAACTTCAACAATAACAGACATATTATATTTCATAGCTTCATCGTATAATTCATAAGCAAGATCATCTGAAACCCCAGCCAAAATAATTAAAATTGCATCTGCACCATAACTTTTTGCTAAAGGTACTTGAAATTTATCGATAAAAAAATCTTTACACAATATAGGTAAATTTATTTTATCTTTTATTTTGCTTATGTGAGTTAAATTTCCTAAAAAATAATCTTCCTCAGTTAAAACTGAAAGACAAGTTGCTTTATTATTTAAATAAATTTGAGCAATATCTACTGGATTGTAATCATCAATTATTATACCCGCTGAAGGACTTGCTTTTTTAATTTCAGCAATAATTGAAGTTTTATTATTTTTTAAATTATTTTCTATTTTCTCTTTAAAATTAATATAACTATTATTTTTAACAATAAATTCATCCAGAGTTTTAAGATCTAAGGATTTTTTTAATTTATCAACTTTTTCAATTTTCTTTTGAATGATATTTTGAAGTATATTTTCAGACATTTTGAATTTTTTCTAGATGTAAAAAAGTTTTTCCAGAAAGGATAAATTCTCTTGTGTGATTATAAGCTTCAGAAAAGTCAGAAAATTTTTCTCCAACAATTAAACCTGCTGCAGCATTTAAACAAACTGCTTTTGAAAAATCATTATCTTCACCTTTAAATATTTCAATCATTTTATCAGAATTAAATTTAGCATTATCACCTACTAAATTTTTAAAATTATCTGCATTAACCCCTAAAGCATTTGGATCTATTTTTATTTCAGATATTTGACCATCTTTTAATTGAAAAACATTAGTAATTGCATATGGAGATATTTCATCTAATCCATCCTCACTATTTACTATCCAAGCAAATTTTAAATTTAAATTTTTAAGTCCTTCTGCAAAAATTTTTAGTAATTTTTTATCAAAAACGCCAACAACTTGTCTTTCTACAAGAGCAGGATTACTTAAAGGACCAATCATATTAAAAATCGTTCTTTTTCCAATTTTCTTTCTAACAGGACCAACAAATCTCATTGCACTATGATAATTGGGCGCGAACATAAAACCAAAATTGTTACTATTAATTTCACTCTCAATATCTTTTGGCTCTAGATCAATTTTAATTTTAAGAGCCTCCAAAACATCACCAGATCCACATTTTGAAGAAACAGCCTTATTTCCATGTTTAGCTATTTTCGTGCCCATGCTTGCTAAAAGTAAAGCAGAAGCTGTTGATATATTAAGTGTATTCATGCCATCACCGCCTGTTCCACAAGTATCAATACAATCACTTACATTCACTCTTTTTGATTTTTCTCTTAATACAAAAACACCACCAGCTATTTCATCGGCAACTTCACCTTTTTCAGACAATAGTGTTAGAAAGCTAAAAATTTGTTCATCACTGGCTTTTCCAGTCATTAAAATTTCAAATGCAGACTTACTTTCCTCAAATGTTAAATCTTGTTTATTTGTTAGTTTTTCTAAAATTTGATCCATAAATTTAATAATTTATAAAGTTTCTCAGTATTTTCATCCCAAATTTAGTTTTTATACTTTCAGGATGAAATTGCACGCCATGAATGTTGAATTTTTTATGTTGAACTCCCATTATAACGCCATCCTCTGTTTCAGCTGTAATCACCAGTTCTTTTGATAATGTTTTTTTATCAATTACCAAACTATGATATCTAGTAGCTTCAAATGTATTTGGGAGATTTTTTAAAATACCGATTTTTTTAGATTTAATTTTGCTTGTTTTGCCGTGCATTAACTTTCTTGCTTGTATAATTTTTGATCCAAAAACTTGTCCAATTATCTGATGACCCAAACATACTCCTAAAAAGGGTAATTCTTTGTATAATAATTTCAATATTTTAATACAATTGCCAGATTGATTTGGGTTGCCGGGTCCTGGTGAGATAACAATTTTATCATATTTCTTTTTAATGATTTCTTTAGAATTAATTTTATCATTCCTAACTACGTCAACTTTAATATTTAATGAGGAGATATAGTGATACAAATTAAAAGTAAAACTATCGTAATTATCTATTAACAATACTTTCATTATCGTAAAGCGTTTATTAAAGCTTTCGCTTTATTAAGTGTTTCCTCATATTCATTTTTAGGTTTACTATCTGCAACTATACCCGCACCTGCTTGCACATAAAATTTTTTGTTTTTAGCAACAGCAGTTCTTAATGCTATGCATGTATCAAATTCTCCATTTGCTGAAAAATATCCAATCCCACCTGCATATACTTTTCTTTTTGTTGTTTCTAATTCATCTATAATTTCCATAGCTCTAATTTTTGGAGCTCCAGATACAGTACCTGCTGGAAAACCAGCCAACAGCGATTTAAATTTTGAAAATTTTTTATTATATTCCCCAATTACATTTGAAACTATATGCATAACATGAGAATATCTTTCAATAATGAAGCTTTCTGTAACTTTTACTGAATTTATCTTTGAGACTTTACCAGCATCATTTCTACCCAAATCAAGAAGCATCAAATGTTCCGAAAGTTCTTTTTTATCTTTAAGTAGGTCTCTTTCAAAAAAAAGATCTTCTTTTTTAGTTTTACCCCTTGGTCTAGTTCCTGCAATTGGTCTAACAGTAATTTTATTATCTCTAAGTCTCACAAGTATTTCAGGACTTGCACCGATTATTTGAAAATCCTCAAAATTGAAGAAAAACATAAAAGGAGAAGGGTTTGTTACTCTAAGTTTTTTATAAATATCTAAAGGTTTTTTTGTTAATTTTGCCTCAAATCTTTGGCTTAAAACAACCTGAAATATATCCCCTAATTTTATATATTTTTTTGCCTTTTTTACTATCGATAAAAATTTATTTTTTGAAGTGTTAGATTTCACTTTTATATTTTTTGATTTTTGAATTATTTTTTTTTCAATATTTTTAATTGATGACTGAATAAGTAATTTAAACAAATCAGATTTAACTTCTTCATATTTATTTAGATAGCTTTTAATTTTTTCATCTTTAAAAATGTTAGATATATAAAATATTTCTTTTTTTAAATTGTCATGAATGACTAATGTTCTTGGACGAAGAAGTCTCACATCAGGTAGATTGAGATCATTTTTACAATTATTTGGAATTTTTTCTATATATCTAATTGAATCATAAGAAAAATACCCAGAGATTAATGAGCAAATTTTAGGTAAATTTTTAGGAGTTTCAAATTTGAAGTCTTCAATGATTTTTTCAATTAATTTTTCTGGTTTGACATTTAATTTTCTTTTTTTGTTTTTTTGAATTAGATAAGAATTATTATTATTAAATTCCCAAATTTTATCAGGATTTTTACCGAATATTGTATATCTACCTTTGATTTTACCTTTTTCTACAGACTCAAATATAAAACTATTTTTTTCCTCTAGGAAATTATCTATTAAGTTTAGTACTTCCTCATCATTTTTTACTTTCTTTTTAGTAAAGATGATTTGATTTTTTTTGCTTCTGTGTCGAAACTTAAAATCTTTGAAGCTTCGATTAATAATCATTTGAAGTAATTTTTAACTCTATCGATAGTTTTTTGGTTTAATTGTATTTTATATTTGCTAGTTAGCAATTGATCATAGGCACCCAAAATACTTTTTCTTGTATTGGTATATTCACTATTTACAAAATTCTTGTAATCTTCACCTTCTTTGTTTAGTAGATTTTTATTATACCCTGTTATTTTTACTAAATAAATTTTATTTTCACTATTGTTTACTAAAGTAAAAGTGTTGATTGGCAATGAGTAAAGCATTTTTACAGAATTTATCTCAAAAACTTTGTCGTCGTTAATAGAACTAATTGACATGTACTCTTTGTTAAAATTACTTAACTCATCAAATTTTGTGTTATCAAATTTATTATTTTGAATTTCTTCTAATATTTTTCTGTTGTAATCAAATTTTCCTTTTTGATAAATTAATTCAACTATTTCACTTTTAATTATTTCATCATCTAAATCTGGAGATAGATCATATTCTTGATCTATATTATAAAGTAAAAAATTATCACCACTCTCAATTAAATCTAATTTCGTCTCTTTTTTTGAATAAATTAATTCTTCATTTATTTGTTCACTTGAGCCAGGTGCAAATTTAGAAATGTCTATTATATTTACATTAATATTTTCCAAAATATTTTCAAAATTCGTGCCTTGTGAAATTTTGTTTTCAATTTCATCAATTTCATCAAAAAAGTCTTGATTAAATTCTTCAATACCAATCAAATTTTTAGGATTTAAAATAACGTATCTAAAATCAATATATTCTCTTTTTAATTGGTCTTTATTTTCCTCTATAAATACTTTTATTTCATCATCTGTATAATCTGACTTTAATTTATATAGATTTTCCATATCAAAGTACTCAATATCTAAAGATCTATTATTTTCCTCAAATTTTTTATCAATTATAAATTTAGGTGTAATAGTTCCAGCTCCAATAAAATCAAATAGATGTTTTTGTAATTCTCTATTTTTTAATTTTAATTCAAACATTGGTGCAGACATATTGTTTGATAATAAAAATTTTTCATACTTAATTCTTTCGAATTTACCATTTTCATCATGAAAGTTTTTATTCTCTTTAATATTTTTAAGTATTGTTTTTTCATTAATTGAAATATTAAAATCCTTAATCTCTAGATTAATAAGCGTAGTTGATATAAGTCCTGATAATAGTTCCTCTATAATATTGTTATCTAAATTATTTCTAATTGCATCTGCTGAAATTCCGCTTTGATTAACGTAATCCATAAAATCTTGAGTCGTGACATTTGATTTATTTATTTTTGCAATATTGTTTTGATTATTTGTACTAAATCCACCACCAAAACCACCAAAGCCAAAAGCAATAATAATTATAACAATTAATACCAATCCACCAAATTGTTTCCAGCCTAAGTTTTTTAATTTTTCAATCATTGCGTTATAAATTTATTGATCTGTAAAAAACAAATCTATAGATTAAAAAGTCAATTATGACAAATAAATATATGTATTTTGTAGCTAATTGGAAAATGTTTGGTGATTTAAGAACTCTAAATTCACTTGATAAAGTAATAAAGTTTTCGAAAACTAATAAAAAAAATAAGTTTAAAATAGTTTATTGTCCACCAAATACATTAATACGACCTTTGTCGAGAAGGCTTAAAAAAACCAAAATTGAAGTTGGTGCTCAAAATTGTCATCACAGTTATGACTATGGTGCACATACAGGTCAAGTAAATTCTAGTATGCTCAAAAATGTTGGAGCAAAGTATGTTATTTTAGGTCATTCAGAAAATAGACAACTAGGCGAAACAGATAATTTAATTAATTTAAAAATTAAAAGTGCGATTAAGTCAGGTCTAAAAATTATATTTTGTATTGGTGAAACTTTAAAAGAAAGAAGAACTAAAAAAACAAATCAAATTTTAAAAAGACAAATTGATAAAGGATTAAAATCGATAAAAAATAAATCTAAAATTATTATTGCTTATGAACCAGTATGGTCTATAGGCACAGGAGTAATTCCAAAAGAGGCAGCCTTAATTCAAAATATTTCATTTATAAAAAGTAGATTTGTAAAAAAATATCCTAAAATCTTATATGGTGGATCTGTAAATACTAATAACTTAGATAAATTAAAAAAAATTCCCAACATCGATGGTTTTTTGATTGGTGGAGCATCACAGAATCCAAAAAAATTTATTGATATAATTCAAAAAACCATTAATTAGACCCACATGGAAACTTTATTACTAGTAATTAACATTATACTAGCAATTATATTAGTTCTTTTGGTTCTATTACAAAAATCAGAAGGTGGAGCTCTTGGTATTGGAGTTTCTCAAGAAAATTTTATGTTATCTAGATCAGCAGGCAGTTTCATGACAAAAGCCACTGCGATTATAGCAACACTTTTTATTATCTGCAGTTTAGCTCTTACAATAATTTCAAGAGCAGAACTTGCTCCCACAAGCTCAGTATTAGATACTGTTGAGGAAAAAACCGAAGACACACCTTCAATTCCAGAAAATAATTAATTAATCCTTTTCAATTCATTTTTTATTCGCTATAAGATACTTCCATGGCGCGATATATATTTGTCACTGGCGGCGTGGTTTCATCCCTTGGTAAAGGACTATCTTCAGCTTCACTAGCTTATTTATTACAATCTAGAGGTTATAAAGTTAGATTAAGAAAGTTAGATCCTTATCTAAATGTTGATCCAGGAACAATGAGTCCATTCCAACATGGTGAGGTGTATGTAACTGATGATGGAGCTGAAACAGATTTAGATCTTGGTCATTATGAGAGATTTTCAGGAGTATCAGCTAAAAATTCAGATAATATTACCACAGGAAAAATTTATAATGATGTTTTAAAAAAAGAACGTAAAGGGGAGTATTTAGGTAAAACAGTTCAAGTCATTCCCCATATAACTGATCGTATAAAACAGTTTATAAAAAACGATTCATCTAAAGAAGATTTTGTAATTTGTGAAATTGGTGGAATTGTAGGAGATATAGAAAGCTTACCGTTTGTAGAAGCGATAAGACAATTTGCAAACGATGTTGGCAAAAAGAATGCCTTATTTATTCATTTAACATTAGTGCCATACTTGAAAGCATCTGATGAAATAAAAACAAAACCAACACAACATTCAGTTAAAGAATTAAGAAGCATCGGTATTCAACCAGATATAATAATTTGTAGATCGGAAAGACCTATACCTTTAGATCATAGAAAGAAAATTTCATTGTTTTGTAATGTAGATATTAAGAATGTTATTGAAACAGTAGATGTTAAAACTATATATGAAGCACCAATTAGTTTCTTTAATCAAAAATTAGATATTCAAGTTTTAAATTATTTTAAATTAAAATCGAAAAAACCTGCAAATTTAAAACCTTGGAAAAAAATTACAAAAATTATCTTACAAAACAAAAAACAGGTCAATATTGCCATCATTGGTAAGTATGTGGAGCTTAAAGATGCATATAAATCGTTGGATGAAGCACTTACCCATGGAGGTATTGAAAATAATATTAAAGTAAATTTAGTAAGAATCGACTCAGAAAAATTGAAAGTTTCTGAAATAAAGAAAAAGCTAATCAATATTTCAGGAATTTTAATTCCAGGCGGTTTCGGTAAAAGAGGAACTGATGGAAAAATAGAGGCAATAAAACATGCTAGAAGGAATAAAATACCTTTTTTAGGAATTTGTTATGGAATGCAAATGGCAATAATTGAATTTGCTAGAAACCAGTTAAATTTAAAAAAAGCAACCTCAAGTGAATTTGACAAGAAAGGTTTACCTATTGTAGGTCTAATAAACGAGTGGACAAAAAATGGTAAAAAAATAAAAGGTACAGATAAAGATCTAGGTGGTACGATGAGACTAGGTTCTTATGATGCCAAATTAAAAGAACATTCAATAATAAGAAACATCTACAAATCAAGATTAATAAAAGAAAGACATAGACACAGATATGAAGTTAATATAGCTTTCAAAGATAAATTTGAGAAAAAAGGTATGATTTTTTCAGGTTTATCACCAGATAATAAACTTCCAGAGATCATTGAACTAAAAAATCATCCTTGGTTTATAGGTGTTCAATTTCATCCAGAATTTAAATCTAGACCTTTGACACCTCATCCTTTATTCTCATCATTTATCAAGGCAGCAAAAAATCATAAATGAGTAGTATTAAAGTAAATTGCGGAAATTTAGAAATTTCAAACGATAATAGAATTTGTATTATTGCTGGACCCTGCCAGCTCGAAACAGAGCAACATGCAATGGATATGGCTGGCAAAATCAAAGAAATTACAAAAAAATTTGGACTTGGATTTATTTATAAAACCTCGTTTGATAAAGCAAATAGAACTAGCTTAAAAGGTAAAAGAGGCGCTGGTCTTGAAGCATCATTACCAGTTTTTGATAAAATTAGAAAAGAACTAAATATTCCTATTTTAACAGACATTCACAATGCTGAACAATGTTCTGTGGTAGCAGATCACGTTGATGTGCTCCAGATACCTGCTTTTTTATGCAGACAAACAGATTTATTAATAGCTGCAGCGAAAACAAACAAAATTATTAATGTAAAAAAAGGTCAATTCTTAGCACCATGGGACATGGTTAATGTAACTAAAAAAATTTCAGACTCTGGAAATGAAAATATTTTAGTAACTGAAAGAGGAGCAAGTTTTGGTTACAATACTTTAGTTTCTGATATGAGATCATTACCAATAATGGCAAAGAATGGTTATCCTGTAATTTTTGATGCAACACATTCTGTTCAACAACCAGGTGGGCAAGGAGAGTCATCAGGTGGTCAAAGAGAATTTGTAGAATATTTAGCAAGAGCTGCGGTAGCTGTTGGTGTTGCGGGAGTTTTTATTGAAACTCATCAAGATCCAGACAATGCACCTTCAGATGGGCCCAATATGGTACCATTGAATAAATTAGAAAATTTATTAAAACAATTACACGATATAGATAATCTAATTAAAAAATAGTGAGCAAAATTTTAAAAGTAAAAGCACGTCAAGTTTTTGACAGTAGAGGAAATCCAACAGTAGAGGCAGAGGTTTATATAAAAAATAACAGCGCATCTGCTATTTGTCCTTCAGGAGCTTCCACAGGAACTTTTGAAGCTTTTGAAAAAAGAGATAAAAATAATAAACGGTATTTAGGAAAAAGTGTTTTAAGTGCAGTTAACTTAGTTAACACAAAGATTTCAAAAAAATTAAAAGGACAAAGTATCCATAATCAAGAAAGAATTGATACTTTGTTAATTAACTTGGATGGTACAAGACAAAAAACTAACTTAGGAGCTAATGCAATGTTAGCTGTTTCAATGGCTGTTAAAAAACTGTCTGCAAAAGCAAAAAAGCTACCTTTGTATAAAACTTTTTCTCAAAAAAATAACTTTCAATTACCTTATCCATTAATGAACATTATTAACGGTGGAGCGCATGCAAATAATGGTCTTAGAATTCAAGAGTTTATGATTAGACCTGATCGAGCAAAAAGTTTTTCTGAAGCGATGCGGATTTGTTTTGTCGTTATTAAAAACTTAAGCAAATTAATTAAAGAAAAAGGCTTATCAACTTCAGTAGGTGATGAAGGTGGGTTCGCACCTATGATCAGTAGTAATAACCAAGCTTTAGATTTAATTGTGAGTGCAATTAAAAAATCAGGATTTATTAATGGTAAAGAAGTTTCAATTTGCCTAGATGTGGCTGCTAATGAATTATTTAAAAAGAACAAGTACTCTATTCACTCAAAAAATTATATTTCAGTAGAGAAATCCATTGAAGAATATCAAAAAATAATTAAAAAATATAAAATTAAGTCTATTGAGGATCCATTTGCTGAAAATGATTGGTTAGCATGGAATAAATTAATGAAATCAATAAAAAAAGTTCAGATTGTTGGAGATGATTTGTATGTAACAAATCTTGAAAGATTGAAGAAAGGTTTCTTAAATATTTCTTCAAATTCCATCTTAATAAAGCTGAATCAAATAGGCACTGTTTCAGAAACGTTAGATGTAATCAAATTTGCACAAACAATTGGATATAAAACAATTATATCTCATCGATCAGGTGATAGTGAGGATACGTTTATTGCTGATTTAGCAGTAGGTACTAATTCAAATCAAATTAAAACTGGATCCTTAGCTAGATCTGAAAGGGTTGCAAAATATAATCAATTAATCCGTATTGAAGAAGAACTTGGAAAAAAAGCGAGGATGAATAAGATCAATTAATGCTTCGATTAATAAAAAGAAATTATTTTTTATTAATATCTGTTTTTCTTATTTTTTATTTTGGTTTCAACTTAGTATCTGGAGAAAGAGGCCTTTTTTCGTATATAGAAAAGAAGGAACTTTTGTCTAACTTGAAAAAAGAAGAATTAACCCTAACTAATAAAATAGAAGATATGGATCATAAAAATTCACTTCTAAGTACTAATTTGGATCTTGATTATATTGAGACTTTAATTAGAGAACGATTTTTATTTGGTAAAAAAAATGAGACAATTTATATAATTAAAAAAGATGAAAAGTAGACATCCAGAAAAAGAAAACAAACCAGTTAATCCAATTAAAAAAAAACCTGAATGGATTAGATCAAAACTTACAAATAGTAAGGAATTCTTTTTAACCAAAACAATAGTAAATAACAATAATCTTGTAACTGTTTGTCAGGAAGCAAACTGTCCTAATATAACTGAATGTTGGAGCAAGCGACATGCAACTTTTATGATTATGGGAGATACTTGTACAAGAGCTTGTGCTTTTTGTGATGTTAAAACTGGCATACCAGGAAAATTAGATCAACTTGAACCAGTTAAGATTGCAGAAGCAGTAAAAAAATTAAATTTAAAACATGTTGTAATTACCTCAGTGGACAGAGATGATTTAGATGATGGTGGGTCAGAACATTTTTTTGAGGTGATTAACCAAACTAGAAAATCAAACCCAAATACAACCATTGAAGTTCTTACACCTGATTTTTTAAGAAAAGGAGATGCTTACAAAAAAGTTTTAGATGCTAAACCTGACGTTTTTAATCATAATATTGAAACTGTTCCTAGTCTTTATTTAAAAGTTCGACCAGGATCTAGATACTTTGCATCTTTAGAACTTTTGAAAAATACAAAAAAAGTTAATAAAAATATTTTTACTAAATCAGGAATAATGGTTGGCTTAGGGGAAACAAGAGACGAAATTTTACAAGTTATGGATGATTTGAGAGCTGCAGATGTTGATTTCATTACGATTGGTCAATATTTACAACCATCAACAAAACATTATCCATTAGACCGATATTATACACCAAAAGAATTTGAAGATTTAGGAAGAATTGCAAAAGCTAAAGGATTTTTGTTAGTATCTTCATCCCCTTTAACTAGATCTTCATATCATGCGGATGAAGATTTTGCGAAACTTCAACAAAATAGATTAAAAAATAATTAATGCCAAAAGCATCAGTTAAGCGATTAATTGATAACAGAAAAGATAAGCTAATTGAGTTTGTTTTAGATATTGAAAAATACCCAGAATTTATTCCTTTCTGCGATAATTCAAAAGTTTATGATAGAACTGATAAAGGCGATACAATAAATATTATAGCAGATCTTACAATAGGTAAGGGGCCTTTTAAGGATACATTTAAAAGCGATGTTAGATTAAACAAAAAAACTGATCATATTCATGTTGTTAATTTAGGTGGACCATTAAATCATTTAGAAAATAATTGGAAATTTACCGAAGTAGGTAATGATACTGACGGTTACAAAACAGAGGTTTTATTTGATATTGATTTTGAAATAGAAAATAAGTTTTTAAATATTTTAATGACTAAATCTTTTCAATTTGGTTTGGAAAAGATAGCAGATGCGTTTCAAAAAAGAGCTGAAGGTATTAAATAATTTTACTAATTATCTTAATTACATTACTAACCGTTGTTTTTTGTATCGAATTACGGTTTCTTGATTTAAATTTGTTTTCCTTAATTAGCAAAGTTTTACCTTTTTTTATTCCAATATAAACAAGACCAACTGGTTTTTCTTTTGATCCACCTCCAGGTCCAGCAATTCCTGTTATAGAAACGTTTATTTTACTCTTTGAAATTTTAGATAAATTTTGAACCATTGCCTTACAACACTCATTGCTTACTGCGCCATATTTTTTAATAATATTTTTATTAACCTTTAATATTTTTATTTTAGCTTGATTAGAGTAAGTGGTTAGACCCATTTGAAAGTATTTTGATGAATTTGCTAATTTAGTCAAATTATAAGCCAATAATCCACCCGTACAAGACTCAGCTACGGATATAGTTAATTTTTTTTTAATTAATTTTTTATGAAGTAATTGAATTCTCATTAGAATTTTAAACTTATTAAATATATTAATATCATTGAATATAACCCTGCCATTATATCATCCATAATTATTCCAAAATAGTTCTTATGATTTTTATCAAAATAACTTACTGGAAAAGGTTTTAAGATGTCAAAAAATCTAAAAAATAGAAAAGACAAAATATAATAAATTTCAATTGAAATACTTATTTGATTAGTTTGATTTAAATACAATAACAAAATTAAAGGCATGGATTGCCCTAAAACTTCATCGATTACTATTTGCCTTGGATCTTTAATTTTAAATTCAGATTCAGAGTCTTTTACAGCATAAAATGAGTAAAAGAATAAAAGTGAAAAAAAAATAATTGAAAACTTTAGATCTGTGTAACCTAGAATTTCATAAGCAATATAAATAAAAACAGTTGTTACAGCAGAGGTTACAGTTCCAGGAATTTTGGTTAAATATCCATAACCAAAAAAAGTTGATAACAAAACATTTATTTTT
>QCDC01000015.1 GCA_003278805.1 Pelagibacteraceae bacterium AG-349-L17 | reverse complement strand
TATGGAGTACACAACAATCGTTGCTGCTACTGCATCTGATTCTGCCCCTTTACAATTTTTAGCACCATACACAGGTTGTGCTATGGGTGAGTATTTTAGAGATAATGGAATGCATGCGTTAATAATTTATGATGATTTGTCTAAACAAGCAGTTGCTTATAGACAAATGTCATTGCTATTAAGAAGACCCCCAGGACGTGAGGCTTATCCTGGAGATGTATTTTATCTTCATAGTAGATTACTTGAAAGAGCAGCTAAATTAAGTGACGAACATGGTGGGGGATCACTTACTGCACTGCCAATTATTGAAACACAAGGTGGAGACGTATCCGCGTTCATTCCAACTAACGTTATATCAATTACAGACGGACAAATTTTCCTTGAAACAGAACTATTGCTTTTTTTCCAACTCTTAAAAGTTCATCTAAAACTAATTCAGGATTAAGAAAAGCTTGTAAGGTTTGACTTAAAACAACATAATCAAATGATTTGTCTGGAAATTGCTTTAAATCTTTCTCAGCATTTCCTTCAATGACAGTTAAACCTTTTGCAATACATTCTTGAACTTTTTCTTTTGAAATCTCTAATCCTCTTATATTTATGTTTTTATTATCCTTTAAAAATTTCATTAAAGTTCCATCAGCACAACCTACATCTAAGACTTTCTTATCTTTTTCAATTAAATCTGCTATTACCTGAAATTCATTTTTCATAATTAATTTTCTTCGTAAGATTTATCTAAAAAGTTTTTAAGTGCGCTTAAGAAATCAGGAACCTCTAGTAAAAAGGAGTCGTGACCTTTATCTGATTCAATTTCTACAAATCCAACATCAGCTCCTATTGAGTTTAAAGCAATCACAATATCTTTGTTTTCTTGGGTTGGATAAAGCCAATCTGAAGTAAAAGAAATTATAAAAAATTTCGCATTTGTATTTATAAATGCTTCTGAAAGATTACCATTGAATTGCTTAGCTAAATCAAAATAATCCATAGCTCTAGTGATATAAAGATAACTATTTGCATCAAATCTATCTACGAAAACTGAGCCCTGATATCTTAAATAACTTTCTATTTGAAAATCAGCGTCAAATCCAAATTTAAGATCTTCTCTTTCTTGTAACTTTCTTCCAAATTTTTCCTGCAAACCTTTTTTAGATAAATAAGTAATATGAGCTGCCATTCTAGCTACTGCCAATCCTTTTCCAGGATTAGTATCGTTTGATGTATAATTCCCATCTTTCCAGTTACTATCAGCTGTAATAGCTTGTCTACCTAGTTCGTTAAAAGCAATATTTTGAGCTGAATGACTAGATGTGGTTGCTATTGGTATTACTGTTTTGGATTTATCAGGAAAGTTGCTAATAAACTGAAGGACTTGCATACCTCCCATTGAACCACCAGTTATAGAAAACAGTTTATCAATACCAAAATGATCAAGTAAATTATATTGAGCATTCACCATATCATTAATTGTAATAACGGGAAAATTTGTTCCAAAAATTTTTTGATCAGGATCTTTATGACTTGGTCCGTATGATCCCATACATCCACCAATTACGTTAGAGCAAATAACAAAATATTTATTCGTATCGATAGCTTTATCAGGACCTACTGCATAACTCCACCAACCCTCTTTGTTAGTTACAGGGTTTATTCCGGTTACAAATTGATCTCCTGTTAGAGCATGAAAAACTAATATTGCATTATCTTTTTTTGAATTAAGTGAACCGTATGTTTCATAGGCTATCGGAAAATCTTTTATGGTCTTTCCACAGTCTAATTTTAGTGGTTTCTTTACAATTAAAGTTTTTAAGTTTTTCTCAGTATTCATAGTTTTTGACTGCTTTGAATTGGGAGAAAAAAAACTATTTTAGCGGTTTTTTTTAAGCGCTCGCAATTCAGTTAAATCAGCGCATAATTTTTTTACTAGAACTTATTTATTATGTCAATTTTTTAAAAAATCCTCTTATTCTCTATAAAATTTTGTAATTTTATCTATAAAGAGCACATAAATTAAAAAAAATGATAACTCCAAATTTCAAAAAATTTAAAATTGAGGCTTATAAGCCTGGTAAATCAAAAGTTAAGAAACTTAAGAACGTAATTAAGCTCTCTGCAAATGAGTCTGCTTTAGGTATGAGCCCTAAAGCAAAGAAAATAATATCAAATAAAAAACTGAATTTAGATAAATATCCAGATGGAAAATCTCAAAATTTAAGAAAAGCAATATCTAAAGCTTATAAATGTAATTCTGAGAAAATTATTTGTGGATCTGGTTCAGATGAAGTTATTCAAATGCTCTGTCAGTTATTTTTAAACCCAAAAGATGAGGTTGTGGTACCAGAGTACAGTTTTTTAATGTACAGAATTTACTCAAAAATTGTAGGTGCAAAAGTTGTATTTGCAAAAGAAATTAATTTTAAAGTTTCAGTAAATGAAATTTTAAAAAAAATAACAAAAAAAACTAAAATTGTGTTTATAGCTAACCCAAACAATCCTACAGGAACTTACTTAACGAAAAAAGAAGTTTTAGAATTAAGAAAAAGATTAGATAAAAAAATTTTACTAGTTATTGATGATGCCTATGCAGAATATATGAAAAACAAAGATTATTCATCTGGGTTAGATTTGTTTAAAAATAAAGACAATGTTTTCATCCTTAGAACTTTTTCTAAAATGTTTGGATTAGCTTCTCTGAGAGTAGGTTGGGGATACGGATCAAAAAAAATAGTTGACGCGCTAAATGTTATAAAACCACCATTTAATGTAAATGGTATTGCTCAATTAGCTGCCACCGAGTCACTGAAGGATAAAGCTTTCATAAATAAATCGATTAGACATAATTTATTATATTCTGAAAAAATTAAGAAATTTCTTGAGACATATAATATTTTTTCAAATTCAGTTTCAGCAAATTTTTTGTTACTTAATTTTGAAAAATGCAGATACTCAGCAAAATTTCTGTATGAAAAACTTAAAAATAAGGGAATTATTTTAAGATCAACAGAAGATGGTTATCATATAAAGAATAAATTAAGGTTAACTATTGGATCTAAAAAAGAAAACTTAAAATTTATGAGTGTTATGAAGCAAGTATTGAAAAAATGAAAAATATTTTAATTATTGGCTGTGGATTATTAGGTTCATCTTTATTAAGGCGTATTAGCAAAAAAAAAATAGCAAAAAAAATATTTATTTATGAAAAATCAAAATCAAATCTTGCTAAGATAAAAAGATTAAAATTACCTGGAACATTTGTTAAATCATTAAAAAAAGGTGTAAGTAATTCAGATCTGATCATCTTTTGTACACCAATGAGTGAATATAAAAATATTATTTTAAAAATTAATAATTTTCTACCATCAAAAACATTGATTACAGATATTGGTTCTTCAAAAATTGAAACTTCTAAGATTATAAATAAATTTTTAAAGAAAGGTATTCAATGGATTCAAAGTCACCCGATAGCTGGATCAGAGGTCAGTGGACCGGAGCATGGTAAAGAAAATATGTTTACTGATAGATGGTGCATAATAATTAAAGAAAAAAATATTAAAAAAAGTAACATAAATATTCTAACCAAGTTTTGGAAAAAAATTGGAGCAAAAGTAGTTGTTATGAGTGCTGAAAAACATGACAAAATATTTTCTATTACTAGTCATTTACCACACTTAATTGCCTATAATCTGGTTAAATCTGCGCAAGATTTTGAGAAAAAACAAAATTATGAGCTAATTAAATATAGCGCTGGTGGATTAAGAGATTTTTCTAGGATTGCAGCATCAAATGAAATCATGTGGAGAGATATTTTTTTTAATAATAAAAATAATATTTCAAAAGCGATTGATTTATTTATTAAAAATTTAAATCAATTTAAAAAAGATATTAATTCAAAAAATAATAAGTCTATCGTAAAGAAACTTATTCAGACTAAAAAAGTAAGGTCAAAAATCATTAAATTGAAACAAGATATTGATAAGCCTGACTTTGGAAGAAATTAGTATTTTATTCTAGATACTTTTTTTACCTTTAGCTTGGCAGTTTTTTGAATTCTATTAATTGTTTCCATAATTGGCATAATGATTACTTTCTTTTCTGGACCATAGGCATGAATTAATTGTTTAGAGTTTAAACATATAGCAACATGACCTTTCCAAAAAATAATGTCTCCTTTTTTAAATTGTTCTTTTTTTGAATTCTTTTTTGTATATTTGATCTGATCTTTTGTATCTCTTGGATAAAACGAATTATTATAATAAAAAAATATTTGTATTAAGGCTGAGCAATCAATACCTTGAAATGTTTTTCCACCCCAAACATATTTTACATTTAAAAATTTTTTAAATATTTTTGTAAAATTGTTTTCTTTATGGTTTATTTTTTTAATATCTGCTTTTTTGATCCATTTATTTTTTTCAATTTTTACATAATTATTATTTTGCTCAAATACAGACAATTTGGATGCAAGTGGGAGCCAACTATTAGTTCCAATTCCAGGTTTTTTAAAAATTCTTGCTTTTAATGAACTGACTTTATAGTTAGGACTAAATTTTTTTACATATTTTGAATTTTTTATAAACCCCTTATAGTTATCAAACAAAGTTTTAATTTTTATCCAATTTTTATTTTTTGTTAAAATTTTAAACTTTTCACCATGTATGATTTGTGAAGTTACTTCAGATTTTATAGAAGGTTTTTTATAAATGTTCGAAAAATTACCTGTGAAATAAAAATTATTTTGCACCAATTTTAATATTGTTTTTTATTAACCATAAACAAATTAACGATGGTATTACCATTATAGTTGTTAATACAAAAAATGTTCCCCAATCTCCATTTAACCAATCAACCAAAGCTCCTGATGATGAAGCCAGTGTAGTACGACCAGCAGTACCAATTGAAGCAAGTAATGCATATTGTGTAGCTGTATAAGTTCTATCAACTAGTAATGATATAAATGCAACAAATGCTACAGTTGCAAAAGCTGCTGTGATATCATCAGCTATAACTGCAACTGCAAATAAAATTTCTGATTTTCCAGTCCATGCTAAAACTGCAAATAAAAGATTTGTTATAGCCATTAACCCACCAGCAAAGAACATAGTTTTAATTGTTCCGGCTCTCATGGCCATTATTCCACCCAACAAAGTAAATACAACCGTTGTTATCCAACCTAGTCCTTTTGAATAAATTGCAATTTGACCTTTGGAGAAACCAATTTCTTTATAAAAAACAATGGACATTCTTCCCATAAATGCCTCACCTATCTTAAACAAGAAAACAAATCCTAATATTCCAGCTGCAATGGCAAAACCATTTTTTTTAAAAAAACTTATAATAGGTCCGCCTATTGTTCCTGTAATATACGCAATAAAGTTTGTAATTATATTGCTTGATCCAAGTTTTCCTTCAATCAATTTGTCTGTTTCTTTTTGTTTTGCTTGTCTATTTGTTTCTATAGGTTCATGAACAAACATTAATCCAATATTCATTAAAATTATTAAAACACCTAAAATTAAAAAAGTAGCTTGCCAATAGTCGGCAACACCCAGATTTTCAAAAAATTCTGCCGTAAACAAAGCAACAACTCCACCTAATTTATAACCTGTCCACCAACCTACAACAGCCATAGCTGCACCAGCAGCCATTGATTTTCCTTCATTTTCATTTATCTGTTCAATTCTTAATGCATCTACAGTTATATCTTGGGTTGCTGACGCGATAGCAATAATTAAACCTACAGTAATTAATAAAGCCAAATTTTCAGTTGGGTTAATCACACTCCAAACAACAAGACTTAACAAAATAATTAATTGCATCAAAACTATCCAGCCTCTTCTATGACCTAATTTTTTTGTTAGTATTGGAATTTGAATTCTATCTATAATGGGAGCCCACAAATAATTGAAAGCGTATACTCCAAAAATTAAACCTGCCCATCCAATTGTTGACCTACTAAGACCTTCTTCTTTAAGCCAAAGACTCAAACTGCTTGCAATTAATACCCAAGGGAAACCACTTATTGCACCCAATAAAAGAATTCTTACCATTCGAATATCTTTATAAACTGCAAGAGATTCAAGCCATGTTTGATTCTTTGTTTCAGACATAATTAATTTCTCCAAAAAGATGGTAAGAACAATACTAATATTGCAAACAACTCAAGTCTACCTAAAATCATACCTATAGTTAAGATCCATTTAGAAATATCGGGCAAAGCTGAAAAATCTCCATTAGGCCCAATTATAGGACCTAAACCTGGACCAACATTTGATATTGATGTTGCCGCCCCAGAGATAGCAGTTATAAAATCAAGACCAGTTAATGATAATAATGCAGCTAAAATAAAAAAAATAACAAAGTAAAAATAAATAAATGAAATTATTGATGCAATAAATTTATCATCAACAGATCCTTGATCGTATTTAATTACAAATATTCCCTTGGGATATATAATTTTTTTTAATTGATTTAATATAAATAAATATAGAATTTGAATTCTAAAAATTTTAACACCACAAGTAGTTGATCCAGCACAGCCCCCAATAAACATTAATGCAAGAAATATTGTTATAGGAAAACTTCCCCAACCGTCGAATTCAGCATTTACATAACCTGTTCCAGTCAATATTGAAATTGTATTAAAAAAAATAGATCTTAAACTAAAGTCTCCGTTATTATTAAATAATAAATAAATTGATAATATAATAATGCTTATAATTATTATTTTAATAAATGTTCTGATTTGAATATCGTTTAAAAATATTTTTTTATTACCACTAATAAATTTAATATATGCAATAAATGGAATACTTCCTAAAATTATAAAAATCATCGATGATATTTCTATAAGAACACTGTCAAAATATCCGATAGATTGATTATAATTAGAAAATCCACCTGTAGCTATGGTTGTCATAGAATGAGTTAAACTATCAAATTTTCCCATTCCAAATACCCAATATGATAATGCACAAAGAGCAGTTAGTACTGAATAAATATAAATAAGTCTTAAAGCTATTTCTTTTGATTTAGGAAGAATTTTTTCAGATGAGTCGTTGCTAGAAATTTTAAATAATTGCATACCACCAACATTCATTATAGGCATCAGGGTAATTGCCATAACAATTATACCAATACCCCCCAACCATTGAAGTATTGCTCTCCATAATAGAATACCTTTTGGTGTATTCTCTAAGTCAGAAATAATTGTCGATCCAGTTGTTGTAATTCCAGACATACTTTCAAAAAAAGCATCAGTAATTGAAAGCTCCATAGTCGAAAATATAAATGGTAAAGATCCAAAAATAGCAATACTTAACCATGACAAGGCAGTTAATAAAAATGCTTGTTGCAAATTTAATTTTTTGTCGTGGTCTAGATTTGAAAGAAAAAATAATGATCCAAAAATTATAGTAACAATAGATGCACCAAAAAATGATGAATCTATTTCTGAATAAATAAATTGAGCAATTATAGGGATGAACATTGAGATCCCTAAAATTATTTGCAAAATTCCTAGTGTAAAAAAAACAGTTTTATAATTAGACATTTTGAAAGAACATTATTTTATGGTAAATAAATTTCAACTCTATAAGAATTAATAAAATCGCCAATTTAAGATTTTTATAAATGATATATTCGTGATTAAAAAAGAAATTTTAGACAAAACAAGTGCTTGGCCTTTCGTTGAAGCAAAAAAAATGCTTCGTGAGAGAAAATCATTTATTGATAAAAAAGGTAAAATTACTCTTCAAACAGGATATGGCCCAAGTGGCCTTCCTCATATTGGAACATTTGGAGAAGTTGCAAGGACCTCAATGATGGTTAATGCTTTAAAGCAACTTACAGATTTACCAGCAGAAATAATTACTTTCTCTGATGATATGGATGGTCTTAGAAAAGTTCCCGATAATGTTCCTAATCAGCAATTACTAAACGAAAACTTACATAAACCATTAACACAAGTTCCAGATCCATTTGAAAAATTTGCAAGTTTTGGAGAACATAATAATGAAATGTTAAAAGATTTTTTAAATAGTTTTAATTTTAAATACAGCTTTAAAAGCTCAACATCTTTATACAAAGGTGGTTTTTTCAACCCAACTTTAAAAATTATTTTAGAAAATTATGATGGTATAATGAACATTATACTTCCAACTTTAGGTAAAGAACGTCAACAAACTTACTGTCCTTTTTTACCTATTTGTCCAGATACAGGTCATGTTCTTGAAATTCCAGTTATAGAAATTGATAAAAAAAATTCTAAAATAATTTTTGATAATAAGGGTAAAAAATTAGAATCTAGTATTTTGGATGGAAATTGTAAATTACAATGGAAAGTTGATTGGGCAATGAGATGGTATGCTCTAGATATAGATTTTGAAATGTATGGAAAAGACCTTATTGAAAGTGCAATTTTATCAACTAAAATTATAAATTTAATCGGTAAAAAACATCCATCTGGATTTGCATATGAATTATTTCTTGATGAAAAGGGTGAAAAAATTTCAAAATCTAAAGGAAATGGTATTACCATCGACCAGTGGTTAAAATATGCTTCACCTGAAAGCTTATCTTTATACATGTATCAAAATCCAAAAAGAGCAAAAAAACTTTATAATGAAATAGTGCCAAAAGCTGTAGATGAGTACTTAGATAACATTGAAAAATCAAAAAAACAAACAGAACAACAATTGGTAATGAATCCTGTTTGGCATGTTCATAATGGAAACATTCCAAAAGAAGAAATGATTATGTCTTTTTCTATGTTGTTGAATTTAGTTGAGACAAGCAATGCTGATAACAAAGATTTATTATGGAAGTTTGTTAAAAAATATAAATCTAACATTCATGAAAAAAACTTCTCAATTTTTGATGGACTAGTTGGTTATGCAATCAAGTATTTTAATGATGTTATTAAGGCTAAAAAAAAATATAAAAATCCATCTGAAAATGAAAAATTAGCTCTACAAGCTTTAGTCAAAACTTTAGAACAATGTAATGATCAGATGTCTCCTGAGGATATACAAACATTAATATATTCAACAGGAAAAGAGAATGGGTATGCAGAAAACTTAAGAGATTGGTTTAAATTAATTTATGAAGTGGTATTTGGAGATGAAAATGGACCTAGAATGGGTTTTTTTATAAGTTTTTTCGGTGTTAATGAAACAAAAGAGTTGATAATTAGTAAATTGAAATAATGTATTCAAATTTAAGATCATTAATATTTAAAATAGATCCTGAAAGAGCACATTTTTTAGCAATTCAATCACTCAAACTTAATTTAGTTTCAAATATATTTGATGAAAACAAAAATGATCCTATTTTAAAAACAAAACTATTTAATCAAAATCTTGATAATCCCATAGGTATTGCAGCAGGTTTCGATAAGAATGCCGAGGTATACAACCCTTTATTTAAGTTGGGTTTTGGATTTGTTGAAGTGGGTACGGTTACACCATTAAAACAATACGGGAATGAAAAACCAAGAGTGTTTAGATTGGTAGAAGATCAAGCATTAATTAATAGGTTAGGTTTTAATAACAATGGATCAGATACAATATTAAGCAGAATAAAATCTAATAAAAAACTAGGTGTATTAGGTGTAAACGTAGGTCCAAACAAAGATTCTAACGATAGATTGAATGATTATCTAATTGGATTAGAAAAATTTTCTGAAGTTGCAGATTATATTACAATTAATATTTCTTCACCAAATACTGAAAATCTTAGAAATTTTCATGAAGAGAATAAATTAAAAGAGTTATTAAAATCTGTCTCAGAGAAAAAAAAACAATTAAAATCTGAAATTCCTGTAGCTGTAAAGATTTCACCAGATATAAGCGAAAATCAAATTGACTTAATTTCAGAAATAATTTTAGAAAATGAAATAAGCGCAATAATAATTTCAAATACTTCTGAAGCTTCTCGGGAAACACTTCAAAATATACAGAGACATCAAAAAGGTGGTTTATCTGGAAAACCTATTGAAAAAAAATCAAATCTTTTAATAAGTAAGTTCTACAATTTAATTAAAGGTAAAATTAAAATAATTGGAGTAGGCGGCGTTGACTCAGGTAAAGCGGCTTATGATAAGTTTTTATTAGGAGCAGATTATGTTCAGTTATACACTGGTATGGTATTTAAAGGTCCCAATATTGCTGGCATCATTAAAAAAGACCTAAAAGAATTACTAATAAGAGATGGTGTCAAAAATTTCACAGAAATTGTTGGAAATAAAACTGTTTCTTAAATGTATTAAACTTGACGCCTTCAATATCTCCCCTTATATAGGCACTGTTATTATGTCAAAAAAATGTGAACTTACCGGTAAAATTCCAATGAAAGGTCATAATGTTAGTCATGCTAACAACAAGACTAAAAGAAGATTTTTACCTAACCTAAAAAAAGTAAAATTTACAAGTGAGCTTACTGGAAGAAGTTTAAAACTTACTGTAAGTAACTCAGGTGTAAGGTCAGTTGATAAAAAAGGTAGTTTTGATGAATTTTTAAAAACTGTAAAAAATAAAAATTTATCTCCCAGATTAAAAAAGTTAAAAAAAGTAGTTTTAATTAAATCCCCTTTTAAAAAGAAACTTATTGCTAAATCAGCTTAATGAACAAATTATTTATCACCCTGTCACTAATGATGGGAGTTGTTGTACTATCTTCTAATTATTTAGTTCAGTTCCCAATCAACTATTTTGGATTAAATGAGATTTTAACTTATGGAGCTTTTAGTTACCCAATAGCTTTTTTAATAACAGATTTAGCAAATAGGTCGTATGGAAAATTATTAGCAAGGCAAATTGTATATTTGGGTTTTTTAATAGGAATTATATTTACATTATTATTCTCAACTGATTTTGCAGATTTAATCTCGGTTAGAATTGCAATTGGATCAGGGGTTGCATTTATTACTGCTCAATTGTTGGACATTCAAATTTTTGATCGATTAAGAAAAAAAGAGTGGTTTGTTGCACCACTTACTTCATCTTTGATTGGATCAACAGTTGATACATTTTTATTTTTTTCAATATCATTTTATGCAACAGGGGTACCTTGGGTTACTTTATCTCTTGGAGATTTAGCGGTAAAAATTTTAGTTGCTATAATAATGTTGATACCATTCAGAATGTTATTAAAAATTATTAAACCAATTAAAGTTTAATATAAAAATTTATAAGACAAAATTTTATAAGCTAATTTTGCAACAAGAAAATTATAAGAATTAAATCCTTTAATTGGAGACAGCTCATTAATATCCGCACCAACAATTTTTGAGTTTTTTGCTGCAATTCTTATTATATCCAATGTTTCATCCCACAAAAGCCCTCCTGGTTCAGGTGTACCAGTTGCAGGCATAATGCTTGAATCTAGTCCGTCTACATCAAATGTAAGATAAACAGTTTTATTTTTAATTAGTTTTTTAAATTTAGACAAATTCCATTTTTTTTTATCTTTTGCCCAAAAAATATTTATTCGTGAAGAATTCTTTTTTAAAAATGGAATTTCACTTTCTGAGATATTTCTTATCCCAAATGAAATTAAAGAAACATTTTTATAATCTAGACATCTTCTAATTGCTGAAGCATGTGAAAATTTCTCTCCATTATAGCTTTGACGTAAATCTGCATGGGCATCAAAATGCAAGAGGCAAATGTTTTTATATTTTTTAGTAAAAGGAACAATACATCCAGGTGTTATTGAATGCTCTCCACCTAAAGTCATTGGGAAAAGTTTTTTATCTAAAATCTCTTTATTAATTTTTGAGATTTTATTAAGGGCTTTTTTAATATTTTTGTCTATTTTAAATGGATGTAAAGTTTTAATACCTATTTTCTTATAAGGTTCGCAGTTTAGTTCTTCATCATATAGCTCGACTTGATGAGATGCTTTTATAATTTCTTTAGGTCCATTTCTTGTCCCTCCCCCATAACTGACAGTTTTTTCTAATCCAAATGGAACAATTACAGCTTTTTCTTTAAAGCTAAATTTATTATCAATTCCTAGAAATCCGTTTTTATTTGAGAGATATTTCAATTTTATTCGAAAATTTTTGTATAGTTTTTTCTTGTTCTGTTTTTCCACTCACCTTTATGATAAGCATCACTAGCAATTAATGGCAAAACACTAGTCGCTTCTGCAAACACCATTTGTTCTTTCGTAATATCTACTTTTCCCCATGAACTTGCTTCTTTTAATGTGGAGCTGCTACAAGCACCGTCTCTACTATCAGCAACAGTAATTTGAACAGCATATTTATGCATGTCTACATCTTTTCCTAATAGTTCAGCGCAAATAACAGTATCTTGAATAAAGTTTTTAGGCACACCACCACCAATCATAAATAATCCAGAACCTTTAGATTTGATTTTAATTTCTGTTAGTTCTCTAAATTCTCTAACTGAGTCTATTGTCATATGTTTTTTTGGATTTTGTTCTTGATGCATAACTAACCCGAATCCCGCGCTTGAGTCAGTAAAAGCAGGGCAGAAGATGGGAACATTGTTATCAAAAGCGGTTTCAATTAAAGAGTGTTTTTTCTTTGAGTTATTTTTTAAATATTTTCCCATTTCATAAATGAACTCTCTTGAAGTGTAGCTTCTCGCTTCTAAGTTATTTGCGATTTCACATATGATTTTATCACACATTTGAAGCTCTTCTTCATCTATGTAGGTATCGTAAATTCTATCTATATAGTTATTCCTTAACTCAGTATCATCTTGAAATTGTGAACCTTGATAATGTTTAAAACCAAGAGCTTCAAAAAAGTCCATATCTACTATTGAGGCGCCAGTTGCAACAATTGCATCTACCATATTGTATTTAACTAAATCTTTATAAATATTCATACATCCAGCTGCTGAAGTAGAGCCTGCTAAAGTAAGGAAAATTGTACAATCTTTATCTTTAAGCATCTCATTATAAATATTAGCAGCATTTGCTGTTTCTCTGGAAACAAATGACATTTTTTCCATTGAGGATATAATTTTTCTACTATCAAAAGAAGTTATATCGATGTGTTCAACGGGATTTTTTAAGAAATCTCTTTTACTGTTATGACCTGGATTTTTTTGACCTGACATTAAGCTACCATGTTAGCTTTGTTAATGTCTTTATTATACATTGTCATTATTGGATTATCTTCAACTTCGTAAATTTCATTTGAGTAATAACCATTGAACTGAGTTCTAAATGTCAAACCGTATGCCCCAAGTTGACCAAGTTCAATATAATCATTTTCTTTAATATTATTTGGAAGCAAAAAAGGACCCTTCATATAATCCATACTATCACATGTTGGTCCAAAGAAATCAAAAGCAGTTAATTTTTTTGAAATTATTTTATTAGAATTTTCTTTAATCATTCTAGATGGGAATACAATGTTTGGTGTACCTGCATCAAAAAGAGTACCATAAGTACCATCATTAATATAAAGCTTTTGTTTTTTTCTTAAATTAACCCTTACAACTGTTGAACCACTTTCTGCGACTATAGCTCTACCAGGTTCACAAATAATTTCAGGAAGTTTTCCAAGCTTTAAATTTTCTAAACTCTTATTTATCTCATTAAAATAACTACTTAAAGATTGTGGAATTAAGTCAGGGTAGATTGTAGGGAAACCTCCACCTACATTAATGTAATCTGGAATAATTTTTGTTTTTTTAATTATAGTTCCGATTTCACTAATTCCTTTTGAATAAGAAATTGGATGCATACATTGTGAACCAACATGAAAACTTAAACCAATCTTTTTAGCATGTTGTTTTATAAGCCTTAGCAAACCTATTGCTTCTGATGTTAATGCACCAAATTTTTTAGATAAATCAATTTCTGCATGTTCATTTGAAACAGCAACTCTTACAAATAATTCTAAATCTTTAGCGTTATTTGTACTTTCAATTATTTTAATCAGTTCATCTTTAGTATCTAATGAAAAAGTTTTTAAACCATATTTAAAATATGCTTCTTTTATACTTTCTCTACTTTTAACAGTATGCATATAAGAGCATTTAGCTGTTTTGCTAAAAGTTCTAATATTTTTAATTTCCTCAATTGATGCAACATCAAATTGCTCAACTCCGCTTTCTATGATTGTTTTGATTACTTCAGGATGTGGATTAGTTTTGACAGCATATAATATTTTTCCTGGGAATTTGTTTAGGAAAAATTTAACAGCAGATTTTATGGAATTCTTTCTTATACAGTAAACTGGTTTTTCAGGTTTCAGCTGACTAACTAATTCTTCAACTGATTTAAATTTTTGCATTGTAAATGCCTCCAAAAAAAAATTTAATAAAAAAAAGTCTTTTTTAAAAAAACTTTAATATTTTTTGGCATATAAAGTAAACAACACCAATGTAAAGCAAATAATTCAAGCCAGAAATGCGTAAAATTCATATATTGAAATATCTTGTAGAGACACCATATAAGTATCATGAAAGAAGAAGCAAAACTGCAGAATCTTAGCGATTTTGAGAATAAGTCATTATTAATCGTTGATGATGATAATCCTTTTCGAGAGCGTTTAGCCAGAGCAATGGAAAAAAAAGGATTTGAAGTTTTTCAAGCTGAGAGTGTGCAAAAGGGAGTTGAATCTGTAAAAACAAAAAAACCTGGTTTTGCTGTTGTAGACTTAAGGCTTGCAGATGGTAATGGACTTGAGGTTGTAAAAGAAATTCAGTCCTCAAATAGTGATAGTAGGATTATCATGTTAACTGGATATGGAAATATTCCAACAGCAGTAGCTGCGATCAAAGAAGGTGCTATAGATTATTTGGCAAAACCTGCTGATGCAGAAGATGTAGAAAAAGCATTATTGGCAGATCCTTCAAAAAAAGCAGCCCCACCTGAAAATCCCATGTCGGCTGACAGAGTTAAATGGGAACATATACATAGAGTTTTCGAGCTATGTAATAGGAATGTTTCAGAAACAGCCAGAAGACTTAAAATGCATAGAAGAACTCTTCAAAGAATTCTTTCTAAAAGATCACCTAGATAAATTTTTTAATTTTAATTATTTGCTTAGTCAAAAGAGCTAAAAGCATTATTTTAAAAATCTCAGCTATTAGAAATGGTTTTGCACCTAAAGCAAAAATTGGCTTATCCCATCCAATCAATGTTCCAAGCCAAATTAGACCCAAAATATAGATTGTTGAAGTTGCGATAATTAACTTCAATAAAATAACAAAAAAATTATCATCAATCTTTATTTTAGAAGCCAAGTAACAAGCAGTTAAAAAACCAATTAAGTAACCCATAGTTGGGCCTGTAAAGTAAACTAATCCAACACCTTTTTCAGGAGAATTTGAAAATACAGGAAGTCCTGCAATTCCTTCAATTAAATATAGACCAATTGTAGCTAGTGCAATTTTGTGCCCTAAACTTATTCCTAAAAACAATACAACAAAAGTTTGCATAGTCATAGGCACTGGATAGAAAGGAATTTTGATCTTTGCTGATATAGTTAGTGCTATTGAACCAAGAACAATAACAACCAGAGATTTAAATAGTTTGGCTTGCGTAAGATTTTTTGTTAATTCCATTGTCAAATAATACTCAAAATATAAAAAATAATCTACTTATAATTGTTATAATAATTGAAAGTAAATTTTTTTATATACAGAATATGTTATCATTATAATATTTAATATTACTTCATGAATAAAATTCAAAAAACAGATCATTTTTATTTGATTGATGGCTCTGGTTATATTTTTAGAGCTTATTATGCTTTGCCTCCATTGAGTAGAAAAAGTGATGGACTTCCAACAGGTGCTGTAAGTGGTTTTTGCAGTATGTTATTTAAATTACTAGAGGACTCCAAATCTGATCAAAATTTACAAAAACCAACACATTTTGCAGTAATATTCGACTCAGCAAGAAAAACTTTCAGAAATGAAATTTATAGTGATTACAAAGCTAATAGGTCAGAGGCGCCTGATGATTTGGCTCCTCAATTTGAATATATAAGAAAATCAGTTCTAGCATTCAATTTACCATCTGTGGATCTTCCTAATTATGAAGCAGATGATTTAATAGCCACATATGTTGATCAAATCCTTAAAAAAGGTGCAAAGGTTACAATTGTTTCATCAGATAAAGATTTAATGCAACTTTATAAAAAAGGGGTTCGAATTTTTGACCCCATGAAAAACAAATTTATAACTGACGATGATGTCTTAAAAAAATTTGGAGTAGATGCCTCAAAAGTTATTGATGTGCAATCTTTAGCAGGAGATAGTAGCGATAATGTTCCTGGTGTTCCAGGGATAGGTGTTAAGACAGCTGCAGAGCTAATTAACAAATATGGCAATTTAGAAAATTTACTAAAATCTGCTCATGAGATTAAGCAAAACAAAAGAAGAGAAACACTAATAGAGAATAAGGATAAAGCATTAATAAGTAAAAAACTTGTAACACTAGATCATAACTCTCCTGTAAATAAAGAGTTAAGTGAATTTAAATTGCAAAATATAGATAAAGATAAATTATATAAATTTTTAAGAGAAATGGAATTTAACAGGTTGTTAAGCTCTGCAATTTCTGCTTATGGAGAACCTGAGATAGAAAGTAATAAGATTGAAACTCAAAATTTAGAAAAACAACAAACGATAAATAATAAAAATTATTATTTAATTAATAGTTTAGATGAAATTGACAAATGGATAGAGGAGGCAGAAGAAGTTGGTGAAGTCGCTGTAGATACGGAAACTACATCATTAGATCCTCACCAAGCAGATTTAGTGGGTATTTCTCTTTGTTCCAAAATTGGAAAAGCATGTTACATACCAGTTGGTCACAAGTCACCCAAGTGTCTTAAAAAGGATGCAGTAGTTAAAAAATTAAAAAAAATATTAGAAGATCCTAGTATAAAAAAAATAGGTCAAAATATAAAATTTGATTTTATCGTACTTTATAAGTGTGGAATAACGCTTTCGTCAATGGAAGATACAATGCTGATGTCTTATGTTTTAGATGCAGGAAAAAATAGACATAATATGGATACTTTATCAGAAATTCATTTAGGACACAAAACTATTTCCTTTAAAGACATGGTAGGAACAGGCAAGAAAGAAATTAATTTTAGCGAAGTAGAATTAGATAAAGCAAAAGATTACGCTGCTGAAGATGCCGATGTTACTTTTAGATTATATAAGAAATTTATCAAAAATTTAAAATCAGAAAAAATGATAAACATCTATGAAATTTTTGAAAAGCCATTAATTAAAATTCTTGCATTTATGGAAATAGAGGGAGTTGAAATTGATAGTAAGTTTTTAAAATCTCTTTCATCTAAATTTGAAAAAAAAATACAAAAACTTGAAAAAGAAGTATTTAAAATTTCTAAAAAGGAGTTCAATATCGCATCTCCAAAGCAATTAGGTGAAATCATTTATAATGACTTGAAAATAGCCGGATTAAAGAAAACTAAAAAAGGAAGTTTTGCAACAAGTGCAAGTGTTTTAGAGGATTTAGCTTTTAAAGGTCATGAATTTCCAAAATTAATTTTAGACTGGAGACAAGTTTCAAAATTAAAAAATACTTATTCTGATGCTTTACCCGAACATTTAAATCCAAATACAAAAAGAGTTCATACTTCTTTTTTGCTAGCTGCTACAACAACTGGAAGACTAGCATCAAGTGATCCCAACTTGCAAAATATACCAATTAAATCAGAAGATGGAAAAGATATAAGAAAAGCTTTTAAAGCAAAAAAAAATCATTTACTTATTTCTGCAGATTACAATCAAATAGAGATGAGAATCTTGGCAGATCTAGCAGATGTAAAAGAACTAAAAAAAGCTTTTAAAAATAAAGAGGATATCCACTCTTTAACAGCTAGCCAAATTTTTAATATTGATATTAAAAAAGTTAATCAAGATCACAGACGAAAGGCTAAGGCTATTAATTTTGGAATTATTTATGGAATTTCACAATATGGATTAGCTAAGCAAATTAACGTTTCAAATTATGAAGCTGAGGAATTTTTAAATTCATATTTTGCTAAGTTTCCAGAAATTAAAGTTTATATGGATAATACAATTAAATTTTGTAGGAAAAGTGGATATGTTAACAATATTTTTGGACGAAGATCTCACTTTAATGGAATAAATGACAAAAACTTTAATGTCAGAAATTTTCAAGAACGTGCTGCAATTAATGCTCCCATTCAAGGTTCTGCTGCTGAAGTAATGAGATTAGCTATGATAAGATTGGATAAGAAATTATCAGAGGAAAAAAATTCTAATTCAAAAATGCTCTTGCAAATTCATGATGAATTAATTTTTGAAATTCCAAAAAAAGATGAAAAAGTAATGATTAAATTAATTGAGAAAGAAATGACCAGTGTAGCTCAGAGTGATTATCATTCTTTTTCAACTCCTTTAACAGTTGATATTAATGTTGGAGATAATTGGGGCATGTTACATTAAATTTATAACATTGCCCAAATTAGGACAATTTAGTATTTTTAAACTACTTTATGCAAAAACAAATAATAGCTTTGATAGATGACGATAGAAATATTTTAACAAGTTTGAGTATTGCATTAGAAAAAGAGGGTTTTAAAGTTCAAACATACATTGATGGTGAAAGTGCATTAATCGGTTTAACCAGAATGCCACCTGACTTAGCGGTCATTGATATAAAGATGCCTAAGATGGATGGAGAAGAATTACTAAAAAAACTTCGAAAAAAAACTTCCTTACCAGTAATTTTTTTAACATCTAAAGATGATGAAATTGATGAGTTGTTAGGTCTAAAGCTAGGTGCAGATGACTTTGTAAAAAAATCAGGAGGTTTTTCCATAAAAGTTTTGATTGAAAGAATTAGAGTGCAGTTAAGAAAAAAAGATTCAAATAACATTTTAGAGGAAAATAAAAGCCTGATATCGCATGGAAGATTAAAATTAGATCCATCACAACTCGAGTGTGAATGGAATGGAAAACAACTGCCTGATAAATTGACAACAACTGAGTTTTTAATTGTTAAAGAATTAGCAAAGAGACCTGGTATAATTAAAGAAAGAGCTCAGCTTATGGATATAGCTTACCGAGAAGATACAGATATTGAGGATAGAACTATTGATAGTCACGTAAAACGAATTAGAAAAAAATTTAAAAAAGTAGATCCTGATTTTTCAGCTATTGAAACTAGGTATGGTAGTGGATATAGATGGAATGTTAGCTAATGTTTAGTAAATACTTAAAAACACTCTCTATATTAAAGAAATTTTTATTTATAAATTTTGTAATTTTTACAATTATTGGACTATTTACATTTATATATCTAAATAATATTCAACCAAGTTTAATTAAAAAAAAATCTCAAAATCACACAAACATTATTAACAACACTATTGATAATATTTTAAGGCTAGATGTAAAATTCCAATCTGATGATATTAGAAGATTTTTATTTTCCACAAGGTTTATTTTTCAAAATTTAGATAGAGTAATATTTTTTGATGATCAGCTTAACCTAATTGGAGATACTGATACATTAGATCTTGATCCAAGATCATTCTCTACAAGACTTGATAAAATTGAATTTGAAAGTTTAGATAATGGGGAAATTGAACAAACTATTGAGGAAAAAAATATAAAAATTGATGAAAAAAAACCTGTTTCATTCAAAGATATATTAAAAAATTATTCTAGTTCTGAAAATTTAGGAGCTCCTTACACATTTACGCAAGAGGATTTTAATCAATTTAATGTAACAACAATCAAGAATGTAACAAAGAATGAAATTAATCTTGGTTATGTAGCTATTACAGAAAACGCTAATGAAATAAAAACAGCAATAGATGAGAGAAAAGCATTTGTAATAAGAACAGCTATATCTGTAGGATTTGTAATATTAATATTTTCTTTTGTGTTAAGTAGATATTTTATTAAACCAATACAAAATCTTGTTGGATATACAATTCGAATAAAAGAAAAGAGTCAAGTCAAACCAGGTATTGAAAATCTTAAAAAAAGAAATGATGAATTAGGACTTTTATCAAATTCTTTAGAGGATATGACAAATGAGCTTCAAAATAGAGTTACGCATGCAGAAAACTTTTCAACAGATTTAGTTCATGAAATTAGAAATCCATTAGCATCTTTAAAAAGTGCATCAGAAATTTTACAAGACACAAATGATAGCGAACAAAGAAATAGATTATTGAGTATACTTAGTCATGACGTTCAAAGAATAGAAAGATTAATTACTGATTATTCGCAAATGTTAAAGGATGAAGTTGCTTTAAGTAAAGAAAAAATGAAAAAAATTGACATTGAACCTATCATTCAATCTGTTGTTGATGATTATAATAATATTCATCAAGTGAAAAAAGGAATTAAAATTGAATATAAAAATGATGGAAAAGAACAATATTATATAAATGGAATAGAAAATAGAATTGAACAAATCGTTGCAAATTTATTAGATAATTCAATATCATTTAGTAAAGATGGTGCTAATGTTTTTGTTGATGTATCTGTTAATGGAAAAAATCAAATATCAATCAAAATTATTGACGAAGGACAAGGATTTAAAGAAAAAGATACGTCAAGAATATTTAAAAGATTTTATAGTAATAGACCTGAAAAATTTGGAGAACATTCAGGCCTAGGTTTAAATATAGTAAAAAACTTGGTTGAACTCCACGATGGTGAAATTGTAGCATCTAATCGTATTGATAAAGAAGGCGCAATGATAGAGATAAGATTTCCCAATGTTTAATCATTTCTTGAAAAATAAACTCTTAGCTGTATAAAGCTTGCCATGGAAGATTATAAAGTAAAAGACATTGCTCAAGCTGAATTTGGTAGGAAAGAAATTTCAATAGCTGAAAGTGAAATGCCTGGGTTGATTGCTTTAAGAGAAGAGTATTCTAAAGAGAAACCATTAAAGGGTGCAAGGATTATAGGATGTCTTCATATGACAATTCAAACAGCTGTATTAATTGAAACCTTAGTTGCATTAGGTGCTGAAGTTCGTTGGTCTTCTTGTAATATTTTTTCAACTCAAGATCATGCAGCTGCTGCAATTGCTAAGGCCGGAATCCCTGTTTATGCTTGGAAAGGTGAAACAGAAGAAGAATATTTATGGTGCATTAAACAAACTATAGTTGGAAAACCAGATTGGAAACCCAATATGTTATTAGATGATGGTGGAGATTTAACAGCCATAATGCATAATGAATATCAGGATTTAATGAAAGACATTAAGGGTGTTTCAGAAGAGACTACCACTGGAATAAAAGCATTAAATAAAATGGAAAAAGATAAATCGCTTTTAGTTCCAGCAATAAACGTGAATGACTCAGTCACAAAATCAAAATTTGACAATTTATATGGATGTAGAGAAAGTTTAGTAGACGGGATAAGAAGGGCTACGGATGTAATGATGTCTGGAAAAATAGCAATTGTTGCTGGTTTTGGAGACGTTGGAAAAGGAAGTGCTGCATCTTTAAGACAAAGTGGAGCTAGAGTTTTAGTAACAGAAGCAGATCCAATTTGTGCTCTCCAAGCTGCAATGGAAGGTTATGAAGTGGTATTAATGGAGGAGGCTATAAGTAGAGCTGATATCGTTGTAACAGCAACAGGTAACAAAGATATTGTTACTGCAGATCATATGAGAGATATGAAGGATAGGGCCATCTTATGTAATATTGGTCACTTTGATAATGAAATACAAGTTGAAGCTCTTAAAAATTATAAATGGACTGAAGTAAAACCTCAAGTGCATGAAATAGAGCTGCCTAGTGGTAAAAGAATTATTCTTTTAGCTGAAGGAAGATTAGTTAATCTTGGTTGTGCAACTGGACATCCAAGTTTTGTAATGAGTGCATCATTTACTAATCAAGTTATTGCTCAAATAGAACTTTGGCATAATCATAAAAATTATGAAAATAAAGTTTACGTACTTCCAAAACATTTAGATGAAAAAGTAGCAACTTTGCATTTAAAAAAAGTTGGGGCAAAACTAACAAAATTATCAAAAGAGCAAGCAGATTATATAAGCGTTGGAACAGAAGGTCCTTTCAAACCAGATGCCTATCGCTATTAAAGATAGCACAATCGATATCACTTCAGAGAAGTTAACTAAAGAATTAGCTAAAGAATTTACAAAATATCTTAAAGGTGGCGAGTTTGTTTTTTTATATGGAGAGATGGGCGTTGGTAAAACAACTTTTGTTAAATATTTTATAAATGAGTATCAAAAAATAAATAATTTAAAACAAACAGAAATTACAAGCCCTACTTTTAGTTTATTAAATGAGTATCAGGTAAAAAATATAAGAATAAAACATTATGATTTATTTAGAATTAATAGGAAAGAGGATATCAATAATTTAGATATTTTTGAAAAAGATAATAAATTAATAACTCTTATAGAATGGCCACAATTGATTGCTGATAAACAAGATATAAAATTTATAACTTTAACATTTAATTATTTAAATCAATTAAATGATAGAACTGTAGATATTAAAGTTTAAATTAAAATTTATTTTGATGAAAAGTTTAGCAAAATTGAAAAAAATAAAAGGTGACGCATCTTTTAGAGAATTTTACAGAAACAAACAAAATAAATCAATTGTAGTAGTATCTAAGAAAGAAAGGTCAAAAAATCTTTTAATTTATGATGCGATTAATAAAATTTTAATTAAAAATAAAATTCTAGCACCAAATCTATTAAGAGAAAATTACATAAATAATTATATAGAAATTCAAGACTTTGGAGATCAAACTCTATTTGAAATTTTAAAAAATAAAAAGAATAATAAATTCATTACCTTTAAGAAAATTGTAAAAATTTTAAACAAAATTCAATCAATAAAAGACAAAAAAATAAAAAATTTTAAAAATAAATTTTATAAAGTTCAAGTATATAAAAACAAAATTTTATTTGATGAAGCCAAACTTTTTTGTGATTGGTACGTTCCAAAGATATTGTCTAAATCCAAAAGTGTTCAATTTAAAAAGAAATTTAGATTAGAGATAAAAAAATTATTATCAAAATTAAATTATAAAAATGTTACATTTGTTCATAGAGATTTTCATGTTTCAAATTTGATGTATCACAATAAAAAAATTGCAGTAATAGATACTCAAGACGCACTAATTGGCAATAGAGCCTACGATTTAGCATCCTTAATTGACGACGTAAGACTCAAAACACCCAATGAATTAAAAGATAAAGTATTTAAGTTTTACGTCAAAACAAATAAAAAAATTAATTTAGAAAAATTTAAAAAAGATTTTGAAATATTATCTGTTTTAAGGAATTTAAAAATAATTGGTATATTTATGCGTTTAGCTAGTAGAGATAATAAAAAAAAATATCTTAAATTAATCCCCTATGCTTGGGAAATGATTAATCATAGAATTAAAGAGCAAAATGAATTCAATAATTTGATGTTGCTATTAAAAAATAATTTTCCAAAATTTATAAGGTAGAGTAGTGAGAATAAATACAGCTTTAATTTTATGTGCAGGTTTTGGTAAAAGATTAAATCCAATCACTTTAAATACCCCTAAGCCCTTATTAGAGATTAAAGATATAAGCATGTTAGAGCGATGTATTAATTTGATTGAAAAATTAGGTATTCAAAAAATTGTAATAAATACTTTTTATTTGAAAGATCAATTTTCTGAATTTTTAGATAAAAAAAATTTGAGTTTAGATTTTAAAATAATTGAGGATGGTGAGCATATTTTAGATACGGGGGGAGGTATTCAAAATATGATTAAAGACTCCAATGAAAATGACTTTTTAATTTTTAATCCAGATACAGTTTGGAGCAATAATTACAGAGACGAGATATTAAAAATGGAAAAAATTTATTTCTCAAAAAAAATAGAAAACATTCTCCTTTTAGCAAATAAAAAGTTAAGTTTTGATAAAAAGCTAAAAGGAGATTTCAATTTAAAAAATAATTTAATTAACAAAGAGTCTGAAAAAGAATTTATTTATATTGGATGTCAAATTATTAATAAAAAATTGTTTACAAGAGATAAAATAGAAAATTATTCAATTTTGGAAATTTGGAATTATTTATTAGATCGAAAAAAGTTATACGGTTATGAAAGTCAAAATGACTTTTATCACTTAACAGATCTGGATATTTTTAAAAAACTAAAAGATCTTTAGCTCTTTCTTGATCAAGATATTTGCAATTAGAAATTTTGCTGTTTTCTAATTCAATTAAAAGTGGGTTTCCTGTAGGTATTTCAAGTTTAGAAATTTCATTGTTATCTAAATTAAACAAATATTTACAAAGAGCTCTTATAGAGTTTCCGTGTGCAGAAATAAGAATATTTTCATTTGTTTTTTTTTCTAAATCTCTGTTATAAAAATTAATCACTCTTTCATATGTATCTTTAAGTGATTCAGTATCAGGAATTTTTTCTAAAGGAATTTCTTTGTAAGTTACAATATTTATTGGATGATATGGATTGCTTTTATCTAAAGGGTCAGGTCTAAGATCCCAAGAACGTCTAAATTGGTGAACTTTTTCTTCTCCAAGTTTTACTTTCATTTCATCTTTATTTAAACCAGTGAGGGCACCATAATGTCTTTCATTTAATTCCCATGCACTCTTTACTTCTTTAAAATCTTGCAGCTCTTCCTGTATAATTTTTAAAGTATTTTTTGCTCTTAATTGAAAAGATGAATAATAAAGATTAATTTCAATATTTTCTTGTTTTATTAGCTGGCCAGCTTTTTTTGCCTCTGACTTTCCATTTTCTGTTAGATCTACATCAACCCATCCAGTAAATTTTTTTTCAAGGTTCCAAACACTTTGACCGTGCCTTATTAAAATTAAATAACTCATTTGTTTAACTTTTAGATTAATTTGATAAATAACACTATACTATTAATGAATAAATTTTTTTCAAAATATAAATTTATTTTTTATTTTTGCAATTTTATTTTAATTTTTTTATACCTATTCCCAGGAAGTATTTTAGGTTGGTTATTTTATAATAATCTCAGCCAACAACCTCAAATTACTTCAGATTTTTATTTTTCTAATTTAAATATTTCAAGTAATCATGTTTATGCTTTTCTTGTTTTTTCAATTATTGGTTTTTTTAGTTATAAAAAATTAAATCAATTAAAAATATTAAGCATTTATTTAATATTATTATCTATAATACTTGAGATTTTGCATTTATTTATTCCTCGGAGAACTTTTCAATTTTCAGATTTATTTGGAAATTTATTAGGTGTATTAATAATATTAATCTTATTTTACTTTTTTATAAAAAATGAAAATTCTAAAACATAATTTTTTATTTTTAATAATATTATTTATTTCAGCTTGTTCATCGGTTCCTAAAAATACAGCAAACAGTTGTTCAATATTTGAAGAAAGATATTTTTGGTATAAACACGCGAAAAAGTCTGAAAAAAAATGGGGCACACCAGTTTACTTACAGCTTGCAATTATTAAAATGGAATCTAGCTTCGATTGGTTAGCAAAACCACCAAGACAAAAGCTTTTTAAGGTTATTCCCTTTAAAAGACCATCAAGTTCTTTTGGTTATTCTCAAGCTGTAAAAGGTACCTGGAAACAATACAAAAATGAGACTGGGAATAAGTATGCAGTAAGATCAAGATTTAAAGACAGTGTTGACTTTATAGGATGGTATACAAATAAAACCGAAAAAATTTTAAAAATCTCAAGGAATGACGCGTTCAATCAATATGTTGCTTATCATGAAGGTTGGGGAAATTATAAGAATTATAAAAAAAACAAAAAAGTGATTAATCTTGCAAAGCGTGTGGAAAAACAATCCAATATTTATAAACAACAACTATTAGAATGTAAAAATTCTTTATCAACGTCAAAATATATTATTTTTTAATTTAGCTGTTTTTTTAATTCAATATCAACTGCATCAATTCGCTTGGTATTTTTTGCAAGAGCTAAATACATTGTTGGAGTTACATATAAAGTAAAGAAGGTTGAAATAATCATTCCTCCTAAAATTGTAGAACCAACAGCTAATCTAGAGCCTTCACCTGCACCTGGGCCAATATTTCCAATAACCAATGGAAGCATTGCTATCATTGTACTAAGTGAGGTCATTATGATTGGTCGAATTCTAAGTTGGCAAGCCTTAATTATAGCGTCCTGAATTTTAACACCGGTAGTTCTTATCTGGTTCGTGTAGTCTACAATCAAAATACTATTCTTTGTGGATATACCAATAAGTATTATTAAAGCGATTTGAGAGAAAATATTTACTGAACTATTTAAAAATAAAATAAATACTAATCCACCAAATACAGCTAGTGGAACTGTTAAAATAATAATAAATGGATGAACAAAAGAGTTAAATGTTGCTGCCATAACCAAATAAGCAGTTAACAAAGCAAGAGCAAAAATTAAGTATATTTCATTTGTTGTTTCTTTTAATTCTTCAGATTTTCCTTTCCAAGTGATTTGATTTTGAGGAGCAACTCTAATCATTACATCTTCCAGGTATTTTATTGCTTCTGTTAGAGTATAATCCTCTGCAAGCGCAGCAGAAATTGTAACTGCTCTTTGACGATTGTATCTTGGAAGCGCTTCAGCAGTGCCTTTCTCTTTAAACTCAACTAAACTTGCAACAGATACAAGTTTACCAGTTGTTTCAGATCTAACAAAAATTTTTGACAACCCATCTTTATCTCTTCTGTCTGCTAAATATTGTTGTAAAATAATTGGGTATTCTCTTCCTTCTTTACTAAAAGTTGTTACTCTTTTTCCTCCATAAAGAGTTTCTAGAGTTCTACCTATATTTTCAGTAGAAACTCCCAAATCATTAGCTCTATTTTTATTAGTGATTAATTTAACCTCAGGTTTATTTTTTGTATAATCACTTTCAATTCTAGACATATTTCTATTTTTTCTTAATTCTCTTAAGACACTATTTTGAATTTCTTCTAATTCTTCGTAGCTAGATCCATATATCACCATTTGAACGGGCTTATTGTAACTAGATACTCTTATTGATTGTGGAGAAATTGGAAAAGCAAAAGTTTCAGGCACAGAAACCACTTGTCCAATTGCTTCCCTTAATATTGTTTGACTACCTTTTTTTCTATTTTTCCATTCATCAAGTAATGCAATAATTATAAAACTGTTATAAGACGTTGCAGATCTTCCGAAACCAGGAACTCTCATGATTAGTCTTGCATATGGACTGTCCTCTGCCTGCAATAATTTTAAAATTCTTCCTTCAATTATTTGAGCTTTCTCTTGTGTATATTCAAATGAACTTCCTTCATCAGTTGATCCAATAATTAAATAAGCACCCCTATCTTCAACTGGTATTAGTTCTTTTTTAGAAAAATTAAACAAATAAGCTGAAGCAGCAATAATTAAAATTATAAATATTGAAATAGTTTTTTGTTTATTCACCCAATATTTAAGGGAGTTTACATAAAATCCTGTGAAAGATTTGAATCCATTATTGAATTTTTTTACAAAGAAATTGATTTTTTCTTTTTTGTTTAAAAATTTACTCCCTAGCATTGGAGATAATGTTAATGCCACAAAAGAAGATACAACAATTGAAAAAGATAAGGCTATTGCTGTTTCTTTAAATAAAGTTCCCGATATTCCTTTAATAAAAATTAAAGGCAAAAATACTGCTATAAGAATTAAAGTCGTTGCAATAATTGCAAATGTAATTTGTTTAGAACCTTTGTAAGCAGCTACTAATGGTGTTTCACCATTCTCAATTCTTGTATAGATAGCATCAGTCATGATCACCGAGTCATCAGTGATTATACCAATGGCTAGAATAAAGCTCAGTAAAACGAAAATATTAATTGATAGATCAAAAATATATAGACCTAGAAATGAACCTATTAGACTAACCGGCAATGCAACAGCAGGAACTATTACAGCCTTTAGGTTACCTAAAAATAGATAAATAATTAAAACAACTAACACGAATGCAATTACTAAACTTTTATATACTTCTTCAATTGCAGCACCTATGTAAGTTGCTCTATTAAATGCAATTTCTAATTTTAACCCATCAGGTAAAGATTTGTTAAGTTCTTTTATTTTAGTTTTTATTTGTTTAGAAAGTTCTACCGTTGATGCACCACTTTTTGCATAAATTCCAATTCCTACGGTTTTCAAATCAACTGCATTTTTTCGTTGTGCTTTAAATAAAGTTTTTTCCGAAACAGGTCCAAATTCTACATTAGCCACATCAGATAAAATTATAACTTTTTCCTTATTTTTCTTAAGTGGCAATTGTTTAATGGTATCAATATTAGAATAGGATTTATCAATGTTTAAAGTTAAGTCTTTGTTATTAGCTTCTAAGGTTCCAGCTGGAAGATTTATATTCTCATTTCTAAGAGCTCTTTCAACTTCTTGAATTGTAAGATCATTTGCAGCTAATTTTATTGGATCTATCCAAACTCTAACACTAAGCTCTCTTAATCCACCAACTAAAATTCGACCTACGTTTGGTACACTCGAAAATGCATCTATTAGATATCTTTCAGCATAATCACCAAGATCTAGATCATTCCAGGTTGGGGATGATAATGCTACCCACATTGTAGTTGTAAAACCTGCTGCCTGTTTTAAAATTTGTGGAGGGTTTGACTCACTTGGTAAATTATCTACAACTCTTGCAACTCTTTCCCTAATATCATTAGCTGCATCATCTAAATCAATGTCTGTGTTGAATTGAATATTAATCCTACTTCTTCCATTGAGAGAACTTGAGTCAATATTTTTGATACCTTCAGCGCCTCCAATTACATCCTCTAATTTTTGAGTTATTTCTTCATCAACGATTTCAGCAGAAGCAGATTTATAATCGGTTTGAACTTGAACCACTGGGGGCTGTATACCATCTGGAAGTTCTCGAACTGGTAATTCTAGAAATACAAAAATACCAAAAATTATCAATATCAAAGACATAACCCAAGCAACAACAGGTCGTTTAATGCTAACTTCAGTTATATACATTTAATTATTGTTTCTCTTTATCTGATTTTTTAAAAATATTTTTCAACCAATCAAATTTACCTTTTTTTTCTTCAGCTTTTTTTGATTTATCTTTTTTACCCCAGCTAGAATTTCCTTGTTTTTTTTTAGCACCTTTCTCTATAGGTCTGATTGTTAAATTTGGTCTTACTTTTTTTGTTCCTTCTGCAACAATTTTATCTCCATTATTTAATCCATCTAATATTTCTACAAAGCCTAAATATCTATCACCAATGGTTACATTTGTTTTCATTACTTTATTTTTTTCATCTACTTTATAAATAAAAACATTTTCACCCTCAACGATTGTACTAGTGTCAGGAGCACTTAAACCATTTCTCACATCATATTTAATTGATATTTCTAAAAATGAGCCAGGTAAAATTTCACCCGATGAATTGTCCATCTTAATTCTTGTTGCTAAAGCTCTTGTATCTTCACTTATCCTACTAGCAAAAGAGTCTACTTCACCTTTATAAATTTTATTTTTATATCCAGAAAATTTAATATCAACTGGCAGACCAACTTTAATAAATGGTACAAAAATTTCAGGTATATCTACATCACAAAATATTGAGCTAGTATCTTCAAGATTAATTAATATTGAAGTTTTTGAAACCTCTATATCTTCCGAAAATTCTCTTTTTCCGATAACACCATCAAATTGAGCAATTACTTTTCGATTTTTAAGCTCAGCAATTACATCACCCTTTTTAACTTTTTGATTAAATTTTATAGGTTTTAATATTTCATATTTTTCAATTTTAAATGATTGTGTTTGAATTGGAGTTGCAGTTCCATAGGTACTAACAATATTTTCAAAAACTCTTTCTTGAGTAGTAGTTATTATTATTCCAGGAGGCGGTCTTTTACTAAATTTTTTTTTGAAATGATTTTCTATCATTGTTCTTCCAATGATCACTGTTGCAATGATTAAGAAAAATATTATTACTATACTTGTTATTTTTGTAGATGTTTTCATAAGTTAATTTTTTCCGTATTCAGCCCAAGAGCCATCGTAAATTGTCGGCATATACTTAGCATTTATTAAAGAATAAGCTAGTGCCAATACACTTGCAGTCACTCCAGAACCACATGAAAATACTAGATTTTTATCATGGTCAAAATTAAAGGACTTAAATTTTTCCATTATTTTATCTATACTAACGAAAGTATGATCTTCGTTTACTAATTCAGAAAAGGGTAGGCAAAAAGAATTTTTTATTGAACCACTTCTAAGACCTTTCCTTGGTTCAGCAACTTTGCCTTCAAATCTTTCTCTACTTCTTGCATCAACAACATTAAATTTTCCTGTATCAATATTTTCATCTATTTGTTTTTTATTTTTAACAAGTTCTTTATTTTCTTTACATGTATACCTAGAAGTTTGAGTGGTCACTTCTTTATTATCTGTAGATTTATTTTCTTTTTTCCATTTTTTTAATCCACCATCCAGAACATGAACTAGTTTAGGATCATGTCCATAATAAATTAAATTGTACCAACATCTACAAGAACTAATAACATCGGAATTATCATAAATTACAATTCGATCGTTATTTTCTATACCCATGTTGCTCATTATTTTTTCCCAAGATTTAGTATCAGTAAGCATATGTGGTAAATCAGTATCTAATTTAGAATTTTTATCTAAATCAAAAAAAATAGCATTTGGAATATGTTCCTCTGTATATTCCTCAAAACCGTTCCTTTGAGTTTGAGGCATATGCCACGAGCAATCAATAATTTTTACTTTAGCAATATTATTTTCCAACCAACTTGTATCAACTAAAGACATTTTATCTTTTTTCCAAATATCTTTGATGATACTCTTCAGCTTGGCAATAATTTTTAACTAAAGAAGTTTTTGTTACTACTTTTCCTAATAATTTGACGTTTTCTTTTTCTATCATTTTTTCAGCAGTAATTTTTTGCTGATCATTTAAATAAAATATTTCACTTCTATATTGGGTTCCGAAATCTGGTCCTTGAGAATTTAAGGTTGTTGGATCATGAATTTCAAAAAAATATTCAAGAATTTTTTCGTAAGATATTACTTTAGGATCAAAATCTAATTTTACTACTTCTGCATGATTTGTTGTGCCCGTGCATACTTCTTTGTAATTTGTTTCAGCATTATGACCTCCACAATAACCTACTTCAGTTTTTATAACTCCATCAAGTTTACTAAACTTAATTTCTGGTCCCCAAAAACATCCTAATCCTAAAATTGCTATTTCCATTGATAATTAACTTAATTAATCTAAAGTTAATCATATGCTATCAAAAAATCAATTAGGCTTTTTTTACATGTTCATATCGGTATGTGCATTTTCACTTATGGATGTGATTGTTAAATGGTCTGAGGATTATCCTGTTGGACAAGTATTATTTTTCAGAGGATTTTGTGGAATAATTCCTATTTTATTTCTTATTCCTAAAGATAGATATTTAGATTTTTACAAAACAACTAGACCATTTCTTCATTTTAAAAGATGTTTAGCAGGATTAATTGCTTTAGTTTCTATATTTATAGCATTAAGAAATTTGCCTTTAGCAACAGTTGTAAGTATTTCTTTTGCAGCACCAATATTTATAACAATATTTTCAATTTTTTTACTAAAAGAAAAAGTTGGTATTTATCGATGGCTAGCAGTTTTAGTAGGATTTGTTGGTATAATTTTCATTACTGAACCAGGATTTAGCTCTTTAAATTTATATTATATTTATCCAATAATTTTTTGCTTAGGCTTATCTTATGTAGCTATTGCTATAAGAAAATTATCATCAACCGAGCCTGCTTGGTTAATTAGTTTTTTCTTTTCATTCTCGATAATGCTTCTAAGTTTTTTATCTTTTTATCAGGGATGGATCTTGCCAAGTTTATTAGATTTATTTTTGTTATCAATGGTTGGTATATTAGGTGGTCTTGCAAATTTATGGTTATCACAATCTTACAAATACTCAGAAGTAAGTTTGGTTTCCCCTTTAAAATATCTTGGATTAGTCTTTGCTATAATATTTGGATATTTTATTTGGAACGAAATACCATCTTCTAAAACATTATTAGGTGCCTTATTAGTTATAGTTTCATCTATTATTATATTTAGAAGAGAGATGTATTTGAAAAAAAAATTATTTGTTTCACGACATGAGTAAAACCCCATCATATTGGAATAAAGCAAAAAAATATTTATCAAAAAAAGATAAAACAATGTCCTCTTTGATTAAAAAATATAAATCCCCTTCAGAGACAGTGCTAACTTCAAGAAAAGATGTCTTTTTCTCTCTCTGTAAGAGTATAATTGGACAACAAATTAGTATAGCTGCTGCTAATTCAGTTTTTTTAAAATTTAAGAAAAAATGCAAAAATAAAATTAACGCAAAAACAGTAAGTAAGTTATCTACTATTCAGCTCAAAAGTTGTGGTCTAAGTAGACAGAAAGTGAAAGGAATAAAAAGTTTAGCCCAAAAAATATTAAGTAAAGAGTTTAATCCTAGACATATTTCAAAAATGTCTGATGAAGATGCCATTATTTATCTGTCTCAATTAAGACAAATTGGAAGATGGTCAGCAGAAATGATTTTATTATTTACTTATAATCGTCCTAATATTTGGCCAATCCAAGATATTGGTTTGTTAAGGGCTATTTCAAAAAACTTTAATAAAAATTATCTTCCACCTGAAAGTTACGTAAAATATTTAAACAAAAAGTTCTCTCCTTACTGTTCTGTAGCGACATGGTATTTATGGAGAAGTATAGATCCTGAACCTATTCAGTACTAAGCCTTAATTTGATTACATTCCCTCAAAAATTATGTGTTCTCTAGTAGCATTATTTTCCAAATGTTTTCTAGCTTCAACATACTCTTCGGAATTGTAACATTTTTTTGCTGTTTCAATATCTGGAAATTCTGCAAGAGCTACTCTAACCATTTCCCTACCTTCAAGGGTTACATTATTTGCACTTCTCGCTACAATTTTTCCAGAATATTTTTCAACCGCTTCTTTTGCTTTCACGGCATATTTTTTAAGTCGTTCGTCGTCCTTTATTTCAGTA
>QCDC01000014.1 GCA_003278805.1 Pelagibacteraceae bacterium AG-349-L17 | reverse complement strand
GAAGAGCTTCCGAAGGAATAGAGTCTGCAAAAGAAGGTGGATGGAAGTGGTCTGCTGATTATTTAATTGGGAAACAATTAACAGGAACAAGATTAGGAATTTTAGGTATGGGTCGTATTGGCCAAAAAATTGGAAAAATTGCAAAATCTTTAGGTATGGTTATTCATTACCATAATCGTTCAAAATTAAGTGAAGATAAAGAACAAGGTGCAACATATCATGACAGCATAAAAAGTCTTTTTTCAGTCTCAGATGTTTTATCAATTTGTTGTCCAGCCACAAAAGAAACAGAGAACTTGATAAATAAAGAGACTGTTGAGTATTTTCCTAAAGGTGCAGTGATAACTAATGTTGCAAGAGGTGATATAGTTGATGATGAAGCTTTAATTGATGCATTGAATAGAAGAAAAATTTATGCAGCAGGATTAGATGTTTATAAAAATGAGCCAAATCTAAATTCTGGTTATTTAAAAATCCCAAGTGCTTTTGTTTTACCTCATTTGGGGAGTGCAACAAAAGATACAAGAATTGCAATGGGAAATTTAGCAATTGATAATTTAGATGAGTTTTTTAGAACTGGAAATTGTATTAATAAAGTAAATTAAAATGTCTCAATCGATAGCTTTCATCGGCGTTGGCAACATGGGTTGTCCAATGGCTGAAAATTTAATGAAGGTAGGTAAATCTGTAAAAGTTTTTGACGTCTCAAAAAAAATGCTTGGGATTGCAAAAGATAAAAATCTTGAAACAGCAGAAAATTTAGATGATCTAATTACAGATCATGTTGAGACGGTTATCACTATGCTTCCAGAGGGTAAGCATTCTAAGGAAGTTTATTTAGGTGATAATGGAATAATAAATAAAGTTTCAAAAAATTGTTTGCTAATTGATTGTTCTACAATTGATATTCAAACTTCTATCAAGATTGGAAAAAAAGCTTCAGAAAAAGGAATAGAAATGATTGATGCGCCAGTTAGTGGTGGAGTAATGGGAGCGCAAAAAGCAACTTTAAATATAATGGTTGGTGGATCAAAAGAAGCTTTTGAAAAAGCGCTTCCTTTATTAAAAATCATAGGAAAAAATATATTTCATGCGGGTGATTTAGGTAGTGGGAATGGTGCTAAGATTTGTAACAATATGGCTCTAGGCATTGCAATGATTGCTGCTTCAGAGTCATTAATGTTAGCAAAAAGATTAAATATAGATATTAAAAAAGTTCATGAAATTATGAAAAATGCATCAGGTAATAGTTGGCCAATTTCTGTCTATCCACCTTTGCCTGGTTTAATTGATGGTACGCCTTCAAATAATAATTATCGTCCGGGTTTCTCTGCAGGAATGATGAATAAAGACCTTAAACTTGCAAATGATTGTGCCCAAAGTGTAAATGCAGAAACGCCATTAGGAAAAATGGCTTTAGAAATTTATGACCAATTTTGTAAAGATGGAAATGATACTAAAGATTTTTCTGCTATTTCAAAAGTTATTGGTGGTAGTGCTTGGGATTATCCAATTGATTAAATAATTTTATTGTAAGTGTTTATAAATTGTTGTTCTTGAAACTCCCAGCTTTCTAGATGCTGCAGAAATATTACTTGTTTCATTAAAAGTTGACCTAATTAAAATACATTTTTCTCTTTTAATTTTAGTATCTTCACATTTTTTACATGGATAAATTTTATTTTGTTTACCAGTATCTACAAATTTATTTTCTTTAAAAATTTGACTTTTAACTACAAAAACAGACGAGCCTAAGTGATCAGTAATTTTTAATATTTTATTATTTAAAATGTCTGTTGCAATAGATGGAAATGAATTGGTAAAAATTTTATTAAAATCTTCATTTTTTAGATCTACTAGTCCGTTAAGCATAATTTTTGCATTACTGTTTGCACCTACAATAAAACCGTCTCCATTAACAGCTAATAACCCAACACTTGTTGTTGATAAATACTCTTGTCTAGGATGAAAAGATAAAATTAATTCATTCTCAAACTTTTTTAAAAATAATTTTGTTTCGATACTTCTGGTTGCCAGTTTCACTAAAGCTAGAGTGTGTTGCTCTCTAGACATATAGTCAGTTGAAGCATCTATAATTCCAATAGTCTTACCGTCATAATTAATAATTGGACTTGCGAAACAAGATATATTTTCATGAGCTGTAAAAAAATGTTCTTTACCAGATACTATTGTTGGTTTTTTTAACTCAACTGATAATCCTAAACCATTTGTGCCACAAATTTTTTCTGTCCATATAGATCCTGGTATAACTCTTTTACCTACGTCGGTTTGAAGACAAGTTTTGTCATATATTGTATCAAGAACTAGACCGTTCTCATCAGAATATGCAATCATAAAATTGGTACCTGCTATTTGAGAATATAAAAGCTCTAATTCAGGAAGAACTATTTTTCTAAGAGACTCATTTTTTTCTTTAATCTCTTTTAATTCAATTGAAGATACCACACTTTGTTTTGGATCCTCAAATGGATTAAGCCCCTCTGTGATACATCTTGACCAACTATCAGAAATTTCTTGGCCCATTTTATATGACACCATTTTTCTTTTTTTAAGAATATTTTTAAATTCTTCACTTGTTGAAAATAAATTTCCCATCTCTAAAAAATAAATAAAAATAATGCATTCAACAACTAACCACAGGTTGTATTTGTCAACTTTTTGGACAATTTAACGTTTGGTTGACTCCTTTGTTCTACGTTATTCTAATAAGTTTAAAAAATTAACTTAGGAGTCAATAACGATGTCAAATGAAAAACTTAAAGGTAAAAAAGCAATTGTTACAGGAGGGTCAAGAGGAATAGGGCGTGGAGTTGCTCTAACGCTTGCCGCTGCAGGAGCAGATGTTGCATTTTGCCATCACAAAGACAATGATAAGGCTAAAGAAACTTCATCTGAAATTGAAAAACTTGGTCGTAAAAGTTTTGCTGCAGAATGTGATGTTTCATCAACTTCATCAGTTAAAGAATTTTATGCAAATGCGGTAAGCCAGATGGGTGATATTGATATCTTGGTTAACAATGCTGGTCATAACATAACTGAGAATTTTGAAGAAATAAGCGAAGAAAGTTTCGACAGAATGTTGAACGTTCATGTTAAGGGTACTTTCTTTATGACGCAGGCAGTATATAAAGATATGAAGAAAAGAGGTGCTGGACGTATTATAAATATCACTTCGCAACTTGCATACAAAGGTGCTGGAACTTTAACACATTATTGTGCAGCTAAAGGAGCAAACACAACATTCACAAGAGCTTTGGCTCTAGAATGTGCTGGTACTGGTGTATTGGTTAACGCAGTAGCACCAGGTGTAACAAATACTGATTTGTTAACACCTCTTGCTGATGAACTTCTTGATACTTTGAAGAAGGCCATACCTCTTAATAGATTTGCAGAAGTTGATGAAATTGCACCAGCTGTATTGTTGCTAGCTTCTCCTGAAGGAAGTTTCTTTCATGGAAGTTGCATATCACCAAATGGCGGCGAGGTAATGTTCTAGTCTATGTATTTTAAAAATAAAATTACAGATGCAAAAACAACAAAAGAAAATTTAGTGGGAACGTGGTCTGAATTATACGAATTGATGGAGTTAGCTGATCGAGGAAAAGTGAAGCTATCCATGCAAGAATATAAATTGGACGATGCTAATAAAGCGCTCCATGATCTTAACGACGGTAAGGTTAAGGGAAGAGCTGTTTTAGTTCCGTAATTAAGTAAAGGAAGAGAGAGGTAATAATGAAAATAATGAAAACTTGCTTGACGGCTTTAATATCAAGTTTGATGATATTTAGTCCTATGGCATATGCTGATAAGTGGAGCGATCAGTTTCCACATATCAAAGCTACAGGAGATATTCCTGGTGACTGTTCTTATGAGAAGATGTCTAAGAAAAATTACAAAGGAAAAACTCTTAAAATAAATACTCACGCAATACCGGTAATGGGTGAGCCAACAGCTCTACACGCTGAACAGTTTGAGAAATTAACTGGTGCAAAGGTTGAAGTTACACATACACCAGCAGGTGATTTGTACTCAAAAGCAATGGTTCCTTTCCAAGCTGGACAAGCTCCTTACGATGTTGTGTTTGGATTTTCTAACTTCATTAATGACTGGAAAAGATATTTAGCACCAGTTCCTAAGAAGTATATGAACTCACCTGAGATGAAAGACGTAACAAAATCTCACATGGGTGTATCATCTTGGGATGGAACTATGTACCAATACCCAGTTGATGGTGACAGACATTATCTAAAATACAGAAAAGATGTCATTGATAATCCAGAAATGCAGAAGAAATATAAAGCTGACACAGGTAATGAGTTAAGAGTTCCAAGAACTTGGAAAGAATACGCTCAAATGGCTAAATATTTCAATGATTGGGATTGGGATGGAGATGGTGAAAAAGAATATGGTTCAGCTGAAGTTATGAAAAAAGATGACTTAATGTTTGCAGCTTTTTTCAGCAGATCAGTTGCTTATGCTAAAAACCCTAGAACTCCAGGTGGTTTCTTTTTTGATTTAGAAACTATGAAGCCAAACATCAATAACCCAGGATTTGTTGAAGCATTAACTGATTGGGTTGAAGCTACAAAATATGTTCCTCCAGGAGGAACTAACTTTGGTCTAGGTGATGAAATCGGATCATTTGGTGGTGGACAAACTTTATTTAGTTTCTCTTGGGACGATGCGTTTATTGCAGCAATGCAAGATGATAGCCCAATTAAAAATAAAGTTGGTGCAGCTCCACTTCCAGGCGCTGATAGAGTTTGGAACAGAGTATCTAATAGCTGGGAAAACCAATACAACCAGGCTCCTTACATTGTTTGGGGTTGGGCTGTAGGTGTTGCTAAGAAAAGTAAAGTAAAAGATATGGCATTTGATTATCTTTGCTTCTTTTCTAATGGTGCAAACCACCAAGCTGATTTAGCTATTGGTAGATTTGGTGTTAACCCATTTAAAAACTCAGACTTTGACCCTAACATTTATATTAATAGTATGGGTTGGGATCCAGAGATCGCTAACAGTTACACTCAAACACTTTTAGATATGGAAAAAAGTAATAACAGAGTTTTCCCTCTAAGAGTTCCAGGTGTATTTGAATTTACAAGTGCTGTTGCTACAGGAACTTCAAAAGCTCTAGCAGGACAATTATCTCCTCAAGAAGCTCTAGACGAAGTTGCTAAAGAGTGGGAAGCAATTGTAAGCAGAGTAGGTAAAAAAGCAGTTCAAGATGCCTATGCTGTTGGTGTCAAAATGGAAGACAACAAGCTATAATTTAAAAATACTTTATGTGGCCATTAATTTAAATGGCCACATATTACAAAAATAATATAATCCTTTTTATATAAATGAATTTTAAGCATAAATATTTCTTTCTGTTTCCAGGTTTATTTGTGTTGATAGGAATATTAATTTTTCCAATTATTTTCGTAGTTAGATTAAGTTTGTCAGGATGGAATAGTTATAATCCTGGTTTAGATTACATAGGTTTAGAAAATTACATAAGATTATTTACTGATGATCCAAGATTCTGGGAATCATTTTTTAGATTGAGTTTTTTATCAGTTACAACAGTTATTTTGCAATATGTGATTGGTTTTGCATTGGCACATATGGTTTGGAAAGATATTAAATTTAAAAGATTTTTTAGAGTTTTATTTTTAGTTCCAATGATGACAACCCCGGTGATAATGACGGTTATTTGGAGAACTTTTTTTCACGAGTCTCTTGGACCAGTGAATGATTTGTTATCAGTTTTTGGTGTAGCACCAAAATGGTTGACAGATCCAGTTATTGCAAAATTTACAGTCATAATAGTTGAGGTATGGCAATGGACACCATTTATGTTTTTACTTTTATTAGCAGGGTTATTGTCATTACCTAAAGAACCATTTTTAGCTGCTGCGATTGATGGTGCTAGCCCAGTTAGAAAATTTATTTATGTAACATTTCCATTGATGGCTCCCATCTCAATTGGAGCAATAATTATAAGGTTAATTGAGGCTTCAAAGATAATGGATACAGTTTACGTTTTAACTTCTGGTGGCCCAGGAACTTCAACTGAAACTTCAAGTTTTTATATTTTCATAAAAGGGCTAAGAGAATTTCAGATGGGTTATGCAGCTTCAATGTCATTCACCTACTTAATAATTATGATCATAAGTTTAACAATAATAGCAAAAGTCTTAACTAAAGTTTTATTGAAAGAGTAGAGTATGAATAAATTATATATTTTTTTAAAATATTTCTTTATTGTTGTTTGGACAGTATTTGTCGTAGCGCCTTTTCTTTGGGCTTTAACAACATCCTTTAAAGACTTTCAGTCTGTTAATGGTGGTGTAACATATATTCCATGGTTAGATTTTGAACCTAATTTAGAAGGGTGGAAGGTTTTAATTAAATCGCCTGCCAAAGGAGGGGTAGATATAATTGAACCTTATTTTAATAGTTTGTTTGTAACTTGTACGGCAAGTTTAATTAGTATTATTCTTGGAACATTGTCTGCATATGCACTATCAAGATATACATTCAAGGCAGGTTTTGTAAAAAATAATGACATTACTTTTTTCTTTATTTCCCAAAGAATTATGCCTCCAATTGTTTTATCAATTCCGTTTTTTTTATTTTTAAGTTCGATAAATTTATTAGATAGCCTAACAGGGTTAATTGTAGTTTACATTGTTTTGTTAATGCCAATAGCAGTTTGGATTATGGTTGACTTTTTTAATAAAGTTCCAAGAGAAATTGACGAGACAGCTCTAATTGATGGTTGTAATCCTTATCAAGCATTTTTAAAAGTGGTGTTACCAAATTCAATACCAGGATTAATTGTAGCTGGAATGTTTTGTATAATTTTTGGATGGATTGATTTCTTCTTTGCTTTCATTTTAACTTTTACAGAAGTTCAATTGTTACCGGTTAAGATTGTTGCATTAAATTCATCGGTAACTCCTTGGTGGAGTTTATCAGCGTCAGCTTTAGTTTCAGTAGCACCATTAATTATTGTTGCGTTCATAGTTGAACGATATTTATCAAAAGGAAATTTATCAGGAGCTATCAAATAATGGATTTAGTTGCTAACAATTTATCTTATAAACCTGATGATCAATATCATTTAAACGAAGTATCTTTTAATTTTAAAGAAGGAAATCTCTATACAATTTTAGGAAGAACACTATCTGGAAAGACGACTTTATTAAAAACAATAGCCGGTCTATTGACACCAGACAGTGGTGAAATTGAATTTGATGGTAAAAATTTTTTAAAAGTTCCAGTCTGGGAAAGAAATGTAGCAATGGTTTATCAACAATTTATAAACTATCCTCATTTAAATGTTTACGAAAACATAGCCTTCCCTTTGAAACAAAGAAAAATGGATCAAAGTATTATTAATGATAAAGTAATGGATGCTTTAAAGTCTGTAGGATTGTTAGGTTACGAAAAAAGAAAAATCCAAGAGCTTTCCGGAGGTCAGCAACAAAGAGTTTCGCTTGCAAGATCCTTGGTCAAAAATGCAAAAATACTATTACTGGATGAGCCCTTAGTAAACTTAGACTATAAATTGAGAGAGCAACTAAGAGAAGAGTTTAAAAACCTTTTTTCAAAAGGGTTAGCAGATGAAACAATATTAATTTATTCAACTACAGATCCAAGAGAGACCATGGAATTAAATGGTGAAGTTATTGTTTTAGATGAAGGCAAGGTTTTACAAGTTGGTTCTGCAAAAGAAATATTTGAAAACCCAAATTCATTAAAAGTGGCAGAAATTTCTAATGACCCGCCAATGAATATAATAGAGGCTAAAATTTCAGATAATAATATTAAATTTGAAGGGATCAACCTGGAGGCTCCACAACATTTATCTAAATTAACAGAAGATGGTTTAAAAATTGGTTTAAGATCTTCTGACATTGAATTAAACGAAAACGGACACGAGTTTGAAGTTGAGCTAGCAGAAATTAGTGGTTCAGAAACTTTGCTTCATTTAAAAAGAGGAGATACAAAAATTATTGTTTCAATAGAAGAAGTTTTAAACTTTAAGATACACGATAAAGTAAAAATTAATTTTAAAATTAATAGAGCTTATGCTTTTAATTCTGATGGAAAATTAGCATCTTCACCCTTTGGAGGTTTGAGTGGCCAAAATTGATTTAAGTAATATATCTCATTCATACAATCCAAATGATCCAAATCCAGTTTTTGCTTTAAATCCTTTCTCGATGACATGGGAAAATGGAAATCGATATGCAATCTTAGGACCCTCAGGTTGTGGAAAAACTACGATGCTAAATATTGTTTCTGGCTTAGTGAGACCTTCTGCTGGAAGAATATTATTTGATGATAAAGATGTTACAGATTTAAAAACAGAAGATAGAAATATTGCTCAGGTTTTTCAATTTCCAGTTATTTATAATACTATGACTGTTTATGAAAACTTAGCATTCCCACTTAAATGTAGAGATTTTTCTAAAAGCAAAACTGATGAAAGAGTTAATTCAGTTGCTGAAACTTTAAATTTAAAATCTTTTCTAAATTCTCCTGCGAGAAAATTAACAGCAGATCAAAAGCAATTAATATCTTTAGGAAGAGGCCTTGTAAGAGAAGACGTAGCTGCCGTTCTTATGGACGAACCTTTAACTGTTATTGATCCAGATTTAAAATTTAGATTAAGAAGAAATCTTAAAGAAATTAATGAGCAATACAAAACAACATTAGTTTATGTAACACACGACCAAAACGAGGCGATGACTTTTGCAGATAATATAATAGTTATGAGTGAAGGAGAGGTAGTTCAAACTGGTTCTCCGAAAGAACTTTTTGAAAGACCTAATACAACATTTGTTGGATACTTTATTGGATCACCAGCTATGAACTTATTTGAAAGCGAACCTTCCTCAAACGATAGTGTAAAAATTAATAATACTTTAATTAAAACAAATTCAAATTTGTCTAAATTAAAAACAAAGAATATTAAATTAGGGATTAGATCAGAATTTATTAAGATTGCAAAAAATCAAAATGAAAATTTAGTAGAAGTTAATGTTCAAAAGGTTGAGGATCTTGGAAACTATAAACTAATCACAGCTAAAATGGGAAGTCTTACAATTAAATCAAAAGTTACTAGAGAAACCGAAATACCAAATCAGAACGTTAAACTTCATATACCCGCTGAGAAATGTTGTGTGTATGAGGATAACAAATTAATTTAAACTCAACCTTAAATTGTAAAAATTTTTAATTTTACAATAATAGTGACAATCTGTGCCTCTTTTTAGAAAGACTCTAATCTGAATCTATGTTTTACTTCCCGTCAGTTAATTAACTAGAGGAGAAGAAATGATTAAAAATAAAAAATCATTGAAGGGGTCTAAAACTCCTTCAAGAAGAAAGTTCTTCAAAGCCGCAGCAGCAACTGGTGCAGCAGCAGCAACAGCTGTAGCAATGCCAAATGTTGCTTTTGGTGCTCCACAAACATTAAAGATGCAAGCAGCATGGCCATCAGGTGCTAACATCTTTTTTGAAATGGCTGGAGATTACGCCAAAATGGTTGGAGACATGTCAGGTGGAAGTTTAAAAATTGATCTTCAGCCTGTTGGAGCAGTCGTAAAAACTGGAGAAATTGGACAAGCTGTAAGTGATGGTGTTCTTGATATGGGACACTGGGTTACTGCTTATTGGTATGGAAAAAATCCTGCCGCGTCTCTTTTCGGAACTGGACCATCTTACGGTCTATCATCTCAAGAAGTAATGGCTTGGATGGAAGAAGGTGGTGGAAGAGCATTGTATGAAGAAACATTAGCAAAAGTTGGATACGACTATGTTGGTGTTTTTGCGATGCCTATGCCAGCTCAACCATTTGGTTGGTTCAAAAAGAACGTAACTAAAGTAAGTGACGTTAAAGGTATGAAGTATAGAACAGTTGGTCTTGCAACTAACGTTCTTACTGCAATGGGAATGGTAGTTAGACAATTACCAGGTGGTGAAATTCAGCCAGCCATGAAAACTGGTTTGATCGAAGCTGCTGAGTTTAATAACCCTACTTCAGACTCTCAATTTGGTATGCAAGATGTTTCTAAGCATTATCACTTAGGATCTTTCCACCAATCACAAGAGATGTTTGAAATACCTATTAACAAAAAAACATTTAATAGCTTATCTCCTGCAAACCAAGCAATATTAAAAAATGCTTCGTATGCAGCAAATACCGCTAACTACTTTAAAGCTTTGGTAAGATACTCAGCTGATTTATCTAAATTGATGAATGAGCATAAAGTAAACGTTTACCAAACTTCAGATGCAATTTTAGCAGAGCAGTTAAAAGGTTGGGATAAAGTTGTAGGTGATTTCTCTTCTAAAGACCCGTTCTTTAAGAAGATTGTTGATTCACAAAAAGCTTACGCGAAAAGAGTAATGAAATACTTACTAATGAATCAGCCTAACTACAGACTTGCTTATGAAAATGAGTTTGGTCCGTTAGCGAAAGTTAAAATCTAAGGTTTAAAAATATAAAAAATTAAGGGGGCTTTTTAGCCCCCTTTTTTTTAATTGAATTAATTAAGAAAATTAAGATAAGCTAGTTAAATATGTACTCTTATATAAAATTTGCAGATACTCTAAGTACCTCAATGGGTAAAGCTTTTTCATGGTGCATAGTAATTTTGATGGGAGGAACATGTTATGAGGTTATCATGGCTTACGCATTTAATGCTCCTACTTTATGGAATTTTGATTTCAGTTTACAAATGTATGGAGCGATATTTATGATGGCTGGAGCTTACACTTTAGCAACAGAAGCTCACGTTAGAGGAGATGTTATTTACAGATTGTTCCCAACTAAAGTTCAAGGATGGATTGATTTAATATTATATTTCATCTTCTTTTTTCCAGGGGTGATTGCACTTGCATTTTATGGATATGAATATGCAGCTAAAGCATGGATGGTGAAAGAAACAAGTTGGAATAGTCCAGCACAAATTCAAATTTATATGGCAAAATCATTAATACCTTTATCAGGCATACTTCTTACACTCCAAGGAATTAGTGAAGTATTTAGAGCAATTATTTGTATTAGAACAGGACATTGGCCAGAGAGAGATGCTGGTGCCGAAGAAACTGAAAAAATTTTAATGCGAAAATCTAAAGAGGAAGAAAAAATAGATGTTGTTTAGTCTAACAAATCCAGAAATTGCTATTTTAATGATGGTAATATTTCTGTTTGCTGTATTACTAGGATTTCCTATTGCATTTACTTTAATGGCAATGGGTTTGGGATTTGGGTATTACGCATACTTTGATCCGTCAAGAATGGATCATCTATTAGATAATAGGATATTTAATTTATTTGTTTCAAATACCTACTCTGTGATGGATAACCATGTTCTTACCGCCGTACCTTTGTTTTTATTTATGGGATATTTAGTTGAAAGAGCAGGCATAGTTGCAAGATTATTTTATGCAATAAGACTTGCATCTCATTCGCTACCAGCTTCGATGGCTGTCGCTGCCCTTGTTACTTGCACTTTATTCTCTACAGCAACAGGTATAATAGGAGCAGTAGTGACTTTAATGGGTTTGCTTGCTTGGCCTGCAATGGTGAAGGCTGGTTATGATAAAAAATTTGCATCAGGAGTAATTTGTGCTGGAGGCTGTTTAGGAATTTTAATCCCCCCTAGTATTATGCTTATTGTTTATGCAGTAATTGCTCAGTTATCCCCATTAAGATTATTTGCTGCAGCAATATTTCCTGGTTTGATGTTAGCGGGTTTATATATTTTATATGCAATTATTTTGGCTTATTTTAATCCATCAGTTGCACCCAAGCCTCCTAAAGAAGAAATCCCTCCAAGATCAGTGATCTTAAAAGAAGTTTTAGTTTCATTCTTACCATTATTTTCATTAATTATTTTAGTATTAGGAAGTATTCTTGCTGGTTTGGCTACTCCTGCAGAAGCAGCAGGTGTTGGAGCTTTTGGAGCATTAGTTTTATCTTTCTTTTATAAATCCCTTAAATGGAAAAATTTTAAAGAGTCTGTCTTTCTAACTGCAAAAACTACTGCAATGATTATGTGGTTGTTTATTGGATCTTGGACGTTTGCATCAGTATTTTCATATTTAGGAGGACATGAAGTATTTGAGCATTTTTTTAAATCAATGGATATACAGCCTTGGCAATTTTTAGTAATTACACAAATTATAATTTTCTTATTAGGTTGGCCATTAGAGTGGACTGAAATATTAATTATATTTGTTCCAATATTTTTACCTTTAGTAGAATTTTTTGGAGTTAACCCTTATTTTTTTGCTATGTTAATTGCGTTAAATTTACAAACATCATTTTTAACGCCCCCCATGGCCATGTCGGCATATTATTTAAAAGGTGTACAATCTAAAAATGTTGAATTAATTGAGGTATTTAAAGGCATCATGCCATTCTTAGCGATTGTTATTTTTGGAATGGTTTTAATGTATTTATTTCCAGGTATAGCTTTGTGGTTACCTGATCAATTATTTGCTAACTAACTTGATGAATGAAATTGTAAATTTTTCTGTTCAAGAATTAATAAATAAAATTTCAAATTCTCAAATTACTTCTGTCGAAATATGTGAAGCATATATCGAGAGAATTAATAAGTTTGAAAAAGATATAAATGCATGGGCTTTTTTTGATAAAGAATTATTATTAGAAAAAGCAAAAGAATCTGATGCTTATAAAAAATCTGGAAAACCCATTGGTCCACTACATGGTATTCCTGTAGCTGTTAAAGATATTGTTGGAACTCTTGATATGCCAACTGAATGTGGCACTCCAATACGTAAAGGTAAATCTTATTCACAGAATGCAGAAATAGTTGATTTATTAACTTCTTCAGGAGCTATTGTGATGGGTAAAACAGTTACTACAGAATTAGCATATTTAAATCCCTCCAAAACAAAAAACCCACACGATTATTCACGAACACCAGGAGGATCATCAAGTGGTTCTGCTGCAGTAATTGCATCTTATATGGCTCCACTTTCAATTGGATCACAAACAGGTGGCTCAATAATCAGACCAGCATCTTATTGCGGTGTTGTTGGATACAAACCTTCATTTGGTCTAATTTCAAGGAATGGAGTATTAAAGACTTCTGAAAAACTTGACCATCTTGGAGTTTTTGGAAAAACAGTTGAGGACATAGCTTATTTAGTTAAAGAGTTAATTAAAAAAGATTCCCATGACCCTGCCACTGTTTATTATTCTTCAAATAATATGGTTGATGCTGTAAAAAAAGGTCCTTTATATGAACCTAAGTTCATATTTTATAAAACTGAATTTTGGAAATCAATTGACAAAAAATCTAAGGAAGCTTTTGAATATTTTATAAAGTCGTTTAAAAAAAATATAGAAGTTCATGATACTCCTTCTTATTTTAAAGATATCCATAAATATCATCAAATAATTTATGAAAGTGATCTAGCTAATAATTTTAGTGATTATTATAAAAATTATAAATCAAAACTTTCAAAAATTATGCAAAATGCAATTGCAAATGGAAGAAAACATACTGCAAAAGAATATGCTGAAGCAATAGATTTTATGAAAAGAAGCTACGATTCTTATAAAGAAGTATTTGAGGACTATCACGGGGTTTTATCCCCATCCAGTCCAGGTGTTGCTCTAAAGGGTCTTAAGAGCACTGGATCAGCTGATTTCAATAAAGTTTGGTCATATTTAGGAACTCCTTGTATTTCACTTCCTTTACTTCAGGGTGAAAATAATTTACCATTAGGAATTCAAGTTATTGGAGAGAGATATGACGATAATCGTTTCTTGGGAGTTTCCAGTTGGCTTGAAAAGGAAAGTGAGAAATTTAATGAATAAACTTGTAATACTAATAGGACTTTCTTTTGCAATCTTTTTTCTTGTTGGTTTAGCAACAACACTTACAAGATCTATGATGATAGGTTTCTTTGATGTATTACCAGTTTACATATTGATGATACTTGCAATATCGATGATGTTATACGAAGCATTTTTTGATAAAAAATAAATTTAATAATTCCTAAATTTACTACCACTGATTGTATTATATTCTTTAATAGGAATTTTAACCTAGACTTAAACGTCCAATTGTAATTTAATCTGTGCAGTTAATTAACAAAGAAGAGGAGATACTAATGATTAAAGAAAAAAAATCATTGAAGGTTTCTAGATCACCTTCAAGAAGAAAGTTCTTTAAAACTGCAGCTGCAACTGGTGTTGCTGCTGTTGCGGCATCATCTTTATCTGCTCCAGCTGTTGCCAAAGAGAGAATAGAAGCTTCTATGGTAGCTACTTGGCCAAGAGATTTTCCAGGCCTTGGAACTGGTGCACAAAGACTTGCTCAAAGATTGAGTGATATGAGTGACGGTAGAATTCAAGTTACTTATTATGCTGCTAATGAAAGGGTAAAAGCATTTGACTCGTTTGATGAAGTTGCTTCAGGCAATTCTCAAATGTATCACGGTGCTGATTACTACTGGGTTAAAAAACACCCTGCATTTGGATATTTTACTGCCGTTCCATTTGGTTTCACATATGCTGAAATGAATGCGTGGTTAAAATTTGCTGGTGGACAAGAGCTGTGGGATGAATTGACTGACGATTTCGGAACACAAAGTTTTGCTGCAGGTAACACTGGAGTGCAAATGGGTGGTTGGTTTAACAAAAAAATTAGATCAGCTAATGATATTAAGGGTTTAAAAATGCGTATGCCTGGTTTAGGTGGACAAGTACTTGGAAAACTTGGTGGTTCTCCAATTTCACTTCCAGGTGGACAAATTTATGAAAACCTTGTGTCTGGTGCAATTGATGCAACGGAATGGGTAGGACCTTGGAATGATGAGGCTTTCAAATTTTATGAAGCAGCCAAGTATTATTACTATCCAGGAATGCACGAACCAGGATCAACCCTATGTTGTGGTGTAAATAAATCTTGGTTCACAAGTCTAACAAAGTCAGATCAGTTGATTATAAAGACTGCTTGTGACTGGGCTGATACAACTACTATGGCAGAATATAATGCAAAAAATGGAGCAGCATTAGATCGTTTAGTAAACGAAAATGGAGTTAAACTTGAGAAGTTTAACGATAAAGTTTATGACGCTTTTGCTAAAGGTGCTGCAGAAGTTTTTGACGAAGTTCAGCAACATAGTGCCCTTGCTCAGAAAGTGCATGCTGCTTTTGTTAAAGGACGAAAAGAAATAGGTGCTTGGACAAACTTGTCTGACTCACCGTACATTTCTCAAAGAAATAGAGCATTAGGAGTATAATTTAATTCTAATTAATACTAGAGGGCCCTTAAATGGGCCCTCTTTTTATTTATCATTAAAAGTTTTGTCATATGATTGAGAAAAAAAACTTATCTATTTTAATAAGAATATTTAGTTATTCTATCTTAACATTAACATTAATTTTTTTAATAAATAATGTTTTAACAGTTTGGTTTGATTGGCCAGGAGTTAAAAAACTTTTTTCTCACTATGAAATATTTGGATTTAAAAAATTAAATGAACCTTTAGAGGGACTTGCGATGAGTCTGTCGTATATTCAATTATTATTTTATTTTTTATCTTTTATAGGAGTTATAATGCTTGTTTTAAAATCTTTAAAACAAACATTACAAACAGACTCAGAAATACTAAAAAAAATAACAGCATATATTATTAGATCTTCATTCTGGGCAGTGCTAATTGTTGGAGTAGCAGATTTTTTAATCTCATTTATGGTTGTAGAAAAATTGGTCGAGCCAATTTTTGGGGAACAAGTTAAAATTAATTTAGTAAAACCTGCTTTCAGAATTTCATATATACATTTCCCACTTATATTAGCTTCTTTTGTAATTGGTTATTTCACAAGATCTGTAGGATTTATTTGGTTAGCAGTTTTAGTAGTTGGAAGTGAATTCTTGATAGTTGTATCAAGATTTATATTTCAATATGAACAAGCTTTTCAAGGAGATCTTGTTCGTTTTTGGTATGCTGCACTTTATCTTTTTGCAAGTGCATATGCATTAATTCACGAAGGTCATGTGAGAGTTGATGTTTTGTATGCTAATTTTAGTGAGAGAAAGAAGGCATGGACGAATGCAATTGGATCTCTCATTTTAGGCATTCCTTTATGTTTGATAGTTATATTTTTGGGTATGGGTGGTAAAGCTAGTATCATTAATGGTCCAGTAATTTCATTTGAAATTACTCAGCAAGGTTCAAATGGATTATATCTACTTTATTTAATGGCAGTTTACCTAGCAGTATTTGCAGTAAGTATGTTAACTCAATTCACAAGCTACTTTATGAGTAGTATTCACAAACTTTTAAAGAATTAAATAATGGAACATTTATTTTTAGCTTTACTGGTAATTATAATGATTGGAGCTTTGGCATCTGGTTTTCCAGTAGCGTTCGCACTACCTGGATCAGCAATAATTTCAATAGGACTAGCTGCTTTTTTTGGTTATTTATTTGCAGGAGACCCCAGTGCTTATTTTGCTGTTGATGGGCCTAAAGAATGGTTAACCGCTGGTATAACTAATTTTAGGAGTAATTATTGGGATGTAGAAACTGATACCTTAATTGCGATTCCATTGTTCATTTTTATGGGAATAATGTTGCAAAAATCAAAAATTGCAGAAGATCTTTTAGTTACTATGGGACAACTATTTGGACCAATTCCAGGAGGACTTGGTATTTCTGTTATCTTTGTTGGTGCATTACTTGCAGCTACAACTGGAATTGTTGGAGCAACAGTAATAGCAATGGGACTAATTTCTTTGCCCACAATGCTAAATAATAAATATGATAAAAGACTAGCAAGTGGAATTGTTTGTTCCTCTGGAACACTTGGTCAAATTATACCTCCTTCAATTGTCTTAATTATTATTGCTGATCAATTGGCAAGTGCCGCTGATGTTGCAAATACTATGCGTCAGACTGATTATAAAATTTTAACTGGCGAATTTAATATGCCTGGAGAATTTAGAGTAGGGTCTACTTCAGCTGGAGATATGTTTTTAGGTGCATTATTACCGGGATTAGTTTTGGTTGGTTTGTATATGCTTTATATATTTGTGTATGCAAGAATAAATCCAAAAGCAGCCCCTCCTGTTCCATTTAAAGGCAATTTTGATTCTAAATTTTGGATCAAAGTTATATTAGTTATTATTCCACCGCTTGCCCTAATTTTTGCAGTTTTGGGCTCTATACTTATGGGTATAGCAACAGTAAATCAGGCTGGATCAATAGGTGCTATTGGTGCAACAATGATGGCGGGATATCGATTACACCAAGGTAAAAAGAACGCCTACTATCCAATAATAATTGCGATCGTATCCATAATTCCAATTTATTTTTTATCTAAAAATTATAATTTAAATATTAAAGCCGTTGACACTAGAGATTTAGGAGCAATATTAATTGCTTTATTTTTTACAATTACATTTTTGGCCAGTGTTATTTGGAGCTTCTGGAGAGCATTCAAAATAGATGATGTTTTAAAAGAAGTTGTTGTAGAAACTTGTGTAACTACCTCAATGGTATTTATAATTCTATTAGGAGCAGCAATGTTAACCTCTGGATTTAGAGCATTTGGAGGTGAAGAGTTAGTTAGAGATTTTCTTCAAGATTTACCAGGAGGATTTTGGACCCAATTTGTTGTTGTAATGATAGTCATCTTTTTATTAGGTTTCTTTCTTGATTTTATTGAAATAGCTGTGGTTGTTGTACCTATTATTGCTCCTATATTATTAGCTGAACCAGGTGCGAATGTAAGTGCAATTTGGCTTGGTGTTATGATTGGAGTAAATTTACAAACTTCATTTTTAACCCCACCATTTGGTTTTGCATTATTTTACTTAAAAGGTGTAGCTTCAAAACTTGTTACTACTTTAAATATCTGGAAAGGTGTTGTTCCATTCATTATTTTACAATTAATAGGTCTTGGAATTGTTGGTTTCTATCCATCATTAGTAAACTATCTACCAGCAAGAACATATTTAACATCAAACGTTGCTCCACCACCGATGAATCCAAAGTTACAATATTGCTTACAAGAGTACAAATTTGCGATTTACAACACTGAAGAACAAAGAATCACTAATGCAATAAAAGACATGCAGAAATTAACTCCCGCAAATCTTCCAATGGATAAATTAGATATTTTTGAAGAGCATTTTGATAATGCGCTTGGGACTTTTGCTATTGTTAGAAAACTTCAAAAAACAGAAGAAGAATATGAATTATTCACAAAAGATTATAGGGACTTGCATTTCAATGTAAGAAAAATTGAGAAAAAAATTAGAAAAATAGACCAGAAAATTAAAAGAACAAAAGCTGAAATTAGAAATTTAGACGATGATAACTTATCAAAAAAAAACAAATTAGAATTAAAGATCGAGAATTACGAGCTAGAAATTATAGAACTTCAAGATAAAGTTCCTGAAAGTTGGAAAGCTAAAAATGGAGAGTTTGAAATACTGCACAAAGCAAAAAACACAAGAACAAAAAGGTATAGAAAAAATGTTGATGAAGCTTATGAAACTCTGGATCAAATAGTAATGTTTATAAATGATAATGAAAAATTAAAAGAACTTTCATCAGAAATAAAAGAATTAAGTTATAATATTGATAATAAAAATTATGAAAACTCAATATCAGTAATTGATAATCTTTTTGAAAAACTAGGAGAAATTTCTGGAACCGAAGAATTAGCAAATAAATTAGATGACCTAATATCTGTTATAGATAATGATGAGGTAGATGAGCAAAAATTAACTGAAGTAAGTTCAGAAACTTTCAATCTTTTCAATTTAGAAGTTTCATGGAGAGATGATGCTAATAAGAATTTGATGCCTGAATTAATTAAATATAATGATGTTATCAAATATAATATTGGTCTAAGACTTCAAAACAGATTAACAAAAGAACAAGCTAAATTTGTTGCAAGGTGTAATTCAGTTCATAGAGATATATCTTTAAACTTTTAATTAATGGAAAATTATATTTTACCAAAAAAACAGGCTATTGTTGTTTTTTTTGTATTTGCATTTGGTTATTTTTTGTCATGTTTGTTGCGTGCAATTACTGCAACACTTTCCCCCGTGTTAACCTCAGAATTTAATTTGTTAGCAGCCGATTTAGGATTGTTAGCTGGGGGTTATTTCTTGGGTTTTGCTTGTATGCAAATACCTCTTGGATATTTGTTAGATAAATATGGACCAAAAAAAATTGTCTCTTCTTTTTTATTAATTGCATTAGTTGGAACAGGATCATTTGCTTTAGCTGAAAGTTTTTCTGGATTGTTAGTTTCGCGAATTCTAATCGGCATAGGTGTTAGTGCTTGTTTAATGGCTCCATTAACTGGTTACAGAATATGGTATGCAGAAAATCAACAACAAAGAGCAAACTCATGGATGCTAATGATTGCATCATTAGGTTTTTTGTCATCTACATTGCCTGTGCAACTTTTATTGCCTAGTCTCGGATGGAGATGGATATTTGGCGGCATCGCTATCTTAATTTTAATTAGTATTTTTTTAATATTAGTTTTCATTCCAAAATGGAATTTAACTAAAAATAAAGAGTTAGAAGAGACAAGCAATACTGGTACCTTATCTGAAGTTTGGAAAAATAGATTTTTTATAAGTGTAATTCCAATGGGTTTATTTAATTATGGGGGCTTAATGGCCATACAAACTTTATGGGCAGGACCATGGATGACTAGAGTTGCTGGTTATACACCACTACAAAGCGCTACAGGATTATTTTGGATCAATGTAACTATGTTGGTATCCTTTTTTTTATGGGGTTATTTTTTACCAAAAATTTCAGGAATAGGGTTTAGCGCTAAAAGAATACTTAAATTAGGTTTGCCAATAAGTTTTTCTGTAATGTTAGTGATAATTTTATTAGGTCCAAAAGCAGGGGCTTTTTACATAACTTTATTTATTTTAAGTTCAATTTTTTTATCAGTTACACAGCCAGCTGTGGGCCTTTCTTTTTCAGGTTATTCTGCTGGTAAAGCACTAACTTCATTCAATTTATTAATATTTGCAGGAACATTCATAATGCAATGGCTAATAGGCTTAGTGATAGATATTGTTAAAGGGATGGGTCACACAGAAATATTTGCTTTTAAATCAGCTTTTTCAGTTTTCTTAATCTTAAGTATTATTTCTTATATATTTTTTTTAATATTAAATAGAAAAAAATATGAAAATAAAACGTAGGAATTTTTTTTTGGAATTATTTATTGGTATTGTTGCTATTTACTTAATTGTTTTAATTTTCTTATTCTTTTTTCAAAGAAATTTAATGTATCATCCTGATGAGAATAATTATTCTGGAGATAATTTAGAAGTTAACATTGAAAAAGTTAATATTAAAACAACAGATAATATTAATCTTTTAGGCTGGTTTCATAATAAAAATTTAAAAAGTTATAAAACAATAGTTTATTTTCATGGAAATGCAGGGACACTTGATAACAGAATCCATAAATTAAATCATTTTAAAGACATGGATGTTAATTTTTTAATTATTGCATGGAGAGGGTTTAGCGGCAATAAAGGAAAACCAAGTGAGGAGGGTCTTTATACAGATGGTGCTAGTGCAATAAACTGGCTTAAAGAAAAAGGTCTAAAAGAAAAAGATATAATTATTTATGGAGAATCATTAGGAACTGGCATTGCTACTGAAATTACTCAGAATAAAAATTTTGCAGGATTAATCTTAGAAACGCCCTTTACATCAATGATAGAGGCAGCGAAAAATTTTTATCCATATATTCCAGTAGGTTTAATTTTAAAAGATAAGTATGAAAATAATGAAAAAATTAAAAATATTAACATTCCAGTATTAGTAATGCATGGTGAGGCTGACCAAATAGTTCCATTTTGGATGGGTAAAAAAATTTTTAATTTAGCAAGTGAACCTAAATATTCATATTTTACAAAATATGACGATCATATGATGGAATATGATGATAAACTTGTATTAGCTCTTAAATCTTTTGTTGATAGTTTAAATTAGGCCATAATCTAAACAAAGATAATTCAAATTTTTTTTTTAAGTTAATTTATGAAAATTTTTTTTTTATTTTTTATTGTTCTTTTTTCTTTAAATAATTTATCAAATGCCAAAGAGAATCTAGCATCTGTAGAAAGCCTTTTTCATATTGATCAAATGAATTCGTACGATGAAAATTTTGCATTATATTTTAAAACTCGTGAAAAAGCTGTCTTAGCTCGAGGAGAAAATTCAAATTATATTAATGATTTTCCAAAAGATCTTTATATTTATAACTACAAAACGAAAGAGTCTTTGCCATTAATTTCTTATGAATGGTTTCCCAAAACAGCAAAATATTTTTTGCAAGAATATGATTTCCCAGTTTTTCCAGATGATTTTGCATATTATCTTTTAAAAGATAACAAAACTCTGGTGATGATAAGTGCTGTAAAAAGTCTAAAAGCTAATTTTAAATTTGATATTGTTGAAAAAAAGTTAGAGCTTTATCCTATAAATGGAAAATTTGATTTTATTATTTCTTCGATAGCTAAAAATTGTGGACATTATGAATTTAAAGAACACTACAAATGTAGTTTTTATAAACCTTTAATTTCCAGTACCTTAATTAATTAATTTGAGTAAATGCCTCTGCAAATTTTTCGGCCTCAAAAATTTGTAAATCGTCTTCTTTTTCACCTAATCCAAGTGCAACAATTGGTAGTTTATATTTTTTAGCAACAGCTAAAAGAATACCTCCTTTTGCTGTGCCATCTAATTTTGTCATAATAAGACCAGTTATTGGAATAATTTTATTAAATTCTTCAACTTGATTAATTACATTTTGGCCAGAGGTTGCATCCAAAACTAAAATAACATCATGTGGAGCATTAGGATCAATTTTTTTAGTAACGTTTGCAATTTTTTTATATTCTTCCATCAAATTTTTTTTATTTTGTAGTCTTCCAGCTGTATCAATTAAAACTTGGTTAAAATTATTGTTTAATGCTTCTTCAATAGCCTTGTAAGCAACTGATGCAGGATCAGAACCTTGAGATGATTTTGTAATTTGAACATCAACTTTGTTTGCCCAATTTTCTAGTTGATCTATAGCTGCTGCTCTAAAAGTATCTGATGCAGCTAGCATTACTTTGTTTCCATTACCCTTTAATATTTTGCTTATTTTTCCAATAGTAGTTGTCTTTCCAACACCATTGACACCTGAAATTAATGTTGCATTTAATTTTTCTTTTTTTTTGAAGAATTCAATATTTTCTAAAGGTTTCATAATTGAAATAATATAATTTTTTAAAATATTATTTATTTCGTGGGTTAAATCTTTATTGGGATCAATTTTTGTTTGAGAAATTATTTCTCTTATTTCTGAAGCAGAAACAATACCAACATCGGATTGAATTAAGTAATCTTCAATTTTGTCTAATGTTTTGTCATCAATCTCTTCTTTTACAACTATATCTCTTAAACCCGTTGTAAAAGCTGAGGCACTTTTTTTAAAACCTGATTTAAATTTCTCAAAAATTCCCATTAAATTTTAAAATTTATCTCCTCAATATCTGAAACTGGTCCTTTCATATGAATACTATTGTTTTCATCGATTGAAATTGTCAATCTACCTGTAGAAAACTCAATATCCACTTTATCATTTACCAGTCTGTTTTGTTTTGCAGCAAAAGCTGTTGCGCAAGCTGCAGTTCCACAAGCTTTGGTAAGTCCAGCTCCTCTTTCCCAAACTCTAACTTTTATCAATTCTTTGTTAACAACAGTTGCTAAAGTAACATTACATTTTTCTGGAAATAGAGAGTGGGTTTCGATTTTTGGTCCAATTTTTTCAATTTCAAAATTTTCGTTATTATCAACAAAAAAAACTACATGTGGGTTTCCAACATTTACAGCAGTTCCACCAGAAAATTCGTTATTATTTTTGTCATTAATTTTAATTCCTAAATTATTCGTATTTAATTCTTTAGACAATGGAATCTCATCCCATTTTGTTTTTGCAACACCTATTTCTGTAGAAACCATTTTATCCCCAACAATATTTGATTTTAATTTGCCAGATAAAGTTGTTAGGACAATTTCTTTTTTGTTATTTTCTTTGCCTAATAAATCAGCAATACATCGCGTACCATTTCCACACGCACCAGACATTCCTCCATCTGAATTATAAAATTCTAGTGAAGCATCTGAAATATCATTTTTTTTAATCAATATTAGTTGGTCACAACCAATAAATTTTCTGTCACAAATCTTTATTATTTGCTCTGTCGTCAAATTTGTAATTGTTTGCCTATTATCTATGATGACAAAATCATTACCTAAACCGTCCATTTTAAAAGCTTTAATATCCATATATAGATATTTAACTTATTTATTGACTTTTTGAACCTCTATTATAGGTTGTTGCCGTTTCCGCAAAAACATTAACTTTGCGGTGTCTTTGGAAACAAAGAGATCGACACTAGTCAGCGAGGGTTCGCCCACTAGTGCGTTACTGCTATGCGTAATAAATATGTTTGAAAATTTAACAAATAAATTTGAAGAAATTTTTTCTTCTCTGAAAAAGGTACCTTCACTTGATGAAGCTCAAGTAGATGAAGGTTTAAGAGGTATTAGGCAAGCCTTACTTGAAGCAGATGTCTCTCTGGATGTTGCAAAAGATTTTATTGAAAAAGTTAAGCCAAAAGCATTAGGCCAAGAGATAATTAGGTCTACCTCTCCTGGGGATATGGTTGTTAAAATTGTTTATGATGAGCTTGTAGACTTATTAGGTGCAACAAATAATGAGATAAACTTAAACGCAGTACCGCCTGTGCCAATGATGTTAGTTGGGTTACAAGGTTCTGGAAAAACAACAACAACAGCAAAATTAGCAAAATTTTTAGAAAACAATAAAAAGAAAAAAGTAATGATGGTCAGTCTAGATATTTATAGACCAGCTGCTCAAGAACAACTTAGATCTTTAGGAGAACAAAATAATATTTTAACTTTACCTATTATAGAAGGTCAGCAACCTGCTGATATTTGTAGAAGAGCAATAAGTGCCGCTAATTTAAATGGAGCTGAAATAATTTTATTTGATACTGCTGGTAGAACTCAAATTGATTTACAAATGATGAGTGAGATTAAGCAAATTGAAGCTGTCATTAATCCAACAGAAACTTTCTTAGTTGCAGATTCTTTAACAGGTCAAGTTGCAGCCTCAGTGGCAAAAGAATTTAAAAATACAGTTAATTTATCTGGAATTATATTAACTAGGGCTGATGGTGATGCAAGAGGTGGGGCCGCAGTGAGTATGAAATATGTTTCAAACGTTCCAATTAAATTTTTAGGTATAGGAGAAAAAATAGATAATCTTGAAGTATTCCATCCAGATAGAATTGCAAACAGAATACTTGGTATGGGGGATATTGTATCCCTTGTAGAAAAGGCGGCTCAAGATTTAGGAGAAGAAAATCTTAAAAAAGCAGAGGAAAATTTAAAAAAAGGTCAATTCTCTATGGAAGATTATTTATCTCAATTAAGACAAATGAAAAAAATGGGTGGCATTGAGGGAATTATGTCTTTTATGCCAGGAGTTTCTAAAATTAAATCTCAAATGGATTCAGCGGGAATTGATGAAAGTATAATTACTAAAAATGAAGCTATTATTTTATCAATGACCAAAAAAGAAAGAGAGAACCCAAAAATAATAGATGGTTCTAGAAAAAAAAGAATTGCTAATGGCTCTGGCTCAGATCCAGCCACTATCAATAAATTGCTTAAGCAATTTAAAATGATGTCTGAAATGATGAAAAAGATGTCAAAAGGAAATCTGAAAGGTATGTCTGATAAAGGTATACCGCCAGAGCTATTTAACCAATTAAAGTAAAAAAGGAGAAGAAATGTTAAAATTAAGATTATCAAGAGGTGGAACAAAAAAACGTCCTGTTTATAAGGTTGTTGTTGCCGACAGTCGTTTTGCAAGGGATGGAAGATTTATAGAAAAAGTTGGTTTCTTTAATCCTCTATTACCAAAAGAGAAAAAAGAAAGAGTGGGCCTAGAAGCTGAGAGAATTAAATATTGGCTTGGTCAAGGAGCTCAACCAACAACTAGAGTAGCAAGAATTTTAGGTGAGAACGAACTAATGCCTATGCCTGCAAATGGAAATAATCCAAATAAAGCAGTGCCAAAAAAAGAGAGAAATAAAAAAGAAGAGGATAATAAAGAAGCTCCTAAAGAAGAAGCTCCAAAAGCAGAAGTAGCTCCAGCAGCAGAAGCAGCTCCAGCAGCAGAAGCTCCTAAAGAAGAAGCTCCTAAAGAAGAAGCTCCAAAAGCAGAAGCAGCTCCAGCAGAGGAAAAAAAATAATTTAAAGATTATTTATGTGGCAAGCTCAAGTGTTTACACTTTATCCAGAGATTTTCCCTGGTCCTTTATCTAAAGGACTTTATGGAAAAGCTCTGTCAAATAATTTATGGAAACTTAAAGTTGTAAACATAAGAGATGCAGCTGACGACAAACATAAAACAGTGGATGATACACCTTATGGGGGTGGTTCAGGGATGTTGTTAAAAGCAGATGTTCTCGCAAAGTCTATAGATGAAAACAAAAATGAGAGTGAGAGAATTTTATACTTATCGCCAAAAGGAAAAAAATTTGATCAAAATTTAGCAAAAGAGCTGGCTAATGAAAAATCTCTGTCTTTAATTTGTGGTCATTTTGAAGGTGTAGATGAAAGAATACTTTCAACAAGAAATATAGAGGAAGTTAGTATTGGAGATTATGTTTTGTCAGGCGGGGAGTCAGCAGCATATGTAGTTATAGATAGTATTTTAAGACTGTTGCCAGGTGTTTTAGGAAATGAAAACTCTAAATTAGATGAAACCTTTGAAAATGGTCTTCTAGAGTACCCTCAGTATACAAAACCTCAAATTTGGGAGGAAAAAGCTGTGCCAGACGTGCTATTATCAGGTGATCATAATAAAATTAAACACTGGCGTTTATCTCAATCTGAGGCTATAACACGCGTCCGTAGACCAGATTTATGGGAAAAATATAAGAAGAATTAACTTGATAAACATTAACATGAAAACAATTGAAGAAATAAATCAGCATAACGTTAACAAAATTCTTTCAGAGAAAAAAATTCCAGAATTTTATCCTGGAGATGTTGTTAAAGTTGGAGTGAGAATTACCGAGGGTAAAAAAGAAAGAATTCAATATTTTGAGGGAGTGTGTATTGCTAAAAAAAGCAGAGACCTAAACTCATCTTTTACAGTTAGAAAAATTTCATTTGGAGAGGGTGTTGAGAGAACTTTTCCTTTATTTGGAACTTTAATTGACTCAATTAAGGTTATTAGATCAGGTAAAGTAAGAAGAGCAAAACTTTATTATCTAAGAGATAGAACTGGTAAATCAGCAAGAATTGCAGAAAAAATTAGAAAAAAAATTGGTATTGATATCGAGGCAAAACCAGAAACAGTTACAGAGGAAAATGTAGCTCCTGCAGTAGAAGCACCTAAAGAAGAAGCAGCACCAGCAGCAGAGGCTCCTAAAGCAGAGGCAGCACCTAAAGAAGATGCAACTCCAGCAGCAGAGGCTACTAAAGAAGAACAAAAATCAGAAAGCTCTACAGAAAAAAAATAATTTTTTTTTCAATGTCTACAACATTATACGATAAAATTTGGAACGATCATCTAGTTGATCAACAAGATGACGGTACATCTTTACTTTTTGTAGATAGACATTTAATTCATGAGGTGACAAGCCCCCAAGCTTTTGAAGGATTAAGAAATTCTAATAGAAAAGTTAGACACCCAAATTTAACTTTAGCAGTTGCAGATCATAATGTTCCAACAACTGATAGATCAAAAGGTATTTCAGATGAAGAGTCAAAAATTCAAGTAGATACTTTAGAGGCAAATTGTAAAGAATTTGGTGTTAAGTTATTTGGTATGGATGATAAGAGGCAAGGTATCGTTCACATTATAGGACCTGAACAAGGTTTTACTCAACCAGGTACAGTTATTGTTTGTGGAGATAGTCATACTGCAACGCATGGAGCATTTGGTGCTTTAGCATTTGGAATAGGAACTTCAGAAGTAGAACATGTTTTAGCAACCCAAACACTAGTTCAGAAGAAAGCTAAAAATTTTAGAATTAATGTTAATGGCGAACTTCCTTTAGGAGTTACTTCTAAAGATGTAATACTTCAAATAATTGGAAAAATAGGTACAGCGGGTGGCACAGGATCTGTTGTGGAATATGCTGGAGATTTAATAAGATCTTTAAGTGTTGAGCAAAGAATGACTATTTGCAATATGACAATTGAAGGTGGTGCAAGAGCAGGATTAATTGCACCAGATGAAAAAATTTTTGAATATTTAAAAGGAAAACCAATGTCACCAAAAAGTGAAAATTGGGATAAAGCTTTGAACTATTGGGAAAACTTAAAAACAGATTCTGATGCTAGTTTTGATAAAGAAATTAGCCTTAATGCAAATGAAATTTTACCCATGATTACATGGGGTACGTCACCACAAGATGTAATAACAATTGATGGAAAAGTTCCAAATCCAAATAATGAGACTGATGAAGATAAAAAAAATTCAATTGAAAGAGCTTTAAAGTATATGGGTTTAAAACCTGACATGGCAGCTACAGATATAAAAATAGATAAAGTATTTATTGGTAGTTGTACTAATGGCAGAATAGAAGATTTGAGAGAAGCAGCAAAAATCGTAAAAGATAAAAAAGTATCATCGCATGTTAATGCTATAGTAGTTCCAGGCTCAGGCTTAGTTAAAGAGCAAGCAGAGCAAGAGGGACTAGATAAAATTTTTGTTAGCTCAGGGTTTGAATGGAGAGAACCAGGTTGCTCTATGTGTTTAGCTATGAATGCTGATAAATTAAAGCCAGAAGAAAGATGTGCCTCTACATCAAATAGAAACTTTGAGGGAAGACAAGGTAGAGGCGGCAGAACCCATCTAGTTAGTCCAGGAATGGCAGCAGCAGCTGCGATATCAGGTAATTTAGATGATGTCAGAAAGTATCAAAATTAAATGCAAAAATTTAATAAATTAAAAAGTATCCCAGCTTATTTACCAATTGTTAATATTGATACAGATATGATAATTCCAAAACAGTTTTTAAAAACTATCAAAAGAACTGGTCTTGGAAAAAATTTATTTTTTGAAATGAGATATGATGATCAAGGTAAAGAAATAAATGATTTTGTGTTAAACAAAGATCCATTTAATCAATCTAAAATTTTAATTGCTGGAAAAAACTTTGGATGTGGTTCATCAAGAGAACATGCTCCTTGGGCTTTATTAGATTTTGGAATTACTTGTGTAATAAGTTCAAGTTACGCAGATATTTTTTTTAGTAATTGTTTTAAAAATGGAATTTTGCCTATAATCCTTGAAGAAGAAAAAATAAAAGAGCTATCTGAATACGCAAATAGACAAGAAGAAATTTCTATTGATTTGCAAGAGGAAAAAATAGTTTATGGAAATAATGAGATAAAATTTGAAGTTGATCCATTTAAGAAAAAATGTTTGTTAGAAGGGCTCGATGATATCGCTTTATCACTAAAAAAATCAGAAAAAATAGAAAAGTTTGAAACAAATTTAAAAAACGAAAAGCCTTGGGTATTTCATGATTAAAGTAAAAAAAAGAAAAATACTTTTACTTCCTGGTGATGGTATTGGTCCAGAGGTAATAGCTGAGGTAAAAAAAATTATTAACTGGTTTAATGATAAAAAATCTTTAGATTTTGAAATTGATCAGGAGCTAGTTGGTGGTTGTTCTTATGATAAACATGGTACCCCAATCACTGATGAGGTTTTTTACAAAGCATTAGAAAGTGAAGTAATTATGCTTGGAGCAGTTGGTGGTCCTACATGGGATAACCTAGAATTTTCTAAAAAACCAGAAAGAGCATTATTAAAACTTAGAAAAGAATTGAAACTTTTCGCAAATTTAAGGCCAGCAATTTGTTTCAAACAACTAGTTGATGCTTCAACCCTTAAGCCAGAGGTAGTTTCAGGACTAGATATAATGATAGTAAGAGAGTTAACGGGTGGAATATATTTTGGTGAACCTAGAGGAATTAAGCCAATTGAAAATGGAGAAAGAAAAGGAATTAATACACACACTTATACCACTAGTGAAATTACTAGGGTAGCTAGAGTTGCTTTTGATTTAGCAAGAAAAAGATCAAACAAAGTTACATCATGTGAAAAGTCAAATGTAATGGAAGCTGGACAATTGTGGAAAGAAGAGGTTCAGGAGCTACATAATAAAGAATATAAAGATGTAGAGTTAAGCCATATGTTAGCAGATAACTGCGCAATGCAACTTTTAAGAAACCCAAAGCAATTTGATGTAATTGTAACTGATAATTTATTTGGGGATATGCTGTCTGATCAAGCTTCGATGTTAACTGGATCTTTAGGTCTTTTACCGTCAGCATCTTTGGGTGCAAAAAATAAAGATGGTGAGATGAGAGCAATGTATGAGCCAATACACGGATCGGCTCCTGATATAGCTGGACAAGGTATTGCAAATCCAATTGCTTCTATTTTAAGTTTTGCTATGGCTTTAAGGTACTCTTTAGATCTTGATAAAGAAGCGGATATTTTAGAAAAGGCAGTTCAAGATGTTCTAAATGATGGTTTAAGAACTAAAGATATAATGTCAGATGGCATGAAAGAAACGTCTACTTCAGCAATGGGTGATGCGATAATTTCAAAATTGCAATAAAACTAGAATTATTTTAAGGTTTAAATATGCCAAGTTATACAGCTCCAGTAAAAGACATGATGTTTCTCTTTGAAAAACTTAGAGATAATAAAAACTATAATGAACTTGAAAAATACAATGAAGTTAGTTCAGATCTAGTGAAAGATATTTTAGAGGAAGCAGCCAAGATAAATCAAAATTTAATTTTACCTCTTGCTAAATCCGGAGATGAAAATCCAGCAGTTTTAGAAAATGGTGTTGTTAGAACACCCCCAGGCTACAAAGAAGCGTATCAAAAGTATATAGAGGATGGTTGGACTTCATTGTCTTGTGATCCAAAATATGGAGGTCAAGGAATGCCAAAAACAGTAAGTGCATTTTTTGATGAAATGTTATCTTCAGCAAGCTTATCATTTAAATTATATAGTGAACTAAGTATTGGTGCTTATAATTGTATCAATCATCATGCCTCTGATGAAATAAAAAATAAATATTTACCAAAGATTGTAGAAGGTAAGTGGAGTGGTACAATGTGTTTAACAGAACCAGTCTGTGGTACCGATCTTGGCTTGTTAAAAACTAAAGCAATTAAACAATCAGATGATACTTATAAAATCAGTGGTCAAAAAATATTCATAACTTCAGGAGACCATGATTTAACCGAAAATATAATTCACTTAGTTTTGGCAAGATCACCAGACTCTCCATCTGGTACCAAGGGAATTAGTTTATTTTTAGTTCCAAAATATATTGTGAACCAGGATGGTAGTATTGGTCCAAGAAATGGAATTTCAACTGGATCAATTGAGAGCAAGATGGGTATTAAAGGTTCAGCTACTTGTGTTTTAAATTTTGATGATGCAACTGGATACATGATTGGTACTAAAGATAAAGGTCTAAGTGCAATGTTCACAATGATGAATTTAGAGCGAATAGTTGTAGGCATTCAAGGTTTAGGTATTTCTGAAATTGCTTATCAAAATTCACTTTCTTACGCAAAAGAAAGAAAGCAAGGAAAAACAAATAATTCAAAATCTAATAATGGTGCAGATTTTATAATTGATCATGCAGACATTAGAAGAACTTTACTTAATATGAAATCAATAATTGAGGGTGAAAGAGCATTATGTTTTTGGCTTTCTCAACAAACAGAAGTAAGTCTTTATCATCCGGACGAAAAAATTAAACAAGCTGCTTTAGATTACGTTTCATTAATGACGCCTGTAGTTAAATCTCTTTTTACAGATTTAGCTATGGAAATTACTAGCGATGCAATGCAGATACATGGAGGATACGGATATACTAAAGACCAAGGAATTGAGCAATTATATCGAGATAATCGTATTACTCCAATTTATGAAGGTACAAATTCCGTACAGGCTGCAGATTTAGTATTTAGAAAATTATCTAACAAAAAAGGTGATGTTATAAATAAGTTTTTAGAAATGATTAAATCTGAATGTGAGAGCAAAAATGAAAAAGTAAAAACTTTTTCTAAAGAATTAAACCATTACCTAGATATTTTGTCTAAATTCACAGATTGGATAAATGATAAAAACAAAATCGAAAAGGATGATGTTAGCGCTGCAGCAAATGATTATTTAAAAAGCTTAGGTTATGTTTCAATTGCCTATGCTTGGATTAAAATATTAGAGGTTAGTTTTAATGATTTTAATACTAATAAAGAATTTTATAGTGATAAAATAAATACAGCTAAATTTTATTTTGATAAGGTACTACCTAGGGCTGAGTATCATTATAAATCAGCAATCTCAGGAAGCTCAAATATAATGAATTTTAAGTTTAATTAATGAGCCATTACGATACAAATTTAGATAAAAATAAAGCAAATCACGTACCCCTCACTCCTTTAACTTTTTTAAAAAGAGCAAAAGAAATTTACCCAAATTATGAGGCTATAATTTATGAAGAAAGAAATTATACCTGGGCTGAAGTTTATAAAAGAGTTGTAAAATTTGCTAGTGCATTGACAAAAATAGGTATTAAAAAAGGTGACACGGTTTCATTCTTAGCTTTCAATACACCAGAGATTTTTGAAGCACACTACTCTGTACCTATGACTGGTGCAGTTCTTAATACTATTAATATAAGATTAGATGCTAAAACAATTTCCTATATTTTAGATCACAGCGAAGCAAAAGTGTTAGTTGTCGATAGACAACTTCATGGAGAAGTAAAAAAAGCATTAAAAACTATTAAAAAAAAAATAACTATTATCGACATAAACGATAAATATGCTGACCAATCAAAATTGGAAAAAATTGGTGATTTAGAATATGAAAGTTTTTTAAATACAGGTGATGAAAATTTTCAATGGCAAATGCCTGAAGATGAGTGGCAGGCTATATCATTAAGTTATACATCAGGCACTACAGGAAATCCCAAAGGTGTTGTCTATCATCATAGGGGAGCATATTTAATGTCTACAGGAAGCTCAGTGGCTTGGAATATGCCAAATAGATTAAATTTTTTAACAGTTGTTCCAATGTTCCATTGCAATGGTTGGTGTTATCCATGGACTGTACCGATGCTAAATGGAAGAACAATTTGTTTAAGAAATATAGATATTAAAAAAATTTTTGAACTTATTGATAAATATGAAATTACTCATTTTGGTGGTGCACCAATAGTATTGAATATGATTACTGGAGCTCCAGAAAGTGATAAGAAAAAATTAAAACAAAAAGTTTATGTTTTAACTGCTGGAGCTCCTCCACCAAGTATAATTTTTAAAAAAATGAGAGCTCTTGGATTTGAAGTAATGCATGTATATGGTTTAACAGAAACTTATGGTCATGTAACTCAGTGCGCGTGGAATGATGAATGGAATAATTTTGATGAAGAAAAACAAAACGAGATTAAAGCAAGACAAGGTGTGAAGTACCCTAATACGGAAGGTGTAGTTGTTTTAGATCCTGAGACAATGAAAGAGGTTCCTAGAGATGGAAAGACAATCGGTGAAATAATGATTAGAGGAAATGTCGTAATGAAGGGATATTTCAAAGATAAAGAGGCTACCGAAAAAGCCATGAAAGATGGTTGGTTTCACAGTGGTGATTTAGCTGTAATGCATTCTGATGGCTATATTAAAATACAAGATAGATCAAAAGATATAATTATTTCTGGAGGAGAAAATATTTCTTCAATTGAAATTGAAAATACTTTATCCAAACACCCATCCGTTTCGATTGCAGCAGTTGTAGCAAAACCAGACGAAAAATGGGGTGAGGTGCCATGTGCATTTATCGAAGCAGTTAAAGACAAACCAGTTAGCGAGAAAGAATTAATTGATTTTTGTAAAGAAACTTTAGCAGGATTTAAAGTTCCCAAGAAAGTTGTCTTCTGTGAGTTGCCAAAAACTTCGACAGGAAAAATACAAAAGTTTGAATTAAGAAAACAAGTTTAGGTAATTTTTGAATTTTCAATTAGAAAATAAAAATATTTATGCTTCTGATGCAGGAAAGGGTATTGATAAAAATAAAGAAACAATAGTATTTCTTCATGGAAGTGGTCTTTCGCATATTGTTTGGTCTCTAACTGAACAGTTTTTTTCAAATAATAATTTTAACGTATTATCTATAGATTTACCTGGGCACGGTAATTCAGATGGCCCCTGCTTAGATAGTATTGAAAAAATAGCTGATTGGCTAGAACAAGTGTTTGTAAAATTAAATTTAAAACAACTAATTATCGTTGGGCACTCTCAAGGATGTTTAGAGATACTTGAATATGCATCTAAATATAAAAAAAGATTAAAAAAATTAGTTTTTATTGGTGGTTCAAATAGAATGCCAGTTCATCCAGATCTAATCGATTTAGCAAAAAATGGAGATACTGATGCTGTTAAATTGATGATGAAGTGGGGTTATGAAGGTTCAAAAAAATTTATAGGAGGTAATCCAGTGGAAAGAATAATACAGTCACCAAGAGATATTAGAGAAATATTAGCAGTCGATTTAATTGCATGTAATAATTATACCAATGGTTCTGATGCTGCTAGATCAATAGACTGCCCCTCTTTTTTGATATTTGGATCATTAGACAAAATGGTAAATCTAGAGTCAGGTAAAAAGTTTTCTAGTTTCATTAAAAATTCAACAACACATATAATTGAGGGTTGTGGTCATATGATTATGATTGAAAAAGCATTCGAAATGAGAGACAAGGTCTTAGAATTTTTAAAAAAATGAAAAGTTTTTCAATTGCAAAATCAAGAAGGCTTAGAGGCACCCCTTATACCTCTAGAATAGAAAAACAAGGGGTTACGGCTTATACAATATATAATCATATGTTACTTCCCGCAGCGTTTGGTTCAATTGAGGACTCATACCATCACTTAAAACAGTATGTTCAAATTTGGGATGTAGCTGCTGAAAGGCAGGTGGAAATTTCTGGTAAAGACTCAGCGAAATTAGTTCAGTTGATGACTTGTAGAGATTTATCTAAATCAAAAGATGGAAGATGTTATTATTGTCCAATAATTGATGATAACGCAGGTCTGATTAATGATCCAGTTGTACTTAGATTGAATGAAAATAAATGGTGGGTTTCTCTTGCTGACTCAGATGTAATATTATTTGCAAAAGGATTAGCTATTGGAAATAAATTTGACGTAAAGATTTTTGAACCTGATGTTGATATAATGGCTATACAAGGTCCAAAATCATTTGAATTAATGGAAAAAGTTTTTGGAGACAAGATAGTTAATTTAAAATTCTTTGGTTTTGATTATTTCGAATTTGGTGG
>QCDC01000013.1 GCA_003278805.1 Pelagibacteraceae bacterium AG-349-L17 | reverse complement strand
ATTAATGAACAATTTTTGGTTTCAAACCCATCGCACCCAAAGCTGAATCTTGATCATCTTTTGATTCTGGATTGTCTAAAATTTTATCTTTAGGGTATAAATTTTTATTAATTATATTCTCTATTTCTTCACCAGTTAAAGTCTCATAAGTTATTAGAGCTTTTGCAATTTTATGTAGATCATCTATTTTTTCAGTCAAAATTTCCTTAGCTTTATTATATCCTTCGTCTACAAGCTTTCTTATTTCTTTATCAATTTTCTGAGCAACTTCCTCTGATACCGATTGAGTTTGAGTAACTGATCTTCCCAAAAACACTTCTTCTTGGTTTTCCCCATATTCAACTGGACCCATTTCTTCACTCATTCCATATTTTGTCACCATTGCTCTTGCTAACTGTGTAGCTTGGTTAATATCAGACCCATTTCCTCCACCTGCTCCTGTAGATATATTATCTTTTCCAAAAATTAATTCCTCTGCAACTCTGCCTCCAAAACAAACAGCTAGCCTCGCTTTAAGATATTTTATTGAGTAACCGTGTTTGTCTCTTTCAGGTAAGTTCATTACCATTCCAAGAGCTCTTCCTCTTGGTATAATAGTAGCTTTATGAATTGGGTCATAACTTGGCATATTAAACGACACGAGAGCATGTCCACCTTCATGATATGCAGTTAGTTTTTTCTCATCTTCTGTCATGACCATTGAACGTCTTTCAGCGCCCATCATAACTTTATCTTTTGCTTCCTCAAATTCTAACAATGTAACTATCCTCTTATTTTTTCTCGCTGCTAACAAAGCTGCTTCATTAACTATATTTGCAAGATCAGCTCCTGAAAAACCTGGTGTACCTCTTGCAATTGTTCTTAAATTAACATCTGGCGCCATTTTTATTTTTTTTACATGAACTTTTAAAATTTTTTCTCTTCCAATAATATCTGGGTTTGAAACTACTACTTGTCTATCAAACCTTCCTGGTCTTAGTAAAGCTGGATCAAGCACATCTGGTCTGTTTGTTGCAGCTATAATGATGACACCTTCATTTGTATCAAAACCATCCATTTCAACTAACAGCTGGTTTAAAGTTTGCTCTCTTTCATCATTTCCACCTCCTAGACCTGCACCTCTACTTCTTCCAACAGCATCTATCTCATCTATAAAAATAATACATGGAGAATTTTTTTTACCTTGTTCAAACATGTCTCTTACTCTAGATGCTCCTACTCCAACGAACATCTCAACAAAATCAGAACCTGAAATAGTGAAAAACGGAACACCTGCTTCACCTGCAATTGCCCTAGCTAATAAAGTTTTACCAGTTCCCGGGGGTCCAACAAGTAAAGCTCCTCTTGGAATTTTACCACCCAACCTACTAAATTTTTTTGGGTCTTTTAGGAACTCTACCATTTCTTCTACTTCTTCTTTAGCTTCCTCTACACCAGCAACATCATTAAAAGTAACCTTTCCTTTTAATTCATTCATCATTTTAGCTTTTGATTTTCCAAATCCCATTGCTCCACCTTTGCCACCTTGCATTTGTCTCATAAAGAAAATCCATACTGCAATAAGCAGTAACATAGGAAACCATGATAAGAGTACACCAAACAATGAAGGCATTTTTTCATCTAAAGGTGCTGCTGAAATACTCACACCTTTCTCTGATAATTTTTCTATAAGATTTGGATCATTAGGAGCATAAGTTGAAAAAGAATTTCCATTTGAATAAGTACCTTTGATGTTATTTCCCTGAATCTCAACTTTTAGAACTTCACCGTCTTCAACTGAATTTAAAAAATCTGAAAATATTATTTGATTTCCACCTCTAACATTAGACTGTGGATTTTTAAACATATTATAAAGACCTATAGTTAAGAAAACTATTATTCCCCACATTGCAAGATTTTTTAGGTTCATAGCTTTAAAATAAGAATTATTATTAAATTAACAAGTGACAAAATATCAGTTATTTCATCAACTTTAACGCTCTTTTGATACTATAACTGAGTTATTTACCTTCTTTATTACACAGTTTCCTAAAGTAGTCATGAGTGAGTTATCATTTTTAATTTGATAAATTAATTTATCAATTTTTTTTCCTCTTACTGGATAGTATTTTTTACCAACACTTTTTAGCACTTCTGTTATAGATCTAAAAACTACTTCCTCTGGCTGAAGAAAAAAATTTTTATTTAAAATAACAAACCCATTAATATTTGAAATTGTTGAATTGTCTTTTAAATTTTTTTCTACAAAGAATTTAATTGACTCATTTGCAAATCTTAAATTTTTAATAGTTAGATTAAATTTATCATTATCTAATCCCTCTAATTCCAAGTTTTTTATAAAATTTCTAATTTTTACTCTTTTAAATTGATCATTTTTATTAGAGGGATCTTCAACATAATTTTTAAAAACTTTTTTGGTGATATGTTCTAAATTTTTTTTAGAAAATTTTAATAAAGGTCTAATCAAATTAATATTTTGTAGCTTAGTTCTTTGATCAAATGACACCATACCATTTAAACCACTGCCTCTTAAAATTCTAATAAAAAAATTCTCTATTAAGTCATCTTTATGATGAGCTAATAAAATATTATTTATTTTTAATTTTTTTGCCTTATTTAACAAAAGTTCATATCTTTTATCTCTTGCAATAGATTGGATGTTGCTTTTTGGTTTTTTTCCAACCCAGGTTAAAATCTCAAGATTAGTAGACAATTTTTTTAGAAGTAATTTTACAAATTTTGCCTCTTTTGTTGAATTATTTCTAAGTTTATGATCAACGTGAAAATATGTTACTTTTAGATGTTTTTTAATCGAATAAATTTTTGATAAAAAACATAAAGCTAGACTGTCTGGTCCACCAGAAACCGCAACTATAAAATCCTCATTTAATCTAAAATTTTTTTCAAATTTTTTATAAATTTTAGAAGTTTGTTTATCTTTTAAGTGATTTAATAAAAACTTATGAGTCTTGTTTGATACATTCAAATTTTTTGGACTCATATTTTGCTTTTTGTATTACAGACTGATTTGCATTAGGATATTGTAATTCTACACCATTTATCATTTTACATCCTTGGTCTTTTTCACCAATTTGAACCATTGATACTCCAAGTTTTAATAGATTAATTGGAGCTTTTTTTCCTTTAGGATATTTTTGGTAGCCCTCTAAATAAGCAGAAGCTGCATCAGTATATAATTGTCTAATTCTGAATGTTTCTGCATACCAGTATTGTGCACTACCTGCTAACTGATGATCAGGGTTAGATAGAACAAATTCTCTAAAAGCTCTTTCCGCTGTACTGTAGTCTCCAACTTTTAAAAAGCTTGTTGCAAATTCATATTGCTCCACTGGATTTAAATCTTGAGGAAGTATTTTTTCCTCAGATTGAAAAGTTTCTGTTACAATTGAAGCTGTAGTATCTACAGATTGAATTTGTTGTGAAGTATCGTTTGTCTCTGTGTCTTTATATGAAATTGTTCCTAAATCTTGGGGCTGTGAACTACCAGGTAAAACTTTTTGTTCATCAGTCTTAGGTTTTGAACTCAATTGATTTTCTACGCTACTTATATTTCCAGAGCTAATGTTTGTCTCTATATCTTGAAATCTTATTTGGTTATCTGCTTGAATTTTTGAAACACGGGTAGATAATTTATCTAACTTAAAATTTATTTCTTCAAATTTATTAGTAAGTTCTCTAAACTGATCCTCAACTTCTGACAATTTTAATAAATGTCTAGTTAAAACATCTTCTGAGTTTTGGTCCAAGTTTGAAGCTGAACTATCATTATTACTTGCTTTCACTTCAATAGATCCAGAATAAACCGCTCTTTCAAGAGTTTTAAGATCATTTTTTATTATTTCTAATGTTTCATAAATATTATGATTATCTGCAAAAGAAATATTAATAAAAAATAAATTTAAGATTAAAAATAATTTTAAAATTACTAATTTAAATATGAGCATCATTTAAATTAGATTTATGATTATAAAAATGGCAAAAAAAAGACCCTAAATCCAATAAAGGTTTTAGGGTCTTAAATTTTAAATAATTAATTTGCTTTAACAGTTACTGATCTTCTGTTTTTTGACCAAGCTAATGGGTTTGAACCAGAGTCAACTGGTCTCTCCTTACCATAACTTAATACTGTAATTCTGTCAGAAGATATTCCGTAAGTCATTAAATAGTCTTTAGCTGCATTTGCTCTTCTTTCACCAAGAGCCAAGTTATATTCTCTTGTTCCTCTTTCGTCGGCGTGTCCTTCAAGCACTACATTAATGCTTGGGTTTTTTCTTAACCAAGCTGCTTGAGCTCTTAAAGTTTCTCTTGATGCAGTTGTTAATATCGACTCATTTGTTGCAAAGAAAACTCTGTCTGGAACACCATCAGCTAAATATTCAACTGTGTCTGTTCCTGTGTAAACATCACCTTGCATTTGACCTTGAATGTCTGTTGCCACTTCTTTTTTAGTTGCACATGCAGATAGCACTAGGCAAGCTGTTAATACTAAAAGTGTGTTTTTTAAAATTTTGTTTAATCTCATCAAATTGCTCCTTGCTGCTAATTTCAATTTCTTAACTTTTTCACAACTAAATAGAGGTTTCAAGTCTAAAAATCAAGAAATTTACAAAAATTAATCTTTAATTACTTAATAAAGATGACCATGATGGGTCTGAAGCATCTGTTGGTGTCTTTATTTGCCGCTCATTGTAACCAGTTAAATCTATAGACCACAATTTTGCTGAAAAACCTTCTCCTTTGGAGTTAGTTTTTGTCTCTCTATAAAATATTAACACCCTTCCATTTGGAGACCAAGAAGGTGCTTCTTGATAATAATTTTCAGTTAACAACCTTTCACCACTTCCATCGGTTCTCATTACGCCTATATAAAATTTACCTCTATGTAATTTTGTAAATGCAATTAAATCTCCTCTTGGAGACCACACAGGTGTTCCATATAAACCGTTGCCAAAAGAAATTCTTTTCACATCACTTCCATCATTCTTCATTACATAAATTTGCTGATAACCACTTCTATCAGAATTAAATGTAATATATTTCCCATCAGGAGAATAAGATGGAGAAGTGTCAATTGATGGATGATTAGTAATTTTTTCAACAATTCTATTTTCTAAATCCATAGTGTAAATATCTGACTTCCCATCTTTAGCAAAACTCATAATTATTTTTTTACCGTCAGGTGAAAAACGTGGTGCAAATGTCATTCCAGGAAAATCACCAACTACCTCTTGTGTCCCCGTTTCTATATCTAACAAATAAACCCTTGGCATATTTTTAAAGTAAGACAAATAGGTTACCATTTGACTTGCCGGATTAAATCGTGGTGTTAAAACTAACTCATTCCCTAATGTCAAAAATTTATTATTAGCTCCATCTTGATCCATGATTGCTAATTTTTTTATTCTTTGTGTTTTTGGTCCTTCTTCTGAGACATAAATTATTCTTGTATCAAAATAACCTTTTTCTCCAGTCAGCCTTTCATAAACCTTATCAGAAATAATATGCCCTACTCTTCTCCAATTGTTAGGAACTGTGGTAAAAGCTAAAGCCATCATTTCTTTAGCAGCTAAAACGTCCCATAATCGAAACTCAACCCTTAATTTATCGTCAACATAATTTACTTTACCAGTAATAAGTGCTTGAGCTTTAATTAAATTCCAATCTTCAAATCTTGGTTTTAAATTTGCAATATCAGGAGCTTGTAAAAAAGCCTTTTTGTCTAGAGGATTAAATAATCCCGATGTTCTCAAATTATTCTCAACGATATTTGATATCTCGGAGCCAATATTTTCTTTTTTAAGTATTTTTTCAAAACCTTTTCTAGATTCTTCATCAATTGATAGGGGAGAAACTGCTAATGGAAGTGGATTTAAATTTCCCCTAGTTATATCAACTTCAATTAAAGCATTTGCTTTGATAGGTATTAATATAAATAATAATATTAAAATTTTTTTTGTCATTTAAATATACTACCCTTCTAACATCTCTCTTGCATCAAAATTTAATTGTAATTCTTTCCATCTTTCATATCCAGTTGTTGGAACTCTTAATGGTTGGCATAACTTGACAGCTCTCAAAGCACTTTCTGCTAAAACCTTGTAAAATCCTTGGCCTGGTTTATTCATTCTTGCATGGTCCAAAATTTCTGTTTTTGATACTGTTCCATCAGGTTTTAATTTTAACTTTATTCTTACCAATAAATTTTCATTGTATGGTAATCCTAATGGAATACTCCAGCACCCAAATATTTGTGCTTTAAGAGCATCCTCTTCGCTTAGTGTAAGACCTGTATTTTCTACATTTCTTTCTTGATCTTGAGTAATATCATCATTTGTTTTTAAAACTTCTGCAGTCTGTTCTTTTGATTTATCAATTAAAGCAGCAATATTATTTGGATCAAACAGATCTTTTTTTTCAAATTCTGATACCTGTTTAACTTCATCATCTACTTTTTCAGGATTTTGTTTTTTTTCCTCTTTTGTCTCAACTTTTTTTAAAGTTTTATCTGGAAGCGGAATTGCTTCAGGTGTTTCGTTATCTATTTTTTTATTATTTTGATCAGGAGCCAAAACAGTTTTTGTTTTCGTTTTTTCTACTTTTTTTGGTGGAGCTTGTTCTGAAATAAGTTTTTTTTCTTTCTCTTTAACTTTTTCAATTATCTTTTTAGCTTTAGGTGCAAATGGAATATTAGTTTTTTCTGCTATTTGAATTAACTCAACCGATACAATTGGAGGAATATCAAGCGGTTTCTTTGCCAAAAAAGGTAAACTCATAGCTGTAATAAAAATTAACAAAGCATGTAAAACAGAAGAAATAATTAAACTTCTATTCACTTTAATTACCTTTGTTTATATGGTTCTGAAATCAATGCTACTTTGGTAAAACCAGATCCTGATAGTAATCCCATTATTTCTAAAACTCTCCCATAATTTATAGTTTTATCACCTCTAACATAAATTCTGGTATCAGTTCTATTTTTTGAAACCGCTAAAACTTTTGCAATAATATTATCGTATTCAACTTTTGCTTCTTGAATAAAAATTTCACCTTTTGCGTTAATTGAAAGTGTTAAAGGCTCTGTTTCTTCAGGTAAAGAGTCTGCCGAACTTTCTGGTAAATCAACTTGAACACCTACAGTTAATAATGGTGCTGTTACCATAAATATAATTAATAATACCAACATAACGTCAACGAATGGAGTAACATTTATTTCACTCATAGGTTCTTTTGATGAGCGATTAAATTTAAAAGCCATTTTTTAGATTATAGTTAAAAATCTTTTAGAGAAGTTTTCTAATTTTTCAGAATATTTTTTAGAGTCATTATTAAATTTGTTGTAAGCAACTACTGCTGGTATTGCAGCTAACAGACCAAGTGCAGTTGCAAATAAAGCTTCGGCTATCCCCGGCGCAACTATCGCAAGACTTGTATTTCTTGAAATAGCTATAGATTGAAAAGAATTCATAATTCCCCAAACAGTTCCAAACAATCCAATAAATGGTGCTGTTGAACCTACTGTTGCCAAAAAAGTAAAACCTTTTTCAATTTTTGTCATTTGTTTTTCAATTCCAGCTTCTAGAGATGCACTCATTCTTTCACTAATGTTAGTTCTTGATTTTTTTTTAAGTAATCCTTCCATTGCATCTTGAAACACAAGTGACATTGGATCCTCAAGTTTACCAGGTAAATTATTATAAAAAGTTTCGGCAGATTTAGAATTCCAAAATTTTTCTTCAAATTCTTCTGAAGATTTAGTTATTTTTTTAAATAAACGAAACTTTTCAATAATTACAGCCCAAGAATATATTGAGCACAATATTAATATAATCATTACAGACTTAACAATTATGTCTGCTCTTAAAAATAAACTAAATAATGAAAAATCAGTATTTGTTCCTAATTCAACTGCTTTTGCTGCTATATCTGCTTCCATACTTACTCATCACACGTAAATGTGTCATGATTTTGTCTTTTAATTTAAATTGATTATTCTTCTTTTTGATAAGTTTCGTAGAAAAAACTAGCTATTAGAATAGCATCTGCCTTGTTGTTATCTTTTTTTTTTGACAATTGTGATGAAAAATATGGAAAAATTTCAATAGCTCTTGTTCTGCTCGCATCTTTTTCTGAATTAATAAGGTTAAAATATTTTTTCCACTTAGCAGGTCTAACATAATAAACAGGTAAATGCATTGCGCTGCATATTCCTTTTAAAATACCAAAAGATTGACCAAAATTAAACATGCTAGTAACGCCTTGTCCAGGCATTGCAGAAACCTGTTCAATTACAACTTTTATGTTTTTTTTATCAAATTTGTTTATCCTTTCACTAATTTCATTAAATATTTGAGCACCATTTACTTGTCTTTTATTCTTCTTACCATCTGTCATGGTTGGCATTTCAATTACGTCTTTTATTATACCATCTTGAAAAAAACAGATTGAACCTGAAATGCCAGGATCAATTCCAATAATCATCATTAAATACCACCCAAATTAACGTTTGAATAAACGCTCTGAACATCGTCATCTTCTTCAAGAGTTTCTAAAAAATCTACAACATTATCTTTATTTTCTCTATTTACCTCAACACTATTTAATGGGACCCATTCAATTTCTGTAGAAATAAAATTCGCAATAATTTTCTCAAGATTTTTTTTTACATTATATATTTCACTCATTTGACACTGGACCTCATGATAATCCTCATAAGAAAAACATTCATCAGCTCCTGATTCAATGGCTAAATCTAAAATTTTTTCATCAGATATCTCTTTTTTATCAATTTTGATTATACCCAGTTGTTGAAAATTGTGAGATGCTGAACCTTGAGTTCCTAAACTCCCACCATTTTTTTGAAAAATAGTTCTAATATTTGATGCGGTCCTATTTTTGTTATCTGTCAAAGTTTCAACTATAACTGCAATCTTTTCTGGTCCAAACCCCTCGTATCTTAAATTTTCAAAATTTGCTCCTGTAGCTGCAGAAGATTTATCTATTGCTCTTTCAATATTATCTTTAGGCATATTTGCAGATCTAGCGGCCTGTACTGCAGATCTTAGTCTAGGGTTCATTGCTGGATCTTTGTCACCAAGTTTTGCCGCAACAGTAATCTCTTTAGATAATTTTGAAAATATCTTTGATCTTTGCTTATCAGCCTTACCTTTTTTATGTTTTATTCCTGCCCAATGTGAATGTCCTGCCATGATCTTTTAATATTTTTTAGTTGATCTCCGTATAAATAGCTTTTGATGTTTATTGCTAAACCTGTTTTTATATCACAATCTACTATAACACCACACAAAGTAGCATCTCCAGTTGCAGGAAAGTGTTTCACTGAATTCTTTTTTAAAAATCTATTTAAGGAATTTTCTTTATTCATTCCAATCACTGAATCATAATCCCCACACATACCTGCATCGGTTTGATATCCAGTACCATTATTAAGTATTCTGGCATCATTTGTTGGAATATGAGTATGGGTTCCAACCACGAGAGTTGCCTTTCCATCAAATAGATGTCCTATAGCATTTTTTTCGCTAGTAATTTCACCATGGAAATCAACTACAAGTATATCAAAATCCTTTTTCATTTCATTTTCTTTTAAAAATTTTTGAGAAACTTCAAAAACATCTTCACACTTTTTCATAAAAACGTTGCCCATCAAATTAAGAACTCCAATTTTTATGTCATTTTTTGTTTTATAAATCTGAAAACCTTTTCCTGGTGCAGGTTCAAATAAATTTTTAGGTCTCAATAATCTTTCTTCTTTATCAATATATTCCATAATTTCTTTTTGATCCCAAACATGATTGCCGGTTGTGATAACATCAACTCCACAATTAAAAAAATCCTCACATATTTCTTTAGTTAGCCCCACACCTTGAACTGCTGCATTTTCACCGTTTACTATTACAAAATCGATTTTGTTTTTATCAATTTCATTTAATAAATTACTTGTTAATTTAGAACATCCTGAAATTCCAACAACATCCCCTAAAAATAAAATTCTCATTGTATAATTTTTTTCTCGGTTATTATTAAATCAAGTTTCTTATCATACTTGTTGATAGGTATTTTTTTTATCTCCTGATATGAAAATCCTAATCCAATTTTAAATATTTTTTTAATTTTAGATATTTTTTCTAAATAACGATCATAAAATCCTCCACCATAGCCTAATCTATTCAGATCATCATCATAAGCTACTAAAGGAACAAATATTATATCTGGGTAAATTTTCTTTCCTAAAGTTGGCTCAGCAATTCCATACTTATTAATTTTTAAAGGATCTTTATTTGTCCATTCAAAAAAATCCATTTGGTTATTTTCTCTAATTATTGGTAATGAAATATTTGCCTTTTTGTTTCTTAAAAAATAAAGCATATCCAAGTCATCAATCTCATGATTACAAGGGTAATACCCACCTATATTTTTGAAATTAATTTTATTTTTTTTTAAAAATCGATAAATTCTTTCGGGATTGAGGCTAAGGTTTTTATTCGAATTTTTTTTTCTAAGATTTAAAATTTTACTTCTTTGCTTAGATTTACTCACAGAACTACTTTGAAATGTTTTCTAATTTTGCTTTTTTTACAAAATTTGATATTTGATCAGCAGCTTCATCAATTAAATTTTCATATTTTTTTTGATTATCGTCAATTTCTTGTTTTAAATTTTCATGATCAAGATTTAGTTTTTCAATTTCAGATTCTTTTTTGTCCCTATAATCGTAAATTAGAGATTTTAGTTCTTTAAATTTTTTTGATAGATCATTTAATTCTTCTTTTTTTTGATCTACTTTTTTCTTAGTTTCGTAATACTCATCCATTATTTTTACAGCTGTAATTAATAATAATTTATTTTCACCTAGATTTCCCAAATCATTTTTTAAATTATTAAACTTTTTATTAATCTGAATTAACAATTCTTCTAAGTGTTCCTCTTGTCCATCTTCACAAGCGAGCAAAAACTCTTTATTGTTAAATTTTATACTTACATTTGCCATTTATCTATTTCATCCAATAGTGTGTCAGTTTCTTGATTAAGTTCATCAATTTTTTCAGAAAATTCAATTTGTTTTCTTTCCTCCAGCTTTTCTTTATTTTTAAGATCCTCAAGTTTTTTTGATAAATTTTCATGTTCCTCGAGTAACGTTTTATATTTTTCTTCAATCTGTGTTTTTTCAATTTCTAATTGATTTTGTTTTGTGCTTAAATTTTCGATATTTTTTTGTAATTCAGGATTTGTTAGATCTAAATTTTTTAATTCCTCTAATGCAATATTTAATTTTTTTTCTTTTTCGTTTATAGAATTCATATATATATGTTTATATTATTAAATAGATTCTTCTTAGTCTAGTCAGGATAATTTTGAGCAAACTACACAATGATTTAGCTAATTGCATCAGATTTTTATCAATTGATGCTGTTCAAAAAGCAAATTCAGGTCACCCAGGAATGCCGATGGGCATGGCAGATGTTGCAACAGTGTTATTCAAAAATTTTTTAAGATTTAATCCTAAGAATCCAGATTGGTTAAATAGAGATAGATTTGTTTTGTCTGCTGGTCATGGCTCTATGCTTTTATATTCTTTGCTTTACTTAACTGGATATAAAAGTATATCAATTAATAATATTAAAAAATTTAGGCAGCTTAATTCTATTTGTGCTGGACACCCTGAATATCATCCGAAAACAGGTATTGAAACTACAACAGGTCCTCTAGGACAAGGTATATCTAATGCAGTTGGTTTTGCAATAGCTGAAGAAATTTTAAAAAATAAATTAGGTAAAGATTTAATTAATCATAAAACTTATGTTTTAGCTGGAGATGGATGCTTAATGGAAGGAATAAGTCATGAAGCGATGAGTTTAGCGGGACATTTAAAACTTAAAAATTTAATTATGCTATTTGATAACAATTCAATTTCCATTGATGGTCCAACAAATCTCGCGGTTTCAGATAATTTTAAAAAAAGATTTGAAGGATATGGTTGGGATTATATTTCTATCAACGGTCATAATGAAAAAGAAATTTTTATAGCACTAAAAAAAGTTCAAAAAGCTAAAAAACCTACTGTGATTTCTTGTAAAACAAAGATTGGATATGGTTCACCGAATAAATCAGGAAAAGCATCGTCTCATGGAAGTCCATTGGGAGTAGATGAAATCAAGCTTGTAAGAAAAGCCTTAAATTGGAAAACCAAACCTTTTGATATCCCAAATAAAATTTTAAATGAATGGAGAAAAATTGGCCAAAGAGGTGAAACTTTAGAAAAAAAATGGAACAAAGTATTAAAAAGAAAAAAAATAGAATTTAATCAAACTTTAAAAAATAACTTTACAACGGTGCTTAAGAAAGAAAAAGAGAATGCAATAAAGGAGCCAAAAAGTTTAGCTACTAGAAAATGTTCAGAAATGACATTGAATGCATTAACAAAACAAAAAAATAATTTAATTGGTGGCTCTGCTGATTTAGCGGGATCAAATAATACAAAAACTAAAAACCATAAAATAATTAAACCTGGAGATTTTAATGGTGATTACATTCACTACGGTGTGAGAGAACATGCAATGAGTGGAGTTATGAATGGTATCGCACTTCACAGTAATCTAATTCCTTATGGAGGTACTTTTTTAATATTTTCTGATTATTGCAAACCTTCGATCAGATTATCTGCCTTAATGAAAAAAAGAGTCATTTATGTAATGACTCATGACTCTATTGGGCTCGGAGAAGATGGCCCTACCCATCAACCTATAGAACAGCTTTCAGGATTACGTGCTATACCTAACTTAAATGTATTTAGGCCTTCAGATAGAATTGAAACTATCGAATGTTGGGAAAATGCCTTAAAAAACTCAAAAACACCCAGTGTGCTATCTTTAACAAGACAAAATTTAAATCCAGTAAGGAAAACGTACTCAAGTAAAAACTTATGCTCATTGGGCGCTTACGAGGTTTTAAGAACAAATAAAAAAATTAATCTTACAATATTGGCTAGTGGATCTGAAGTTAATCTAGCAATAGAGGTTAGCCATAAATTAGCCAAAGATAAAATATACTCCAAGGTAATATCAATGCCTTGTATGGAACTTTTCGAATTACAATCAAAATCATATAAAAATAAAATTTTAAAAGAAACAAAATTAAAAATATCAATTGAAGCTGGATCAAGTGATTGTTGGAAAAAATATGTAGGTGATAACGGAATAACTTTTGGAATTGATGAATTTGGTAAAAGTGCACCTTATAAAGATATTTATAAATATTTTGGACTAGAGAGCACGAACATTAAAAATATTACTAAAAAATTAGTAAAAAAATAAATGACAATAAAAATTGGAATTAATGGGATGGGAAGAATTGGTCGTATGGTTGTAAGATCGATTGTCGAAACTAAAAATAAAAATTTTAAAATTAATCATATAAATAATAGGTCAAATTCAGAGACTACATCTAAATTAATCAAATACGATTCCATTCATGGAAAATTAGACGCTGATTTAGATTTTGATCCAAATCATTTAATAATTAATAAAAATAAAATTACATTTTCTCAAGAAACAAAAATTGAAGAAATTAATTGGAAAAAACATGATGTTGATTATGTTTTTGATTGTACTGGAAAATTTAATTCAAAAGAAAAACTTCTTACTCATATAAAAAATGGTGCAAAAAAAGTGATCGTTTCTGCTCCATGTAAAAATGCTGATAAAACAATAGTATTTGGAGTTAATGAAAATATAATTAATAAAAAAGATGAAATAATATCTGCAGCATCATGCACTACTAATTGTCTAGCACCAATAGCCAGTGTTCTTGATGAAAATTTTGAAATTGAAAAAGGTTTTATGACCACAATTCATGCATTTACTAGCGATCAGAGGATTTTAGATAATTCTCACAAAGATCCAAGGAGAGCAAGATCTGCGAGTCAATCAATAGTTCCCACCTCGACAGGAGCATCTAAAGCAATAGGAGAAATAATTCCAAACCTCAAAGGGAAATTAGAGGGCGTTGCGATGAGAGTACCTACTCCCAATGTTTCTCTTATTGAATTAGTTTTTTGTACAAAAAAAAATATTAATATAAAAAAAATTAATGATGCCTTTGAACAAGCTTCAAAAAATAAATTAAAAAATATCTTAGAAGTTACTCATGAAAAATTAGTATCTATAGATTTTAATCATCATCCTGCTTCTGCAATTTTAGACGCTTCTTTAACAAATGTAGTTGGAAGTAATATGGGTAAAATATCAGCCTGGTATGATAATGAATGGGGCTTTTCCAATAGAATGTGTGATATTGCTGAAACTTTGCATAAAATCTCTTAATGAGAAGTATTAAAAACGAAAAAAATCTAATCAATAAAAAAATATTATTAAGACTAGATTTAAATGTCCCTTTGGAAAGAGACAAGATAACAGACACAACTAGAATAGATAAAATTCTTCCCACATTAAATTTTTTAATTAAAGAAAAATCTAAAATTATAATTTTATCTCATGTTGGAAGACCAAAAGGTAAAATTATTAAAGAGCTCTCTCTAAAACCAATTTGTGAAGAATTGCAAAATAAATTAAAAAGAAAAGTAAAACTTATTAGTGAAAATATTAAAGAAATAAAAAGTAAAAATTTCTTCAGTGACTATAATGAAGATATTTTTGTTCTAGAAAATATTAGATTTTATTCTGAAGAAGAGCAAAATGACAATAAATTTGCTGAAATGATATCAAATCTTGGAGATATTTATGTCAATGACGCTTTCTCTTGTTCACATAGAGCCCATGCTTCAATTAATAAGATTCCAAAATTCTTGCCCTCGTTTTCTGGATTACAGCTAGACCTTGAAGTGAATGCGCTTAATAAAATAACCTCTGAAATTACCAGACCAATTACTTGTATTATTGGAGGATCTAAAATTTCAACTAAAATCAATGTTATTAAAAATTTAATTCCTAAATTTGATAATATTATAATTGTTGGTGGTATGGCCAATAATTTTATAGAATATTTTGGAAATAGTATTGGAAAGTCAATTAAAGAAAAAAATTGCGATAAAATAATTGAAGAAATTATCTCTCTTTCAAAAAAAGAAAAATGTAAAATAATCTATCCAGAAGATGTGATTGTATCTAAAGATTTAAATGGGTCTCCTCAAAAGAAACAGTTGAACGAAGTATTATCTAATGAAATGATATTAGATATTGGCTCTAAAACTACAGATAAAATAAGAAAAATTATTGATAACAGTAAAACTATACTTTGGAATGGACCTGCGGGATATTTTGAAAATCCAAATTTTGCTTATGGAAGTATTCAAATAGCAAAAAATATAATTGAAAATAACAAAGCAAACAAAATTTTTTCTGTTGTTGGTGGTGGGGACACTGTTTCTTTATTGAACAACTTAAACGCTGTTGATGATTTTAATTTTGTTTCAACTGCAGGTGGAGCTTTTTTAGAATACCTTGAAGGTAAAAACCTTCCTGGTATAACCGCATTAAATTAAAATGTCAGAATTAAATAAAATTGCACTTAAAATAATTTCAAATGGTAAAGGTATACTTGCGGCTGATGAAAGCAATGGAACTATGACAAAGAGACTTGAAGCGGTGAATGTCAAATCAACCCCAGAAAATAGGCTTTCCTTCAGACAAATTCTTTTTTCATCAGATGGAATGAAGGAATGCATAGGGGGTGTTATTCTTTATGACGAAACTATAAATCAAATTTCAAGTTCAGGAAAATCAATACCTGATTTAATATACAGTTCTGGTGCACTTCCTGGAATTAAAGTTGATACTGGTGCAAAAGATTTAGCAAATTCACCTAAAGAAAAAATTACAGAGGGATTAGATGGCCTAAGGGATAGATTAAAAAAATATTATGATCTTGGAGCAAGATTTACAAAATGGAGAGGTGTATATTCTATTGGTGAAAAATATCCAAGTGATCTAGCAATTAGTAGCAATGCCCATGCACTTGCTAGGTATTCGGCACTAGCTCAAGAAAGTGGAATGGTTCCAATAGTAGAACCAGAAGTATTAATGAATGGAACTCACTCTGCTGAAATTTGCTTGAGCAAAACATCAGAAGTGATAAAAAAATGTTTTGAGGAATTAATTTTACATAAAGTTGATCTTTCAGGAATTATTTTAAAACCAAACATGATATTAGCAGGAAACCAATCAAAAGATAAAATTTCAAATGAAGAAGTTTCTGCAAAAACTCTAGATTGTCTTAAAAATTCAGTCCCAAATGAAGTTCCTGGAATAGCTTTTTTATCTGGGGGGCAATCTGAAATTGAAGCTACAGAAAATTTAAATTTAATTAATAAAAATAATAATACAAATTTTATAATGACCTATTCGTATGGAAGAGCTCTTCAACAAAGTGCTTTAAAAGTTTGGTCTAATGATATTAAAAATGTAGAGGCAACTCAAACTACTTTTAATCATAGAGCTAAAATGAGCACATTAGCTGCTCAAGGAAAATGGTCTAGCGAACTTGAAAATAAATAAAAAAAAATTTATTTATCTTATTTCTCCAAACAATATACCTGACTCTTTCTATAAAAATCTAAAGTTGGTTTTAAAAACTGGAAAAGTAGGTTTTTTTCAGCTCAGAATTAAAAGATATTCTCAGAATAAAAAAATAATAATTGGAAAAAAAATTAAAAATATTTGTAAAAAAAATAAAGTAAAATTTATAATTAATGATGATCCTTTGCTTGCTTTAAAATTAAATGCAGATGGTTGTCATCTAGGTCAAAAAGATATGAACATTAAGATAGCAAAAAAAATACTTGGTAAAAAAATTATTGGAATTACTTGTCACAATTCTATGAATTTAGCAATTAAAGCAATTAAGGCTAAAGCTGATTACATTGCCTTTGGTGCTTTTAATCAATCTAAAACTAAAAAAACTAAGTATATGGCCTCAGTAAAGATTTTAAACAAAGTTAAAAAATTTACAAAAACTCCAGTAGTTGCTATTGGTGGAATTAATGCTGTTAATTATAAAAATCTATTATTGAATAATGCCAATTTTTTAGCTATTTCAGGCTACATTTGGAAAAATAAAAAATATAAACCGTTACAAGCTATAGAAAGATTGAAATGAAAATCAATGCTGGAGAAATAAGAGTTGGAATGCTCTTAGAATATAAAAATGACTTATGGCAAGTTTTGAAAACTCAACATGTAAAACCAGGAAAAGGTGGCGCATTTGCGCAAGTTGAAATGAAAAGCTTAAATAAAAATACAAAGTTAAATGAAAGATTTAGATCTAGCGAAACAGTGGAAAAAGCTTCGCTAGAAGAAACAACTTTTAATTATCTTTATAGTGATGAAATAAATTGTTTTTTTATGAATCCAAAATCATTTGAACAAATAGAAGTAAAAAAAGAAACAATCGGTGATAAAGAAAAACTTTTAACAGAAAATCTTGAGGTTTCTGTCAGTTTTCACAACGAAAAACCAATTTCAATTGAGTTACCAAATCAAGTAAAATGTAAAATTGAAACAACAGATGTAGCACTTAAAGGACAAACAGTATCCTCTTCTTACAAACCAGCAACTTTAGATAACGGTTTAAATATTCAAGTTCCTCCATTTATAGAGACAGGAGATGAAATAATAATTGACACAAGAAATTTGGAATACCTGAAAAAAATTTAAAAATGATCTCTATATCTTCAATTCTAAACTTAATGATTAAAGCTACAGAAAAAGCATCTAAGTCAGTAATAAGAGATTTTGGTGAAATTGAAAAATTACAAGTATCAAAAAAAGGTCCCCGAGATTTTGTAACCAAAACCGATAAACATGTTGAAAAAATTTTAATAGATGAACTCTCAAAATCTAAAAAAAATTATTCATTTATCACTGAAGAATCAGGAAAAATTAATAACAAAGATAAAGATAATATTTGGATAATAGACCCAATAGATGGAACAACTAATTTTCTTCATGGGATTCCACATTTTGCGATATGTATTGCTTTAAAATCAAATGGGGAAATAATTAGTGGTGTAATTTTTGACCCAATTAAAGATGAAATGTTTTTTGCTGAAAAAAATAAAGGTGCTTATTTAAACAATCATAGATTGAGAGTATCAAAAAAAAATTCTATAGATGATTGTTTGTTTTCAAGCAATCATGAAGGAGTGAAATTTAGTAATTTCAATATGAGATATACTGGTTGTGCTGCATTAGATTTAGCATACGTTGCTTCTGGCAGATTAGATGGTTTTTTTCAAAAAAATATAAATCTCTGGGATGTAGCTGCAGGAGCTTTAATGGTCGAAGAAGCGGGTGGAGTCGTAACAAATCTAAATAAATTTAACACTAATAATATTGATATCAGGGCTTCAAGCATTGCAATTAATGATAAAATGCTTGAAAATTTAAAGAACTTTTAATTGTGTTCTAGAATTCTTTTGCTATAAGTCTCGTTATGAAAAAAGACATACATCCAAATTACCACACTATCAAGGTTGAAATGACTGATGGAACTCAATTTCAAACTAAATCAACCTGGGGTAAAGAGGGAGATTTATTTAAACTAGAAATTGATCCAAAATCTCATGCTGCATGGACAGGTGGAAAACAAAAACTAATGGATAAAGGTAGAATAAGTAAATTTAACAAAAAATTTCAAAATTTTAAAACTGAAAAAAAAAATTAAATGTCAAACGCACCTTTAATGCCAATGGCTACAGCTGTTTGGCTAGTAGAAAACACAACACTTACTTTCAAGCAAATTGCAAATTTTTGTAAATTACACGAAGTTGAGATACAGGGTATTGCTGATGGAGAGGTTGCAAAAGGTATAAAAGCATACAATCCTATAATTTCAGGTCAGTTATCAAGAGATGAAATAGAATTATCCTCTAAGGATGAAAATAGACCATTACAAATTAAAGGGAACGATATTGAAATATCCTATTCAGAAAAAAAAATAAAAAAATATATACCACTTTCAAAAAGACAGGACAAACCTGACTCAGCATTATGGATTTTAAAACAACATAATATTTTAAAAGACTCTCAAATTGCGAAACTAGTTGGGATTACTAAGAATTCAGTTTCTGCAATTAGAAACAAAAGTTATTGGAACTATAATAATCTTAATCCAAAAGACCCTGTTGCACTAAACTTATTTACACAAAAAGAACTAATGGATGCAATTGAAAAAGCAGAAAGAAGAATTAAAAGAGAAAAAAAAGAAAAAGAAAAACAGAAAAATTCTAGTTCTATTTCCACATGATATATAAAATGAATAGACATAAATTTATAAAAGTGCTAATTACACAGTTTTTTGGAGGTAGTTATTAAAATAGAAGTTAAAGATAATAATGTAGAGCAAGCTTTAAGGGTTTTAAAAAGAAAGCTACAACGTGATGGTTTTTTTAAAATAATAAAACTTAAAAATACCTATGAAAAACCGTCTGAAAAGAAAAAAAGAATTCTTCAAGAAAATATTAAAAGAGTTAAGAAATTAAGCAAACTCAAAAACAGAATTTAACTTTAACGCGGGGTGGAGCAGTCTGGTAGCTCGTCAGGCTCATAACCTGAAGGTCGGCGGTTCAAATCCGTCCCCCGCAACCAATTGATCTATAGTGATTAAATATTTCTTAAAATTAAACAACAAAAGCTTTGAGGATAAATATTTATTTATTTTTTTTTCGATCTTCCCAATTACATTCCTGTTAGGAAATTTATTAATTAATTTATTTTTGCTGCTTATCAATATAATTTTTTTAATTAAATTGTTTAAAAAAAATTATAATTTTAATTTAGAAAATAAAATTTTACTCTACTCGCTCATTTTTTTATTTTTATCATTTTTAATTAATCTGCTTTATTCAGATAATTTTAAATTAACATATTTAAGAGTATTTAAATTCATACTAATAATTGGTTCTATTCTATCTTTTCGACAGTTAATTCTAACTTATAAGGAAAATGAATTAAAAAAATTATATTGGTTGTGGTCATTAATTTTTTTAATTGTATTTGTTGATATTATTCTCGAATTAACTTTTAAGAAAAATATAATGGGCATGAGCTCTATAATACCAGGTAGAGTTGCTAGTTTTAGCGGAAAAGAAATGACAATAGGACATTATTATTCTGCTTTTTCTTTGTTTGCTTTATCTTATTTTCATTTAAACTTTAAAAAGAAAAATTTTGGAATATTGATTGCAATGATTTTAATCATCATCTCATTCTTGATTGGTGAGCGATCTAACTTTGTAAAAACTGCTATATCAATATCATTATTTATTTTAATAGTTTATGAGATAAATTTAAAATATAAGTTACTTTCACTATCAAGCATTATTATAGTATTTGTATTAATATTAAATTTTAATGAAAATTATAAAATAAGATATTTCAATCAAGTTGCTAAAATCCTTACCAAAAATGGCATAAGTTATTATTTAGATAATTCTATTTACGGAGCTCATTATAATGTTGCAAAAGAAATTTTTAAAGACAATCCAATCTTTGGTGTTGGTATAAAAAATTATAGGATCGAAAGTTTTAGTAAAAAATATGACGATTTAGACCATAAAGAGAATGACAAAAGAGGAAATACACATCCCCATCAAACACATTATGAATTTATGTCTGAAACAGGTTTGTTTGGATATTCTATATTTTTAACATTTATTATAGTTTCTTTTGGATTATTTTTAAAAAACTATAAAAAAGATAAAAATTTATATCAATTATCAGGTATGATTTATATAATAGTAGCCTTAATACCGTTGCTGCCATCAGGTAGTTTTTTTTCGACTTACACCTCGGGATTATTCTGGATAAATTATGCTGTTATGGCTGGATATATTAAAAAATAAGTTAAAGAGTGAATTTAGATTTTTTACTATCAACTAAAAAAGTCTTAACTGTTTCAATAGTCATTTTATTAAAACTTTTTCCAAACTTTTCAATTTTACTAATTATTGAGGGCGGAATTGTAATAATATGACATTTTAGTTGCTTAGCTTGAATATAATTATATGGTTCCCTTACGCTAGCCCACAGTATTTCTACATTTTTAAAATTCTTTGAAAGAGATATGCTCTTTTTCAACTCTGGTATAGGATCTTTTCCATTATCACCAGCTCTCCCTGCAAATATTGAAATTATCACTTTAGTTTTTTTATTTATTTTTTTTAATATCATTGCAGTTTGTTTAGCTGAATATACGGCTGTAATATTGATTTTAATTTTTTTATTATTCAATTCATTAATTATTTTTCCCATAAAAAAACCTTTTGAATTTGTTACAGGCACTTTTACATAAACATTTTTTCCCCATTCATTTATTTTTAAAGCTTGCGATTTAATATTTTTGTAGTCATCAGCAAACACCTCAAAGGATATAGGTTTTTTTTTACAAATTTTTAAGATTTTTTTTGAATATTCTTCATAATCTCGGGCTCCTGCTTTTCTCATTAAGCTTGGATTAGTTGTAAATCCTTTAACAATCTTTTTTTTATTGTATTTTTTAATTAAACCTAATTCAGCGATATCGCAAAAAACTTTTGTAGACAATTTTCAATCCTTTATAAATTTTTAGTTATGTCTTCTGTCATTTTTTTAGCATCTGCAAATAACATAAGTGTGTTTTCTTTATAAAAAAGATCATTATCAATACCAGCATATCCAGGAGATAAACTTCTTTTTACAAACAAAACAGATTTACATTTTTCAACATCTAGTACTGGCATACCGTAAATAGGACTTTGGGGATCAGTTTTTGCAACAGGATTTGTTACATCATTAGCTCCAATAACGAAAGCAACATCTGCGTTAGCAAAATCATTATTAATTTCCTCTAATTCAAATACTTCATCATAGGGAACGTTTGCTTCTGCTAATAAAACATTCATATGTCCTGGCATTCGTCCAGCAACAGGATGAATAGCGTAAGATACTTTAATATCATTTTTCTTTAGTGTATCAACCATTTCTCTTAAAGCATGTTGAGCTTGTGCAACTGCCATTCCATATCCAGGCACAATTATCACTGACGAAGCATTTTTCATTAAAAAAGCTGCGTCATCTGCATTACCACTTTTAACAGGTCTTTGTTCTTTGTTAGAATTACTTGAGATATCCTCTGTTGCTCCAAATCCACCTAGTATAACATTGAAGAAAGAACGATTCATGCCTTTACACATAATATATGATAAAATTGCTCCTGAAGATCCAACAAGTGCTCCAGTTATAATTAAAGCTGTATTTTCTAATGTAAAACCAATGCCTGCTGCTGCCCATCCAGAATAAGAGTTTAGCATCGAAATTACAACAGGCATATCTGCTCCACCAATTGGTATAATTAAAAGAAAACCAATTAAAAACGAAACAGCTAAAAGTATCCAAAATAAATTAGATGACTGCGTCGAACATAATAAATAAATTAAAACAACAATTGATATTAATATAATTGCATTTAGGGGATGTTGTCCTTTAAATGTAATTGGTGATCCAGACATTATTCCTTGTAATTTTAAAAACGCAATTACAGAGCCTGAGAATGTTATGGCTCCTACCGCAGCACCAATAGACATTTCAATCAAACTACCAAGTTTTATATTTCCTGGTGTACCTAAATTAAATGCTTCAGGATTTAAAAATGCAGAAATTGCTACAAACACAGCAGCAAGTCCAACGAGACTATGAAAACCAGCAACTAATTCAGGCATAGCTGTCATTGGGATTCTGTAAGCTATAAATGCACCAATTGATCCTCCTGCTAAAATAAATATGAGAACTAAGATAAATCCTGAGGAAAAATTACCTGTTGATAAGAATGTTACTGTTATTGCAATAATCATTCCTAAAATACCAAACAAATTGCCTTGTCTAGATGTTTCGGGAGAAGACAAGCCTCTAAGAGCAAGAATAAACAGTACACCAGAAATTAAATAAAAAATTGCAGATAGGTTTGCAGATATCATTATTTTTTATCCTTTTTCTTTTTTTTATACATCGCCAACATTCTTTGAGTTACAAGAAATCCCCCAAAAATATTAATTGCAGCTAAAGCTATAGCTAAAAAACCAAATATACTTGAGGTGTTAAATACACTGTCATAATTTCCAGACAAACCCGCAATAATAGCTCCAACAATAATTACTGAGGATATTGCGTTAGTGACTGACATTAAAGGAGTGTGCAAAGATGGAGTAACGCTCCACACAACGTAATATCCTACGAATATCGATAGGATAAATATACTTAATCTAAATATTAAAGGATCTATTTCCATAATTTATTTTATTAGTGTTTTTTCTATAATTTCATCTTCAAGATTAATATTTAATTCTCTTTTGTCCTTATCCATTAAATTGTCAACAAAGTTAAAGACATTTTTAGCATACAAGTTTGAAGCAGAAACAGGTAGTTTATTTAAAATATTGCTCTCACCCATTATTTTTATTCCATTTTTTTCAACAATTTTATCTACTTCTGTAAATGCAGTATTTCCCCCTTGGATTGCTGCTAGATCATAAATTACTGATCCTGATTGCATGTTTTCAATCATATTATCTTTAATTATTAAGGGTGCTTTTTTACCTGGAATTAAAGCTGTACAAATTACTATATCAATTTTTTTTAAAGTTTCAGATAAAAGCTCTTCTTGTTTTTGTTTAAAATCTTCAGAGGCTTCTTTTGCGTAACCTCCCTCAGTTTCTAAATTTTCCGAACCTTCAACAATTAAAAATTTACCACCTAAACTCTCAACTTGTTCTTTTGATGCCATTCTTACATCGGTTGCAAAAACTATAGCACCCATTCTCTTTGCAGTGGCAATAGCTTGTAACCCAGCAACACCTGCACCAACAACTAGAACTTTTGCAGCCGGAACTGTTCCTGCCGCAGTCATCATCATTGGTATAGCTTTTTCGAAATTCGCAAAACTTTCAATGACTGCTTTATAACCAGCAAGGTTTGCTTGCGAGGACAATATATCCATGGATTGAGCTCTTGTAATTCTTGGAAGTAATTCTAATGAAAAAAGATTAATTTTTTTTTTAGCTAAGTTTTCTAATTTTTCTTTATTATTATAAGGATTTAAAACTCCTATAAGTGTTTGATTTTTTTTAATTTTTAAAATTTTATCATCAGACAACATACCAAGCTGAACTATTATGTCAGAAGAATTTAAAATTTCTAATTCATCTTTTGAAATTTTAACACCCATATCTTTGTATTGCTGATCTTTGATACCAAGATGAGAGCCATAATTTTCAATTAGACTTACTTCAAGTCCAAGAGAAATATATTTTTTTACTATTTCAGGAGTTATAGCTATTCTTTTTTCAATATTTAGATTTTCTGAGATAGACCCAATTTTCATTTGGGAACCTTACAATAAGAAAATTGCCATTAATACTAACACAGTTATAACTGCGACAGTTCCCCATAGGACAAATTTTGTAAAATTATTCCATGTATTTTTATGGTTTTCGTTATCCATAAAATTTACTTTTGTCTTGCTTTAAATTTTGGGTTGGTTTTATTTATCACGTATACCCTTCCTCTTCTTCTTACCAACTTTGAGTTAAGATCACGTTTTTTAATTGATTTTAAAGAGCTTTTAATTTTCATAATTTTTAACGCCGGCAACGTCCTACTCTTCCGTGCCTTAAGACAAAGTACCATCGGCGCAGGAAAGCTTGACTTCCGAGTTCGGGATGGGATCGGGTATAACATTTCCGCAATAATTACCGGCAGAGGTCTTATACATTTTTAAAATCTTATGTAAATACCTTTTTGCTCTAAAAAATATAAGTTTTATTGATTTTTTTTTATAAAATCGCTGATGTAATCCTTGAGTTTTCTTTTACCAAAATTTTTATAGACTTTGTTAGACAAACTCATATTACTTAATGCAGAAGAATACCGTTCTCCTCTACGGGGTTTAAGAAATTTAATTTTAGTATTAAACATTTTTGCCACTTGTAAAATTGAATAACTTTCCTTATGCAACACACTGTAAAAATTACATCTATCATCTTTCCAGGCTTTATAACAAATCTCAACAGTATCATCTATATGAGTAAATCTTCTAGTTTGGGTGCCAGGTTTAACAACAGGTAAAGGTTTTTTTCTTATAAAGTGATCCTCAAAAATACCAATTACTGTTGCCATGCTTCCTTTCTTTATTTGACCAGGTCCATATACGTTATAAAAAAAAATTACTTCATATTTAAAGTTAAACCACTTTTTTAAGTTTTCTAAAAACTCTAAATTTTTAGATTTCGTAAAAGAGTATGGAGATAAATTTTTATCTTTTCCTCTATTTCCTAGTGAAGCAGATGTTGCGGAATAAATTAATTTAATTTTGTTTTTTAAACAAAAAGAAAAAACTTCATTTGTACCGATTATATTAGATTCCATACATTTGTTCATTTGCAAAAAGCTTTGATAAATTCTAGCAAATTCACCAAAGTGAAATATTGTTTTAATTTTTGATTTGTGTTTATTTAAAATTTTACTGATATCTTTTGTGTGCCCTTTAAAATACTTAATTCTTTTATTTTTTATATTGTTTCTTGTTGATCCAGATGAGTAATCATCAATACTAATTATATCATAATTTGTTTTATTTAATAAAAATTTGATTAAATTTGAACCAACAAATCCACTTCCACCTGTTACTACAATTTTATTTTTCATTTAATTTTTTATTTATAAAATTAGAAAATGTTAAATCAAATCCGTCGGATAAAGAAAATTTGGGTTTCCAACCATATTTTTTCGCCAAATTAAAGTTTAGAATTTTTCTTGGAGTTCCATTTGGTTTTTTTTTATCAAACAAAACTTGTAAATTAACATTCATTTTTTTCATAATAAATTTTGCATAACCTAATATAGTTTTTTCTTGTCCAGAACCAATATTAATGATTTTGTGTTTTACTTTTTTTTTTAAAAAATATTCACATGCATCTGCCAAATCATCAACAAACAAAATTTCTCTTTTTGCTTTTCCATTACCCCAAATTTTTATCGTTTTTTTTTTTTTTATTTTAGCCTGATAAATTTTTGAAATTAAAGCTGGATAAAAATGTGAATTTTTTAAATTATAGTTATCATTTGGCCCATATAGATTAGTTGGCATTAAAGATATATAATTTAATCCATATTGTTGATTATATGACTCACACATTTTTACACCAGCAATTTTTGCAATTGCGTAAGCATCATTAGTTGTCTCAAGTTTTCCATCTAGAAGGTATTCTTCTTTTATTGGTTGTTTAGAAAATTTTGGATAAATGCAACTAGATCCTAAAAAAATTAATTTTTTTACCCCAGCTAAATAAGATGAGTGGATTAAATTAGTTTGAATTTGCAGGTTTTGGTAAATAAAATCAGCTTTGTAATTATTATTTGCCATTATCCCACCAACTCTTGCAGCGGCAATAATTACAAAGTGAGGTTTCTTTTTCATCAAAAATTTTTGTGTATTAAGTTGATCTAGTAAATCTAAATCCTTCTTATCTGCAGTTAAAATATTTTTATATTTTTTTTTTTTAAGATATCTAACTATTGAAGAACCAACCATTCCCTTATGACCGGCTACGAAAATTTTGCTATTTTTGTTTAGTTGCATTTAAATTTTTATATTCTGATTCAATCATTTCATTTATTAATGAATGAATATTTTCATTTGGTTTCCATCTTAATTTTTTTCTAGCTTTTCTTGCGTCTCCCAAAAGACTATTAACATCTAAAGGTCTAAAATAATTTTTATCACATTCTATAAATACAATACCTTTTTCATTGTATGCTTTTTCATTTATTCCTTTACCCTTCCATTTAATTTTCATTCCCAATTTTTTAGCAGTCAAATTTATAAATTGTTTGATTGAGTATTGAATACCAGTGGCTATTACATAATCATCTGGCTGTTTCTGTTGTAATATTTTCCACATAGCATAACAATAATCTCTCGCATGCCCCCAGTCTCTTTTTGCATTTATATTTCCTAAAAATAATTTTTTTTGTCTTCCTTCTTTTATTTTGCAAAGCGCAGAAACTATTTTTTTTGTTACAAAAGTTTCCCCTCTTCTTGGACTTTCGTGATTAAATAACACTCCATTTGATGCAAAAATATTATACGCTTCTCTATAATTTTTAGTGATCCAATGAGCATATAATTTTGCAACACCATATGGACTAAGTGGATAAAAAGGTGTTTTCTCATTTTGAGGTTTGGTTTGAACTTTACCAAACATCTCTGATGTACCTGCTTGGTAAAATTTTGTTTTTCTCTCTAGTTTATGAAACTTGATTGCCTCTAATATTCTTAAAGCTCCAAGAGCATCAGCATTAGCTGTATATTCTGGAACTTCAAATGATACTGCAACATGTGATTGAGCTGCTAGATTATAAATTTCATCAGGTTTGATTTTTTTAATTAAGCTAGATACTGATAATGAATCAGTTATATCTCCATAGTGAAGTCTAAATTTATAATTCTTTTCATGTGGATCCTGATAAATGTGATCAACTCTAAATGTATTAATACTAGAAGATCTTCTCTTTACACCATTAACGATATAATTTTTTTTTAAGAGTAGTTCTGCTAGATAGGACCCATCTTGACCTGTTATTCCAAATATTAGAGCTACTTTTTTTTTCATTATGTTTATTTAAATTATTTTATTTATTTAGTATAGAAATTATTTATTTTTAATTAATTTTTTACAAAAGTTTTTTAATTGGTTTTTGTTTATTGATATATTTATTGTTTTTGCTAACTTTTTATTAGATAAAGTAAAAGAGTCTAATCTCTCCTCATTAAACTGCACTCTATTAAAAAATTGTTCATCAAGCCAGAAGACCATTTCTGAAAGATATACTTTTTCCCCAAGGGAAACATTAAAAATACCATTTATATTTTTTTGAATTAACTTCTTAATAATTTCACTTAATTGATCGATTGTTATAAAGTCTTTAAAATCATTGTTGAAAACTAATCTCTTTTTAATTTTTCTAAATTCTAAAAAATTATCGTAAAAAAGTTTCCCGGCTTGTCTTTTGTTTAATGTGAATTTTTTTCCAATGACATTTGAAATTCTTAATGATAGAAATTTTTTTTTAAGAGTTTTTTTTAGCCATCTTTCGGAAATTAATTTATTTTTTCCATAATTACATCTTGGTTTTTTTTTTGAACTTTCAATTATATCTTCTTTAAGTTGATAAATTTTTCTACTATTTAAAAAAATATATATAAAATTTATTTGCTTAAATTTCTTTATAAATTTTATATCTAAATCAAATTTTTCGTTATATTTTCTCTTTTGATAATATGGGTGTATTGATGTATTAATTATATGTGAATACTTCTTAAAAAAAATTTCATTTTGATAAATAATTTTTTCATAAGAAAAAGTATCTATATTGAAGTATTTTGCTAAATATTTTTTTAAATTAGAACCAATAAAACTTTTTTTGCCTATAATTAAAATATTTTTCATTTAAAAAATGTGATTAATTTTGTAAAAAATTTATCTATTGTAAATTTATCTTTTAATTTTAATTTTTTTGATAAATACGTAACAAAATCATGAGCTTGATTTCTTCTTATCCACCAATTAGTTGAAAAAGTTTTAAATTTAGAAGATGCTGAATTCTCTAATTGTCTATAATAAGTTAAGTACAAGGGCAAAATATTAATTTTTTTTTCTTTTAAATAACAAAAACACGCAATTCTGAAATCAAACCAAATAAGTTCAAATTTTCTCAATTTTAAAAATTTAAAAATCTCTACCAAGAATGATCTTTTAACTGTAATACAACTTTGGCTCGTAAATCTTGGCCAACTAGATAAAATAAATTTCTTTTGTTTAAATTTTAATTTTGAGGATTTATTTTTATTTTTTAAAATTGCAAGATCAAATACTACGTTTGTATCTAAGTTTTTTTCAAAATAATTTATTACTTTCTTTAATTTATTTTTTTTGAAGTAATCATCACTATCTAAAAAAAAAATATATTTACCTTTAGATTTTAAAAAACCCCTATAATAAGAATTCATTTGATTATATGACCCATATTTACTTTTATATCTAGAAGGAGTTTTTAGAACAGTAATTTTGTTTTTATATTTTTCAACAATTTTTAAAGAATTGTCAGTTGATTTATCATCTACAAATATTATTTCATTATTTGCATTTGTTTGTTCTAAAATAGAATTCAAACATTTTTTAATATATTTTTCGTTGTTGTAATTTACTATTATTACTGTTGATAAAATTTTATTTTTCTGAATTTTCATAAATATATTCAAATGATTTTCTAAAATTCATTTTCAATTTATATTTTATATAAAAATTATTTTGATTTAGTAAAAAATTAATATCAGAAAATTTATATCCTTTTTTTATCATCAAATCATAATGATGCTCAAAATAAATATAGTTTATTTTTTTAAAATCATTTATATTAACACCCTTTAAAACATTATACTCGTACCCCTCTGTATCTATTTTCAATACATCTATTCTATTAATATTATTATTAAAAATAATTTGAGATAAACTAGTAATTTTAATTTTTTGTCTTTTTTTTAAAAAATTTTTATTTGAGGAAAATAAAGATAATATTTTTTTTTTTTTCTTAAAATATTCTGTGTCCTCATCTATAGAATTTATAGTGCTTGAAGAACTATCAGTCATAATATTTAAGGTCTTTACTTCATCTCTATAACCAATCCCAAAATTAAATATTTTTATAAATTTTTTTTTAAATTTATTTATTTTTCTCAACTTTTCATATAAATCAAGATTTGGTTCAAATGCATAAATTTCACCTACTCTAAAATTATTTAGGAAAAAATTAATTGTTTCACCTTTATGAGCACCAATATCGATAATTTTTAAATGATTATCCTCTAGTTTGCTTTTAAAAAAATTTAAAATTTTTTTTTTATTTGGATAATCTATTATACCAATTAAAATCCCAAAGAGGTTATTCATTATTTTATTTATCATTTCTCAAAATCATCCCCATCCATAAAAAATTACCTAAATCTAAATTTCGGTTATAGGCACATGGTGTTTTCGATGCCCAGCACATCTTATTATTTTTTGTTGAGTAAATTTTAAAACCATTTTTCTCAAGAATTATGTCTGAATTTACTTCATCTATAAAAAAGAAAGGACTTCTGACTAAATCATAAGAATAAATAGTTCTTTCCTTTGAGATCCTAGAAATATTTCTAATATTATATGATGCTAGTGAGATTATAATAAAAAAAATTAAAATTTTATACATAACAATTTTTTTTATATTGAATTTTTGAATTATCAATGAAGTTGCTAAAAAAATTGGAATTGCAAATAATACATAACCACCATAACGCATCGATGGATGATTAAAAAACCATTCAAACAAAAATAATATTGGAATTAAAAAAATAAGTTTATGTATTTTAATTGTTTTATTTTTTTTATGATTAGCAAAATATTTAAAAGTTAATAAAACAAGTAAACTTATAAATATTATACCAAATAATGTATCCGAAACTTTGTTAAAAAAATGTCTTTTTACCCAATTGTTAATCCAATTAAAATTTTCTACATAAATTTCTTTTTTTATTTTTGATTTATAACCTGCGCTTCCTCCAGCTTTGGACCACCATTCATAATGTAAAGACATCTGTTTAACTTCTTTTTTTGGAATGGACCACTCTTGTTTTATAATACAAGTTTTCTCTGCAGGATAAAGAAAGCATCCAGTATTTAAATAATTTATTGATAAATTTAAAAATAAGCTACTAGAAATAAAAAATAGAATTACTATATTTTTTTTTTGAAAAAAAACTAAAAATATTTTTTCTTTAAAAAATAAAATTGGTATTAAGAGAAAATATAAATAATATATAGCTTTCATACTTGAAGCTAAAAAAACTAAAATCAATAATATTTTAAGCTTATTTAATATAATTTCATTTTTTTTTTCAAAATATAAAATTTCAAAAAAAATTGAAAAAATTAATATTAATAATATTTGAGCAGATCTATCTGTGCCATGTTCTGCAATTCTATAAAATGCTATATTAATAAAAAGCAAAGATAATAATAAAAAATAAAAAATAAAATTAATTTGATTAGAATTAAAATTTTTTTTTAGTTTCGATAAAATGATAAAATTAAAAAATAATAAAATAAAAAAAGGTCCACTATGAAATAAATAAAACTCAATAAAAGGCATATACAAAATTGAGTGAAAGTAAAATAAACTTGAAAACGTTCTATACCCATGACTAAAGTTTCCCATCCCAACTAAAAATTGATTTTCAGATAAATTTAAAGCGTAAGTTAAATGATAGTAAGCAAAATCATCATGATTTTTATAAACATATAAACCAATAAATAATACGCAGGTTAATATCAGTAGATATTTTAGCTCATTAAGTTTAATGCTGTTATAAAAAAAAAATATTGAAGCTATTAAACCAATAAAATGAAGAATAATATTATGCAGGTAGTTATGAGCAAAGAAAAAAGATGTAAAAATTGAGATTAAAGAAATGAAAAAAAAACCAAATAAACCTATATATCCAAGGTTATTTTGCAGAACTTCTTTACCGATTATTTTTGAAAAAACATAACCATAACCAATAGTAGATTGAATAAAAATTATAGTATAAATGAAAAAAATAATATGATTTTCTATCATTTCAAAATTTCTAAAAATATTTTATTAAATGTTTAATTTTTCTTTTCTTAACAGTTTTAACAAAAAAGAGGTAATTTTATTTACGATATTATATTTATCGCTTTTAATAAGCTTTATAATTGGTGAAAATTCAACTGGTGGTGCAATATTAGATTATACAAATCAAAAAAAAGCATCACAAGCTTTTGCAGATAATTTTTTAGAAACGTTTTTAAATTATGACAACTTTGGAACAAGACATTCACCTTTACTAATCATTTTTTTGTCTTTTTTTGAAAAATTAAATATCCAAGATAATATAATAAGATTAATACATCTTCATTTAAGTTTGCTTTTACCTCTTTCATTTGGGTTTATTCTAAAAACTAAATATAAGTTTATTGATAAAAAAAGTATTTTGATACTTGTTGGATTAATTTTTTTATCACCTACTTTTAGATCGTTGTCAATTTGGCCAGATAGTAGAATTCTTGGTTTAGGGGTTTTTTGTTTAAGTATTTATTTTTTTTTAAAATTTCAAAATACTCGTAAATTTAAATATTGCATTTTAAATGTTTGTTTATGTATTATATCGTCATACATAAGCCCTAATTTTGCAGTTTTTTCAATTTATTTTTTTTATAAATTTTTTATTTTTTACAAAAACAGTCCAAGTAGATATTTATTTATAATTTTTATAAATTTAATTTTTGCGTTACCTTTTTTGTATTATGTTTTAATTTTAGACGTTAATTTTTTAAACCAATCAGCTGCAACCAATTTTGATGGAAATACAATTTTTTTTGTAAATTTATTTAACAACTTTAGTTTAATTTCATCAATTTTAGTCTTTTATCTTTTGCCATTTCTTGTAACAAAAGTTATTCAAATTAATTCAGAGATAGAAATAACTAAGTTAATATTAGCACTTATAATAAGTTTAATTTGTTTTTATTATTTCGATTACAGATATGAGTATACGGGTGGTGGAATTTTTTTTAAAATTTCATATTTTTTTTTTAAAAATAACTACTTATTTTATTTACTGTGCTTTATTTCGATTTTTATACTTTTAAAAATTTTTCAGATTAATTATGAAAATATATTTTTATTTTTTTTAATATTAATTAATAATCCACAAGTGACTGTTTATCATAAGTACTATGATCCTTTTTTAATGATTATGTTTTTTTCACTATTAAGCCTGAAGATAGATATTAATAGATTAAAAACTAATCTAAATGTTATTATAATTTATTTATTTTTCTTTATTTTTCTAATTATAAACAATATAAAATTTTTATGGACGATCTAACTTTAATAATACCTGCAAAAAAAGAAAAGGAGTCTTTGCCAGTCGTTCTTAATGAATTGAAAAATTATACTAAAAAAATAAGCATTATATTAGAAGAAAATGACACAGAAACAATTAATTCTATTTCTGATTTCGATTGTCAGATTATTTATCAAAAAAATAAAGGCTATGGTGATGCATTAATTCAAGGAATTTCTAGTGTAAAAACTAAATATTTTTGTATATTTAATGCAGACGGATCGTTTAATCCAGAAGAATTAAGAAGTATGTACGACAAAGTTGATAAAGATAATTTTGATTTAATCTTTGGAAGCAGATATGAAAATAGCGGTGGAAGCGAAGATGATACATTAATAACAATGTTTGGAAATTATATTTTTACAAACATTGGTAAATATTTCTTCAACTTAAATATTACAGACATTCTTTATACTTACGTTTTAGGGGTTACAAAAAAAACTATAGAATTAAATTTGGAGAGAAAAGATTTTTCTTTTTGTGTTGAATTACCAATAAAAGCTAAAATGAATAAATTTAAGATTGGATCTACAAATTCAATTGAAAGAAAAAGAATAGCAGGTTTTAAAAAAGTTAACGCGTTTAAGGATGGGTTTTTAATCTTAAATTATATGATAAAATTATTTTTTATAAAAAAAAGTTAATCCTTGAAATTTGATTTAAATAAATAAAAATTCAATTTTTTAAAATATAAATAAATTTTTGCAATAAAAGGATTGTAGTTCCATATTTTTTTTTTATTCGGATGGGTATTAAGATCAGAGATTTTATAAAATTCAGACAATCCTGATCCATGAAAATATTTTGTATAAATTAGTTGATCATAATTTTGATGATAAAAATTTTTTATTTCATGATTTATTGAGTCGTTTATAATTGATAAAAAATAGTTTTTTTTAATTCTGTAAAGATAGCTTTCTGTATCATCAAAAAAAATAAAGCCCTTCTTATTTACAAAATAATACCATTTAGATAATAAACTTCTCACATGCAAAGGGTCATGATAACTGTCTATAAATAACAAATCTATGCCTTTATTTAATTCTGGAAATTGTTGTAAAATTTTTTTTTTGTCTAAATCATTGCTTTGTAAAAAATTCCATTTTTTAGAATTTAGTACTTTGCTGCAATCTTTAATATCAATTGAATATAAATTTCCTCCATTTGCCTCTATATAATCAAAAAAAAAATTTGTTGATCGTCCCCTGTTGACCCCAAGTTCAAAAATAGTAGGATTGCTGATGGTATCTAGTTTTTCTTTTATAATTCTATTTTTATCAAACATAAAAATTACATTAAGTTGAATTTTTTAAATTTAAATTTAAATAAAAGAATATATGAAAAAATATAAATACTAGCTGCTAAAACAATTGAAAATATTTGTAGTTGAGTTGAATAAATATCTGATATGCCAATTGAAATAACCAAAAAATTAACTATTAAAATTATAATAGTAGACAAATTGTTATTATGTAAGTTTTTGAATTTATTTTTTTTATTCAAAAAATAAAATAGTAATTGATGTAAATGGTTTGAATCTGGATAAATAGGGGACTTATTAAATTTAAATTTTCTAATTATTGAAAATAAATTTTCGAAACATGGATACCACAACAATAAAATAACAAAATAAGGAGAAATATCTGAAAAATTTTGATGGTAATTAATTAGCATAAATCCAAAAAAAATACTTATTACGTATCCTCCATTATCCCCCAAGTACAATTTATTTGAAACATTAAAAAAGATCATTACAAAAAGTAGTATAAAATAAATGTTAAGATTGTATCCAGAAATATTATAAAATTCAAAAAATCCAATATTTAACAAAAAGTAGGACACAATTGTGAAATAGCCAAGTAAAAGTCCATTAAGACCATCTATAAAATTATTTCCATTTACTAATATTAAAATACAAAAATTTACAAATATAAAATTTATTAATTTATACTGCATGAATTTATCTAAATAATAATTTCTAGTCTCTAAAATCTCTAAATTAGCAAAGTGTACAAAAAAAATAATAATTATTGATTGTAAAAAAAATCTCGCTTTTGGTGAATTAAATATTTTTAAATCAGAAAAAATGCCTAAAAAAAACATACTCAACATAGCCGATAATATTGGGTAAATTTTGATTTCATAAAATAAGATGCAGAATGTTGGGATTAAAAAAATTCCACCAATCATAGGAATACTACCTTTTTCTACATATTCTTGATGTTTTTCACCAGAATGACTTAAAAGTAATTTAATTTTTTTACAATAGTTGCTTAAAAATACGATGCTTAAAACTAATATAATGAAATAAAACAAATCAATCATTTTTTTTTAAAAAATTTATGCATAAACATATTAGCAAATAAGATGATTTCAAAAAATTAAAACCCATATAATGGTTGTACACTTTGAAACCATCTTTAATTTTTTGAAAAATTGATGATGAGAGAGAATTTTCTAATTTCCTCCACTTGCTGAGATTTTCGCTTAGAGCTTTAATTTTATGATTTTTTTTTAAAATCTTTAACCACAAAACAAAATCTTCTTTCGTTTTAATTTTTGGGAATTTAAGATCCTTTGAAAGTATTAATCTATTTATAATAACTGTGGATAAACCTATGTCGCATGATTTTAATAAAGATTGAAAAGTATCAAAATCTCTTGCAATTCTATTACTTATAAATTCATTCTTTGAGTTTATAATTTGATATGAGGTGTGTGAAATATAACAGTTATTCTCATTCATGAATTGAATTTGTTTTTCCAGTTTGTTATTTAGCCAGATATCGTCAGAATCAATGAATGCTATAAATTTTCCTTTACTATTATCTATGCCTTTATTTCTACTTAATCCTGCTCCCAAGTTTTCATAATTTACTAAAATATTAATTCTTTTATCTTTATCAGCTATTTGTTTTAAATAATTTAACTCTTCTTTGTCAATATCGTCATAAATAATTAACAGTTCAAATTTATCGTAAGTTTGATTTAAAATTGATTCTATTGTTTCATCAATAAAAGTTATTTTTTTGAAATATGGCATAATGATTGAAACTAATTCCATTAAAAAATTATATTAATCTAGATATATCTTTAAAACGATTTAATTTGATAATATTTTTATTTTTACCAACAGCTTTATCATAACCCCACATTGCATGCGCATATTTTATTTTAGCGAGTTTGCTTGCTTTATAATCGTAGAAGCTATCACCAACGTATACAGAATTTTTTTTTTTTATTTTTAATTTTTTTAAAATTTTAAACAAACCCTGTGGGTGAGGTTTTCCCTTTAAAACATCATCGGAAGTAATTATGCAATCAAATATTTTATCTCTTTGAAGAATTTTTAATGTTCTTTTTTTAGTTTTTGAGGTAAAGAGTGCCAAATAACAATTTTTTTTGAGTTTTTTTAGATTATCTACGTGATTTCTTTTAATTTTTATTTTGTTAATTTTTTTTGTTGAATACATCTCATATTTTTCTTTTATCAAATTTACATTTTTTTTTATTCTCATTTTTTTCATTATATCTTTAAAAGGTAAACCTAAATATTTTTTGTATAATTTAAAATTTAGTTTTACTTTCAAATTTTTAGAAGTCTTATTAAGTGCAAATTCCATATTACTTAATGAATTGATTAATACACCGTCCAAATCAAATATGATTAGTTTTTTTTTCATATTTATATTTATTTGTATAAAATTTTATTGATTAATTTTTTATTAATAAATAAAACTTCGGAAAAAAAATTTATACCTTCAAATAAATTATTATTGTAATTTTTGATACCACTGAATCTAAAATTCTCATTTAAATATTTTTCTATATCGCTAAAAGTTAAAAATTTGTTGTATGTGTCATCAAAAATTAATTCTAATTCTACTGCTGATATAATATTTTTTTTTAAAATATCTCTAGCACCTGATAATACAAGATCCTCATAACCTTGAGTATCAATTTTAAGGATATCAATTTTATTTATTTTGTTTTCCAGGCAATAGTTATCAATTGTATCAATTTTTACTGTTTCCCTACCTGTTAAGAAATTTTCAACATCTGTATTGTATTCTTTGCTTCTAGTTTTTATCCATATATGGTTTTTATTAAATTCGTTAAATGAGGATACTCCACTTCTTTTAGCTAAATTTATTTCTTTAGTATTTTTTTTTTCACCTAGCGCAAAGTTATTTAAAATGATATTTTTTTCTTTCGAGTATTTGTTTAATAAATTTTTATATTCGTAATGAATTGGTTCAAACGCATGGATTGTACATTTCGGAAAAATTTTCTTAAATCTTTCTATTGACTGACCTTTGTTTGCTCCAATATCAAATATAACAATATTATCATTAAAAAACATTTTATAAATGTCATCAAAATTTAATTTTTTTGAATTGTGTTTTATAATATCGTATCCAAAGAAATTGATTAATTTTTTTATTATTTTTCTCATCTCATTTATTTATATTTTTCTTTTATACAATTTTAAAATATATCCTAATAATCAATTTTCCTCCTGATTTACGAATTGTTTTTTGATAAATTAACCAGATATTTATTATATTTTTCGTAAATTTTCTTATAAAGTGAGAATAAATGAATAAGTGGTAGTTGTAATATTAATCTCCCAACTTTTATTTTCTGATTAATACTTAAAGTAATTCTTAAATACTGTAAAAAAAAATATATATAATAAAAAAAAATTTTTCTTACTTTATAAAAAAATTTTATGATTAAAGTCAAATCTAATGACCCATATAACTTGATACTTCATTAGAAATATCTTCGCTAAGAATTTTAATTTTTTTACCTTTAACATCTAGGGTAATAATTTCTTTTTGCAAATCTTTTAAATTTAAATTAAATTTTCTAGTGATTTTTAAAACATTCTTTATTGTGTTGTAATTAGTTAATTGATAATAAATTACATATTTATCTTTTAAATTTAAAATCTTGTTTTTGTCAGTATAGCTTGTTCTGTGTGATAACATTGCACTAAAAAAAATTACATCGCCTGCTTTAGTAAACAATTGTGTATCTACAAATTTATCTTGTAAAATATAATATAAAGCTCTTACTTTATTGAGTATTTTATTTTTTTCTGAAAAATTATCTAAATAAAATGGCTTTAAATAATCTATTCCTCCACCCTCAAATTTAACATTATCCTGCAATGGTATACCTACCTTTCCATAAATATTTTTTTTATTTGACAAGATATCTGATTGGTGAGGTTTTCCAGAATCTCTATGATATTTTTCTTTTTCAAATGTCCTGT
>QCDC01000012.1 GCA_003278805.1 Pelagibacteraceae bacterium AG-349-L17 | reverse complement strand
TGCAGGCAAGTTTGATTTTATACCTGATGTTGTTAAAAAATTTAAGTTATCAAGCTACTTTAAAAGTGCTGCAATAAGGCCTGGAAAACCAATAATGTTTGCAAAAATTAAAAGGAAAGAAAAGGCAATATTCGGACTCCCTGGAAATCCAATTTCTTCAGCTGCATGTTTTAGATTTTTTGTAATTCCATATATTTTAAATGTCTTAGGATTATCAGAAGAAAAATCAATTAAAGCTATTTTGACAAATGGATTTGTTAAAAAAAACAATTTCACAAGATTTGTAAAGAGCCAATTAAGCACAACTAAAAATGGAAAACTAAATGTTGAAATTTTAAAAGGTCAAGAGTCTTTTAGAATAAAATCATTTGTAAAATCAAATATTTGGGTTTTGTTACCAGCTGGTAAATCAAAATTTAAAAAATGAGATATCGTTGATTGCTTTTTCCCCAACCTCTCAAATCAAAATTTAGTTTAGAAACGTATTTTTGTTGTAGAAAATTCTATTTACAATTAGATTTCTGAATATGTTAGAGTTAAGAAATCCAAGAATAGCTATTCCCGTTGTACTTTTTGCTGGTCTATTGTGGTCGTTTGGCCCATTAGTGGTTCGATTTATGGATAATCCACAATTGGCACCATGGCAGTACATATTTGGCAGAGGTTTAACAATTTTCATTTTATTAAATCTTTATTTATTTTTCGAGGAAGGAAAAAATTTTTACAAAAACTATTATAAAATAGGTTTATCTGGGGTAATCGGTGGATCTGGATTGGGGATCGCTATGATTACATTTATTTATTCAATTACAAATACTAGCGCTGCAGTTACTTTGCTTTGTTTAGCAGCAATGCCTTTTTTTACAGCATTATTGGCATTTTTATTTTTAAAAGAAAAAATTTCTCTTAACGTGTGGATATCAATAATAATTGCAACAGTTGGTATCATTATTATGGCACTTGGAAACACTGGTGAAAAATCATTAATTGGTTTCGTATTTGGTTTAACTTCTTCAATTGGTTTCTCAGTTTTTTCTGTAACTCTAAGATGGAGAAAAGAAACACCAAAATTCACAACTGTAGCTTTTGCAGGTTTCTTTTGTTTTGTGTTTGCAACAATTATGATTTTATCAAAAGACTTAGTTTTCTTTTCATCTAGCTATAACGGAGTTTTATTTTCTTTGCACGGGACACTAGTTTGTTTTGGTTTAATTTTATATTCAATTGGATCTAAAGCGATACCAGCTGCAGAATTGACTTTGTTATCTTTAACTGAAGTTGTAGGTGGAATTTTTTGGGTTTGGTTGCCATTATTTGGCATTAACGAAGTGCCATCCACAAATACTATAATTGGCGGCTTTTTTCTTTTTGTATCTATATTTTATTACAGTTTAATAATGAGATGGAACAAAAGATATATAGCATTAAATTAATATGGAAAGACCAGATTTTTTTGAACTTAAAAATGGTGAAAAAGTAAAATTACCTTTCACAGATAAAGAATATAATGATCGAGTAAGCAAACTTAGATCAGTGATGGACCAAAATGGTCTTGATATGGTCATCTTAACTTCAATGCATAACGTTGCATATTACACAGGTTTTATTTATTGCTCTTTTGGTAGACCATACGGATGTGTGATCACTCTAAATAAAATCTCAACAATTTCAGCAAACATTGATGCAAGTCAACCATGGCGAAGATCTCATTGTGATAACGTAATTTACACAGATTGGAAAAGAGATAATTTTTTAAGAGCTATTGTTTCAATTATTGGAAGAGATGAACCTCCAAAAAATATTGGAATTGAAAATGATCATGTCACGTTAGATATGCGAGAAAAAATAGGGTCTATTTTTACTTTTTCTGTGTTTAGTGATGTTTCAAAAGATCTAATGAAACTTAGAATGATTAAATCGAAAGAAGAAATTGAGATCATAAGAAATGGTGCAAGAATTGCAGACATTGGTGGTGAAGAAATAGTTAAAAATATAAGAGAAAATAATACAGAGATTGAAGTAGCAATAGCAGCAAGAGATAGAATGGAAAGAGAGATTGTAAAAAGTTATCCTGGCGCAGAGTACATGGATACTTGGGTATGGTTTCAATCTGGTATTAATACTGATGGAGCTCACAATCCAAAGACCAATAGAAAATTAGTTAAAGGAGATATTTTGTCTTTAAATACTTTTCCAATGATCTCAGGATACTACACTGCACTAGAGCGAACTTTATTTTTAGATCATGCTGATGACGCTTCACTTAAAGCATGGGAGGCAAATGTTAAAGTTCATAAAAGAGGATTAGAATTAATTAAACCAGGCGTTAAATGTTCTGATATTTGTCATGAGTTAAATGAATTGTTTGCTGAACTTGGTTACCTTCAGTACCGAACTTTTGGTTATGGACATTCATTTGGTATGCTTTCACACTTTTATGGTAGAGAAGCTGGTTTAGAATTAAGAGAAGATATTGATACTGTTCTTGAGAAAAATATGGTCGTGTCCATGGAGCCAATGATTATGATCCCAGAGGGTAATCCTGGCGCAGGTGGATATAGAGAACACGATATATTACTGATTGGTAAAGATGGAGCAGAGAATATTACAAAATTTCCTTTTGGTCCTGAGTATAATATTATAAAAAACTAATTTTTATGAGTGAGAATAAAACTATTGTTAATAGTTGGAATGAGTGGGATCCGTTAAAACATGTAATTGTTGGAAGAGCGGATGGTACTTGTATACCAGCACCAGAACCAGCATTAGATGCAAAAGTTCCAGAAGACAGTGATATGCGAGGTCAGTTTGGACCAAGAACCAAAGATACTGTCGATAAAGCAAATGAATTATTAGATAACTTTTCAAACATGCTTCAAAAAAGAGGTGTTAAAGTTGATCGACCAACACCAATAGATTTTAATCAAAAGACATCAACACCAGATTGGGAAGCAGAAACTATGTTTGGCTGCATGCCTCCAAGAGATGTTTTGTTAACAGTAGGAAACGAAATTTTAGAAGCTACAATGAGTTACCGTTGTCGTTGGTTTGAATATTTATGTTACCGACCACTTCTAAAAGATTATTATAATCAAGATCCTAATATGAAACACGAATCTGCTCCAAAACCTAGATTAACTGATGCCGATTATAGAAAGGATTATCTATCAGATAAAATTGGTGTTCAAAAAAGATTAGAGTGGACTGAAAAAAAATATTTTGTAACGACTGAAGAAGAACCATTATTTGATGCAGCAGATGTATTGAGATTTGGGAAAGACTTGGTTGTTCAACATGGATTTACAACAAATTTAAAAGGAATTGATTGGCTAAAGAGACATTATAAAGATCATAGAGTTCATGCAGTTAACTTCCCAGGCGATCCTTATCCAATTCACATTGATGCAACTTTTACCCCAATTAAAGAAGGTTTAATTATCAATAACCCACAAAGAAGACTTCCTAAGGAACAAAGAAAATTATTTGAAGATAATGGTTGGGAAATTGTAGATAGTGCACAACCAGCACATAACGAACCACCTCCATTGTGTTATTCGTCAACCTGGCTATCAATGAATGTTTTAGTTTTGGATCCTAAAACTGTATGTGTAGAAAAAAGCGAAAAATACCAAGCTGAACAATTAGATAAATTAGGAATGGAAGTTATACCAGTAGAACTTAGAGATGCCTACGCTTTTGGTGGAGGTTTACACTGTTGTACTGCAGACGTTTATCGAGAGGGTGAACTTAAAGATTACTTTCCAAAACAATAATTATGGCAAAAATTAAAATAAAAAGAGAGCGAGTTAAATTCGCTTCTGATAATGTTGCTGGTGCCTGTCCCGAGGTATTAGATGCAATTTTAAAAGCTAATGAAGGAGATAGTACTCCTTATGGTAATGATCCAATATCTACAGAATTACAAGATAAATTTTCAGAAATATTTGAAAAAGATGTAATTGTTTTTCCTACTGCCTCAGGTACTGCAGCTAATGCTTTAGCATTATCCACAATGACACCTTCTTATGGAAACATTTATTGTCATAAGATGTCTCACATAAATACGGATGAATGTGGTGCACCTGAATTTTACACAGGTGGTGGAAAATTAATCCCTTTAAATGGAGTAATGGGTAAAATAACTGCAGACGAATTAAATCAATCGATAGGTGGAACGGGGATTGTTCATCATACACAACCTTCATCAGTTAGTATTACTCAGGTTTGTGAAACAGGTGAGGTTTATCAATTAGATGAAATTAAAAAAATTGCAGAAATCACTCATAAACATAATCTAAATTTACATATGGATGGCGCTAGATTTGCTAATGCATTGGTTTCTTTAGATCTAACTCCAGCAGAAATGACATGGAAATCTGGGGTTGATGTATTGTCATTTGGAGCAACCAAAAATGGATGTTTAGCAGCTGAAGCAATTATATTTTTTAAGAAAGAATTGGTAGGGGACATTGCTTTTTTAATGAAAAGAGCAGGGCATTTATTGTCTAAAATGCGTTTTGTCTCTGCACAACTCGATGCATATATATCAAATGATGTTTGGTTGAGAAATGCAAAGCATGCAAATAAAATGGGTAAAAAGTTAAGTGAAGGGTTAAGTAAGCATAACGATATTGAAATTGCTTACCCAACTGAAGCAAATGAAGTATTTGCAAAGTTCCCAAGAGAAAAAATAGAACATCTAAATTCCAAAGGTTATAAAATGAATGAAGAAGAATTAAATGGAAAAGCGGTGAGATTAGTTGCTGCTTGGAATACTAAAGATAGTGATGTTGATGAATTGTTAAATTCAATTAAAGCTAACTAGGATTTTCTTTTAAAAACTCAATATATTTTATCACTTCATTATATTGTTCGTCAGGAATATCTTTGTAACTAGCATTAAATTTGCTCTTCACACAAATTGCAACATGAGCGTAAGGGTTTCTTCCTTTAGGGTGATTTGGGTGGTCAGGTAATTGCCCTACCAAATAATCGCCAGCTTCCTGAATAATTTTCCAGAGTTTACTTGCGTTTTCTTTGTTCATCTTTTTTAAATTTTATAATATAATCATATTGTCCGTGATTTAGAAATAACTCTACTTGCTTCGGACATTAAACATTAACGCTAAAGGAGCATATGAAATATAAAATCAAAAAAGCAAAGAAAGACGATCCAATTTACAAAAAAGGGTTTACTATCAGTTCTATTAAGGACTACTTTCAATCAAAGAAAGATAGAGGGTTAAAGCCTTTATTCTTTGAAAAAATAGGGGATAAAAACTCTTCCCGAGACGAAAAACTTCAAAATCTAATCAAAGTATTAAAGGCAAATGGTTGGAAAATTAAAGTAGGACCTGATGATAGCAATTAAAGAATTATACGAGCTCTGTAAAAAAAATATAATTTTTTTTTTATTTCACAAATAAAACAAGTTTGTAGCAAAATTCAAACAAACACTAATGATTTAGTGTGAGAATGCATTGGATTTCAATCCTTTTCTATAGAATTCCGCTTTTTTTATTATCTCCCTTGTTGCGTAATTCTAATACTAAACAGAAAAGGATTGAGACCATAACCAATTACAAACTACTTACCTTTAAAAAATCAACTAACCTTAGGAGCTCTAATACATGGAAATAGGCCGTGTCTGTAAGTACTGTCACGTCAGTACATATATCGCATACGATAACTGCAACCCCGTTTACAAACAATCATTTAAATTTGAAATAAGGCCAGGCGAACACAACAGTTTAGTTTGGGACAAGATCATAAAAATATTTGAGAAAAATGGATACAAAGTGGAGCTTAAATCATGAAAAGAGTTTTACTTATTATTTTATTACACTTATCTCTATTTTTTATTGTCTTTGTTTATCATGCTCAAGCTGAAGAAGATGATATGTGGACAATTGATAAATACGAAAGTTTAACATATGCACGAGTATATGGAGAAGTAATTCATGGAGACAGTCTAAATTTCTTTATTCAATCAAAAGATAACTGTGAAAAAGTTTGGCATAATTTCACTTTTTACACATATGAGCAGCCTGGAGATATAAAACAACTATTAAACAAAAATATACCAATAAAAATTAATGAAGAAGAAGTTACTGCTTATGTAGATCATATACAGCCTTTTTTAATGGGTTATAGAGTATTACTATCCTTAGGGTCGTTTCCAATTAAAGAATATATTTATAAATTAAATAATTTTTATATTGAGGAACAAAGATTTGAGATTGAAATTATTGATGGGATTGATTTTAAAGCTAGTAAATATTTTGATATATCAATTAATAGATGGAATTTAGATAAGCTTGTTCCCTCAGTTCTAGAGGCACACAGAAGGTGCAAACAAATAAAAAATATAGATAGCTGATTATGATTTGGATTTATTATTGGTTAGAAAGGTACAATCCAATTAATAGAGCTGTAACTTCAATAGCAATTAAAGCTTCAAGCATTTTTAAACTCGAACAATTTTAGTGATATAAAATCTCTTCTAGATATCTTCTTCTTTAATTTTGGTATTTTAACTTTTAAAGATCGAATAAACTTTAAATATTCAAATAATCTTAGAGTAGAAACAGTCTTTCTCACAACTGCAGCAATACATAAACCCACTAAAAAACTTAATAATGAAACACCCATTGCTTTAACAGTTAAAGCAAATGCACTCACACTTGCACCTCCCTTGATAATACCCCATTTAAGATTTCTCATTTCTTGTTTATTAGTTGATTGATTATATCGATAAGCAAGGACTACTATAGAGGTTATGGTTCCAATTGGATCACCATGAACAAAGCTAGAGGCTAAAGCACCTGATGCTATTTCAGAAAATTCTTCTTTATGTCTTTTTTTCCAATTAAAAAATAATGCTAGTGGACCAATAGAACTTGCAAGTAATTCATTAAATTCTACGTGCTTGATATCCTCAACCCATTTTTGAGGTACTTTAATTGCCTCATTAAATTGATCATAAATTATTGTGTATGATTTTGAGTAAGTGGAATGAACTAAGCTGGATAATATATTTAGACTGTAAAAGCTTTTATTCATAATGTGTTAATATATAAATAGATTGAAGCATAAAAATGTCAAACACAGAAAGATTATTTCCAATAGGAATATTGGAAAAAAGTAAGAGTAAAGAGCTAATACCTAATTTTGAAAAAGGAGAGTTCTATTTAGCAGATTACTTAAATAAAAAATTACCTAAAGAATGGAATATTTATACACGTCCTGAGTTAAAAGCTCGCTGGGGCTCAAATCAAAATAAAAAAACACCAGACATAGTAATTGCACATCCGCAAGAAGGTATAATGATATTTGAGGTTAAAAATTGGAATATTTCAAACTTCTTTGTGGATGTGATTAGATCACAAAATTCAAAACCAAAATTAGATATTTATCAAAAAAATTCTAATGGAAGATCTGGCAATTTAAACCCTATTGATCAAGCAGAAAATTATTTGTGGCGAATGAGGAATAGTATTCACGAAGTTCTAGATGAAATATATGAAAATAATAACAAAAGACATTTAATTCGTTGTGGTGTTTATTTTCACAACCCATATTCAACAGAAGAAGCAAGAAATTTTGTAAGGTTTGAAAACTACGTTAATCCTGACAGGTGTTCTGTCTTCGCCAAAGATTATTTAGATAAGGGTATAGAAATAGACAAGATCGTTCCATTAATTAATAATCGATTTAAAATCAAATCAAACCAAAATTGGTTGAACCTATTTTCTAATTGGATATCACCACCGTTACATCGACAGGAGAAGCAATTTAGAACATCAATTAATGATTTAGATAATAATCAAAAAAAATTTGTCGAATCTAAACCAAATGTAATTCAAAAAATTTCAGGAGTGGCTGGTAGTGGCAAGACAACAATAGCAGCTTTAAGAGCTGCGATATCTGCCAGTAACAAAAAAAAAGTACTCGTGTTGTGCTATAATATTACAATAAAAAATTTTTTAATTGATGAAGTAAATAAAACAATTTACCCCCAAAATGAGTTAATTGATTTTTTTCATTTCCATGATTTTTGTAAAGCATATAGGGAAAATAATAATATTACTTACCAAACAGAAATTTTAAATGAAGAGAGTGATGATAATTCTATAGAAGAAATCAAGAAACATAAAAATCAAAATAAAGATAATTCAATTAATTATGATGTAATAATCATTGATGAGGGACAAGATTTTAAAAAAAATTGGTATGAATTAATTAAAAATTTTTTAAAACCAAATGGGGAAATTTTAATTGCTCTAGATCAAAAGCAAAATATTTATAATAGAGAAAAAAAAACATCTTTGAAGGGTATTGGTGGAGGTAGGTGGGGTATACTTAAAAAAAGCTATAGATTATTAAATCCACACATAGAACTTGCAAATAAATTTTCTGAAAAATTTTTATTTGATGTAAATGAAGAAAATGAAGATCCAAAAATAGAATTAGATAAAAATAGTCAATTTAAATTACCATTCAAAGCAGAACCAGCTTCCTTCTGGCTAAATATTTTGAATGACAATGATCTAAACGACAGTGTTGTTGGAATACTTAAAGATTTATTTGATAAAAAAGTAAGCCCTTCTGATATTGCAATTTTGGTTACTAATCATGAGCATGGGCGAGCATTAAAGCAAGTCATTCTTGAAAATTACGAAAATATAAAAATCATGGATATTTTTGAAAAACTAGATGTAAGACAGAGACAGCAAAAAATTTTATTTAAAGTTCATAGTGATAAATTGAAAATGGCAACTATTGCAAGTTTTAAAGGTTGGGATAGAAGAAATATTTTAATCATTACAGACAAAACATCTAATATAGAAAAAAATAATTCAAGAATGGATTTTGAATTTTATACATCTATAACGAGAGTTAGAGAAAAAGTTTTCGTTTTAAATCGTAATAAGAGATATGAAGACTTTTTAGATAAAAATTTCGAGGCATATTGATTATGTAAAATCAACACATTTATTATAATTTAAAATTATTTCCTTTTTGTAAAAATCATAATAAGTTTAATGCTTGAGTTTTATGAAAAATGAAAGATTAGATATAACGCCGACTGTTGGCTTATTGGCTCTTTTGAAAAATATGCGTTACACAGAGTGGTATGCTCTGGGTGAATTTGTAGATAACTCAATTCAGAGTTATAGATTAAATAAAAAATATTTAAAAAAATTAGATCCACTTTTTAAATTAAAAATCAAAATAGATATTTTTAACAACGAAATAACTATTAGGGATAATGCAGCTGGTATAGGACATGATAGATATGCAGCTGCATTTGAAACAGGGAAGCCACCTCCTGATAGTTCAGGTCTTTCTGAGTTTGGTGTCGGAATGAAAATTGCGGCCTGTTGGTTTGCAGATAAATGGAAAGTACACACAAAGGCAATTGGTGAAACTGCTTATAGACTTGTAGAATTTGATATAAACAAAATAAGAGAAAGAAATATTACTACCTTAGATGTTTTAAGATCTCCTGCAAAACTTAATACTCATTATACGATTGTTACATTGAGTAAATTAAATCACAAACCAAAAACTGTTACCATTACTAAGATAAAAGACCATTTAGCCTCAATGTATAGACATCTGGTTAATAAAAATGAAATTGACATTATTGTAGATCACAAAAGTCTTCGTTATGAAAAACCAAAAATACGTACATCAGGATATTATAAGGAATGGGAAGATGGAATTGTAAAAAAACCAAAGCCAATCAAATGGTATAAAGAGTTCGAATTCGAGTTTGATGATATGCCTATTAGTGGGTTTGTTGCTATGAGAGAAAAGGGTCGAGTAAAACAACCCGGTTTTTCTTTATTTAGAAGAGGAAGATTAATAACTGGTACAGAAGAAACTCCTTTTAAACCAGAAAAAATTTTTGGTCAAAGTAATGATAGAAGGCAACAGGTAATTTTTGGTGAAATTCATATGGATGACATGCCGGTAGCTTTTTCAAAAAATGATTTTGTATGGGATGAGGTTAAAAAAAATAAATTTATAACGAAATTACATGAAGCCATACAATTTATGGATAAAAAAAAAACAATAGATTTTATAAAACAATCAAGACATTGGTCTGAAGATCTTGAGAGAGACGATATTAGAGAAGAGTCAAAAAAAGGATTGGAACAAGTAGAAAAATTTACAGCAAGGGGATTAGAAAAAGCTACTGATGAAAAGAAAAAAGTTGTACCTCTAACAACAAAACATGAGGTTGCTAAAGACAGAGAAAAAGGGCGTCCATTTCCTGTAAGTTATTTGGGTAAAGAATATCAAGTTCAGTTTACTTACGAATATGATCCAAATGCTGCTGAACTATATGATATTCAAGTTTCAAGTGATAAAAAAAAGATTGATATCTTTTTAAATTTAAAACACACTTTTGCCAGTCGATTTTTTACAACCACGAATGAAAGAAATGGATTTACAATTTTCATTGCCTATCTTGCTGTATGTGAAGTTCATTTAGCTTATAAAGAGGGAGTTAAAGAAATTTCAATGATAAGAAATAGAATTAACGAAATTTGTCAAAACATTCCTCCCAGAACATGATTACTTGGCAGCCAGAAGATAACGGATACTTCACCACAATTTATAAAAAGAAGTTGTTGGATGAAAATTTTTTAAAATTAGATGTAGATAATATTATAAAAAATTCAAAGGATGTGTTGTCAAAATCAATTAATCCAAAATTACCTGTTAATGAAGGAAGGTTATCTTCAAAAAATATTTGCTTAGGATACATCCAAAGTGGAAAAACAACATCTATGGAAGCAGTATCATGTATGGCAAGAGACAATGGATTTAAATTAATAATCATTCTTTCAGGACATGTAATTAATCTAGCAAATCAAACTAGAGATAGAGTCTATAAGTCACTTGATATGTATGGATGGAAAAAAATTGAAATTGAAAGTGGAAAAAAAATTGATCAAACTTCTACGGAGAATCTACTTAAAAATATTGTTTCATCTACTGATGATATTTTTTTAGATGAAGATGAAAAACCATCTTTGTTAATAGTTGGAATGAAACAACATCAGAGGTTAGATAAAATAATATCAATCTTTACAAATGCAGAAAATAAAGGGGTTGATCTATCAAAAATACCCACATTGATAATAGATGATGAAGCAGATCATTATTCTTTAGATACAAAAGTGAATGCAAAAAAAAAATCAACTGAAAATAAATTATCTGCATATTATATTGTAAAAAATGGAGATACTCTTGAGGGTATCTCTGAAAAAAAAATCGTTCCAGAAGAAATGCTAAGGTATTTAAATGGTTATAATCAAGATGAGGATGTAACTTTAAATGAGGGTGATAAAATTCTATTAGAAAAATCTGAAAGTACAACACATACAAGAATTAAACGATTAAGACAACTGCTACCAAGGCATACTTTTATTGGATATACAGCAACTCCAATGGCAAATATGCTTATTTCTACAGTCAATAATTTATCACCTAGAAGTGCTACTGTTCTTGCTCCAGGCTCTTTGTACACAGGTGCAAAATATTTTTTTGGAATAGAAGAAAATAAATTAAATCATGTAAAATTAGTTAAAGAAAAATATCAAAAAGAAGTTAGGCCTAAAAGTTTATCAGAAGCAATTAGGATATTCGTATTAGGTGTAGCTTGTGGAATGATGAAAGGTGATCATAAGATAAAAAAAAAGAAAAGATCAATGTTAATTCATCCCTCAACTAGCAGACCTATTCATACAGAGTATAAGGATTGGACAGAGGGTATAATTAAAGATTACTCCAAAGGATATAAAACGAAAGCATATAGTATTAAAGATAAATCAAAAAGAGTTGATATTTCTTTCGCAGAAATTGAGAAAGAATTTTTGAAGTCATATGATGAACTTAAAAAAACTGAAAAAAACCTTCCTAAATATGACGAGAATTTTATTATTAATATTCACAAAGCTCTCGATGAAATTAAAAACAATATTATGTTATTTAATGGAGAAAATGGACCTATGCCATTTATTGAGTGGGAAAGTGGAGATTTTTACGCAAAGATTTTAGTTGGAGGTATTGGTCTTGAAAGAGGTTATACAATTAAGGGACTTACCGTGTCATATGTAGTAAGAGAGAGCGGTTCTGATGATACAGTTTATCAAAGAGCTAGGTTTTTTGGATATCACAAATCATATATTGGTTTTGTGAGAATGTATTTACCTGATTATTTAATTCAAAATTTTGAGAAACAGTATGGTCAAGAAATTGTTATCAGAGAAAAAATAGAGGAAGTGGTTAAAAAAGGTGGTGATCTAAGAAAAGATTTAATAAGAAGTTTTCCTTATATATCTAGCAAATATGGACCAGTAAGAAAAAATATACTAGGGCACAATTTGAAAAAATTCCCTAATCATGGAATAGTAATGGATAACCGAGCTCATCATTTAGATTTAGAAAAAATAAAGGAAAACAAAGAAATTTATGATGCTCTTAATAATCTTAAAGGGAAAAAAATATTAAGTGAAATTTCAAACCACAGCTATGCAAAAAATATTAAAGGTATAGAGATAAAAGATAATTTAGATCTTACAGATTATACTGAGAAATATATCAGTAAAATAAATACTTACGAGGATATGACTGACCAGTATGATATTTTAACAGAACTCGTAGCCTGGAGAAAAATGAAAAAAGATGAAGCAATTAAGAATAAACAAGATTCATCTAAATATGAAAATTTAGAACTTGCTATAATGTTTATGAATGATGATAAAGAATTTGTAAGAAGGGTTCATGAAAGTGATTTTAATGATCTATCAAGTAGAATACCTGTAGAACAAGGAGCTAACATGAATAGACCAGGTCATGCTTACCTTCATTGTGAATTTTTAAGAAATGAAGAACCTAAATGGCAACCAACCCCTAACAAAGACTCTCCTTATGGAACACCAATCCAAGGAAAAAAACTAAAAATAGCAAACAAGATAGCAACATTACAAATTTATAAATTCAATATTTTATCAAAAGAAACAGATCAGATATTAAAGGTTGGTGATTTTGAAATGATTGATATTCCATATTTTAGATTATACATTCCAAAAGTATTAGGAACAGGTTTTACTGCAGTAGAATTTTAATTATTTTAATTTTAATTGTTTTTTAATTTCGTAAGAAATCTTTTCACAAAGCAATGGAGGTACAGCATTACCAATTTGCCTCCATTGGTCGTTAAAATTACCGCAAATTTTATATTTGTCTGGAAAAGTTTGTAATCTTTTAATTTCAGAAATTCTTAAAAAACGATTTTTCCAATGAAATGGGCCCATATTATTTGAAAAACTCGCCTGAATTGTCCATGAAGGTTTGCTAGGTGAAAGCTTTAATAAAAAAGACCAGTATCTTGATCTCCATTTAAATTTTGGCTTTGGGTGATTCCTTTCTTTAGTAAAAAAAAGATAATTATCTCCCGGGGGAACTAATTTTAATAATTCTTTATCCTTAGAGCCTGGGATTTTTTCTTTATCTTCTTTAAGTGCGTAATCTAAATCTCCAATAGCTTCTTTACAAGTTACCCAAGGGGCAAAAAATAAATTATCATCTCTATCTTGATTAGAATGAGTTGAATTAGGGAATATAAATTTTCCTAAGTCTTTTCGAAAACCCACACATATAAATCTTTGTCGAATTTGAGGGACACCATAATCAGCACAATTAATAACTTGATGAGAGATATTGTATCCAAGTTTTTTTGACTCTTTTTCAAGATATTCTAAGGCTGCTCGATGAGGTTTATAAATAAAACCATGAACATTTTCAAAAAAAAAGGCTTTAGGTTTAAACGTTTTTATTGCTATGAAATAATTTATTAAAGTATGGGTATCTTCATCATCCATGGCTCTTTTTTTATTTTTTAAATAAAATCTTGATTTTGAAAATGGTGGACAAGGAGGTCCACCTACTACAAAATCAAACTTATATTTTTTTTGCAAATCCTTAAAATCTATTTTTCTTATATCTTCACAAATTATATTAGATGCAATTTTATTAGTATTTAATGTCTCGCAGGCTTTATCCCAACTTTCTATCGCTAATAAAGTATGGAATTTATTTTTTTTAAAGCCAATATCGATTCCGCCAGCTCCCGAATATAAACTTAAAGTTTTCATTACTTTTTTTTATAATTTTGATAATTTATAAGTACATATGATTTATAATCTAATTAATTATTCTTTAGAACAGAAATTATATAATTATACACTAAATCAAATTGATGAAAATCTTTTAGAGATTTTTTTAGATGATAATAAGTATCTTTTATATTATTCAAAGATTCAAGGACCGGTTAATAAAAGACCACCAGCAGAGAGAAGAATACAACTCAATCCTAAACTTAAAGAAACACTACATTCTTATATGGGAGAGGATTATAAAATTTTACTGTTAGGATACGATAAAACAACCAACACATTTTCATTTTGGAATTATGGTTATAATATTAATATTAGATCCACTCAATCTTTACCTACAAGAGTTCAAACATTAAATAAAGCAAGATCGGTAGGTTTTGATTTTCATTATTATAAAAATAAAAATTTAGCTGATAGACCGACTACTGAACATTCGTTTTCTATTAATGCTTTTTTATTTCCACTAGTTCTTGAAAATTATAAAATAATATTTGATAGAGACTTTTCTGAAATATTTAGAAAAAAAATCCAAAGTTGGAATAATAGATTTAGAAAAGATGAATTAATTCTGTGTTTAGATTTGTATAATAGAAAATTTCCTATTAACAAGAACGCATTAGAAATTAAGGAAATTTCAAATTATTGCCAAAAAAGATCTGATTTAATGGGATTTATTCCAAGAGAATTTTATTACCAGGAATTATCCGCAAAAAATTTTAGAAATATAAACGGTATAAGCAAAAAATTAGAAAATATTGCTTCAGCAGATCCAACAAAAAGTTATTCAAGAAAAGGCTTAATTCCTGACCCGCATGCTAAGAAAATTTTATTAGATGAATATGTTACAAAATCAAACAACATTGATAATAAAAAGTTATTTGAAGATGCTAAAAAAATAAAAAATAAAATTATTTCAAACAGTATTGAAATTTTAATTGGTGAAACGAAAATTGAAAATATCAAAAACAATAGAGATGATAATTATATCAATAATGAAAGTCATCCTAACTTACTCTTGGACTTTGATTTAAATCGGACACAAAAAGAGTTGGATTTCAATGAGGGCGATTATGCAGACCCTGTGGAATCAATAATTGCAAGACTTGAAGCTACCAAAGAGCATAATAGTGTAGTTAATAAATTAGCATCAATCTGTAATAAGAAAAAATTGATAAAAAAATATTCGTTGAATATTGATTTTTATACAGAATACAAAAATCGAGGTAAATTATTTGAAATTAAAACTTTTAATAAATCAAATTTCAAAAGTCAGTTAAGACATGCTATTGTTCAGTTAAAAGAATATTATTTTAAACATGCAATATATTTTAAGAAAATTCCTAATAGATCTGATTTATTAATTTTAAAGGACACAGATTTATTCTTATTACTTCCTAGTAACCCAGAAGATTTTATTGATAAAGAACAAATTGAATTTTTAAAAAATCAAAACATAACTTTATGCTGGTTCCAAAATAATAAAATTGAAACATTTGATGAAAATGAATCAAATATTAAATGGCTTCTATAAGTTGTCTACCAAATACTTCACCATTGCCTTACCCATCAATGGTGGTACTGCGTTTCCTATCTGTCGTTGTATAGACCTTCTATTACCAAAAAATTTATAATTTTTAGGAAAAGTTTGTATAGCTGCTATCTCAGGCACTCTAAGTCTTCTATTAGTCCAGTGAAAAGGACCAACCCATGGTCCAGGTTGAGCCGCGATCGTCCACGATGGAAGATCTTCTTTTAACTTTAATAAGAAATTCCAAAATCTTGTATTTTTTTTAAAATTTGATTTTTTACCATCACATAAAGCAAGGTAGTTTTCACCGGGTTTTACTTTTTTTAATTCTTTATAATAAGTTCCAAGATTTGTCTTTTCATTTTCTTCTTCATAAATATCTTTATCAAATTCTTTAATATGCTTTCCAACTGTTTCATAAGGTTTTAAACTTTTATTAAATAAGTCTGGTTTATTAGGATCATAATGAGTCTTTTGAGGTTCTTCATTATTAAATTCTTTTTTGGATCCCATAAAAAAAACTCTTTTTCTCTTTTGGGGGACACCATAATCCAATGCATTAGCTTTAACCATTTTAAAACTGTAATTAAACTTTTTTGTTTTTCTTATGATAGTATCAACGGCTTTTTTATTTGTTGGGTGTAAGATACTTTCAACATTTTCAATTAAAAAACCATCAGGATTAATTTCCTCTACAAATTTAAAAAAATCATCAATACAATTTCTTGGATCTTTTGTAATTTTTCTATTTTCATTTGTAATCCAATAACCATTTTTCGAAAAAGGCTGACAAGGAGGGCCACCTATAATAATTGTTTTCTTCCCATTTAAATATTTTTCTATTTTTTTTACTTTTGTCTTTTTTATATCGTCTTTGATTAATTTTGTTTCCTTGAAATCTGAGTTTAATTCAAGCGTTCTCACAGAATCTTCATCATTATCTATCGATACTTTAAGTTCAATATTGTTTTGTTTAGTGCCAATATCCAAACCTCCAGCACCAGAAAATAAACTAATTGCTTGAATATTTGTATTTTTCATATTGAGTCGTTTTATTAATTATATCACGATTTATAATTGTTCGGATAAAAGTTCTAAATTTTATTTATCTAAAAAATAAACTTTTTCTAATATCTATAATTTCTCTGATCTGTTTGTCTTTAATAGCATTCCAAGAAACGAATAAATTGCATAATTGATATAAGGCAAATATCTCATTTTTTTGATTTTGAGATAAATCACTATCCGCTTCAACATAATTTTCAAAATAAGAAATATTATCTCTTGCACATTTTAAGTAATATTTACAAGCATCTGTGACTGTAGCAGTTGACCACCAGTTCGAATCTTTAAAAAGATTAGATATTTCTTGATAGAAAGAACTTGTTTCAGAAATAGCTAAATCCTTTTGAACATTTTCTGAAAATTGATCTAATTCAAATTGAATTAAAGCTAATATCTTTTTTTCGCTACTTCTCTTTACAAGTAGTTCAATGACGTTTTTATATGACATTGATTGGATTTTATTCCAATTATCAAAAAAATCGTTTGGTGCTTTGTTGAGATCATTCATATTTTATAAAATTTTTAAATTTACTATTAAAATTACACTAAATTAACTATGCCAATATTAACAGTTTTAATTTTAAATTTTTAGTCTAGTGGAAATTAAATGAAAAAATTATTTATATTTTTATTTGTATTTTTAAATATTATTAATTATTCCAAGTCAGACGATTTCTTCGAAGATATAACTTATCAAATATTAGAAAATCAACCTAGATTAAGTTATGGCGTGTCTGTTTCGGACGTAAACAATGATGGTAGCTTTGAATTTATAGTTACTGGATTTGGATTTAATAATTTAGCCTTAGCTCATAAAAAAGGTATTTTGTTTAATTCAATTGACCAAAGTATATTTGTAGACAAAAATCGTAAAACAATAGGAGTAGCATCTTGTGATATTGATCAAGATGGTTATGAGGAAATATATTTTTTAAACACAGACACTTATAGTGGAAACAAAAGATATTCTGACAGATTGTTAGATTTTGATGGAAATAAATTTTTCGATTTATTTGAATTAGAAATAAACCAGAAAAATTTAAATCTTACAGCAGGTAGATCAGTTGTATGTGTAGATAGAAATGGAAATGGAGCTTACGGAATATACGTTGCAAATTATGGAGGACCAACAAGATTTTATGAGCAAGAAGGAAATGAAATAATAGACAAAGCCTCAAAGCTAGGTATTGATAAAATTACTGGAGGTAGGGCGGTTATTTCAGGTAATATTTTATCTGGAAGATCAGATATTTTTGCTGCCAATGAGAGAGGGGAGAATTTTTTATACTATAATAATAGTGGAAATTTTATTGAACTTGCAAAAGATTATGCAGTTGATGATACATTTCAAAACGGGCGTGGAACTGCGCTAAGCGATATTTATTATAGAGGTAGATTAGATATATTAACTTCAAATTGGGAAGGGCCTCATAGAGCATATGTTTTAAAAAATGATAAGTTTGTAGACATAGCTGACAAACCATTTAGCGCCCCATCGAGAATTAGAACAGTAATCTCTGCGGATTTTGATAATGATGGTTATGACGAAGTGTTCATGAATAATATTGGTGAGCCAAATAAATTATTTAAGATTTTAGATAATGGTGAGTTTAAAGAAATAAATATTCGAAATGCTTTAGAAACTAACGGATTAGGAACAGGAGCTGCAGTAGCAGATATAGATGGTGATGGAATACTTGAACTTTTAATATCTCATGGTGAGTCAGGTTATCAACCTCTAACTTTATACAAGGCAAATTCAAAAAATAATGATTATTTAAGAATTAAACCAATTAATATTTATGGAGCTCCAGCAAGGGGTGCCACAGTTACACTTATTTCAAATTTAAGAACTCATTCTAAAACAATAGATGCAGGCTCGGGTTACTTGTGTCAAATGGAGCCAGTGGCACATTATGGAATTCGAAAAAATGAGAAAAATATTAAAATTTTAGTGACTTGGACAAATGGTAAAGAAGATATTTTTGAAATTAAAAATTTAAATAAAACATTGGAAGTTAAACAAAATAATTAATCTTTTTATGAAAAAATTTTTATTAATAATATGCACTGCATTTTTAGTTTTGTCTTATAACTCAAGTATAGAAGCACAAGAAAGAAATTATTATCAAGAATTAGTAAATGAGTGGAGTAAAATATTTCCAGATAGAAATAGAAACGCTGCTGGTCCAAAATTTTTTAAACATATATTAAATAAAGATATTGCGTATCAAGAATTTGTAGAGTTTAATAAACTTTATTGCGCGGTATCCGGTTCTTTAATTGATCCTAACGCCATACCTGAAAAATTATATTTAAAAGAAGTCAACACAAATAAAAAAATTTGTGGGGATTACTACAGATGCTGTATTCCATGTTCTTGTGATGTAATGAAATATTCAAAAGTTGAAAAAATGAAACATAAATTTAAAGATATCGAAAAAGAGTTTTATGTTTTAACAATTAAAAACCCATGTGGTAAAAAAAATTTTCCAAAACAAGTAAATAGAGATTACTTTTGTGATGGTGAAAGTTTATCAAAAGATCAAGTTATAGAACTAAATAATAGGCTGGTTATTGGCTTATTTCATAAAGCTAAATCTTGCGACAAATCTGAAATTGTCAAAATTAATAATCATCAGGTTACAGGTTTGTTTTGTGAATTTAGAAACAATACACCTGATGAAGAGTTACAAAGCGGGATGGGAGATATTTTTATAAAATTGGCAAGATAATTTAGAAAAATGAGTAAAGAAAAAAATATTAAAACGAATGAACTTTTTAAACAAGATAGATTTCTCAGTATTCTTGTTCATTTGTTGACTGGATTTGGAATTGTTGCTGGTTTTTTTGCTTTAATTGCTGTTATGAATAACAACCAAAAAGAGGCTTTTCTTTGGCTTGGGTGTGCATTTTTAATAGACAGTGTTGATGGGTCTTTAGCTAGAAAATTTAATGTGAAAAAAAATCTACCACATATCGATGGTAAAATGCTGGATAGTATAATTGATTTTTTTAATTACGTTATAATACCATCAGTAATGATTTATTGGTTTAGGTATGTACCAGATCAGTTTATTTTATTAATTCCAGTTATTTTAATTTTTATTTCTATTTATTCTTATGTGAATTTGAATATTTTAACAAATGATAATTACTATAATGGTTTCCCAGCTATTTGGAATGTTATTGTCCTTTATTTTTATATTTTTGGCACCAGCCAAAATATTAATTTAATATTTTTAATTTTATTAATATTACTAAAATTTTCTCCTTTAAAATGTATTCACCCCTTAAGAGTTAAAAAATTTAAAAGTTTATCAATAATTTTTGCAATATTCTGGTTCATTACTTCAATTTTATTAATTTTAATAAAAGATTTGAATACTAACCCAGTATATGAGGTTTTCTTAATGTTTTTATGGGTTGTTTCAAATATTTATTTTATATCCGTAAGTATATTTAAAACATTCAGAAATTAATAAGAACTTTTTTGTTTTGCACCTTTATAAAAAATTTCCTGCAAATAATCATTTTCTTTTTTTCGAAGTAAAATACTTTCTTCACTCAGTAAAGTATTAGTTCTTTTTATAATTTCATGATGATTATATTTATCCTCTCCTCTTGCAACTTGAACACTATTTTTACCTAAGGTTTGCTTTACATTTGTTCCTATATAACTTTGGATAACAAATCCTATTCTTCTATCATTACTCTTATTTATTCCTGATCCATGTACCACTCTTGGATGATGCAAAGACATTTGACCAGCTTTTAGTTCTATAGATTTAACTTCGTCTTCAGGCACATTTTCCACTGTTTGTCCTCGAGTAAGCAAATTGCCTTTATCAAATTTCTCGCTGTGATCTTTAATATTTAAATGTGATTTGGGCCACATTTTCATACATCCGTTATTTTCATTGGAGTCTGTCAAAGCTACCCATGCTGTAACCCAATTGTGTGGTTCTAAACCTATATATTTTGCATCTTGATGATAGCTTACAAATCCTTGTTCGTTAGGGTTTTTAATAAATAGAGTAGTGCTACAAACTAAGATATTTTTTCCAATAATACTTTCGACTGCATCTAAAATTTTTGAATTATGAACAATCGAATCAAGTTTTGGTGAAATTAAATGAATATTGTATCTTCCTGTTTTTTCTATTTCATTTGGCATTTTTTTTTCAATTAATTCTATTTCTTTTCTTGCCTCTAATGCTTCACTACTAGATAAAATTTCAATAGGGGATATGTAACCTTGATCTTCATATTGTTTAAGTTGATTTGATGATAGATAAGTCATATTATTTTAAAAAGATTATATGAGCTCAACTATTTCTTCAATAATTTATGGCTGAAGTATTTAAATTAGGAATTGCTGCAAACAATAATCAGCCTATTAAGGAAGTAAATTCAATTGAGGTTTTGGCAAACAAAGGAATAGTAGGTGATCGACATTTTCATGATTTTAATGATCCTTACAATCAATTATCTTTAATAGAGGTTGAGAACATAGATGAATATAATATTAAATTCGGGCTCGATATACCTTACATCAATTTTAGACGGAATGTTGTTACAAAAGGTATTCAATTAAATGATTTAATTGGAAAAAAATTAAAAGTAGGAAATGTTGAATTGGAGGGTATTGAATTATGCCGTCCTTGTAGACATCTTACCGAAATGCTTGATCAAAAAAATATTCTCAAAGAATTTATGAGAAAAGGTGGACTTAGGTGTCAAATATTATCGTCTTCAAAAATTACCGTAGGGGATAAAATTAATTTGTTAGATTAGACAAGTCATATCAAATTCTATATATGCATAAGATTAAATGAACAGACAAAAAAAACTAATCATTGCTTGTGACGGGGAGTCAGCAAGTGGCAAAAGTACAGCTGCTAAACTTATATCTAAAAAATACAAACTACTTCTAATAAATTCAGGACTTTTATACAGGTATGCTAGCAAGCTAGTAATCAAACACAAACCTAAAAATCAAATTACTTTTATAAAAAATAAATTTAAAAATATTTCTTATAAAAAAATCTCAAAACAAAAGTTACATTCAGAGCAAATAAGCAATCATGTAGCCGGTTTAGCGAAAATAAAAAAAATTAGAGAAATTGTTAACAAAGTACAAATTTCCATTATTAGAAAAAATAAAAGAATATGTGTTGAGGGGAGAGACATTGCTAGTAAAATATTATCGAAAAACCCTAAGTATGATTTAGCATTTTATTTTAAATGTAGCTTAGATGTTGCAAGTTATAGAAGATGGTTAGATATTAAAAAGAAATTACCATTAAAAGAGGTAAAAAAGTCTCTAAAAGAACGTACTTTAACTGACAAAAACAGAAAGCACAGTCCACTAATTAAAGTTAAAGACTCTATTTTGATTAGATCAGATCAGCTGACAAAAAATCAAGTTCTATTAAAAATGTCTAGCTATATAGATAGGCTAAATATAAATTAATTATTTTGTTGTTGATAATTTGGTTCTTCAATTGGTTTTGCATCAGGATCTAATTCCAATCCAGCTGGTGTTATCGTAGCTGGGACTGGAGTAAAAGTTGAGTCTGGATTTTCCACAGTATCTCTGACTCTCATTCTATATAAACCAAAACTTCCAATAATTGCATGAGCAATAATTAAAAAAACAAATAAACCATTTAAACCAAACCATTCCATAAATATAGAACACAAAATAGGACCACTAATTGCACCTACACCAAAGATCAACTGCAAACCACCTCCAGCTGCTACGAATTTTGATTTAGGAACAAAGTCATTTGTATGAGCAAGGTTTAGTGAAAACAAAGGAAGACATAAACTTGAATACAATCCTACAGCAATAAAAAATATAATTTTTCTAAAAGCAAATTCATCCATGTAATAAATATTTTGAATAGGATCATTTGAAGTTAGAATTGAAACAAAAGCTAAAAAGGAACTTCCAAAAGTTGTAATTACGATTACTTTTCTTCTATCAAACGTATCTGAGAAAAAACCTATTGGCCCTTGACCAATCACCCCTGCAATTGTTGCAATAAACAAAAGTATCGATGTTTCAACTAAAGTAAATTTTGCAAGTGTTGCGTAAACAGATATTAAAGAAAAGAATGCTGCATGAATAATACCAGTAAAGAATGAACTCAATGAACCTAATGGTGAAATTTTATATAATTCTTTAATACTTATTGTCTCTATTTTTTTAAATTTAGGTGCTGGTCTTTTTGTTAATAAAATTGGAACAAGCGCAACAGAAAGTAAAATAGAAACTAAAATAAATGGTTCATAATCATCTGGTTTACTGACATTAAGCAACAACATACCTACAGCTAATCCAAAATAGATTACCATCATATAAGCAGATAATAGTTGTCCTCTATTTTTATTAGTTGCTCTATCATTTAACCAGCTTTCTGTAACCACATAACAACTAACTAAACTTATGCCTGTTATGAACCTACTAATTGTCCACATGAAGGGATTTACATAAACTACAGCAACTAAAGCACTTAAAGATGCAAGTGAAGCGAATGCAGCAAATACTCTTATATGTCCAACTTTTGAAACAAAGTTAGGTGTTGTTCTTGAACCCACAAAGTAACCAACATAATATCCAGACATAAAGATACCAGTTGTAAAAACACTGAAATCTTCAAGCACTGATCGAATACCCATAATTTGCATTTGTAAACCATGAGCAATCATCATTACCCCTATCCCTATAAATAGAGCCCAAGACTTTTTTACTTCCTTTTGCATTTGTAATTTCTAAGTTTAAATAATTGCTGGCTAAGTAATTTTGGTTTGTGTTTTTTTTATGGCCAGTAAAGAATGAATTGCTATCGTGATAATGATGACGATACCCCCATAGATAGTCTCGTTAGAAGGCTGTTCTTTGATAACCATCCAAACCCATATTGGTCCAAGGATAGTTTCTAGTAGAAAAAATAGATTAACTTCAGCTGCAGTTATAAATCTTGGTGCTATGGTGACTAAAACAAATGGTATGGCTACACACATCACACACATCAAGGGTATATAAAAAAGATCATTCCCCACTAATGCAAAGTCATTAACAAAGAAAAATGCAAATATAGCTACACATGATTTTCCAATTACGGCAGCAGGCACTAAATCAGTAGATTTTGCATATCTTGCAATGTTTGCGTTACAGGCTAGTCCAAAAGAAGTTATTAAGCCAAATAAATCTCCATAAAAATTGCCAAGGCTTAAAGAGTCGTAAAAAATATAAACACAAGCAATAAAGGTAATTATTATAGCTACCCAAGTCTTATTATCTGGTTTTTCTTTTAAGAAAATAGCCCCTAAGATTGCTGAGAGCATTGGCGCAAGAGCTACCATTAACAAAGTATTTGCTACATTAGTATTTTGAATTGAAATAATAAAAGTAATATTACAAATAGAAAAACTAATTACATAAAAAATACCTGGATAACCAATTTTAAACAAAGCTTTTAAGAAATTATTTTTATAAAATAATAGAAGACCAATTAGAACTACCACAAACGGTATTGCTCCTCTGTAAAAAAGCATCCCCCAAGTATCAATATTTGATAATCTAATTAGCAAAGAGTCAGGAGTTATAAACATAACTCCTATAAAGGCCATCAAAGAACCTTTTTGCTGATGAGTCAAATTGTTCACGCTTTAAGTTCTTTCCAAAAAGTTTTAGCTAAATTTTTTCCCGATAGATCATAAAGTGTTTTAAGTCCCGTTGGAGATGTAACATTTATATCTCCATTGAGTTTTTGATCTATAAAATCAATTCCTGCAAAAAAAATATTTTCTTTTTTTAAATCTTTCGCAATTAGTTTTGAAATTTTAATTTCCTTATTTGTTAATTTTATATTAGTTGGTTTTGCTCCTTTACTCATATTACTTAAAATTGAACCTTTCTTTGGAACCCTTGAAATTGCACCACATACTTTCCCATTAATAATAAAAACTCTTTTATCTCCCTTACTTATTTTATGAAGAAATTTTTGACACATGATATGATCATGTTTTTTTATAAATTTTTTAACTAATTTTGTTTTAAATTTAGCTAGTAAATGAATATCATTTCCACTGAAACTATGAATGGGTTTTAAAATTACTTTTTTATTTTTTTTGAAAAATTTTTTTATTTCATCCATATTTTGAGTAAAAATAGTAGCTGGCATGTATTTTTGATATTTGGATGAATACAATTTTTCAGAAATATTCCTTACAGAGGTAGGGTTGTTAATTATTTTAACTTTAGTCTTAATTGCATCTAAAATGTATGTTGTTGAAATATATTCAAGATTAAAAGGTGGATCTTGGCGAATAAGAATAAATTTACATTTTGTTAAGTCTAGATTTTGTTTTTTTATAATTTTATAGAATTTTTTATTCCTATAGTTAAATTTAATAAAAAAACCGTCAGCTGTAACTTTTGAATTAACAACTGATAAGTCTTTTGGATCGTAATAGAAAATTTTATATTTTTTGTTCTGAATTTCGTTTGCTAAAAAAACACTTGTATCCGTTAAAGGATTTAGTTTAGAAGGATGGTTTCCTTGAACAGCAACAATTTTATTTATCATACAATTCGTCTAAATTTTCGTTTTTTGAAAATTTACTAATCATATGATCTGCGTTTGTTGTCTTATTATCAATTACTTTTTGTAGATGGTATAGGAATACAGTTTCATTATTACCTTTTTTACTTAAAACATCTCTTTCCTCTAAACCTTTTCTTGAAAGATCTAAAAGTTTAGATGACCAATAATGAAGATCTTTACCCATTAATTGAGTATTAAATCCCTTTTTTGGCGCCTCTAGATAAGCGTTAATTATTTTATCTTTGTCCCATGTTGAAATTAGTTCATAAACTTCATCTAAATTTCCATAAAGCATACCTATATTGAAAGCTGGTCCTGCACATAAACAATCCCAACCACATGTATCCATTGATCTTAACTCAATATATTTCTTAACTCTGTTTTCAGTAAATATTGTACTTAAGTGAGTTGTTAAGTCTACTTCAGTTGGAAGTCTATTTCCAATTTCTTGGATTTTTCCTTTCATAAAATCTTTAAAAATATATTTCCTAGCTGAAATATACTGATCTTTATTTTGTATAAATAATATAGGAAAATTAATTACAAAATCTGCATATTTTTCAAAATTCATATTTTCAAAAAATAATTTAGGCAATCCACCTCTGGAAGTACTTTGCCATACTTTAGATCTATAAGATAAATAGTTGCTATTTTTTTTCTCCACAATTGAGGAATTCGCAAATAAAGCGATTGTGATAGGTACAATTGAGTTTGCTACTCTGAACTTTTTAATAAAATCTTTTTCTGAACTATAATCTATATTTAATTGTGTACCACATGTTCGATACATCATGTCCAAACTAAGTTCGCCACCTAGAGGCATATCCTTAGTCATCAATTCGTATCTTTGTTTAGGATTGTTTGGGATTTCACTTAATTTAGATATTGGATCGAAACCTGCACTAACAATTTTAATATCTAATTTTTTTGTAACTTGTTTTAATTCAAACAAATAGTCTTGTGACTCTGCACATGCTTCGTGCATATGATTTAATTTATCTCCAGATAATTCTATTTGATTGCCTGGTTCAAGAGTTATATTTTTACCACCTTTATTAAGAGCAATAATATTTTCTTTTTCAAAAACTGGATTCCAGCCAAATTCAAGCAGGGCCGTAAACATTTCTTTTATTTTTGAATAATCAATTCTTTTATTGTCCAAATTATTAAATAAAAACTTTTCATGTTCGATCCCAATTTTGAAATTTTTGGCTTCCTTAATACCTGATTTAAAATAACTTATAATTTTTTCTTTTGAGTCAATCATGCGCTGTAAGTAGTGATTTATACCTAAATTTAAAGATAATAATAAGGCTCTTTTGCGAATATTTTTTTAACTAATGGCTTAAATTCATCTAAAGTCATACTTTTGTAATCAGGGTCAAAAGAGCATTGGTCATATTTTTCACAAAAATCTATCGTGTCTTGATAATACTTGTGGTCTTTAAATTTATCTCTTGCATTTCTATTGCCACCTAAATGATGAGCACTGTAGTAAGTTTGAAAAAGACCATGATGTAGAACAATCCAATAAGTTCTTTCTGAAACATAAGGTCTTAGTATAGATGCAGCATATTGAGAATGATTCATTGGTGCTAAATCATCTCCAATATCATGTAGTAAAGTTGCGACAACCATTTCATCACTTTCTTTATTTTTAAAAGCCCTTGTTGCTGCTTGTAAGGAGTGTTCTAGTCTGGTGATTTTATAACCTTCTAAAGTTGTAGTTTGTTTAGACAAATAATTTAAAACTCTCTCAGCTGTTTGTCTCTCGAAGTTTTTCTCAAATTTTTCAAGAAGCTCATAATCTTCCTTAGTTCCATTTTTCATTTCAGTAAAATTAACTTTTTTCATAACTTAATTATTTAATCCAGTACTTAATAAAGATAACTGAGTTATTTTATTATCTCCTAATTCATCTACTAATTTAACAGGATATTCACCTGTAAAATAATGGTCTGTTAATTGTGGATATGTTTCGTTTCTTTTTTCAAAACCGATAGCTTTATACAATCCTTCTATTGACAAAAATCTTAAAGATTTAGCTCCAATATATTCACAAATTTCATCATTTGTTTTATTTGCTGCTAATAATTCTTTTTTTGTAGGTGTATCTACACCGTAGAAATCTGGATATCTTATTTCAGGACATGCAATTTTAACATGAACTTCTTTTGCACCAGCATCATAAAGCATTTTAACAATTTTATAAGACGTGGTTCCTCGGACAAGAGAGTCATCAATTAGAATAATTTTTTTATCTTTAATTGTTGTTTGATTAGCATTTAATTTTAGTTTAACACCCAAGCTTCTAATTTTTTGGCTTGGTTCAATGAAAGTTCTTCCAACATAATGGTTTCGAATTAATCCATGCTCAAAATTCATTTTTAATTCTTGAGCAAAACCCATAGCTGCAGCATTTCCAGAGTCTGGAACCGGAACCACTATATCAGCATCAGTGTCATTTTCTTTTGCAAGTTCTCTACCAATATTTTTTCTATGCTCATAAGCTGTTTTCCCCCCTATTAGACTATCTGGCCTTGAAAAATAAATATATTCAAATACACAAGGTCTAACTTTTTTAGTGGGGAAGGGTTTAATACTTTTAAGTTCATTATTTTCAATTAAAACTATCTCTCCATTTTCAACTTCTCTAACAAATTTAGCCCCAATAATATCAAATGCACAAGTTTCAGATGCTAATACATAACTATTTCCAAGCTTACCGATTAGTAGCGGTCTAATTCCATAAGGATCTCTAACCCCAATTAGTGAATTTTGCGTTAACATAACTAATGCATACCCACCTTGGATTTGAAAAATTGCATCAATTACTTTGTCAATTGTTTTTGGTCTTTTTGATTTCGCAATTAATTGAACAATCGTTTCAGTATCTGAAGTAGTGTAAAATATAGCTCCATCTTCAACGAGTTTATTTCTCAAAGCAATTGAATTAGTAAGATTTCCATTATGCGCAACTCCAATACCACCTGCATTAGTATCAGCAAAAAAAGGCTGTATATTTCTTAATATATTGTTTCCAGTTGTACTGTATCTGTTATGGCCAATTGCATAATTTCCCTTAAGATTATTAAGTACTTTTTCTTTGTTGAAATTATCACCAACTAAACCAAATCTTTTTTCAGAATAATATTTTTCTCCATCGAAAGTAACTATTCCACATCCTTCTTGACCCCTGTGTTGTAGAGCATGAAGCCCTAACGCAGTTAGAGCTGAAGCATCTTTTGCATTGCTAATACCAAAAACCCCACACTCTTCCTTTAATCTTGTATTATAGTTCTTTAATTTTTTCTTTAGAATCTTGATATGTTTTTTCATTAGGAAATTCTTTTATCAGATAATTACTACCTTTTTCTAAATATGGAAAGATGTATGATTTGTCAAAATTTATTGGCCATTTATCATAATTATAAACGATATGAACACCTGAAAAGATACATACAGAAATAATGTAAGCCCTTATAAAACCAAAAAAGAATCCAAATGTTGTATCTAAGCTACCGATTCCTGTGTATCTGACCGCTCTACTAATTCCTTTGTTAATTAATAGAATCAAAAAGATAACAACAATAAATATTGTTATTCCCAAACCAACATCAAGCACATACTCATTATCAATTATGTCTTTTACATAGGGTTTAATTTTTGGAAATAGAATTAATGTTATTATATATGCAAGCAACCATTTAGCCATTGAGAGAATACTTAAAATGAAGCCCTTTTTGTAACAATTTATCAAAGAAAGGATTGTTAAAATTAAATAAATTAAATCAATTATTGATATTGCTTTATAAAAATCTTTTATGATTTCTAACATTAAGTTGATTTGCCAAAAGGTTTAATTATTAAGATTAATGCAGGAAGTAATGTTAATACCGATATCATAGCCAATAACATTGCTAGCCCTGTAAAGACGCCAAAATAAATTGTTGGGATAAATTTCGATAAAACCAAAATTGAAAATCCAAAAACAATCGTAATTGAAGTGTTTAGAATAGCAACGCCAACAGTTGAATGACAAGTTTTTAACGTCTTGTTATAATCCTTTATTTTATTAAACTCTTCTTTAAATCTGTAAATATAGTGAATACTATTATCTACTGCTATTCCTATTGTAATTGCTGCAATTGTTATAGTCATCATATCTAAAGGTATTCCTAACAATCCAATTATTCCTAAGATAAAAAAAGCAGCAATAAAATTTGGAACAACACCAATCAATGAAAGTTTAATATTTCTAAACAAGATTATGAACATTGAAAATATTCCAATCATAACCAATCCCAATGTTAAAATTTGAGATTTAAAAAGACTTTGTAATAAATTATTAAATAATATTAATACACCTGCTAATTTATAATCTTTTTCATCTAAACCAAATTTATCCTTTAGATCAAAATTAATTTTGTTAATTAAATCATTTCTTCTTAAATTTTCTTGAGAGTCTATAATTCTCAAACTAATTCGAGCTTCATTATCTTTAATAGAAAGATAGGGATCAATAATTTCAGTTTTAATGCTCTCAGGAATTTTAGAGTAAAGCACTCCCATTTCTAAAGTGCCTAAAGGCTTATTATTATTTAATTGAGTAGCTACTTCTATAATTGATGAAAAAGATAGAACTTTGCCAATTTCAGGTAAGTTATCCAGGTAATTATGCACAGATGTAATTAAGTCAATTTTATCTTTGGTAAACCAATATTTTTCATCATTAGCATCTTCTTCATCACCCCAATCATCAAATTCATCATCTTCTTCAGATTTTTTCACTTTTTCTTTTTCTTTTTCAGGAAACTTTATAATAACCTCTAAAGGTGTGGTTCCACCCAGTTCTTCATCTATAAGCTTCATACCCTTATAAATTTCAGTATCCTTATCAAAGTAATTTATAAAACTATTTTCAACTTCTAGCTTACTTATTCCAATTATACTTGAAATTATAATTATTCCAGTTGCTAATAAGATTGAGTTTTTATTATTAAGAGAAATTAGACCGAGTAAATTTGTAATTTTTGATTTTTGTTCTTTTTTAACTGAAATATTATTTGTAGGTGCAAAGTTTAAAAGAGTAGGTAGTAGAGTAAATGTGATTATAAATGATGTAACTAACCCAAAAGTCATCATCCAACCAAAATCAATAATAGGTTTTATTTCACTAAAAATTAAAGATAAGAATGCAAAAATTGTTGTTAGAACAGTATAAAGAATAGGCCAAAACATTTTTGAAGTAGTTAGTGAAATAATTTCAAAATTATTTTTTGATGGAAAATCTTTTTTAAGCTGAAGAAACCTAGTACTCATATGAATATTCATTGCCATTGTTAAAATTAACATCAGTGCAATGAAATTGGATGAGATAACTGTAACTTTCCATCCTAGCAGTCCAAGTAACCCCATCATAATTATCACAGAAAAAAGACAACTACTTATAGGAACTATAATCCAAAGAAGATTTCTAAAAACAAACCACAAAGTAGCAATTATAAATAATAGAACTCCCAAACCAAAAACTATTATATCGCTTTTGATAAAAGTCATCATATCATCAGCAATCATTGGTATTCCTCCAAGATAAATCTTTCCAACATCACCATAACTTTGAATTACTTGTCTAATTTCTAAAATATTCTGGTGATTTTGTTTTTTGATTTGATCTTTAATTAGTTCAACTTCTTCTTTTGATTTATTTTCTACATCTTCTAATTTTTGAGACTGTTTAATGTTAACGATAATTCCACTAGTTTTGCCGTCTTCACTAATGACAAAATTTCGAAAAACAGGACTATTTAAAATTTCTTTAAAACCTCGATCTCTATCAACATCTTCATCTTTTAATGTTTTGAAGCTTTCTAATCTTTCTTGAAGAGGGGCATCTGAATTATTTAAAAGTGGAATGTCTAACAATGTAATTACACTATGTACCCAGTTGAGACTCTGAATTTTATATTTTAGGCTTAATAAATTATTAATTGATGAGTCGGTGACCATTCCTTTATTTGGTGTATAGGTAAGAATTAAAAATTCTTTAGATCCATATCTTTCAGAGACTTCTTTTAAATAGGCTAAATCTGGGTCACCTTCTATTAACAATGTTTCAGACGAAGCATCTAACCTAAAATTTTTTGAATAGTATCCAAAACTTAAAATAGCAATAATTAACAATATAAATATTGCTTTGGGATTTTTAAGGATAATGTTTTGATAAAAATGAGCCATCATCTAAGCTCTTTATATTGGAATTTAACTTAATTGAGTATCCTTAAATTTTGTAAATCTTTCTTCAAATTCAAGAGTTACATTACCAATAGGACCATGCCTTTGTTTTCCAATTATAATTTGTGCCAAATGAGCAACCTCATTCATTTTTGCTTGCCACTCCGCATGTTCAACTGTGGCTTCTCTTGGCTCTTTTCTTTGTAAGTAATATCCCTCTCTATAAACAAACATTACTACATCTGCGTCCTGTTCAATAGAACCAGACTCTCTTAAATCTGCCAATTGAGGCTTATGATCATCTCTCTGTTCTACTTGTCGAGACAACTGAGAAAGAGCCACAACAGGAACAGAAAGCTCTTTGGCTATTGCTTTAAGTCCTTGGGTAATTTGTGATATCTCTTGAACTCTCCCATCTTTATTAAATGTAGTTCCTCTCATTAATTGAATGTAATCAACTACAATCATATCGAGACCAAAAAGCCTTTTAATACGTCTAGCTCTATTACTCAAAGCAGCAATACTTATTGCTGGAGTTTCATCAATATAAAGAGGCAGTTCAGAAATATTTTTTGATGTTTCTAAAAACTTATCAAATAGTTCATCAGATATTCTTCCTCTTCTAATATCATTAGAACTAATTCTGGCTTGTTCAGAAATAATTCTTGTAGATAATTGCTCAGAAGACATCTCAAGAGAAAAAAAAGCTACAGATGATTTTTTACCATTCTCTTGTAGTTTTTGTGCAGCGTTAAATGCAATATTTGTTGCTAGTGAGGTTTTACCCATTGAAGGACGACCAGCTATAATAATTAAATCAGATTGATGTAATCCACCTAGCTTATCATCTAAATCTCTTAATCCAGTTGGAACACCAACAATTCCTTCTTCATTCTTATAAGCTGCTGAAGCCATCTCAATAGTTTGTTTCATTGCTTCATCAAATTTTACTAAAGAAGAATTGAAAGAACCCTTTTCAGCTAAATCAAATAATAATCTTTCAGAACTTTCGATTATAGATTGTCCGCTAGTATCAAGATCATTTAATTTTGCACTATCAATAGTTTGTTCAGAAATTTTTATTAATTCTCTTCTTACAAACATATCGTAAATTATTTTTGAGTATTCTATTGCTTGCCTAACAGATGTAGAAAACTTTGTGATCTTTACCAAATATTCTGGAACATTTAGATCATCTTTTTCATCTTCAAAATAATTTTTTAAGGTAATCGGATTGGCTAACATTCCTTTGTAGATAAGACTTTCCATAGCCTCAAATATTTTTTGATGCATTGGATCATAAAAGTTAACGCTAGAAATTATTGTATTAACTTCGTCAAAAATATCATTACTTACAAGAATAGATCCAATGACAGCTTGTTCCGCCTCAATATTGTTTGGTAATTCTTTAAATTGATCCTTGACTACACTTAAGTTGTTTTCCATGAATTAAATTTACATGAAAATGAATTAAATCAAATTGTAAATTGATACTGGGGAAAAGAATGTATAATTATTGAATTGTATCAGCTGAAGAAACACTGATTGTAATTTCAGCATCAACTTCTGAGTGTAAAGAAATTTTAACTTTAAATTTTCCTAAAGCTTTTATTTCCTCTACTGGTTGAATCATTGAAGGTTTGATAACGATTTTGTTTTCTTCTTGAATAAGTTTTGATATTTCAGTTGGTTTTACTGAACCATATAATTCATTATTTTCTGTGCTTAGTTTTTTTACCGAATATTCTTTTCCATTAATTTGTTCAGCTATTTGAGAAGCTTCTTTTTTCTTTTCGTTATCTTTCCTAGATAATTCAGCTTTAATTTTTTCAACTTCTTTTATATTTTCTTTTGAAGCATAAAGTGCTTTTTTATTTGCTATTAAAAAATTCCTAGCAAAACCTCTTTTTACATCTATTACTTCTCCAATAGATCCAACTCTTTTAAGGTTTTCTAATAAAATTACTTTCATTCTATATTAGCGCTAAGTTTCTAGCTCTTTTAATTGAAAGAGAAAGTTCTCTTTGTTTCTTTTGAGATACATTTGTGATTCTTGAAGGTAAAATTTTACCATTTTCAGAAACATATTTTCTTAAAAGTTTTATGTTTTTATAATCAACTTGTGGGGCTCCTTTAACTGATAAAGGACAAGTCTTTTTAAATTTGTATTTATTTGGTTGAAAAATACTTAATTTTGCAAAGTTACTTTGTTTACTTTTTTTATTTCCACTTTGTCTTTTTGGCATTAGTTTTTAGCACTTTCTTTTATTTCACTATCTTCTTTTTTTCCAAAATAGTTTGTTTCTAGATCAAATTTTTTTACCCTAACTGTTAGATATCTCAGTAATTTTTTGTCTATAGCCTCATTTTTCTCTAATTCGTCTATTACATTTCCTTTACCTTTTATTTTAAAGTGTATGTAACTTCCTTTTTTATTTTTTTTGATAAGATAAGATAAGTTTAGTAAACCCCAGTTTTCAGTTTTAATAACCTCTCCGTCGTTTTTTTCTACAATTTTAGAATATTTTTCTGTTAGTTGCTTTAATTCACTTGGTGAAGTATCTTGCCTAGCAATAATTGTATGTTCGTATAAATTCATTTAAGTTCTTTAATAAAAAGTGAGGATATACTATTATAAAAGTTCAATTACAATAGTTAAAAAGGCGAAATATTAGTTTTTTTTATATGTTTTCAGTAATTTTTCCAGGCCAGGGATCTCAAATAGTGGGAATGGGAAAAGAGTTTTATGATAAATTTAATATAGTAAAGGAGTTGTTTAAGCAGGCAGATGATGCGCTAAATTTTTCTATTTCTAAGCTTATTTTAGATGGACCAAAGGAAGAGTTAGATTTGACAGCTAACACACAACCAGCAATATTTTTAATAAGTTACTCAATATTTAATGTTGTAAAAAATGAATTCAAATTAGATTTACATAAAGCAAAATACTTTGCTGGACATTCTTTAGGTGAATATTCAGCTTTATCATGCGCAGGATATTTGGATTTTTCAGATACTTTAAAAATATTAAGAATAAGGGGAGACGCCATGCAAAACTCTGTGCCTAAAGGGCAGGGAGGAATGATTGCTGTATTAGGCTCTACAGTTGATACTATAGAAAAGATTTTGACAGAACATAAGAAAAATTTAAAAGCACAAATTGCGAATGACAATTCCGAAGGTCAAATCGTTTTGAGTGGAAAAACAGAGGATTTAGAAAAATTAATTCAAATTTTAAAGGATAATTCAATAAAAAATATCAAACTTCCTGTAAGCGCACCCTTTCACTGCGAACTTATGAATAATGCAACAAAAATTATGACAGAAGAGTTAAATAAACTTAATTTTAAAAATGGGAAAAATAAATTGATATCAAACGTTACTGCTAATGAAATAAAAGATCCTGATGAGCTTAAGAATCTCTTGATTACGCAAATAGAAAATAGAGTTAGATGGAGAGAAAGTGTGATTAATATGATAGAAAATGATGTTGACCATTTTATAGAAATTGGACCTGGGAAAGTTTTGTCAGGTTTGATAAAAAGAATTAGTAGAGATGTTAAAATTGATACAATTAATTATCAAAGTGATATTGAAGGTATAAAAATATGAAAGATTTAAAAGATAAAAACATTATTGTTACTGGAGCTTCGGGTGGAATTGGAAATTCGATAATTGAAAAATTAAATCAAGCAGGGGCAAATATTTTAGCTTCAGGCACAAGAGTACAAAAACTTGAAGAGCTAAAAAGTAAATATGGAAATCTTAAAATATTAAAGTTTGATATCTCTCAAAGTGACAAAATTGATGAATTTGTTGAAAACGCAACCAAAGAACTTGGAGGCAGCTTAGATTGCATAGTTAATAATGCAGGTATCACACAAGATAATCTAGCAATAAGGATGAGTTTAGAAGAATGGCAGAAAGTAATTGATATCAATTTAACATCAACTTTTTTAATTAGCAAATCTGCAATAAAAAAAATGCTCAAAAATAAATCTGGAAAAATAGTTAACATCACATCTGTAGTAGGTCATACAGGGAATTTGGGTCAAGCAAACTATACTGCATCTAAAGCGGGCATAATTGCGATGTCAAAGAGTCTAGCAATAGAATATGCTAAAAAAAATATAAATATAAATTGCATCTCACCAGGTTTTATAAAAACAGCAATGACTGAAAAATTGGATGATAAATTTAAAGAGGTTATTATCTCAAAAATTCCTTCTGCACGCTTGGGAGAACCAGATGATATTGCAAATGCAGTACTTTTTTTATGCTCAAATCAATCAAGCTATATTAATGGAGAGACCCTTCATATTAATGGTGGTATGTATATGGCTTGACAAAATAGGTTTTTAAACTATTAAGAATTTATAACAAAAGGATCAATATGTCAGAAGACGTTTCAAGCAAAGTAAAAAAAATTGTAGCAGATCACTTAGGAATTGATGAAGCAAAAGTAACAGAAGAGTCTAGTTTTACAGATGATTTAGGCGCGGATAGCCTAGATACAGTTGAATTGGTCATGGCTTTTGAGGAAGAATTCGGATCTGAAATTTCAGATAGTGAAGCTGAAAAAATTTTAACAGTAGGCGATGCTATTAAATTTATTGAAGGAAAAGCAAATTAGATAAATTAATGCCTTCAGAAAAAGATGGGGTAATGATAATTTTATCTTCTCCATCAGGAGCAGGTAAAACAACTCTTGTAAAAAAATTATCTGAGAAAGATAATTTTGAAATTTCGATTTCCCACACCACTAGACAGCCAAGACCAAACGAAAATAATGAAGAGGATTATTTTTTTATAAATGAATCTGAGTTTAAAAGATTAATAAATAACGAGGAGTTTTTAGAATATGCAAAAGTTTTTAATAATTTTTATGGCACAACAAGAACACCAGTAATTGATAATTTAAACAAAGGTAAGAATGTACTTTTTGATATCGACTGGCAAGGTGCTGATCAAATAAAAAATAAGAAACTAGATTATAAACTTATTACTTTTTTTATACTTCCCCCAAGTAAAAAAGTTTTATATGAAAGATTGTCTAAAAGACATGAGAATGACAAGCTAATAGCTAAGGAAAGAATGAAACAATTTGAAAGAGATGTCTTGCATTGGATTAATTATGACTACGTAGTTATTAACAACGATTTAAACGAATGTTACCAAAAAATAATAAATTTAATTGATGCAGTAACAAATAATGGCTCTAAAGATTATGATCTAGATTATGTAAGAGCTCATGTTGAAAAATTAACTTCTTAAGTTTTCATATTCTAAAGCTAATTTGTAATAAGTTTCAAAATTTAAATTTTGTGGCCTCAAATTTAAATCAATATTTAATTTTTCTAAAACATGTTTATCTCCATTGAATAGTTGATTAAATGGTTTTTTTAACATTTTTCTCCTTTGATTAAAAAAGATTCTTGTAACTTTTTCTAAATTGTTTGCATCATTAATTTTTACAAAATTTTGCTTTGGATAGAATATCAACAATGAACTTTCTATTTTTGGTTTTGGTGAAAATGCTTCAGGTTTGATGTCACAAATTTTTTGTATATTAAGTTTCCAATTACTAATAATAGATAATCTTCCATAATTTGAGGTATTTAATTTAGCAACTATCCTATCTGCTACCTCTTTTTGAAACATTAAAATCATACAATCAAACCAAAAATTATCTTTTAAATTTATTATCCACTTAGTAAGAATTTCAGTGGAAATATTATAAGGTAAATTCCCAAATACTGTTACCTTGTCTTTAAAAAGATTACTCTCATCTATTTTTAAAACATCATCATTAATTATTGTTATTTTATTATTAAATTTATTTCTCAATATATCTGCAAGATCGTTATCTTTCTCGATTACAAAAATTTGTTTTGGATTTTTTTTAAGAATATGTGATGTTAAATTTCCAGTACCAGGTCCAACTTCCAGAATTATTTTATCTTGAATATCAGTTACATTAACAATTTCTTCCAAAATATTTTTATCAATTAAAAAATTTTGACCTAAACTTTTCTTGGCTTTAATCAATTTTTATCCAAAAAATTAATTGCCCGCATAAGGCTTAAAGGATTTGATAAATTTTTTCCTGTCATTTTTTCATTAGGCCCATGATCTGGTGAAATTCTTGTAAATGGCAGACCTAATGTAATATTAATAGCATCATATTCGAATAAAGTTTTAATTGGTGTTAATACCTGATCATGGTACATTCCAATAACTACATCATATTTTTTTCTATTTTTTTTTATAAAAAAAGTATCTGCAGAATAGGGCCCAGAAATATCAAAACCTTTTTTGTAGAGTGACTCTGTGGCAGGTTTGATTATTTTTTCGTCTTCATTAAATTTATGTACACTTTCACAATGTGGGTTGAGACCCAAAACAGCTATTTTTGGTTTTTTATTCAATTTCTTTTTATAAAAATTATCAATAAGTATTATTTTTTTACAAATATTTTTTTTTGTAATTTTTTTTGAAACAGATCTTAAAGGTAGGTGAGTGGTTATTGGACAAACTGATAAATTCTTATTGTAAATAAGCATTGCGTATTTATTTATTTTAAATTTATTTGAAATATATTCTGTAACTCCCAGATATTTCTTTTGTAAAAATGTTTTTTTTACAATTGGGCCATTAATAAACTTCTTAAAGTTATATTTTTTGATAATTTTAAAAGCAATAATAAATGATTTTTTAATATAATCATTTGATTTAGATGAAATTTTTTCAAATGAGAAACTTTGGTTATAATTAATATTAATCAAGTTAATTGATTTATTATCAATCTTATATTCATTTAATTTTTTATAATTTAAACTTCTTATTTTTCTTTTAAAATTAAAGTGTTTCATTTGTAACTTTAATATTTTTTCTGAACAAATAAGAATTATTGGACTTTTAATTTTTTTTTTTTTTAAAGTCTTAAAAAATATTTCTAAAAAAATACTATTGGGTTCACCAGCTACTAATAGTATTGGATTACTTTTCATTAATTTCATAATTCACTTTTATTTTATTAAAATATATTTGTGAAAATTGATTTAACTGTTTATTTTTCTCAAACTCAATCATTTGTTTTAAAACTAATTTTTCATTCTTTTCAATTTTATTTGTTTTTTTTTCTTCAATTTTTAAAATTAAAAAATTATTTCCAATTTGAATAACATCTGTAAATTGACCAACTTTAATATTTTTTAATTCTTTATTTATTATTTCAGAAAGGTTTTCTTCATCAACCCAACCTATTTTTCCACCTGAATTTGCACTATTACTTATACTATAAATACTAGCTGTATTACTAAAACCTACATTTTTAATACTTTGTTTAATTGCTTCAACTTTTTCTTTTACGCTTAGTTCTTGATCCTTTTTAAAAAAAATTTCTGATAGGAGGTATTCATTTTTATATGAATCTGTTTTATTAATTTTTTTTATTAATTTGTCTTTATCAATTTTTATTTGATCATCATAAATATCCAGAATC
>QCDC01000011.1 GCA_003278805.1 Pelagibacteraceae bacterium AG-349-L17 | reverse complement strand
ATGGCAGCTGTACCAAAAAGAGCTAAAGCCTGTGAGAAAATTCTTAAGAATAAACCTCTTAATTTAAGTACTTTTAATCAAGCCAAAAATTATCTTGATAAAGACCTAAGTCCTATAGGGGATATGAGAGCAAGTAAAGAATATAGACTAGAGATAGCAAAAAATTTATTGATGAAATGTTTCGTAGAAATAGATTCTAATAAGCTAACAAGAGTTAATTAAATGAGCAAAGAGAACTATATTAATGATGTAAGACCACATGATAGTGCTTATAAGCATGTAAGTGGATACGCTGAATACACTGACGACATTAATGAACCAAAAAATACAATTTATGGTGCTATTGGTTTAAGTAAAAAAGCTCATGCAATAATCAAAAAAATAGACTTAAGCGATGTAAAAAAAAGTGAAGGGGTGATATCAGTAGTCACTCAAAGTGATATCTCAGGCAGGAACGATGTTGGCCCTGTTTTTGATGGTGATCCGATATTTCCAGATAAAAAAGTTGAGTTTTTTGGTCAACCATTGTTTGCTGTAGCTGCCACAACTACTGAACTTGCAAGAAAGGCAGTATTAAGGGCAAAAATCACTTATAAAGATTTAAAACCAGTTATCACAATAAAAGATGCTTTAAATAAAAAACAGTTTTTATTTAAGCCTAGAAAAATTAAAAAAGGAAACCCTTCTAAGAAAATTAAAAATTCAAAATATAATTTGAAAGGAAACTTTACAACCGGAAGTCAAGAGCACTTTTATTTAGAGGGTCAGGCAGCGTTTGTTATACCTAAAGAAGATGATAATTTTTTAGTTTACAGTTCAACACAACATCCTTCTGAGACACAACAATTAATTGCAAAAATGTTTAATCAAAAAAGTAATTCTATAAATGTTGAAGTAAGAAGAATTGGAGGTGGATTTGGAGGGAAAGAGACAAATTTTATGACTGCATGTATTTGTGCGTTGTTGGCAAAAAAAACAGGTCAGCCTGTGAAATTAAGACTAGATAGAGATGATGATATAATTTTGACTGGTAAAAGGCATGAATTTTTATCTGAATACGAAGTTGGATTTAATGATGAAGGAATTATTGAAGGATTAAAAATTAACTTATCATCAAATTGTGGAATGTCGCCTGATTTATCAGCAGCAATAAATGAAAGAGCTCTTCTTCATATAGACAATGCGTATTACATATCAGATATCGAGGTAACAAATAATTTATGCAAGACAAATATTCCAACTTCAACTGCATTTAGAGGCTTTGGTGGAAATCAAGGAATGATGGCTATAGAAAATGTTATTGATAATATTTCAAGGTATTTAAAAATAGATCCTATTCAGGTTCGAAAGAAAAATTTTTATCAAAAAGATAAAAAAAATATAACTCACTATGGAATGACTATTGAAGACAATGTGATTAATGAAATATTTAAAAATTTAGAAAATAAATCAAATTATAAGAAAAGATATTCAGAGATAAAAAAATTCAATGAAAAAAATAAATTTAAAAAGAAGGGTATAGCTATTACACCAGTAAAATTTGGGATTTCATTTACAACAATTCATTTAAATCAAGCTGGTGCTTTAGTGCATATTTATACAGATGGAAGTGTGTACTTGAACCATGGTGGTATAGAAATGGGTCAAGGGACTCACACAAAAAATAGCTCAACTAGTGGCCAATTCCCTGGGATTACCATATAATTTAGTACATATTTCATCAACAAATACAGCTAAGGTTCCAAATACTTCAGCTAGCGCTGCATCTTCAACCACAGATCTTAATGGTGCTGCAGCATTAAATGCAGTAGCAAAAATTAAATTAAATTTAGAAAAATTTATTAAAAAAAAATATAAGATCTACAACCAAGAAGCAATATATAAGGATCAATATATAATATTTGGAAACAGACAATTTGAATTTAAAAGCATTATTCAAGAAGCATATTTAAATAGAATTTCTCTTTCATCTTCAGGTTTTTATTCAACGCCAAAAATAAACTTTGATAAAAAAAAATTTAGAGGAAGACCATTTTATTATTTTTGTTATGGTGCAGCTGTTTCAGAAGTAACTATAGATACACTGACAGGTGAAAATATCCTAGAAAGAGTTGATATTTTGCATGATGCAGGGAAACCAATAAATCCTGCACTTGAATTAGGTCAGATCGAAGGGGGTTTTGTTCAAGGACAAGGTTGGTTAACTATTGAAGAACTAAATTGGAAATCAAATGGTCAGATCACAACTTTCTCTCCATCAACGTATAAAATTCCTGCTGTAAGTGATATTCCAAAAAAATTTAATGTAGAAATTTTTAAAGATGGAATAAATAAAGAAAAAGTAGTTAATAAAGCAAAGACAACAGGCGAACCTCCTCTAATGTTGGCTATGAGCGTTTTTTATGCAATTAAAGATGCAGTTGCTTCAGTTGGAAATTATCAGCTTGCACCAGAACTTAATGCGCCAGCAACACCTGAAAGAATTTTAATGAGTATTAACAAAATTAAAAATGGAAGATAAAAAAAAATTTATGGCAAAAGCCATTGAACTTTCAATAAAAAGTGCGAACACTACAGGTGGTCCCTTCGGAAGTGTTATAGTTAAGGATCATAAGATTATTGCAGAGGGCTCTAACAAAGTTACTTCCACAAATGATCCAACTGCTCACGGAGAAATAGTAGCAATTCGAGAAGCCTGTAAAAATTTAAATACTTTTGATCTTTCTGGATGTGAGATTTATACATCTTGTGAACCTTGCCCTATGTGTCTTTCAGCAATTTATTGGTCAAGATTAGATAAAATATATTATGCAAATACAAGAGATGATGCAAAAAATATAGATTTTGACGACTCTTTTATTTATACAGAAATCCCGAAAAAAATTGATGATAGAAAAATTAAAATGGTGCAAATGCTTAGAGAAGAAGCTTTAAAAGCGTTTGAAATCTGGGATAAAAAAGTAGATAAAATAAAATACTGATGGAATTCTTACCGTATACAATTAAATGGTTAGAGGTTATTTTAAGATGGGGCCATGTAGTGTTTGCAATATTATGGGTAGGTAACAGTTTTTTATTTAATTACTTAGACAATAATTTAAATAAAAATATAACTAGTGATGATGTAGATGGAGAGGGATATCTGATGCATTCTGGTTTTTTTTATAAACTTTCAAGGTTAAAAACCTCACCTCCACAGGAATATTTAAATAGATTAGTAATTTTCAAATGGCAAAGTTACCTAACTTTTGTAACAGGAATGTTGCTATTAGTCGTAATTTATTATTATAACGCTGGTGTATTAATGGTTGATAAACGTGTCCTGTTAATGCCACCTAGTTATGCTATTATTATTTCGCTTTTATCATTAATTATTTTTTGGTTTATATATGATCTATTGTGTAAATCGAAATTGATTGAAAATAATATATTGTTTATATCCATAGCAATTATTTTATTAGCAGCTGTTTCCTTTAGTTTAACAAAATTATTTGGACCAAAATTTGCAATTTTAAGTGTTGGATTAATTATAGGAACCAATATGTTTGGCAATGTTTTTACAGTAATTATACCAAATCAAATGAACATCATCAGCAGTAGTGAAAGAGGTGAAAAATTTGATATGAGTCTATCTCTAGCAGCTAAACAGAGATCAATTCATAATAATTATTCCACTTTTTTAGTATTGTTTATAATGCTTTCTGGACACTCAAGTTTCTTGGTTTATCATCAATATAATTGGTTAATATTATGTGCATTAGCAGTCATTACTGGAGTAGCACGACATTATTTTAACTTAAGAGGAAGAAACATTCATAGGTTGTATATTCTAATATCTTCAATAATTGCACTTATCGTTCTTGCAGTTTTAGTTTTATTATTTAAATAAATAGATATTAAAAGATTATGACTGAAAAAATGATAGTCAGCTGGGATGAGTACAACAAGACTGTTGAAAAGTTAGCAATCCAAATTGATGAAAGTGGATATAAACCAACAATACTGATTGGCATCATGCGTGGGGCAGCACCGATGATAGATGTATTAAGCAGAATATTTAAATTAAAATGTGCATATCTTGCAGTTGAGTCTTACAGTGGTAAAGGAGTGGAAGATGAGCAAGGTGATATCGTTTTTTCAAGGGAAATGAGTTCTATAGCACCTAATATGGGTGGTAAAATACTTTTATGTGATGATTTATCTGATACAGGAATAACTTTCAATAAAAGTATAGATTGGTTAAAAAAATATGAACCGATAAAAGATAAAATAGAGGATATTAAAACTGCTACGTTGTTTAAAAAAAAGAAATCAACATTTGAGCCAGATTTTTGTGCGAAAAAACTTGCTGGTAATCCTTGGATTGTGCAGCCCTTCGAAATTTACGAAGAATTAAGAATTGAAGAAATTAAAAAAAAACATCAAATATAAAAAAGGCCAGTTAAAAAAACCGGCCTTTTAAATTTTTATAAGTTTAAGAGCTTACTTAGGTATATCTCCTTCAACACCTTTAACATAAGTCATCATACCTGCTAGCATACCATCATCTGCAGTCTTCCCTTCTGCTACCATTAAATTCCCTTTTTGATCATAAATTGGTCCAGTGAAAGAATGAACTTTACCAGATGCCAAGTCTGCTTGAAGTTTTTTAACTTTTGCTTGTAGGTCACTAGGCATTTGAGAATCTAAACCAGAGATTACTACCATACCATCACCTATACCGTGCCATGTATCTTTTTGATTCCATGTACCATTTGCAACAGCTTTAACTCTATCGACATAATATGGTCCCCAGTTATTCTCAACTGAAGTTAATACAGCCTTTGGTGCAAACTTATCCATATCACTGGCTTGTCCAAAAGCATATACTCCTGCTTTTTCAGCCATTTGAACAATAGCTGTACTATCTGTATGTTGAGCAATTACATCAGCACCTTGATCAATTAAAGCTTTTGCTGCTTCTGCTTCTTTACCTGGATCATACCAAGTGAAAGCCCAAACAATTTTGGTTTTAATATTTGGGTTAACTTTTTGAGCTGCTAAAGTAAATGAATTGATACCTCTTATTACTTCAGGTATTGGAAAAGATGCAACATATCCAATCACATTAGATTTAGTCATAGTTCCAGCAATTGTTCCCAAAATAGTTCTACCTTCATAAAATCTAGCTGCGTAAGTTGCAACATTTGGGTGTTCTCTTTTATATCCAGTTGCATGTTCAAATTTTACATTTGGAAACTCTTTTGCAACTTTGTTAGTAGGATTCATGTATCCAAAGCTAGTTGTAAAGATGATGTCGTGGCCAGAATTAGCTAATTGTCTAAGAACCCTTTCAGCATCAGCACTTTCTGGTACACCTTCTACATATGTTGTTTTAAATCCGGCAGCTTCAACAGCTTTTCTACCTACATCATGCTGATAAGTCCATCCATGGTCCCCAGTTGGGCCAATATAAACAAATGCTGCTTTAACATCTTTTGCAACCGCAGCAACAGTTAATGTAAATAACAAAACTAAAGAAGAGACGAAAGAACGAATTAAAAATTTATGCATAAATTTATTTCCCCTTTTAATTTTTTTAATTATTTAAACTTAAATTATATTATCTAAAAAAAAATGATTATTTTTAAATTAATTGTCTTTATGAAAAGATTTCCCCAAGGAACTAGGAGTACTTAGTCTTATTTTTCTACTATCACGAGAAATTACAACTAAGACTATTATTGTAACTATGTAGGGTAGAGCTGTTAAAAATTGAACAGGAATTCTTACTCCGATTGCTTGCATATGAAATTGAATAATGGTCAATCCACCAAAAATCATCGCGCCGATTAAAATTTTAATAGGGTTCCACGTTGAGAAAACCACTAGAGCAAGTGCAATCCAGCCCCTACCACCTGTCATGTTTTCAATCCACTGCGGGGTATAAATCATTGACAAATACGCCCCTGCAAGCCCACACATTGCGCCTCCATAAAGTATACAAGCGTAACGAACCAACCTTACATTTATTCCTTGATTAGAGGCAGATTCAGGCGAGTCTCCTACAGCTCTAACAATTAATCCAATTTTTGTTTTTTTTAAAAAATAGCTAGTTATGAAGGGTAGGGCAAAAGCAAAATAAAAAACTATTGAATGACCAAATAATATTGGACTTAAAAGTGGTATTGTGTCTTTTAAACCTTCAAACAAAACAGGAAATTCTTTCCCAGGAATACCCACAAAGTTTTTTCCAATCATTGCAGAGATTCCTATTCCAAAAATAGTGAGGGCTAAACCAGTTGCCACATGATTTGTAATTAATGTTTGGGTAAGAAATGCAAAAATTGTTGAAATTAAAACTCCAGCTAACATTGCACCAAAAACTGCTATAATTAAACTTCCAGTAACTGTCATTAGTGCAAAGCCCGAAATAGCTCCAATGATCATCATTCCTTCGACACCAAGGTTTAGTACCCCAGATCTCTCTGTAATTAGTTCACCACAAGAAGCCAAAATTAAAGGAACTGCAGATGCCATTATTGATGCAATTATTAATCCAACAAAATTTACATCAATGATCATTTTTTTGAGTCTATAAATTTAAATTTGAAAAAGAGTAAGTAGTCAGAGGCAAGAAGAAAAAATAAAATCATCCCTTGAAAAACTTGACCTGTGTATTTGGGTATTTGCATAAAGATTTGTGCCGTTTCAGCACCCAGATAGGTTATCGCAACAACTAGAGATGCAAAAATTATCCCGACAGGATGTAAACGACCCAAAAACGCTACAATTATTGCAGTAAAACCATAATCTGGAGACACTTCTCTATGAAGTTGACCGATAGGTCCAGTTATTTCTCCCACCCCCGCAAGACCTGCACAAGCCCCACTTATTAAAAAAACGAGGATAATCATTTTTTTACCTTTGTAGCCAGCATATTTTGCAGTTTTTAAACTAAAACCTGAAACTTTCATTTGGAAACCTAAGTAAGTTTTGTAAAAAACAAACCAACTAATAACTACTGCAGCTAATGCTAAAAATATTCCAGCGTGAATTCTTAGTCCTTCAAATAATAAGGGAAGTCTTGCAGAGTCACTGAACTGTCTAGTTTCAGGAAAATTAAATCCTTCTGGATTACTCCAAGGACCGACAACAAGATAATCTAAAATTAATTTTGAAACATATACCAACATAAGACTTACTAATATCTCATTAGTATTGAAGTAAGTTTTTAATATTGCAGGTATCGATGCATATATCATACCACCAATTGCGCCAGCTAATATTACTATTGGCAGAATATAGAAACCTTCTTGATCATAAAATAATAATGCAACTCCTCCTGAAACTATAGCACCAAAAGTTAATTGACCTTCTGCTCCAATATTCCAATTATTACTTTTAAAACAAAAAGACAAACCAATCGCTATTAAACAAAGTGGTGTGGCTTTTAATAATAATTCACTGAAACCATATTTATCTGCAATTGGAACTATGAAAAAAAATTTTAGGGCTTCAAATGGTTTAAAACCTAAAATATAAAATATTATACCTCCTGCTATTAATGTTAGAAAAATAGCTAGGACAGGTGTAAAGAAAAATATAGCTTTTGAAGGTTGATCTCTTTTTACAATTTTAATCAATTTCCTCCTCCCATAAGTATCCCAAGTTTCTCAGAGGTAACATCCTCAGCATTCATTATTTTTGATAATTTTCCTCTATGGATTACTGAAATTTTGTCACTTAATTTTAACAATTCATCAGTGTCTGTTGATATTAATATTATTGATTTATTTTGTTCATTTATTTTAATTAATGTTTCATGAATATAATTTATAGCTCCAACGTCCAAACCCCATGTAGGATTAAAACAAATTAATAAATCTGGAGATGTTATTAATTCTCTTCCAATAATTAACTTTTGTAAATTTCCTCCAGATAAAAATTGGCTTTTTAAATCTATATTGTCAGTGTTTACATTAAATTCTGAAATTATTTTTTTTGAATGCTCTTTAATTTTGCTTTTATTTATTAATCCATTATTAAAAAAATTTGAAGATTTAAAATTGTTTAGAGCTACATTTTCAAAAATTGCCATTTGTGGAATGGCAGCTTGTTCAAGCCTATCTTCTGGAGAAAAAGCCATTAAATATTCTCTTCTTTCTTGAGGATTTAAATCCCCAATAAAATTTTTATTAAATTCTATGGAATTCTTATTTGATATAATTTCACCACTTAACACTTGAAATAATTCACTTTGGCCATTTCCTGATATACCAGCGATCCCTAAACATTCCCCTCGATTTAGAGAAAAATTAATATCAACTAAGTTTGTTTCAAAAGGATCTTCACTTGTAAAATTAAGATTTGTTATTTTAATTAATTGTTCTGACGAAGTATTTTCCTTTTTTTTCTTAATTGTTTTTAAATCCTGACCTACCATTTTGTTAGCAAGAGATTCTATATTTTCATTATTGATTTGGCTAACAGAGACCAATTTTCCTCTTCTCATCACAGCAACTTCATCACAAAGTTGCATAACTTCCTTTAGTTTATGGGTTATATAAATAATTAAAATTCCTTCCTCTGAAAATTTTTTTAATGATAAGAATAATTCACTGGTTTCTTGCTCTGTTAATACCGATGTGGGTTCATCCATAATTAAAACTTTTGGGCTTCTAATTAGGCATCTTATTATTTCTACTTTTTGTTTTTGACCTGCTGATAAATTGAGAACAGGAACATCAAGATCAACTGAAAAATTATATTTTTTCATGATTGTATCTATTTTTTCCTTTAAATTTTCTCTTTGTTCATCTGAGTCTATTATTAAGTTTTCAAATACAGACAAAGTTTCAAAAAGATTAAAATGCTGAAATACCATTCCAATATCATTTTTTTTTGCATCTGATGGTGAATTAAGTTTTAGAATATTTTTATTTAAATAAATTTTACCTTCATCAGGAATGACTACACCTGAGAGAATTTTAACAAGTGTAGATTTTCCAGCACCATTTTCTCCAAGAAGAGCATAAATTTTACCACTATTTAACTCGAGTGAAACATTGTCGTTTGCAACACACCCAGGATATATTTTAGTTACATTTGAAATTTTAAGGTTTGTATTCATTAATTAGTTTAATGGTATAGAATTTTCATCCTTATTTTTCTGATATTGATTTGATAAAGTTAAATATTTTGTTTTTATTTCGTCTAATTGATGTAAAACTTTTTCTTTTTCTAAAGGAGGTAAATTTTCAATAAGTAAATTTATGTTTTGACTTTTCCAATATGAATTTTCTTTATTATATTTTCCATCACGAATATTAAAAACTTCTTTTAGTATATTTAGATCATGAGGAATATTAAATTCATTATTTGTATCTGCATATGGAAACAGATAATAAAAATTATCGAAACCAGAGAAAGTAATTGCACTCAAGCACATACTGCAGGGTTCATGAGAGCTTAAAAACATACAGTCTTTCTCATTTGGTCTTTTGTTTGTATCTAATTCATAAAACTTCTTAAGTGTGTGCATCTCTCCATGCCACAATGGATTTTCTATTTCATTGTTTGTTTCTGCAACTACAAGAGAAAAATCTTTTTTTTTAATTATTGCTGCCCCAAATATTTTACTACCTTTAGCAACACCTTTTTCAGTAAGTGGCAGAACTTCCTTTAAAAATATATTTAGTATCTTTTTTAAAGCTTTTTCATTCATATGCTTGAACCATCAAATAAAGAACACAATTGTTACTATAATTAAATGTAAATGTAATAAGAAATAAATTATTTATACAACTTAAAAGTTAATAATTTATTTAACAAAAAAGTGGACTTTAAGTAATGACAAAATTTAAATCAGTAATAAGTCTTTTTATTATCATAATTTTTTTTTCAGGGTGTCAAACTGTTAAGGAAAAAACAGATGCAATTGTTGAAAAAGAAAATGAAAAATTAAGTAAATTTCTTGGAAAATCTGCCAGCGAGCTTCAAATGGAGCTTGGAAAACCAGATGAAGATTTCAAAAACGCAAAAGGTAATTTTGAGCTAGTCTATAATAGTAAAAAATACTTAGTTCCTTGTGAACGAAGGTTTGAGATTAATTCAGAAAACATAGTCGTTGGTTTTGTATCAAACGGGTGTTTTTAAAAGTTGCTGTTTTAAACAAATTTGCTCATTATAGGTTTTTTTAGCAATATAAATGAACTTGTTTAAATTAATCAGTTTTTAAGATTTACTCATACCTGTGGGGACTTCTCCCCACAAGCAAGGTTTAAGACTTATTTAATTTCAATAAGCTTCTTTTTTTTATGTTCTGGAATTATTCTTTCACAAGAAATTGTTAAAAGACCGTCCTTAAGTTCAGCACCATTAACTTTTACATCGTCAGCTATAGTGAATGATCTTGCAAATTGTCTTTGAGAAATACCCTTATGAATAATTTCTCCATTAACATCACCGTCATCAGATTTATCAACTTGTTTAGTTCTAACTGTTAATAAATTGTCCTCGAACTCAACCTCAACGTCTTTTTTGCTAAAGCCAGCTAATGCTACTTCAATTGCATAGTTGTCTTTGCCTGTCTTTCGTATGTTGTATGGTGGATAATTTGACTGCATCGTCAAATTCCCATTTCCCAACATATTTTCAAATTGGTCGAACATATCATCAAAACCAATTGAAAAAGGTCTAAGTGAGTTAAATATAGATAGATCCTTACTTGTCATAATATCCTCCTTTGTTAAGCAAGTTTATTAGTGCAAGCCCCATTAGGCGACTTACTTGGTTTATATGGTAATTAATTTGTTTTTTTCAAGATTGAATATACTAAATTTTTTTAGAAATCTTTAATGCAAATGCATAGTCAATAGCAATTTCTTCTATTGCGCCATCTCTTCCTGATTTGCCACCGTGACCAGCATTCATTTCAGTTTTCAAAAGAAGTAAATTATTATCTGTTTTATAGTCTCTGAGTTTTGCTGTGAATTTTGCAGGCTCATCAAATAAAACTCTATTATCACTTAAACTTGTTGTAATAAAAATATGTGGATAATCCATTTTTTTAATATTGTTGTAGGGTGCATATGAATAAATATAATCAAAATGTTCTTTATTATCTTTTGCATTTCCAAATTCGTCAAATTCTCCCACAGTTAAAGGTAAAGAATGATCAAGATTTGTTGTTAAAGAATCTACAAATGGAACAGCCATTATAATTCCTAAAAATAATTCAGGAGATTGATTGACAACAGCTCCCATTAATAATCCTCCAGCTGATCCACCCATGCCAATAATATTTCCTTTTGACGTATAATTCTTTTCGATCAAATATTTTGCTGCATAAATATAATCTTCAAAAGTATTTTTTTTGTTTGTTAATTTTCCTTCTTTCCACCATTTCATACCTTTTTCCATACCACCTCTGATATGAGCTGTGGCCCAAATTATATCTCTATTTATTAAACTTAATCTTGTGGAAGAAAAACTTGGGGACATGGAATTTCCATAAGATCCATATCCATATAATAGAACATTTGCAGACCCATTAATTTTTGTTTTTTTGTGTCTTGTAATTGTTAGTGGAACCATTCTCCCATCATGAGATTTAAACTCAACTCTCTCAACAATATAGTCATCTTTATTATGACCAGATGGGATCTCTTGTTCTTTGACAAGTTCTTTAGATTTTGTTGCTAAATTATATTTAAACACTCTAGAAGGAGTTTTGGGTGATGAATATCCTAAATAAACTTCATCAGTATTTCTATCTTTTTGAGTTAAGCTTACTCCTGGAACATAAACAGATTCATCAGAAAAAATTAATTCTTCTTCTATATTTGTAGAAATATTTTTGACAAATAATTTATCTAGTGCGTCTGATGTTTCACCACGAATAATCCAATTTTTAAGGAATGTTAATCCACCAATTAAAACTTCATCTTTTGCTGGAATATATGTTTGCCAATTTTGATTTTCTAAATTGTCACAAATATCAATTTTAAAGTCTTCAGCATTTTTATTTGTATGATTATAAAATTTACCATCCCATGAATTAACAGAATACAGAACACCTCTTTCTCTTTTAATAATAAGTTTTGGAGATGGATTTAATTCATCTGATTTAAAGTAATATTGCTCTGAAGTATTATGGTCAGAAGTATTTATAAAAAAATATTTTTCATCTGAGCTTTTTCCAATTCCTACTGTAAAAGCCTCACTTTTCTCCTCAAATATTAATTCATCTTTGCCCTCAAAGTCACCTATTCTGTGCCTGTATATTGTTCTTGCTCTATGATTTTCATCAAGTTTAGAATAAAAAATATATTTATCATCCAAACTAAATGTTATTCCACCTGATGTTTCTGGAATTTCTTTCGAAATAATTTTGTTTGTTTTTATATCTCTTAAATAAATTGTATAATATTCAGATCCTTTAAGATCTAAAGAGTATCCTAGATATTTATCATTGTTACTTACTTCTAAATCTCCAACCCCAAAATATTCAGTTTTAAGTTTTTCTTTTTCTTTATCTCCATTCCATATTTCCTCAATATCTTCGGAACCAATTTTTTTTCTAAGTTTTATTGAATAATTTCCTATTGTTGTAGTTTTTGTCCAATACTCATAGGTGTGATCTTTATAGGGCAAAGATTCATCATCTAATTTAATTCTTGCTTTAATCTCATCAAATAATTTTTTTTGGATATCTTTTGTATCTTTTAAATGATGTTCAGTGTAAGCATTTTCATCTTCTAAATATTTTTTTACCTCAGGATCTAACTTACTTTTATCTTTTAGGACTTCTAAAATATCTTTTTGATGAATCCAGCTATAATTGTCTTCCCAATCAATATTGTGACAAGTTTTTATCTCTAGTTTTTTTTTAAGTTGTGGTATTTTCATCTAATAAGGAAATATATGAATATTATTATTTATCTACTTGTAATTTTAGTCATCTTATATTTTTTATTAAGATGGTGGTCAAATATTTCTCCAAAAAAAATGTCAAAAGGAGTTAGGCTGATTACAATTTTATTATTGGCTTTATTAGCAGTTTTATTTGCTATTGGTGGAAAATTTCTATTAACATTACCATTAACTCTTGCAAGCCTTGCTTTAGTTAAACTTAAAGGTTTATCATTGTTTCAATTGCTTTCTCTTTATAGGCTTATTCAAACCTTAAGAAATTCTGGAAGATTTTCTTTTAATCAATATCAAAATAATAACTCATCATCATTATCAATATCTGAGGCATATAAGATTTTAAATTTAGACATTAATAAAAAACCAACTAAAGAAGCTCTAAATAAAGCTTACCAAAAAATTCAAAAAAAAATTCATCCCGATATTTCTCCAGAAACTTCAAGATTATCAGCTATTGTTAATGAAGCAAAAGAGATAGTTCTTAAAGATATTTCTTAATTAATTATTGATAAAAGTTTTTCGTAGATTTTATCTGGATTAATTTTGTCTTTACCACGAGTATTGTGAGAAACTGTTATTTCTCCATCAGGAATAATTGGATACATATTTGTGTTGTAAGAACCATAAATTAATGGAGTATCTGCCATTAGTGTAATTGTTTTAATTCCTAATGCTGAGGATAGATGTGAGAAACTTGTATCATTACATATTGCAACATTACAATTTTTAATAACAGGTAAAATTTCTCTTATACTAAGATTGTCTAGGGCAACACATTTATCTTTAAATTTTGTGTTATATAATTCGCTTAAAACTTTTTGTTCATCTTCATTTTTACCTGTAGCTAAAAAAAATCTACACTTTTTAAAAGCTTCTAATTTTTTCATTACGTCTAGAAAAGTTTTTGATGGTATTCTTTTAGTTGGACCTGAACCACCAACACCCAACAAAACATTAAGCTCATCATTATTAATATTAAAGTTAACTGCTGTTTTTTTAACTAAACTATTATCAATTTGAATTTCTGGATTATCAATAATTTCGATATCTAAATATTTTTTTATTATACCTTTAGCTGGCTCAGTGATGTGTTGATTTCGTTTTTCAAATAACGGGTATTGAAATATTTCTTTAATTCCTGCCAATCTAGAAATTAAGTTATATCTCAAAGAAGAATTGAATATAAAAACTTTGTCGAAATTATATTTTTTTATATCGCTTACTAATTTGAAAAATCCTTTGAAACCATCATGTTTTTGATTTATTTTATTATCTCTTTCTAAGTGAATTATTTCATCAATATAATTTGTTTGATTTAAAAACTCGTTAGCTTTTGAATTTTCTTTAACCAATAAACTAACAGGTGCTCCAAATTTTTTTGAAATGGCTTTAATAAAAGGTAGAAAAATTACCGTATCACCTATGCCCATCCTGTTTTGAATAGCTAATATTTTCATAGTTAATTTATAAACTTTACTAATTAATATTTTTATATAAATTTTTATTATGAGTAAAATTAAAGGCATTTATGCGGCCTCAATGTCGATCTTAAATGATGATTTGACGCTTGATATTAAAAAAACCATTCTGCACGCAGAAATGGTTATAGACAATGGTTGTCACGGAGCAGCTATATTTGGAAGTACAGGGCAGGCTCAACTTATACCTGTCTCAGAAAAAATTAATTTATTAAATCATTTGACTTCAAGCAAACACAAAGAAAAATATATTATAGGCACTGGTTTAAACTCTTTAGGTGAAACAATTAATTTAATGAGAGTTTCTAAATCTTTAGGTTTTAATAGATTCTTAATTATGCCGCCTGCTTACTATAAATATGGAGATAAAGAAGTAATAGAATTTTATAGCAAAATAGTAGAAGTAATTTCTGATTGTGAAATAGTACTATATAATTTTGAAAAACTCTGTGGTTATAAGTTTAGTATTGAATGTATTGAAGAGTTGGTAAAAAAATATCCAAAAAATATTATTGGTGTAAAAGATAGTTCTTACAATCTTTTTGAAAATTTAAAAATTGATAGTTTTTCAGTTTTACCTGGATCAGAATCTAAATTATTTAAAGGACTTCAATTAGGTTGTTCTGGAATTATTACAGCTACATGCAATGCTACTTCTGCACTAGCAAGAAAAGTTTACGATGATTTTAATGATGGAAACGATCAGACAGTTAATCAAAATCTTTGCGATGTAAGAGCAGAATTTGAAAAATATAATTTGATTTCAAGTTTACATACTTACTTTAGTAAAAAAGAAATATACTATAAAAATCTTTTGCCACCACTTAGTATTTTAAACTCTAAAGAGGCATCAGATTTAATCAATAATTTAGAGAAATTAAATTTTTCATTAAATAATACTAAGGCGGCTTAGATGCAATTAGCTAGGTTTTTAAATAATGTTTTTAAAAAAGATGGATTTATCTTAATTGATGCTAATTCTAAAAGCTATATTATTGGTAATCCAAAAAGTGAAAACCCTATTAAGCTTAAAATATTAAATAAAAACCTCCATTATAAATTATTATTTCATCCCGATTTATATTTTGGTGAAGCTTACACTGATGGAGAAATAATTATAGAAAATGGAACGCTAACAGATTTTTTAGATCTTTCCTTAATGAATTTTGGAAGAGGAGAGTTTAATTTTTTTAGTTCTATAATTAATAAATTAAGAGGTTCTTACAGATATTTGACTAACTTTAATTTTATAAAAAAATCAAAAATGAACGTTTCGCATCATTATGATATTTCAGATGATCTTTATGATTTATTTTTGGATCCTAAAAGACAATATTCATGTGCGTACTTTAAAAACGAAACAGACACGCTTGAAACAGCACAAAATAATAAAATTCAACATATTATAAAAAAACTTAATATAAAGCCTAATCAAAAAGTCTTAGATATCGGATGCGGATGGGGATCGCTTGCAACTGATATAGCAAAGAGTGCAAATTGTGAAGTCACTGGTATCACCCTTTCTGAAAATCAATTTAATTATTGTAAAAAAAGAGCAAAGGAACTTAATTTAGAAAATCAGTTACACTTTAAACTTATGGATTATAGGGAGCTAGACGAAAAATTCGATAGAATAGTAAGTGTTGGAATGTTTGAGCATGTAGGAAGAAAATTTTATAGAAAATTTTTTTCACAAGTCGAAAAACTTTTGAAAGATGATGGAGTTTCATTGATTCATACTATAGGGTCAGTAAATCCACCTCGAGATCCACATCCGTGGATTACGAAATATATTTTTCCTGGTGGATATACACCAAGCTTGAGTGAGGTAAGTCCACATATAGAAAAGTCGGGATTAATCGTTGCAGATATTGAAGTTTTGAGGCTACATTACATGCACACTTTAAGACATTGGAAAGAAAATTGTCTCAAAAACAAAGAAAAAATAATTGAAATGTTTGATGAAAAATTTTTTAGAATGTGGGAATTTTATCTTGCAGGTTGTGAGATGGCATTTAAATGGGGTGATCAAGTTGTATATCAATTTCAATTAACAAAAAATTATTCTTCAACACCAGTTACAAGAGACTATATTTATCAATAAATTATTGATAAATATAAATTTCCTCAAATGAAAAAAAAGAAAAAAAAAATAAAAAAAAATTTTTTCAAAAATAAAAAAAAAATTAAAAAAGCTCTAAAAAAGATCAAGAAAAGCAATATTAAAAAAGTTAAGGTAAGACAAAAAAAAAATTCTAAAAACAGAAAAGTTAAAAAATCTAAAAAAGTAATAAAAAAATATAAATCTACATCACCAAAGAAACCAGATTTTCTTTTAAAGTTAGTTAACTTTCAAAATTCTCTAAAGCCTGAATTTAAGTTTAGACTAAATTTTGGTTTTGAAAAATATATTCAAGCATTTTTTGATAAGATAGCAGATACAATTTCACAATATAAAACTCTAAAAAAAGATGAAGCAAGAAGATTAAAATTAGAAAAACAAGAAAAAGAAAGGTTAGAAAAGATCGAAATTGCAAAAGAAAAACAAAAAGAGGCTGAATTAAAAGTTAAATTAAAAGAACAAGCTTTAAAGGATGAAATAAGATTAGAAAAACAAAGAACAAAAGAAATAAAATTATTCTTAAGAAAAGAACAGGCTCTTTTAAGAATTGAACAAGCAGAAAAACAAAAGAAATTTTTACAACAATTAAAATTAGATAAGCAAATTGAAAAATTTAGAGTTAGAGAGGTTAAAGAATTAGAGAAATTAGAAAAAATTTCTTTAAGAGAAAAGAGAGAGGATTATGCTGGCTTACAACAAAGAATAGAAAAACTAAAAGAAAAATACCGAATTATTAGAGATCAAAAGATTAGGGAAAGAGTAGAGGCCTTAGGAGTAAAAATTCAAGGAGACGAAGATAGAGAAACACTTTTACAAAAAGAAAAAGAATATACTTTAGCTAGACAAAAAATTGAGTTTGCTCTCGAAAGTTTTTACAGAAGTGCTAGCAGCTTGGTATTTCAGCTAAACAAAAGACATCTAACAAGGCACATGTCCATCTTCAGATGTATTGATAGAAGGTTTGAAACTGGAGAAATATTTATTAAGTGGGATGAAGCATCAGATGATGAATGGCTTTTGTTAATTTATATAAAAAATAATTCGCCTGATGAAGGAATAGTTATTGAAGATAAAACTAACCCAGAAAAAAATATTTCTCATGAATTTAAAAATAATGAAATATTTAAGGCTTCAGATACTATGGTTGACGCACTCACTCAACTAATTGGAAGAAAACGAGCCAAAAATATCAATTAAATTATCTTAAATTATTAAGTATGATTTAGGATGTTATTTTCTTCTGTATTAATGATCATTTTATATTTAACATTTAGATATGTTATTGCATGGATAAGATATTTTAACAGTCTTGACTCTAGGTTAGGTCAGTCTACTTGGCGATGGAGTTATGATTATCCAGTTATAGGCGAAAGAGATATTTCAGATCTAGATGATAAAACTTTTGTTAGACTGAGAAGAAAAAGAAATAGAGTTATAACTTTAATGTACTCAATTTTATTAATAATGTTCTTGTTATCTATGTCTTTACTAAGTGAATTTTTAATATTTTTCTTAACTTAGTTTTTTAAGTTGTTTTTTATTTTTTAAATATAAAAAAAAGGCAATTATTTCATACCCATATTTGAAGATTGTGAAAATTATTGGTAGTTTAAAAAATTTATATAAAAATTTATATTTTGGAATTTTTTTCCAAACATAAAGAAATGCCTCTGCGCCCTGAATAATTTTACCATTCTCTTTAACATGCAGTCTTCTTAATAATTCTTTATCATTTCTTAATGTTTCTTTTTCAGCATCTGAATTATTAGTTATATCTATCCAGTCAATATCTTTGATATTTTCTTTTTTATATAAGTTAATTTCTGATCTACAGATTTTACAAGAATTATTAAAATATACTTTCATTTGATAATAATTAACTTTAAGTAAGAAATTGTACATGCGTAAAATGATCAGTTGAAAATTATCAATAAACTACTATTTAAGGTGGATGAGTAACTTCTTTAATAAATCTGATTTAACAAGACAAGATGCAGATAAATTAGTATCTGAAACACTCAACAATTGTGATGATGGCGAACTTTATTTAGAGGAGTCTAAATCAGAGTCAATTTTGTTAGATGACAATAAAATAAAAAGCTCAAACTATAGTTCTGATTTGGGATTTGGTTTTAGAGCTATTTCAAATGAGGTTGTTGCCTATTCATATTCAAACGAAATATCAAAAGATTCACTAAAAAATTCCTCAGAAAATCTTAAATCAACACTTAAATCAATTAAAGGGATTTATAATCATGAAATTCCAAAATCCAATAAAAAATTTTATAAAGATATAAATCCAATTGAACAAAAAACTTTAGACTCGAAATTAGAAGTTTTAAATAAAGTAAACGATTTTTTAAGAAAAAAAGATGGATCAGTAAAACAAGTGACAGCTAGTTTTGCTGGTGAACAAAAATCAATAGAGATTATTCGATCAGGTGGAGAAGCGCTCACCGATGTACGTCCATTAATTAGATTTAATGTCTCTGTAATGTTAGAAAAAAATGGAAGAAAAGAAACAGGTGTATATGGAATTGGTGGTAGACAATCCTATGATGATTATTTAAAAAATGATAATTGGAAGAATGTTTGTGAAGAGGCTTTTAGAATTGCATCAGTAAATTTAGAGAGCAAACCAGCACCTGCTGGTGAGATGAAAGTAGTTTTAGGTCCTGGTTGGCCTGCTATATTAATTCATGAAGCAATTGGTCATGGTCTAGAAGGAGATTTTAATAGAAAAAAAACATCAGCATTTCATGATCTTATGGGAGAAAAAGTTGCAAATGAAGGAGTAACAATTGTTGATGATGGCACGATAGATAATAGAAGAGGTAGTTTAACTATTGATGATGAGGGAACACCAACAGAGAGAACAGTTTTAATTGAAAATGGTATTCTTAAAAACTTTATGCAAGACAGGCACAATGCAAGATTAATGAATACAAGATCTACCGGATCTGGAAGAAGAGAAAATTATAGACATATTGTTTTGCCAAGGATGAGAAATACAATGATGTTAAGTGGCAATCAAACTCAAGATGAAATGATCAAATCTGTTGATAAAGGAATTTTTGCAGTAAGTTTTGGAGGCGGCCAGGTAGATATTACATCTGGTAAATTTGTATTTAATTGTACTGAAGCTTACGAAATAAATAATGGTAAAATTGGATCTCCAATTAAAGGCGCAACACTTATAGGTGATGGACCATCAATACTTAAAGAAGTATCAATGGTAGGAAATGATATGATGCTAGATCCAGGCATAGGTACTTGTGGAAAAGCAGGACAAGGAGTTCCGGTGGGAGTTGCTCAACCTTCAATTTTGATCGATAAAATGACAGTTGGTGGAACAAAACTTTAAAGTATTATGGTTAAGGATCAAGAATTTCTAAAATCAAAAGCTTCATATTGTTTAGATTTAGCAAAAAAAATGGGAGCAACTGATGCAAGTGTTACAGTTGGTCACTCAATTTCAGAAACAGTTAATTTTAGAAATAAATCCCTAGAGGCCTCAGATAGATCAGATGGATTGGCATTAAGTATAGATACTTATTTAGGTAAAAGTAGATCATCAATTTCATCATCAAATTTACAAGATGAAAATATAAAAACTTTAATTGAAAAGTGCTTTGAAACTACAAAAATTACACCAGAGGATGAATTTAATTCTTTGCCTGATAAAAATTTATTAGCCAAACAAATTGGTAGCCTTAATTTGTATGATGAAACAAGATTCGAAAACGATAAAAAAATAAAATATTTAAAAGATTTAGAGGAGTCTGCTTCAACAGATAATCAAATTATAAATACAGAATCTAGTTTCACTGAAAATAAATCAAATTTTATATTAGCTAATAGTGATGGATTTTGTGATGGTTATAAAACTTCTTCTTTTACTACTTCTTGTGTAACAGTTGCAAAAGATGAAAATAGCATGGAAAGGGACTACGAATTTTCTAGCAAACGTCATTTGTCTGATATTAAGCAAGCAATAGATCTTGGAAATAAAGCTGCCAAGCAAACTATAAGAAAATTGAGCCCTAAAAAAATTGGAAGTGATAAGATTAGTATAATTTTTGATAAAAGAATTTCAAAGGGAATGTTAAGTGCTTTTGCAAGTGCAATATCTGCCTCTGCAATTGCAAGAGGCACTTCATTTTTAAAGGATAAAATTGATCAACAGGTTTTTGCTAATTCGATAAATGTAATTGATAAACCCGATATAATTAAAGGAATGGGATCTCAAAATTTTGATTCTGAGGGTGTAAATTCAAATACATTACAACTTATAGAGAATGGAATACTTAAAAATTATCTTGTAGACACTTACAATGGAAAAAAATTAAATTTAAAATCAAATGGAAGAAGTGGTGGAACTACTAATTTATATTTTGAAAAAGGAAATATAAGCTACGAAGATCTTATTAAAAAAAATTCAAGAAGTCTTTATATAACTGAAACTATTGGTCACGGATCTAACCTTGTAACTGGAGATTATTCAGTAGGCGCCACTGGTTTTTTAGTTGAAGATGGAGAATTTAAATATCCTGTTAATGAAATAACAATTGCTGGTAATTTTAAGGATATGTTTAAAAATATAACTTTAGCTAATGATTTAGAATTCGAATATTCAGTCAATTCACCAACTATGATGATAGAAGGTATGACTGTTGCAGGAAAATGAGCAGTTATTGTGTAATTGGCTCTGGAATTTCAGGAGCAACAATAGCTAATCTTTTAAGCAAAAAAAATTCTGTACATATTTATGATAAAGCTCGAGGTCCAGGTGGCAGATCTTCCTTTAAAAGATTAAACAAGTCAAAAGGATTTGACCATGGGGCTCAATATATTTCTCCAAAATCAATACAATTTAAGAAATTTATTACAAATTTAAGTAAAAAAAAAATTCTAAAGAAATGGAGTGGCAAACATATTTTTTTAAACAAATTTAAAAAAGAAAATAAAAATCATATTAAAATAATTGGTTGCAAAGGTAATAATGATATCAGCAAACATTTGATAAAGAATATAAAATGTAGCTTTCAAAGTGAGTTAGAAAAAATTAAACTTATAAATAATAAATGGAAATTAGATTTTAAGAACAACCAAATAAAATATTATGATAAATTAATATTAACTTGTCCATTCCCACAATTAAAAAAATTATCAAAAAAATTTATAGATGATCCATTCATTAAACAAAAAACTAAAATGGATGCAAATATCACAGTCATGATTGAAATTAAAAAAACAAATAAAAATGTATCAAGTTATTTATTTGACGACAAAATTTTAGGATGGGCCGCTAAAGAAAATAGTAAAAGAAGATTTAAAAGTAATAATGATTTATGGACTTTGCAAAGTACAAACTTGTGGGCAAATAAAAGAATAAATAAAAATAGAGAAAATAAAGAAAAAAATTCAAAGATTTTGATTGATCGATTTTTTAAACTTACTGGAATTAAAAAAACAAAAATATTAACTTCATTAAACCATGGTTGGAAATATTCTTCAAATTCTAGGCCCTTTAAAGTCAAAAGTTATTGGAATACTAAACTAAATTTAGGGGTATGTGGAGACTGGTTTGTGGGACCTAGGGTTGAAGCTGGATGGATAAGTGCAAATGATCTTTATAAAAAAATAAATAAATAATTTTACTCCAGATTTTTTAAACGATATTCCCAATCTCCCATTCTTTTATATGTAACTTTGACAATTACTGAAGTTTTTTTATCAAGCCAAATATCAAAATTTAATTTTTTATCCTCAGGTAGAGACATATCTTTAGATATAAGTTTGAAATGATCTGTTTCATATTGTTTGCTATTAATTGAAATATTTTCTTTGCCAATAAAAGTTACTATTTGTTCTTTTATACTTCCAGAAATAGGACTTATTTGGCTTTCTGCTTGTAAAATTCTATGACTCCACCAATTTCCTATAATATTTTTTATAGAAGCTTCACCTGAATATGAAGATCCTTTAATATCAAACTTTTTATTATTTTTATCCAGTTTTAAGTTTACAAATTTTTCTTTTTTATTTTGAAGTGTCTTTGATTGAAAAGAAATTAAATTATCATTTAAATAAATTTCTTCCCCATATCCTTCTACTTTAAATATCGTTGCAGATAGTAATTTTACCTCAAATTTATATTGATTTTTTACTATTGTTTTTTCACCATCTCTTTCAAAAAAATAATTATTATACCCAATTACCTCATCATTTCTTAAGATCTCCATTTCTATTTTATTGAATTTGTTATAATGACCTATATGAGCAAAAGAAAATGATGAAAAAAATAAAATAAGTGAAATAATTAAAAACTTTTTCATTTGTAGGTTACAATAATAGAATTTTTTATTAATAGATATAGCTTATTATAATTATGTTTTTAAAAATAAAAAAAATTCCAAAAGTAAAATGGAGCTCAGAAAAACCATTTAATTTTAAACCAAAGTTTTCTACATTTTTTTTCTTATGTTTTGGTTTATCTTTATTTGGATTAGGTGAGGGGTTGTTAATTGTTTCATTCACAGGAGCCTCTCCTTGGAGTGTTTTAGCCCAAGGTATTTCCTTAAATGTAAATTTAAGTATAGGAACTATCACATTATTAATAAGTATTGCTGTTTTAATTTTATGGATACCTCTTGGACAAAAACCAGGGATAGGTACAATATTTAATGCTCTGATAATTGCAATTATGATTGATCTTTGTATCAAGTATGTTCCAACACCATCAAATTATATTTATCAATTATTATTAGCTATAATTTCTGTTATCATGGTTGGAATAGGTGGTGGTATTTACTTGGTATCAAATTTAGGAGCCGGTCCTAGAGATGGACTAATGATAGGATTACAAAAATTAACTAATTTTCCTATAGCTGTTGTAAGAGCAACATTAGAAATTTCAGTTGTTAGTATTGGATGGTATTTAGGAGGAACAGTAGGGATTGGAACATTATTGTTTGCATTTGGTATAGGTCCTTGCGTTGCTTTAGGACTTTATTTAGTTGATAAAACTTTTGATTAAGCAGCAGCTATAGCTTTTTCGCTTTTTTTTCTTTCGTGTGGATCAAGAATTGCTTTTCTTAATCTGCATGAGTCTGGCGTTATCTCTAAAGCTTCATCTGTATTAAGCATACTTAGCTGTTCTGCAATTGACATTTTTCTTACAGGTGTAAGCACGACATTCTCATCAGTACCTTGAGTTCTCATATTGGTCAATTTTTTACCCTTCATTACATTAATAATCATATCTCCTGGTTTAGGTGAAAGACCAACAATCATACCAGGATAAACTGAGTCATTATGTGTAACAAACATTTCTCCTCGTGCTTGTAAGTTAAAGATAGCGAATGCAACAGCTTTTCCTTGCTCCATTGATATTAATGCTCCGTTTCTTCTGCCTTCCATCTCTCCTTCAAAAGGACCATAGCTATGGAATATTCTGTTGATCACTCCGTTTCCTTTTGTAAGTGTAAGAAATCTACTTGTGTACCCCATTAGGCCTCTAGTAGGTGCATGAAAAATTAATCTTTTTTTGTTAGTTCCTGTATCTTTTAATTCTATTAGTTTACCTTTTCTTCTGTTCATTGAGTCAATTACTTTTGATGAATGTTCTTCATCAAGGTCCATAGTAATTTCTTCAATTGGCTCAAGTTTATTTCCACTTTCATCAGTTTTGTATAAAACTTTTGGAGGGCTAACAGTCATTTCAAAACCCTCTCTCCTCATTTGAGTTAAAAGAATTTCTAACATTAGTTCACCCCTGCCACTAACAACAAAAGAGTCTTTTCCCTGGTTTTCTGAAAATGTAATACCAACATTATTTTGTGCCTCTTGAACTAATCTATCTCTTATTTGGGTGCTGGTTAGTTTTTTACCTTCAGTTCCAGCTAAAGGTGAAGTATTTACGGTAATTGTTATTGACATTGTGGGAGGATCTATTGGAGTCGCAGGGATCGGCTCATTTACCTCTAGGTCACATATTGTATCAGCAACATTTGCTTTTTCTAACCCAGCAACAACTACAATATCCCCAGCCTCGCCGATATCTATTGGAACTTTTTTTGTTCCTTCATATCTAAAAATTTTTGTTAATTTTCCTTCATCAACTTTTTCACCATTTAAATTGATTGCTTTTATAGATTGATTAGCTTTTGCAGTACCTTGTGCAATTCTTCCAACCAAACTTCTTCCTAAAAAACTATCTGCATAAAGTAGCGTTGACAACATTGCAAAAGGTTTAGTTTTATCAAGTTCAGCAGGTTTTACATGATCAACAATTAAATCTAATAAAGGATTTAAATTTTCTCTAGGACCATTAACTTCATGGTCCGCCCAACCTGATCTTCCACTTGCATATAAAATAGGAAAATCTAATTGTTCTTCATTTGCATCTAAGCTGACAAATAAATCAAATGTTTCATCTAAAACTTCATTAGCTCTTTGATCAGCTCTATCTAATTTGTTAATAACAACAATCGGTTTTAATCCTTGTTTAAGCGCTTTGGATAATACAAATTTTGTTTGAGGCATAACACCTTCCGCAGAGTCAATTAATAGCAAGGCACCATCTGCCATACTTAAAACTCTTTCAACTTCAGCAGCAAAATCTCGGTGGCCTGGTGTGTCGATGATATTTATTCTTGAATTGTTCCAATTAATTGAAGCAGGTTTTGCTAAAATTGTAATTCCTCTTTCTTTTTCAAGCTCACCAGAGTCCATTAGTCTTTCATCAACAACTTCATTATCTCTAAATGAACCACTCTGTTTCATTAAATTATCAATTAGAGTAGTTTTGCCATGGTCAACATGTGCTATGATCGTGATGTTTCTGATATTATTGCTCATAAATTCTGGCTCTTATACATATTTAAAAGGATATTAAAACTCAAAAAAACTCATAACTGGCTTGAATAATTTTCAAAATTCAGGATTAATTTGTCTTTTTTTGCTTATCTTTTTTAAGTTTTCTTTTTTCTTTAAAGCTCAATTTAGGTTTTTTTTTAACACTAGAGTCTTTAAATGATTTACCGCTATATCTTTTTGACATGATCAAACTTCACATAAAAAAAAGGCCATCTTGAGATGGCCTTTTTATAATTAATTTAAGAAAATTAGGGATTACATTCACATTCCTCAAATCAAAAGTATAATAAACACACCATTAGTTAAATCACTACATTGTAACTACGAGAAATCTAACCTCAAACTAGTCCAACTTTCAGAAGATTACTACATTGAATAATTGATATTCAATGTAGTGTTATAATGCTTACGCACTCTATCTTTACAAGTTTTCCTTTTGCGCAAACTCAATCTATCAAACTGTTTTAGAAATTTCCTAAATCTTGTGTGTTTAATATTTTAAAAGAGAATGCGCTATTTCTCCCAATGAAGAAATTATAAGACACAACATTTGTAATGTAGAACTTCAACCAAATATTTTTAATGTTTAATTGTTTTTTTTTGTTTTTATGTTGTATGTATTTAGTTAATGAACTTAATAAAAAAAATACGAAAAAAAATATTTAATTATTTTTACACAAAAATAAGAAATTCATATTTATTTAGAAATGTAACTCGTAATTATAATTATAAAAATTTCTCAATACTTTTGCCAATCAAACATATGTTACCTGATTATCAAAAAGCACATCCAAAATATGATAAAATTTTACCTATAGTTTCTAAATACATTAATCAGAATGAAATGATAATAGATATTGGTGCGAATGTTGGCGATACACTTGCTGGTATGGTAGATGAAAATTCTAATCCAATATATTTATGTATTGAACCTGAAGATGAATATTATTCGTATCTATTGAAAAATGTTGATATTATTAAGAAAAAAAAACCTAATTTAAAAGTTCATTTATTAAAACAATTTGTTGGAAATAAAATCAGTAATATTTCCTTAGACAAAAAAGGAGGAACAGCAAAAGCAAACTTAGTAGGTGGAAATATAAAATCTAAAACTTTAGACGATATTTTAATTAATTTTGAAAACATTGAAAAAATAAATCTTCTAAAAGTAGATACAGATGGATTCGATTATGATGTATTAGAGTCCGCTTTAAAAACAATTAAAAAACATAAACCAATAATATTTTTTGAATGTCAATACGAACTAGAATATCAAAAAATAAATTATAAAAATATTATAAAAACACTCCAATCATTAGGTTATTTTTATTGGACATTATTTGATAATTATGGAGAAAAAATAATTACAACACAAAATTTAGGAACAATATATAGTTTGATGGAGTATGTCTGGAAACAAAATTTGGGAGAAACTAAGCGAACGATATATTATTACGATTTACTAGTTTGTTGTGACAATAATAAAGAAATAGTTGATAATATTATTAAAGAAATAGAGTAAATATAATTTAATCAAACTAAACCCTACTCTCTACATATCGTCTAATTAAGTTTTCAACTTTATTTTATCATTTAAAAACAAGCGTGAACAAAAGCATCTTTCTGCCTTCATCATTCCTTCATCACTCCTTCATCACTAATGATTTTCGTATAGATAAAAAAAAGGGCAGTAAAAACTGCCCTTTTTGAATTTTTGTTTGAGATTAATGGGGATTACATTCCCATTCCACCCATTCCTCCCATACCGCCCATACCACCAGGCATTCCACCAGGCATTCCACCAGCAGCATCTTTTTCCTCTGGTTTGTCAGCGATCATTGCTTCTGTAGTTACTAATAATCCAGCAATTGATGCAGCGTCTTGCAAAGCAGTTCTCACAACTTTAACTGGGTCTATGATACCCTTTGCAAACATATCACAATACTCCTCGTTTTGAGCATCGTAACCGTTAGTTTTTTTCTTCTGCTCTAATAATTTACCAACTACCACTGAACCATCTACACCAGCATTTTTAGTAATTTGTCTAATTGGAGCCTCCAATGCTTTTCTGACTAGATCAACACCGGCTTTTTGGTCATCACCTTTTACTTTAACTTTGTCAAGTTCTTGAGCAGCATAAAGAAGAGCACATCCACCACCAGTTACAATACCTTCTTCAACGGCAGCTCTAGTAGCATTTAAAGCATCTTCAACTCTGTCTTTTCTCTCTTTTACCTCAACTTCAGTCGCTCCACCAACTTTAATAACAGCAACTCCACCAGCCAACTTAGCAAGTCTCTCTTGAAGTTTTTCTCTATCGTAATCAGAGGTAGTTTCTTCAACTTGTTGTTTGATAGAAGCACATCTAGCTTCGATATCAGATTTTTTACCACTACCATTAACGATGGTACTGTTATCTTTGTCAACTTTGACTTTCTTACAAGATCCAAGATCATCAAGTTTAACATTTTCAAGTTTGATACCTAGGTCTTCAGATATAACCTGACCTCCTGTTAAAATAGCAATATCTTCAAGCATAGCTTTTCTTCTATCACCAAAACCTGGAGCTTTAACAGCTACAACTTTTAAACCACCTCTTAGTTTATTTACAACTAAAGTTGCCAAAGCTTCGCCTTCAACATCTTCAGAAATAATCATCAGTGGTCTGCCAGCTTGAACAACGGCTTCTAAAAGAGGAACCATTGGTTGTAAATTAGTTAATTTCTTTTCGTGTAATAAAATAAATGGGTTATCTAGTTCTGTAGTCATCTTATCACTGTTAGTGATAAAGTATGGTGATAGATATCCTCTATCAAACTGCATACCTTCAACTACATCTAATTCTGTTTCGATACCTTTATTTTCTTCAACAGTAATAACTCCTTCGTTTCCAACTTTTTGCATTGCTTTTGCAATCATTGTTCCAATTTCTTTATCGCCATTTGCAGAAATTGTACCAACTTGAGCTATCTCGTCGCTATCTTTTACTTTTTTTGCAGATGCAACAAGACTTTCTTTTACCGTTTCTACTGCAGCATCAATTCCTCTTTTCACATCCATAGGATTCATGCCAGCTGTTACATACTTAACACCCTCTTTGACAATTGCTTGCGCAAGTATAGTTGCAGTCGTAGTTCCATCACCAGCTTCATCGTTAGTTTTGCTAGCAACTTCTTTAACCATTTGTGCGCCCATATTTTCAAACTTATCTTCAAGGTCTATTTCTTTAGCTACAGAAACGCCATCTTTAGTAATTCTAGGTGCACCATAAGATTTATCCATTACTACATTTCTTCCTTTTGGTCCTAAAGTTACTTTAACAGTGTCAGCCAAGATATTTACACCTCTAATCATTGCTGCTCTTGCTTCAGCATCAAATTTAACAACTTTTGCCATTATTTTTCTCCTTTAAATTAAATTACTTACCTGAAATACCCATAATGTCAGACTCTTTCATTATGCTGTATTCTTTGCCATTAATTTTGACTTCAGTTCCTGACCATTTGCCAAATAAAACTTTATCACCAACCTTAACATCCATTGGTATTATTTTTCCATCTTCAGTTTTTGCACCACCACCTACAGCAACAACTTTGCCTTCTTGAGGTTTTTCTTGAGCTGTGTCAGGGATAATTATTCCTCCTGCAGTTTTTTCACTGCCATCTAATACCTCGATTAAAACTCTGTCATGTAACGGTTTAAATTTCATAAATTCTCCTTAGTAAATCTTTATAAATATGAACCTCATATAGATATTTCACTGTCTATTTCAAGATCAGAAAATCTTTAGGATATTAATATTGCTAGTAAATTCGGGATTTTATGGTTTATACCTTAAAATATGACCAAAAATTTAGATTTAAATGGCTTACAATCAATTGCTGATAATTATGATCTTTTTTATATAGACTTATGGGGTGTTGTTCATAATGGGGTTAATCTTCATGAAAAAGCAATAGCTGTTTTAAGAGAACTTTTAAAAAAAAAGAAAATGTTAGTACTTTTAACAAATGCCCCAAGACCAAATAAAACTGTTCAAAATTTTTTAGAAAAGATGGGCATGGACAAAGTGCTCAGAGATCACGTATTTACCTCAGGAGAGGCGGCTCTAAATTATTTGAAAAAATCGTACTTATCGAAAAAGTTTTATCACATAGGTCCACCAAGGGATTTTGATTTATTTTATTTATTTGAGAAAAATAAGTGTGAAGATATTAGTGATAGTGAATATTTATTGTGTACAGGATTATTTGATGATCATGATAAGGATTTAAATTTTTACAAAGATTTACTTGAAAAACATATTACAAAAAAAATGATTTGTACAAATCCAGACTTAATCGTTGATCGTGGTGAAGTTAGAGAGTTATGTGCAGGTTCTGTTGCAATGGTTTTTGAAAAAATGGGTGGAGAAGTAGTATATTTTGGAAAACCACATCCAGAGGTTTATAATCAGTCAATTGATAATAAAAATAAAAAAATATTAGCAATAGGTGATAATTTAAATACTGATATCAAGGGTGCAAATCTTTTAAACTATGACTCTTTATTAATTAGTAACGGTATACATAGAAATGAAATAAAAAATAAAGGTATTCAAGATGTTTCAAAAGAGTATGAAGCGATAGTTAATTTTATTCAATCAGATTTAAAATGGTAAAACATTATAGAAATTTTAATATTAAAAAATTACACAAAGGATCAATTATTCTGATAGGTAATTTTGATGGTTTGCATTTAGGCCATCAAAAATTATTTCAATTAGCAAAATCATATAAGAAAAAATATAACTTAAAGATCGGTGTTGTAAATTTTGATCCAATGCCAAAAATGTTTTTCAATAAAAAATTAAAAAATTTTAGACTTTCTAATATTGATCAAAAAATTAAATTACTTAGTAATTTAAAAGTAGATTTTGTTATTACAAAAAAATTTGATAAAAAATTTTCAAAAACTAAAGCGTTTAACTTTATTACTCAGATTTTAAATAAAAAATTAAGTTCAAAATTTATATTTGTTAGCAATAATTTTAGATTTGGAAATAAAAGAGAGGGAAATGTTAAGTTATTAAAAAAATACGAACAATTGTTTAATTATAAAGTTGTTAAACCAGAACCATTAGTAAAAAGTAAAAAGATTGTATCATCATCCTTAATAAGAAATCTTTTAGAAAAGGGTCTTTTAGACAAAGCTAATAATCTTTTAAAAAGAAATTGGGCGATACAAGGAGTAGTTAAAAGGGGGAGACAAGTAGGAAAAAAAATTGGTTTTCCAACTTGCAACATAGATATCGATGATTATGTTTTAGCAAAACCAGGAGTTTATGCTGTCAGGGTTTTGAGAAAAAATAGTGATAAATATCTTAAAGGAATTGCTAATCTTGGATACAGACCAACATTTAATCAAAAAAAAATATTGTTAGAAGTTCATTTATTTAATTTTTCTGGAAATCTTTATAATAAACTTTTATCAGTAGAGTTTTTAAAGTTTATAAGAAAAGAAAAAAAATTTAATAATGTTAATCAATTAAGAGTTCAAATAAAAAAAGATTTAAATATTGCAAAAAAGACTAAATGACTAAATCACAAATAAATCTTCCAAAAACAGCTTTTTCCATGAAAGCTAACCTGCCTACTAGAGAGCCAGAAATTCTTGAATATTGGAAAAAAATAAATCTTTACAATGAATTAAGAAATCAAAGTAAAGGAAGAGAAAAATTCGTCTTACATGATGGTCCTCCTTATGCAAACGGAAATATTCACATGGGTACAGCTCTAAATAAAATTCTTAAAGACATAATTGTAAAATTTCATCAAATGGATGGGAAAGACTCTATTTATGTTCCAGGATGGGATTGTCATGGTCTACCAATTGAATGGAAAATTGAAGAAAAGTATAAAAAAAATAAAAAAAATAAAAATGAAGTTCCAATAGTTGAGTTTAGAAAAGAATGTAGAACATTTGCTGAGAAGTGGATTGAAGTTCACAAAAGTCAATTTAAAAGATTAGGTGTTGTAGGTGATTGGGAAAATTATTACTCAACAATGAGTTTTAATGCAGAAGCTCAAATAGTTAGAGAGCTTGGTAAATTTTTAAAAGAGGGAAGCTTATATAAAGGTTTTAAACCTGTGTTATGGTCAACAGTTGAGAAAACTGCACTTGCAGATGCCGAGGTAGAATATCAAGATCATAAATCAGATACAATTTACACTTCGTTTAAAGTTAAATCATCTAATTTAAAAGATTTAAAGGGAAGCGAAATAGTTATTTGGACAACAACTCCATGGACAATACCAGCCAATAAAGCTTTGGCATACAATGAGTCTCTTGATTATATAATACTAGAAATAAATGACGAGGGTGATTTTAAAAATAGAAAAATTGTTATTGCAGACGCTCTACTAGAATCAGTTGTTAAAGAGTGTGAACTAAAAAATTATAGAAAAATTCATAACTTTAAAGGAAAAGAATTTAATAATACTATTTGTAGTCACCCTTTTTTAAATCTTGGTTATGATTATGATATCCCAATGCTTGAGGCTAGATTTGTAACTACTGAGCAAGGAACTGGAATAGTCCACTGCGCACCTAGTCACGGACCTGATGATTTTAATCTTTGTTTGAATAACGGTATCAAAGCAATTGAAACTGTAGATGGGGATGGGAAGTATACAAATAATGTGAAATTGTTTGAGGGGATACATATTTTTAAGGCAAATCCTGTTATAATTGAAAAGCTAAAAGAACAAAAAAATTTACTATTCAATGGTGAACTAGTTCATTCTTATCCACATTCATGGAGATCAAAGGCACCACTTGTACATAGAGCCACACCACAATGGTTTATTTCTATGGAAAGTCATAAATTAAGAGATAAAGCATTAAAGGCTATTGATGAAACAACTTTTTATCCAAGCAAAGGTAAAGAAAGATTAAAATCAATGATAGAAACAAGGCCTGATTGGTGTGTCTCAAGACAAAGAGTTTGGGGAGTTCCTCTTCCAATTTTTGTGAATAGGAAAACGAAGGAAATTTTAGTTGATGATGAAGTAATAGAAAATATTGCTTCAATTTATGAAAATGAAGGATCCGACTGTTGGTTTTCAGATGAGCCTCAAAGATTTTTAGGCAAAAAATATAAAGCCGAAGATTATGAAAAATTAAGTGATATCGTTGAGGTTTGGTTTGATAGTGGTTCTACGCATTCATTTGTTTTGGAAAAAAGAGATGATTTGAAATGGCCAGCGTCAATGTATTTAGAAGGTTCAGATCAGCATAGAGGTTGGTTTCATTCCTCTTTATTAGAGTCTTGTGGAACAAGAGGTAGAGCACCTTTCGAAACTATTTTATCTCATGGTTTTGTTGTAGACGGCAAAGGTTTAAAAATGTCTAAATCCTTAGGAAATGTAATTGCCCCTGAGGATATTCTAAAGAAATATGGTGCTGATATTCTAAGAATTTGGGTAGCTTCATCTAATTATTCTGAGGATCTAAGAATTGATTATTCTATTTTAGATCAGCACGCGGATTCATATAGAAAAATAAGGAATACATTCAGATATTTATTAGGAAACATAAATGATAAATTTGAAATATTAGATTTAAATAAAATAAATATAAATGAATTGCCAGAACTAGAACAATTTATGCTTCATAAAATTTATAGCCTTAATAATAATTTTGAAAAATATTTTAAAAACTATGATTTTCATAATCTGTATAAAGAGTTATTAAATTTTTGTACTGTCGATCTTTCCGCTTTTTATTTTGATATCAGAAAAGATACTTTGTATTGCGATCCTATTGATTCACCAAAAAGAAAATCAACAATTATTTTATTAAATATAATTCTAGATTCATTGCTTAAGTGGTTTGCTCCTATTTTGTCTTTTACAACTGAGGAAATTTATAAATTGTTATTAGATAATAACAAAAGCATTCATCTTGAAAAATTTAAGAAATACCCAGCAAAATTTGATAATAAAAAATTAAACGAAAAATGGATAGAATTAATAAAGATCAGAAATATTTGCAATATTAGTATTGAAGAAAAAAGATCTGTAAAAGAAATTGGATCCAGTCTTGAAGCTGAATTAAAAATTGAATTAAATGAAAAATTTAAAGATGCTGTAAACAATATAGATTTTTCTGAATTTTGTATTACCTCAAAAGCAGAAGTAATTTTCAATAATAATGAAGAAATAATTGTAACCACAAGTAAAGCAAAGGGATCAAAATGCTCTACCTGTTGGAAGATAAAAGAAGTAGGTTGCGAAAGATCTACTTGTCCAAATCTTTCTTAATGAATTTAAAAAAGTTTTTTTTCTCAGATATTTTGATTGTTATTATAATTTTTTTACTTGATAGAATATCCAAACTATATGTAATTCATTTAGATGGTACACAATTAAATTCTGAAATTATTACCACAAAATTTATTAATATTCAGCTAATTTGGAATGAAGGAGTTGCTTTTGGGTTATTTGCATTCGATGATAATTTTTTTTATAATTTGGTAACTGGGTTTATAATTGTAATTATATTAATATTAATTTTTTTTATTAGAAAAACTAAAGGAATTGAAAAATATAGTTTTTTAATAATACTAGCAGGAGCACTGGGCAATGTTTTTGATAGATTTCTTTATTCAGCTGTACCAGACTTTATAGATATTCATTATCAAAATTTTCATTGGTTTATATTTAATGTTGCTGATATATTTATAACTTCAGGTGTAATACTGTTAATATATGCTGAAATATTTTTAAAAAATAAAAAAATTTAATGAAAAAATATATTTTAATTATTTTAATATTTAATTTTTTACAAAGCTGTGGTTCAGTTGAAGGATTTAAGTTGAAAAAAGGTAATACAGGAGATGAATTTTTAGTAGAAAAGAAAAACCCTTTAGTTTTGCCACCAAATTTTAATGAACTTCCAGAGCCAGGCAAAGCAGAAATATCTGATCAAAGTAATAAATCTTTTGAGGAAAAAATTTTAAGCAAGAATACAAAAAATAATAGTCAAGAAGAAAAAACAAGCACTAAATCAACAGAGGAATTGATATTAAAAAATATCAACAAAAATGACTCAAATTGAAAATATTAAAATTAAAAATTTTAACAAAACAAAACCCTCAAAAAAAATAAAAAGTTTATTAAATAAATTAATTTTAGAAGACAATCATATTATTAAGTCTTTAAAGAATACATACAAAGATTCATGGAATATAAAAAAAATTCAAAAATATAAAAATTTAACTAATATCACTCTTGTGGGAATGGGTGGTTCTATAATGGGCTCCAAAAGTATTTATAGTTTTTTAAGAAACAAAATAAAAAAAAATTTTTTTTTTCTTGATAATTTTGAAATCACTAAAATTAAAGAGATAAAGAAAAAAAGTAAATTAAATTTAATTATCTCCAAATCTGGAAACACTTTAGAAACAATTGTAAATTCAAATGTAATTATAAATAAAAAAGTTAAAAATATTTTTATAACTGAAAATAATAAAAGTTATCTTAGATCTTTAGCTACAAAATTAAAATCAGAGGTGATTGATCACAATAACTTTATTGGTGGCCGGTATTCAGTTTTATCAGAAGTTGGAATGCTACCTGCAATATTAATGGGTTTGAAAGTAGATAAATTTAGAAAATTTAATCAATTAATTAAAAATAACTTTTTTTTAAATTCAATAGTTAATAGTGTTTCAAATACAATAAGTTTGACTAAAAAAAATAAATCAAATTCTGTAATTTTAAATTATGACGAACATTCATCAGATTTATTTTATTGGTATCAACAATTGATTGCTGAAAGCTTAGGAAAAAAAAATAAAGGAATTCTCCCAGTGCTTTCAAAAATGCCTCAAGATAATCATAGTTTAATGCAATTTTATTTGGATGGAGCCAAAAATAACTTTTACACTTTTTATTTTACTAAAGAGATATTTTCCCAGAAAATTAAAAGTCAAGGATTACTAAAATCTCGAATTTACTTAAAAAATAAAAACTTACAAAACATTTTATATGAGCAATTTCTTGCAACACAAAATGTGTTCAAAAAAAAAAATATTCCTTTCCGTAGTTTTGTAATTGAAAAAAGAGATGAAAGCACCCTTGGAATATTGTTTACTTACTTTATACTTGAAACAATTTTATTGGGAAAAGCTCTAAAAATAAATCCTTATAATCAACCGTCTGTAGAACTCATTAAAAAAGAGACCAAAAAAAGATTAATCAAAAATTAATTACCAATAATTATTTTTGATATTCCATATTTTCTAGAATCTAAAATGTTTAGCTTAGATGTTATTTCAATATCATCCTTTTTATGTCTATGAATTAGTATAATGCCCGTTTTTTTTAAAATTTTTTTTTTAATTATTTGTTCAATCAAAAAGTTTATATTTTTATATTTATAAGGTGGATCTAAAAAAATAATATCAAATGTCTTTGAAGATATTTTTTTTTCATCAATTAATTCAAAACAATTATTTTCTATTATCTCCGAAAAAGGCACTGCATTCATCATAGATATATTTTTTTTTAATATTCCTAAGGCGTGAACATAATTTTCAACAAATGTGATAAATTTTGCACCTCTAGAAAGACATTCCAGGCCAAAAGATCCTGATCCAGAAAATAAATCTAGAACAATAGAATTTGAAATAGAAATGTTAAATTTATTTGAGTGTTCAATGAGGTTAAAAATAGATTCTTTAACCATATCCCTAAGTGGTCTTGTATTCTTATCAACTGGTAAGAAGATTTTTTTTCCTTTATTCTTTCCGCCAATTATTCTCATCAATCAATAACTTTATACCCAATATCGCCTCTAAAAAATCCATTTCCCCAATTTATCTGATTGATAAGATTTATTGCTTTTTCTCTATTATTTTTAAAACTGTCTGATCTGACAACAAAGTTTAGCACTCGTCCACCGTTTGATAGAATTTTATCTTTTTCTTTTTTTGTTCCCGCATGAAAAATGAATTCATTTTGATTTAATTTAATATTTTCCATGTTTCTAATTTCTAAATTATTTTTATATTCATCTGGATAGCCCTTTGAACAAAGTACAATACACAAACTTTTATCATGATGCCATTCTAGATTTATTGAATTTAAATTATTATTAACACAGGCCTTTATTAATTTTAAAAAATCAGTTTTAAGTTTAGGTAATATAGTTTGACATTCTGGATCTCCCATTCTCACATTATATTCAATTAAAAAAGGTTCATTTTCAACAATCATTAGACCCGCATAAAGAAATCCTTTGAAATTTGTATTTAAATCCTCCAGTCCTTTTAATGTAGGTTTGATAATTTTATTTAAAATTTTATTATTAAGACTCTCATTTTCCAACCTAGAGGGAGAGTAAGCGCCCATACCTCCAGTATTTTTACCTTTATCCCCTTCCAAGACTCTCTTATGATCTTGTGCGGTGCCAAAAGGAAAATATGTCTTTCCATCTGAAATTATAAAAAAACTCATTTCTTCACCATTAAGAAATTCTTCAATTAATATTTCTTTTGCTAATCCAAATTTTCCATTAAAGATTTCTTTTATTGCAATTAATGCCTCTTCTTTTTTATTACAAATATAAACTCCTTTGCCTGAAGCTAACCCATCTGCTTTGACAACAATAGGAAGTTTACAATTTTCAATAAAATCATTTGCTTCTTGAGAAGTATTAAATATTCCAAAATTTGCTGTTGGAATTTTATATTTCTGACATAATTTTTTTGTAAAAATTTTAGAGCCCTCAAGTTTTGAAGCTATCTTATCTGGTCCAAAGACCTTAATTTTATTTTTTTCTAGAAAGTCTACAATTCCATCTACAAGAGGTTTTTCTGGGCCTACAATAACTAAATCAATTTTATTTTTTTTTACAAATTTGACTATCTCCTTAAAATTATCTAAATCAATTAAAACATTTTTAGATATTTGCCCAGTACCAGCATTTCCTGGCATACAAAATATTTGTTTTACTTCAGTTGATTTTTTGCAAGAAACACAAATAGCATGTTCTCTTCCACCACTTCCAATTATTAGTACATTCATATATTAATATATAAACTAATTATGTATAAAAAATTAGCAAAAATAAAATATTTGCCAAATAAATTTGAAATTATTGAGAGTGGCGATTATGTAATTTGTTCTGTTAGTGGAAAAAAAATTTCACTTGATGAACTAAACTATTGGAATGTAGAGCTACAGGAACCATACTTCTCTTACGTTGAAGCATCAAAAAAAAGAAACTGAAGAATTATTGTTTCCATCTACTGTGTGTCCAAATCCATTGGTCTGGCTTTCGTCTTATTAATTCCTCTAAAACTTTATTCAAATTCATTGTAATTGACTCTATATTCTCATCTTTTGAAAAGCTAATTGGCCGTAAAATTTCTAGTATAAATTGATGTTTATTTTTTCTTTCTATGTAAATCGGAACAATCTTACATTTGAATTTTTTTACAAATTGAGCAGGTATTGTTGTTGTAAGCGCTACGTTATTAAAAAATTTACTTTTAATACCCTCAGAAACTCTTTGGTCGATCATTAATGCAATTGATGTTCCATTTCTAAAGTGATTTAAGATTTCTTTTGTACCAGAAATACCCTTCTTAATTTGTTTTTTACAAATATATTGAATTCTTATTTTTTCCATTAAAGGATTTAAAAATTTGTTATTCAAAGGTCTATATATAGCTGCTAAATCAATTCCTGATTTTTCTAAATATAATGCCATTAATTCAAAATTATTGAAGTGCCCGGAAATAAATATGACTGGTTCTTTTTCATTTTTAATCTCCTCTAGAATATTTTCACCAACTACTTCAATATTTTTAAAAAGATTTTCATTTCTAAAATTTTTAATATACATGTAATCTGCAAAAATTCTTCCATAGTTTCCCCACATGTTTTTAATTATTTTCTCCCTTTCTTCATTTGAATTACCAATATTTGAATTTTCTAAATTTTTTTTAACTTTTAAACTCGAACGAAACAAAGGACCAAAAATTTTTCCAATTTTTTCTCCTAAATTTGAGGCATTTTTGTATCCAATAATTCTAAAAATAAAAAAAAAGATACTTATAAAAAAGAATTCTAAAAAATATTTTATTACTTTCATAGATAATTTTTAATCAATCTTTCAAATTCTTCTTTGTTTTCGATTTCTAATTCAACCTCAACATAATCACAATTTTTTTTTTGCTCATCAGTCATTCTGTAAAAATCTTTTTCAGTTGTAACTAATGTATTTGTTTTTTCCTTGTTTATAATTTCAAAATCTTTCTTAGAATAAGTGTGATGGTCTGCAAAGGCAAAGGTTTTAATAATATCAAGTTTATTTTCTTTTAAAAGTTCAAAGAAATTTGAAGGATTTCCAATTCCTGCAAAAGCTGTTATTTTTTTATTTTTAAACTTATCGATGTTTTTAATTTTATATTTTGAGTAAAATAAATTACAGCTTCTATTTTTTGTTATTTCAAAAATTTTATTTTCAAATTCTAAGTTTTTATTACCATTAATAATTATGCAATCTGCTCTTTTAATTGCCCTCAGGCTCTCTCTTAATGGACCAGCTGGGATTATTAGTCCATTACCTATCATTTGTTTGGAATTAAAGCATAAAATTGAAAAATTTGGTTTAATTGAAAAATCTTGAAAACCATCATCAACTAATGCAACATCATGATTATTTGTTTCAGCTAAAAAAATACTTTGACTTCTTTTATTGCTTGAAAAAACGGTTCCTAAATTCTCTAACATTTTAATTTCATCATATAGGTATTTGTAATATTTTTTTATGAATGCAGGATTTTTACCAAATGATCTTATTATATAAAAAATTTCTCTTACTAGGGGTGTTTTTCCTGTACCACCTACATAAATATTGCCGACACATATTATAGGTATATTTGCTTTTCTGAGTTTTCTAAAAGACTTATAAATTTTAAATGTCCAGAATAAAAACATGTATGTAACAGAAAATGGTAAAAGTAGTATTGAGATGATTGATATGTTTTTATAGTCCCAAAACTTTGGTTTTTTAAGAATCATTTTCGTATGAATTTATAAACCTCATTATAAGTATCACCTAAAATTTTATCTCCAATTTTATTAAGTTTATTTTGAATTAAATTTGACTTATTTTTTTTTGATAAGAGGCTAATGAGTTTTGTTGATAATTGAGAATAATTATTGACTCTTAATGATATCTTAAGTTTACCTAAGTAATTGTAAATTTCCTCAAAATTTTCAATATTTGGTCCATGTAAAATATTGCACCCATATCTTGTTGCTTCCAGAGGATTCTGACCACCATGATTAATTAATGATCCACCTAAAAATACAGTTTTACAAATATTATAGACAGATTTTGTTTTGCCATATGAGTCTACAATATAAACATCAAGATTTTTATTTATTTTTGTTTTAGATTCATGGGTATCAACATTCAAATTTAATTTATTCAATTCCTCTTTGATAGATTGTGTTCTTTCAATATGTCTAGGAATAATAATTGTAAGAAGATTTTTGTATTTTTTTTTAAGTTTATTATGAACTAGTCCACAAAATTTCTCTTCATTATAGTGTGTACTAGATGCACACCAAATTTTTTTATTACTTATAGCTTTTTTCAGACGTTGAAATCTCATTATTCTCTCTCTTTCAGATTGTGAAAATTTTAAATTACCCAAATATTTTAAATTTTTAACACCTAGTTTTTTTAAATAATGGTAAGATGTTTTGCTTGAGGATAAACAAAATTTAATTTTATTAAAAATATAATTTGAAGATTTTGGAAAATATTTCCATTTTCTAAAAGTTTTTTTTGTGATCCTACCATTTAAAATTATAATTGGTATTTTGTTTTCATCTAAATTTATTATGGTGTTTGGCCAAATTTCTGAGTCAATAAAAAAAGCAGCAGATGGCTTCCAATATTTTATAAATTTATTTGAATGATAATTTGTATCAATGGGAAAAAATTGATGAATAACTTTTTTGAATTTGAATTTTTCAAATACTTTTGATGAACTTAGAGTATTTGTTGTAATTAAGATTTGATTAATCTTTCTTTCTTTCTCAAGTTTTTCAACTAAAGGAATTATGCTTTGTAATTCTCCTACACTTGCACCATGAAACCAAAATATTTGACCTTGACTTCTTCTTTCGGAAAAAAAACAGAATTTTTCTTTAAATCTTTCATAATGTTCTTTTTTTTTTAAGAGTCTATAAATTAAAATAAATGGTGAAAGTATAAAAACTAAATTTATTAAAATCCTGTATAGAATTATCATTAAATTTTTTTTATCTGTTTTTGATAAAAATTTTTATATACACTTGAAGTTTCCATCAAATCATTATGTTTTCCCTCACCATTAATACTTCCATTGTCGATAACATAAATTTTGTCAGAATTTAGTATTGTTGACAATCTATGAGCTATTACGATTGTTGTTCTTCCTTTTGTGAGAAAGTTTATTGCTTTTTGAATTTTATCTTCTGTTTCAGCGTCTAATGAAGATGTTGCTTCATCTAATAATATAATTGGACTTTTTTTTAAAATTGCTCTTGCAATTGAGAGTCTTTGTTTTTCACCACCTGACAATCTGATACCATTTTCACCTATCAAAGTGTCATATTTTTCTGGTAATTTTTCTATAAACTCATTTGCATAAGAAAAGTTTGCGGCCTGTTGTATTTCTTGTTCTGACGCATTTAAATCTGCATAATTTATATTATTTCTTATAGTATCATCAAATAAAGTCGTATCTTGACTAACTAGAGATATATTTTTTCTCAGAGAATATATTGAAGATTCATAAATTGATTGATTATCAATTTTAATATCTCCTGACTCAATGTCGTAAAATCTTGGCATAAGATTAAGTATGGTGGATTTACCAGCGCCACTATGTCCAACTAGAGCAGTCATTTTTTTACCTGAAAAAATTAAGTTAATAGAATTCAAAATATTCTTTTGTGTATTTGGATATCGAAAATTTACATTTTCAAATTTAATTGTCCCCTCATTTAATTTTAAATCTTTTGCGTTACTTTTTTCATTTATTTCAGGAATATCATCAATTATTGGCAAAACTCTCACAGCACCTGAAATGCCTTGTTGAATAGAAATATTTAAAGTAGCTAAAGATCTTACTGGCTGGTACGCTAACATCATTGCAGCAAGAAACGAAAAAAAGTTATTTACTTCAAGTTCACCTCTTGCCACTAATTTTGCAGCAAAATAAATTAAGAATGCTATCATTATTCCTGTCAAAAACTCCATGATGGGGGATGCTCTAACAAAAACTATAGCGATTTTTTTAGTAGACTCTTTTAGGTTGTTGATAAATTTGTAAGCTCTTTCTTTTTCATATTTTTCTTTTTGAAAAATTTTAATTAATTTATGATTTTTAAACATTTCTACTAGATATGAAGTAAGTACTCCTGCTCTATTCATCTGTTGAGTTGCTACCTTACTAATTCTTTTTCCGAGAGTTTTTGCAGCGATACTAGCTAAAGGTATCATAATTATTGCTATTAATGACAATTTCCAATTTTGATAAAACATTACTGATAGAAGGCCTATTAAAGTTAATGAGTCTTTAAATAAGTTTAAAACAACCGTGCTTAAAAGGTTTGTAATCATAGTCACATCATTAGTTAAATTTGCGATAAATTTTCCAGAATGTTTTTCATCGATTACTTTAGTGTCAGCTTTTAATAAGGAAGAAAATATATCATTTTGAATATCTTTTTTAACCTCTTCTGATACACCAATCATGAGAACTCTAGCTAAATAGAGCGATGCACCTTTTATTGCAAAAGCTAAAATTATTGCACAAGGTATTATGATTATCATTGATTGGTTTTGTTCAATAAACAATTTTTTTATTGCAGGATCTAGCAAATAAGCTACAGCAGATGTACTCCCAGCAAGTAAAATTGAAAAAAAAAATGCAATAAAAATATTCTTAAGATATTTTTTAGTATAACTGTTGTACAATCTTTTAACTATTTCTATTTTATTCATATTATATTTTGCCAATCACTAATCCAACTAGCACCATTAAACCCAAATAATTATTTGATTTAAATATTTTAAAACAATTTAAAGAGTTCTCAATTTTTAATTTTTTTAGCTGAAAATAAAACATTTGAATAATAATCAATACATATACTATTAAGCTAATTTTGTTAAAGTTCATTAAATGTCCAATTAAAAATAAATTTATTAAAAAAATTGAGTAACATGAAAATAAAAAAGTATATGGTTTTTTTTTAAATTTTATTGATGTTGATTTTAATCCTATAATTTCATCATCTTTTATATCTTGAAATCCATATATCGTGTCATATCCCAGTGTCCAAAATATGGCCCCAAAGTAAAACATTAATGCTACTAAATTTATTTGATTGTTTATAGCTGTCCATCCAAGAATTAGCCCATAATTAAATGTAACCCCCAAAAATAATTGAGGCCAATAAGTTATTCTTTTCATAAGGGGATAACTGAAAGCAAATGGCATTGATCCAATGGCTAATATAATTGTAAAATAGTTGAAATTTAACAAAACCATAAAAGCTAAAAAACATAACATTAAAGAATAAATAATTGCTTTCTTTACTGAAATTTTACCAGATGCAATTGGGCGGTCTTTAGTTCTATATACTTTTGCATCGAACTCTTTATCTAAAATGTCATTTACTATGCACCCTGCTGATCTCATTAGAACTGCGCCTACAAAAAATAGTATCATGTAAAAAAAATAAGTACTTAGGTTTGAGGAGAAATCATAAGCCAATGTGAGTCCCCAGGCACAGGGCCAAAATAGAAGCATAAATCCAATTGGTTTTTTTAATCTTGTGAGTTCGATAAATAAGTTTAATTGGCTCATATTTTACTTGTAAATAACAAAGGCTAGATTCATAATCAAATTGATTCGTATGAATATAGATTACACAGTAACAGCACTTATGTTTCCAGCAATTCCTTTATTAATGGGCGTTTATAGCAACAGGTTTCATTCGCTTAGTATTTTAATTCGTCAGCTCCATGATGAGCATGTTTATGAAAAACACATACCACCCGAATGGAAAAAACAATTTATAAATCTAAGCGGCAGAATAACTCTATTAAGATGGACAATATTATTTGCTGCTTTTGGTTTTCTATTTAATATGCTTACCGTATTTGCCCTTTATTTAGATGAAGTCTTTTTAGCTAGAGTAATCTTTGGATCTTGTTGTTTATCGATGATTATATCTATAATTTTTTTTATTAGGGAAATTCAAATTTCAACCAATGCACTTAAGCTCCATATGTCAGACATGGATGTTGATGTTAATTAGGTACTATTACAGCTGGTCCTAAAATTTTTCTTCCTTCAAGATCTTTATGAGCCTGAATCACCTCTTCTAACTTATACTTTTTAAAAATTTTAATTTTTACTTTACCAGATCTAATTTTTTCAAACATTGTTTTTGAGGCCTCATCCAATTCTTCTTTTGTCGAAAGATATTGTTGCATAGAAGGTCTTACAAGGTATAGCCCTTTTGGTTGAATTACTTTTGGCACATTAATATCCGATAACGGACCTGACGCATTTCCAAATGAAACCATCATTCCTCTTACCCCCAAACATTCAATCGATCCATCTAATGTATCTTTACCAACACCATCATATACAACAGGGACACCCTTACCATTTGTAATTTCTAAAATTTTCTTAGCAAAATCTTCTTTATTATAATTAATTACATGATCGTAACCATTTTCTTTTGCTTTATTTACTTTTTCATCTGAACCAACTGTTCCAATGACAGTGCAGCCTAAACTCTTTGCCCATTGTCCAAAAATTTGCCCAACACCTCCAGCGGCTGCATGAAACAAAATTGTTTCACCCGATTTAACTGGATATGTTTTATGTAAAAGATAGAAAGTTGTTAATCCTTTTGTCATTAGAGTTGCAGCTATTTCAAGATCAATACCATCTGGTACTTTAACTAAATTTTTAGTTGGGTAGTTTCTGTGTGAACAATATGAACCTAAAGGAATACCTGCATAAGAAATTTTATCACCAACTTTGAAGTCTTTTACGTTCTCTCCAACATCAGTAATAATTCCAGCGCCTTCTAAACCTAAACCAATCGGTAGTTTTAAAGGGTACAAACCTGATCTATGGTAAGTATCAATGTAATTAAGACCAATTGCTTTTTGTTCAATGGTTACTTGATCTGGTCCAGGTTTATCCAACGAAATATCCTTAATCTCTAAAACTTCAGGTCCACCAGTTTTATTAATTTCTACAGCTTTCATAATTTATTTTACAAATGTACCATTATGATAATCTTGAACTGCTTGCAAGATCTCTGCTTTAGTATTCATCACAAAAGGCCCACCTCTAGCTATTTCCTCATTAATTGGCTTACCTGATATTACTAAAAATTTAGCATTCGATTTAGCTTTAACCATTAGATCTTCACCTTTAGTTAAAAGTATTAAAGTACTGTCTTTAACATTTTCATGTTTATCTTTTCCAATTTCTATTTCACCATTAATTAAATAAATAAACGTATTATGAGTTGATGGTAATTTAAAATTAAATTCTTTTCCTTTGTTGAGTTCAACATCAAAATAAACTGGTTCAACGTTATGACCTTTTACTGGACCTTCAGCTTTTTCAAATTTTCCAGCTATTACTTTTACTTGTTTATCATCATCTTTATGAATACTCATTTTATCAGCATCAATATAAATATATTCAGGCTTACTCATTTTTAATTTAGCCGGCATATTGATCCATAATTGAAATCCATGAAGTTTACCTTCTTTCATTGCAGGCATTTCAGAATGAATAATTCCACTTCCTGTTTTCATCCACTGAACATCACCTGCAGTCATTCTACCTTCACCACCGATGCTATCTTTATGTTCAAAATCTCCTGCTAACATATAAGTAACTGTTTCAATTCCTCGATGAGGGTGGGGTGGAAAACCTGCTATATAATCCTCACTATTTTCAGATCCAAATTCATCTAACATTAAAAAGGGATCAAAGTAATTTGGTTCAACACCAATACTTCTCTTTAATTTAACTCCTGCTCCATCCGAAGCAGGGATAGGGTCAATAATTTTACTAACTTCAATATTTTTCATATCTCGTAAATAAGAATTTTTTATAATATATCAAGTAACTTACTAAGATCTTTGATTTGATGTTTTGGGACATAATCTAAATTATCAAAAGTATTGTTGCTTCTATTAACCCAAATAGAATTATAACCATAGTTTCCACCACCTGAAACATCCCAAGTATTTGCACTTAAAAAAGCAACTTCATTTGTTCGAATTTGATATTGCTTCATTGGAAGATCGTAAACTTTGGGGTCTGGTTTATAAACTCCGACCTCTTCAATTGAAAAAATATTATCAAATATATTTTCTAAATTATTGCTCTTAACCAATTCATCAAGAAGAGAAGGAGTACCATTTGAAAGAATAGCAAGTTTATAATTTCTTTCTTTTAATGATTTTAAAACTTCAGGGACTTCTTTAAATGGTGAAAGAATTTTATAAAGATCTAATAACTCATTTCTCATTGAAGAGTCTATCTCATAAGCTTTCATTGATTTATCTAAACTATTCTCTGTCACTTGCCAAAAATCCTTGTGACGTTTCATTAAACTTCTTAGCCAAGTATATTCTAATTGCGTTGTTCTCCAATAATTGGCGAAACCTTCCCATTTATCACCTATTTTATCTTTACATTTTTCAGCGGCTGAATTGACATCAAATAAAGTGCCGTATGCATCAAAAATTATTGCTTTAATATTTTTCATAAACTAACTTATCAATATGAGTAACATTAGATTATTTTATTCAAAAAGTTTATCTCTTAATTTGACTGACAAACTTGATAAATTTCAATCTCATTATGTTTCTAAAGTTATGAGACTTAAAGAGAAAGAGGTTTTTTCTCTTTTTAATAGTAGTGGTGAATGGGAAGCTAAAATTTTAAATATAACAAAAACGATAGTTGAATTTAATGTTACGAAACAATTAAGACAGAAAGAAAATATCAAAGATCTTTGGCTGGCTTTCTCTCCAATTAAATCAAATTACTTTAATTTTATGATCCAAAAAGCAACAGAACTTGGTGTAACTAAGTTTTTACCAATCATTTTTGAAAGAACAATTATTAGAAAGATAAATAAAGAGAGATTGGAAAAAGTAATCATAGAAGCCACTGAACAATCAAATAGAATAACTGTTCCAATAATTGAAGAGCCTCAGAAATTAAAAAATTTTCTAAGCAATCACATGGATTTAATATTTACTGACCTGAATTCTGCCAATACAAAAATTGATCTTAAAAAGTTAACAACTAAACCTACTTGTGTAATCATAGGGCCTGAAGGGGATTTTTCTGAGGAGGAGAGGGAAGAGATACTTAAATTTAATGGTGTTCAGCCTATTAAAATCAATGAAAACATCTTGAGATCCGAAACGGCAGTAATTTCTGCTCTATCGATCATAAATTACGCTATTAATTGATATTTTGTCGCTAAAAGTAAAAGTGTATTTTTTTAAAAGACACTCTATATAGGTTAAAAAAATGAAAAAATTTTTATATATATTTCTAACATTCTTTATCACTTCAAGCGCGTTCGCTAATCAACCTGTCGATTGGCAACTAGGATTTCAAAAGGCTGCTTCCGAGACTATGAGAGATATCGTTAATTTTCACGATAAATTGTTGTTACCAATTATAATTGCAATCAGTGTTTTTGTTCTTTTTTTGATGGTTTATGCTTGTATAAGATTTAGAGCTTCAGCAAATCCAGTTCCATCAAAAAGAACTCATAATGT
>QCDC01000010.1 GCA_003278805.1 Pelagibacteraceae bacterium AG-349-L17 | reverse complement strand
TCATATATTCAGCAAGTTCATTAATTATTTGCCAATCTTCTTTTGCATCACCTGGAGGATATGATGCTTTATAGGCTTTTTGAATTTTACCCTCAAGATTAGTAAAATATCCATCTTGTTCTGTATAAGCAGCACCTGGTAAAATAATATCAGCAGACTCAGCTCCTTTATCACCATGGCTACCTTGGTAAATTACGAATTCTTCTTTTTTGTCAAATTCTAAATTATCTTGGCCTACAAGATAAATAATATCAAATTTATGATCTTTTAAATCACTTATTAAATTATTTTCATTATTAATTATTCCAAGGTCAATATTTCCTACTGTAGCTGCATCAGTTGATAAAACATTTAAAGAGTTCCATTCATCTGAAATTTTATTATTTTTTGATAAAAATTCTTTTGTTTTATAAAACAAAAATTCTGAAGACTTCAATCTTAGTAGAGACTCTCCAATAATGATTATTGGTTTTTTTGAATTAATAATTTCTTTAGATATGTCATGATTTCCTTCAAGAATATTATTTAAGGTTTGAGTTTGACCATCTAAACTTTGATAAGGATAAGTTAAATCACCAACATCATTAAGTGAAATTATTTTTGTATTGTTGTTTAAGTAAGCTTTTCTAATTCTAGCATTTAAAATAGTTGCTTCATATCTTGGGTTTGAACCTGCTAAAAAAATTAAATCTGCTTCTTCAATACCATTTATAGAAGAATTGAATAAATAATTTTCTCTTTTTGAGGTATTTATAAATCTATTGTCAGATCTTGACTCGTAATTTTTGGTATCAATTGTTCGATCAAAAAATTCTTTAAAAATATAACCAGTCTCCATATTAGTCAGATCACCAATAAAACCACATATTTTTTCTTTTGATGTGTTTTCAAATTTAGATTTAATTATTTTATACACTTCATCCCATGAGGCCTTTTCAAACTTACCGTTGTATTTGATAAATGGAGTATCTAATCTTTGATGTAGAAGACCATCACATGCATATCTCGTTTTGTCAGAGATCCACTCCTCATTAATATCTTCATTTATAATTGGAAGTATCCTTTTCACTTCCCAATCGTATGTGTCTACTCTTACATTTGATCCAATTGCATCCATCACATCAATTGTTTCTGTTTTCTTTAGTTCCCATGGTCTAGCTTCAAAAACATAAGGTTTTGATGTAAGGGCTCCTACTGGGCATAAATCTACAACGTTAGCAGACAATTCAGATTGCATTGATTGTTCTAAATAAGTAGTAATTTGCATATCTTCACCTCTGCCTATAGCACCTAGTTCTGGAACCCCAGCTACTTCGGTTGCAAATCTTACACATCTCGTACAATGAATACATCTGGTCATTTGAGTTTTAATCAATGGTCCCATATTTTTTTCAGGAACCGCTCTTTTGTTTTCTTTAAATCTTGATTTGTCTACCCCATAGTACATTGATTGATCTTGTAGATCACATTCACCTCCTTGATCACACACAGGACAATCTAGGGGATGGTTAGCTAACAAAAATTCCATTACTCCCTTTCGAGCTTTTTCAACAAGAACGGTATTTGTTTTAATATTCATACCTTCTGCAGCAGGCATAGCACATGAAGCAATTGGTTTAGGAGATTTTTCCATTTCAACTAAACACATTCTGCAATTACCTGCTATTGATAATTTTTCATGATAACAAAATCTTGGAATTTCAACGCCAGCTTTTTCACAAGCCTGAAGAACAGTTAAACCTTCCTCAACTTCAACTTCGATTTCATTAACTTTCAATTTAAGCATTTTTTTTGTCTAGTAAATGTTGATCAACTAAATATGGAATATTGTTTTTCTTTTGAACAATAGGATCCAAATTATTTCTTTTTTCAATTTCTTTTTTAAAATGTCTAAGTAATCCTTGAACCGGCCACGATGAACCTTCACCAAATGCGCAAATAGTATGTCCTGCTATTTGATTTGTAACATCTCCTAGCATCTCCACCTCATCCTTGGTTGCATCTCCTTTTGCCATTCTCTCAAGCATTCTCCACATCCAACCAGAACCTTCTCTACATGGTGTACATTGTCCACAACTTTCATGTTTATAAAATCTTGCTATTCTTGCCATACATTTAATTATATCTTGATCTTTATTAATCACCACAATACCTGCAGTTCCTAAACCACTTTTCTCAGCCATAAGTGAGTCAAAGTCCATAGTTAATGTTTCACATTTCTCTTTTGGAATTAGTGGCATTGATGAACCACCAGGAATTACTGCTTGAAGATTATCCCAACCTCCAATAACACCACCTGCATGAACTTCAATTAATTCTTTTAAAGGAATGTTCATTTCTTCTTCAACATTACACGGTGTCTTTACATTTCCAGATATACAAAATATTTTTGTACCTGTATTCTTTTCTCTTCCAAGAGAAGCAAACCATTTTCCACCTCTTCTAAGGATTGTTGGGACTACGGCTATAGTTTCTACATTGTTAATAATTGTTGGACATCCATAAAGACCAATCAAGGCAGGGAATGGTGGTTTTAATCTTGGTTGTCCTTTTTTACCTTCGATACTTTCTAATAAAGCTGTTTCCTCACCACAAATATATGCACCAGCACCATAATGAATATAAATATCTAAATCCCAACCCGTACCTGCTGCATTTTTACCTAAGAGTTTTTTCTCATAAGCTTCATCTATTGCAGCCTGAAGTTTTTGACCATCAACAAAATATTCTCCTCTTATGTAAATATAACAAACATGCGCCTGGACCGCATAAGATGCAATTAGACAACCCTCTATTAATTTATGAGGCTCAAATCTTAGAATATCTCTGTCTTTACAAGTGCCTGGCTCAGATTCATCAGCATTAATAACTAAATAATGTGGTCTAGATCCAACTTCTTTTGGGGCAAATGACCATTTTAAACCTGTAGGAAATCCAGCTCCACCTCGACCTCTTAACTGAGAGTCTTTAATTTCATTAATTATCCACTCTCTTCCTTTATCAGTTATTTCTTTTGTATTTACCCAATCACCTCTCTCTTGTGATGAAGCTACATCTGAGCCTTTATCATTATATAAATTTTGAAAAATTCTATCTTGATCTTTAAGCATTTTTTAAATCCATTAATGTTTTTCTATTATTTTCTGGCTCATTATTTACTCTTCCTCTATATGAACCTGGTTTTGGAGTTTCTCCATTTAAAATTTTATTTAATATATCTAAGGTTTTTTCTTTATCTAAGTCCTCATAATATTCATCATTTATTTGCATCATAGGTGCATTGACACATGCTCCCAAACATTCAACTTCCATCCAAGAACAGCTTTTATCATTTGATAATTCACATTCGTTTTCAGAAATTTTTTCCTTGCAAGCCTCAACTAATTGATTTGCACCTCTTATCATGCAAGGTGTTGTGGTACATACTTGAATAAAGTATTTTCCTACAGGAGATAAATTGTACATTGTATAAAAAGTAGCTACCTCATAAACTTTAATATAAGGCATATCTAAAAACTTAGCGATGTACTTCATTGCAGCTATTGGTATCCAATTATTATTTTGTCTTTGAGCAATATAAAGTAAAGCCATTACTGCACTTTGTTGTTTTCCTTCAGGGTATTTTGCAACAATACTATTTGCTGCCTCTAAAGATGAAGCATTAAACTCAAAACTGTCTGGTTGATCTTTAGCAGGTCTTCTTAAGCTCATCTGTCTACCTCACCGAAAACAATATCTAAAGAACCTAATACTGCAGGAACATCAGCTAACATATGACCTCTGATTAAATAATCCATTGATTGTAAATGTGAAAATCCTGGTGCTCTTATTTTACATTTATAAGGTTTACTTGATCCATCAGATATTAAATAAACACCAAATTCTCCTTTCGGTGCCTCAACAGCTGTATAAATTTCATCTTTTGCAACTCTGTATCCCTCTGTGAAAAGCTTGAAATGATGTATTAAAGCTTCCATTGATTGTTTGATTTCTGCCTTAGGTGGTGGACTTATCTTTCCATCTAGTGATTTAATTGGACCTTTTTCCATTTTAGCAAGACACTGTTTAATAATCGATACGCTTTCTTTCATTTCTTCAATTCTACATAAATATCTATCGTAACAATCTCCATTTTTTCCAACAGGAATTTTAAAGTCTAAACTCCCATAGCAGTCATAAGGTTGAGATTTTCTTAAATCCCACGGAACACCTGAACCTCTAATCATAACTCCTGAAAAAGAGTAATCTAAAGCATCCTCTTTTGTGACTACTCCAATATCAACATTTCTTTGTTTAAAAATTCTATTATCAGTCAGTAAACTCTCTAAATCATTAATTATTTTCGGAAACGTTTCACAAAATTTTGTAATATCTTCTTCTAAACCTTTTGGCAAATCTTGATGAACACCTCCTGCTCTAAAATAATTTGCATGAAGTCTTGACCCTGAAGCTCTCTCATAAAATGTCATTAGAGTTTCCCTTTCCTCGAAACCCCAAAGAGAAGGTGTTAATGCTCCTACATCAAGAGCTTGAGTTGTAACGTTTAAAATATGACTTAAGATTCTCCCAATCTCACAAAATATAACTCTTATGTATTGCGCTCTAATTGGCACATCTATTTTAAGTATTTTTTCAACAGCTAGTGCGAAAGCATGTTCCTGATTCATTGGAGCGACATAATCTAATCGATCAAAATAAGGAACTGCCTGCATATAAGTTTTGTTTTCTATGAGTTTTTCTGTTCCTCTATGAAGTAAACCGATGTGAGGATCAGCCTTCTCTACTACCTCTCCATCAAGCTCTAGAATTAATCTAAGAACACCATGAGCCGCAGGATGTTGAGGGCCAAAATTTAAATTTAAATTTTTAATTTTTTTTGTCATTATTCTTAATTTCTTCTTTAATGTATTTTGTTCCTTCCCAAGGACTTTCGTAATCGAAATTTCTATAATTTTGTTCAAGCTTTACAGGTTCGCTAATCACTTTTTTTTGATCTTCGCTATATCTAACTTCTGAGTGACCCGTTAATGGAAAATCTTTTCTTAATGGGTGGCCTTCAAATCCATAATCAGTTAGTATTCTTCTTAGATCCGGGTGATCCTTGAAAGATACCCCATACATATCAAAAACCTCTCTCTCCATCCAGTTTGCTGATGGAAAAATGCTAGTTAATGATGGAATAACTTCATTTTCAGCAATTGAATATTTTACAATCAATCTTTGATTAAATTCATGACTTAAAAACAAGTATACTAATTCAAACCTTTGATTTTGTTCTGGGTAATCAACAACTGTTATATCTATTAGTTGTCTAAATTTAGTATCTTCATTTGTTTTTAAAAAAATAACGACATCAATAATGTCTTCCTTATCTGTTTCAATATAAATTTGGTTATGTTTAATTTCTGTATTGTTAATTTTAGTAGTTAACTCAGAATTAATTTTTTTTTCTAGATCTTCTAAACTTTTCATAACTATCTAATAAAAGATCCTTTTTTTCTAATTTTTTTTTGTAGTTGCAGTATTCCATATAACAATGCTTCTGCTGATGGAGGACATCCTGGCACATAAATATCTACTGGAACAATTCGATCACAACCTCTAACAACTGAATACGAATAATGATAATATCCACCTCCATTTGCGCAACTGCCCATTGAAATCACATATCTTGGTTCAGGCATCTGGTCATAAACTTTTCTTAAAGCTGGCGCCATTTTATTTGTTAAAGTTCCTGCAACTATCATAACATCTGATTGTCTAGGGGAACCCCTTGGAGCTGCTCCAAATCTTTCTAAATCATATCTCGGCATAGCTGTTTGCATCATTTCCACGGCACAACAAGCTAATCCAAAAGTCATCCAATGAAGTGATCCTGATCTTGACCAGTTAATTAAATTATCAAGTGATGTAGTTATAAAACCATTCTTACTAAAATCTTCTGCAAGTTGTTTAAATTCCTCAGGAACTTGATCTATTTTATTATTCATTGTGGTTTATAATTTTTATTCCCAGTCTAAAGCACCTTTTTTCCATTCATAAATAAAACCTATCGTAAGAATGAACAAAAAAATCATCATTGATGAAAAACCTAATAATCCAATATTTCCAAGAGATATTGCCCATGGAAATAAAAATGCTATCTCTAAATCAAAAATAATAAATAAAATTGCAACTAAATAAAATCTCACATCAAATTCCATTCTTGAATCCTCGAAAGGTTCAAAACCACACTCATAAGCTGAAAGTTTTTCAGGATCAGGTTTTTTAGGTGATAGAATAAAGTTTACAACCACAAAAGCACAACTTAACCCAAGAGCTAAAACTAAAAATATTATTATTGGTAGGTAATCTTTTAAAAAATCAGATAACATGAAAATCTATATATCAGTTTTTATCTGTTGTTGAAGGGCTGATACGTCACATTTTTATTAATATTAACATTGAAAAACGCGAAAAAGTGGCGGGAGTGAAGGGACTCGAACCCTCGACCTATCGCGTGACAGGCGATCGCTCTAACCAACTGAGCTACACCCCCACTTTGTTGTTTTGGTGGGCAGTAAAGGACTCGAACCTTTGACCCCCTCGGTGTAAACGAGATGCTCTACCAACTGAGCTAACCGCCCAAAACAAGGCTACTTATTACATCAACACTTAAATAATGTAAATTAATTATTATTGAATACTAGCTTGAGATTTTTCGTCTTTTTTAGATATATCGACCTCAACCCACTCTGTAGGTTTAAGTTCTTTTGTCAAAGCTATTTTTATAACCTGATCAGCATATTCAACTGGAGTAATCTTAATATCGTCTATAATTTTCTTAGGCATATCGACTAAATCTTTTTCATTCTCTTTAGGAATTAAAACTTCTTTTATTCCTGCTCTGTGTGCTGCTAATAATTTTTCTTTCAAACCACCAATTGGCAATACTTGACCTGTAAGAGTAACTTCACCAGTCATAGCAACATCTCTTCGAACAGGAATGTTGGTAATTGACGAGACTATCGATGTTACCATTCCAATACCAGCAGATGGGCCATCTTTTGGTGTAGCTCCTTCAGGAACATGAATATGAAAATCTTTTTTCTCAAAAATAGGTGGAATAATTCCATACTCTAAACATTTTGATCTTACAAAAGATTTTGCAGCCTTTACCGACTCCTGCATTACGTCTCCTAATTTACCAGTGATTTGCATTCTCCCTTTACCAGGCATTGTAACGGTTTCAATTTTTAAAATTTCTCCACCATACTCAGTCCAAGCAAGTCCTGTTACTATACCTACTCTATTTTCAGACTCTAATTCTCCAAACTTAAACTTAGGGACACCTAAAAAATCAGATAAATTTTTATTATTTATTCCAACTTCTTTTTCTTCACCTGCAACAATTTTTTTAACAACTTTTCTTGCAAGTTTAGAAATTTCCCTTTCAAGATTTCTTACACCTGACTCTTTTGTATATCCTCTAATAACTTCTTTTATAATATCATTATCCAGTTTCATTTCTTTTTCTTTGACACCGTTATCTTTAATTTGTTTTGGTAATAAATACTTTTTTGCGATACTAATTTTTTCATCCTCAGTGTAACCCGCTAATCTAATTACTTCCATTCTGTCTAATAAAGGAGGTAAAATGTTTAAAGTATTAGCAGTTGTTACAAACATCACATCAGATAAGTCATAATCAACTTCTAGATAATGATCATTAAATGCTGTGTTCTGTTCGGGATCTAGAGCTTCTAATAATGCTGAAGATGGATCACCTCTATAATCATTTCCTATTTTATCTATTTCATCTAACAAAATTAATGGATTTTTAGTCCCTGCTTTTTTCATCATTTGAATAATTTTACCAGGAAGAGATCCGATATACGTTCTTCTGTGTCCACGTATTTCTGCTTCGTCTCTCATTCCACCAACTGACATTCTAACAAATTCCCTATTTGTAGCTTTTGCAATTGATTTTCCTAAAGAAGTTTTTCCAACACCTGGAGGTCCAACTAAACATAAAATTGGTCCTTTAATTTTTTCCATTCTTTTTTGAACAGCTAAAAATTCTATTATTCTCTCTTTAACTTTTTCTAATCCAAAGTGGTCTTTGTCAAGAATATCTAGAGCTTTCTTTAAATCTATATCTACTTCACTTTTTTTATGCCATGGCAGTTCAGTCATCCAATCTAAATAATTTCTCACAACTGTTGCCTCTGCAGACATAGGACTCATATTTTTTAATTTCTTTAATTCTTGTAAGCATTTCTTTTCTACCTCTTTAGGCATCTTCGCTTTTGTAATTGCTTTATTCAGACTAGTTGTTTCATCTTTACCATCTTCAATTTCACCAAGTTCTTTTTGAATAGCTTTTAGTTGCTCATTTAAATAATACTCTCTTTGTGTTTTTTCCATCTGGGTTTTAACTCTGCCCCTTATTCTTTTTTCAACACCAATAATACTCGTTTCATTTTCCATTATTTTAATAATGGCGTTTAATCTTTTCTTTACATCAACAGTTTCAAAAATTTGCTGTTTTTCAGAAATAGTAGCTGTTATGTGAGATGCAATATTATCTGCAATTTGTGAAGGGTCTTTTAATTGTTTAATTGTATTTATGGTTTCATTAGAAATTTTTTTATTTATAGATGTTAATTTTTCTAATCTTCTTAAAGCTGTAGCAGCTAAAGGAAATAAATCCTCATCTTTAGGTGAAACATCGTTATAGTGTGAATAATCACATGTTATAAACTTTTCATTATCCTGAAAGTCTAAAATTTTTACTCTTTTAATACCTTCAACTAAAACCTTAACAGTTCCGTCAGGAAGCTTTAATAGTTGTAAAATGCTTCCTTCACAACCATACATAAATACATCTGTTTTTTTAGGATCATCAATTTCTGAATTTTTTTGAGTTACTAAAATAATTTTTTTATCTTTTTTCATCACTTCATTAAGTGCTGAAATAGATTTATCTCTTCCTACAAATAAAGGGATCACCATACTTGGAAAGACTACAATGTCTCTCAATGGGAGTAAGGGCAGTGAAATTTTAACATCCATATAAACAATATGGATATTATATTTTATAATGCAATAGGTATTTATTACTTATTAAGGATATTAAGCCGCTGTGGTCTTATTTGACTTAGATTTATTGTCACCTTTAGCATGTACTAAGATTGGTTGTGATTGTCCTTTTGCAGCACCAGCATCAACAATAACTTCTTCAATATTATCTTGACTCGGAAGATCGTACATTGTTTTCAACAAAATGTTTTCTAGAATCGATCTTAAACCTCTTGCTCCAGTTTTTTTGCTAATAGCTTTTTGCGCTATTTCTTTTAGGGCATTTTCTTTAAATGTTAGTTTGGCACCATCTAATTTAAACAGTTCTTGATATTGTTTTGTTAATGAATTTTTTGGTTCTTGTAATATTTTTATTAAAGATTTTTCATCTAAATCTTCAAGTGTTGCTATCATTGGAAGTCTTCCAATAAATTCTGGGATTAATCCAAATTTTAATAAATCTTCTGGCTCTAGTCCTTTCATCCATTCACCAGTTTTCTTATCTTGAGTATTTTTAACATCTGCACCAAAACCAATTGATGTTCCCTTGTCTCTTTGAGAAATAATTTTATCAAGTCCTGCAAAAGCACCACCACAAATAAACAAAATATTTGTTGTATCTACTTGTAAAAATTCTTGTTGAGGATGTTTTCTACCTCCTTGAGGTGGAACACTCGCAACTGTACCTTCCATTATTTTAAGAAGAGCTTGCTGAACACCTTCACCAGAAACATCTCTTGTAATCGATGGGTTTTCAGATTTTCTGCTTATTTTATCAACCTCATCAATATAAACTATTCCTCTTTGAGCTTTTTCAACATTATAGTCAGATGCTTGCAACAATTTTAAAATAATATTTTCAACATCCTCTCCAACATAACCTGCTTCTGTTAGAGTAGTTGCATCAGCCATTGTAAATGGAACGTCTAGAATTCTAGCAAGGGTTTGTGCAAGCAATGTTTTTCCACAACCTGTAGGACCCACTAAAAGTATATTAGATTTAGATAGCTCAACATTTTTACTTGTTTTGCTTTCATAATTTAATCTTTTGTAATGATTGTGTACTGCAACAGATAATACTTTCTTTGCATGAGCTTGACCAATTACATAATCATCTAATACTGAACAAATTTCCTTTGGGGATGGAAGACCATCTTGATGTTTTACAAAAGTATCTTTGCTCTCTTCTTTAATTATGTCCATACATAGCTCAACACATTCATCGCAGATGAAAACAGTTGGACCAGCAATCAACTTTCTTACTTCATGTTGACTCTTTCCACAGAAAGAACAGTAAAGAATATTTTTATTATTTGTTGTCATTTTAATTTTTATAACGAATCAATTTAATTACTTTATTATATAAGACTCACACATATCAAGTTTCGATTAATTATGACTCAATATATTGTGTATTAAGATCTTTTTTCTACTACTTCGTCAATAAGACCAAAAGATTGTGCGACATCTGCTGTCATGAAATTATCTCTTTCAAGAGCAGACTTTATTTCTTCAACACTTTTTCCGGTATGCTTAGAATAAATTTCATTAAGTCTTTTCTTTAAGGACAAAACTTCGTTAGCATGAATTTCAATATCAGTTGCCTGACCTTGAAAACCTGCTGATGGTTGGTGAACCATTATTCTTGAGTTTGGTAATGAAAATCTTTTTCCTTTAGTGCCGGCAGCCAATAAAAAAGAACCCATTGAAGCTGCTTGACCAATACATAAAGTAGAAATATCTGGTTTCACATATTGCATTGTGTCATAAATACCAAGACCTGCTGTAACTAAACCTCCTGGACTATTTATGTATAAATAGATTTCTTTTTTTGGATCTTCTGCCTCTAAAAATAGTAATTGGGCTGTAACTAAAGATGCAATATTGTCATTGATTTGACCTGTTAAAAAAATAATTCTTTCTTTAAGTAGCCTTGAATAAATATCATAAGCTCTTTCACCTTTGCTCGATTGTTCAACAACCATAGGTACAAGATTGCTCATGTGTTCTGATAATTTTGTTGTCATAAGTTGATTCGTTCTACTTATACAACTTGAGATTACTTTTTGCTAACTTTTTTTGTCTTTTTTGCTGCTGGCTTTGATTTTGCCTTTTTAGTTACTGGTTTTTTTTCTTTAGCAGATGTTGTGGGTGATTTTTTCTTAGCTTCTTTTTTTTCTTCTCCATGACCATGATCATGGTCATGTTGATGAGCTTCTTTTAAAATCTTTTCAGCATCCTCTTTTGAAATTTCTTTCTTATTTGCTTTACCCTTTTCTTTAATTAAATTCAAAATTTTTTCTTCATAGACGGTTCCTCTTAAACTCGCTAATGCAGATGGATTTTTTTGATAAAAATCCATAACCATTTTTTCTTGACCAGGCATCATTCTTAATTGTTTTTGAACTTCAGCTTGAATTTCTTGCTCAGAAACTTTAATTTGATTTTTTTCACCAAACTCATTTAGAATTAATCCAGTTTTAATTCTTGTTTTTGCTTTTTTCTCAAAATTTTTTTTATTTTTTTTAGCTTCTTCTTCAGACATACCTTGTGAAAGAATTTTTACTTCTTCTTCAACTAAATTTTCAGGAACTTCATCTACTTTAATTTGCTCTATTTCTTTTAAAATTTGATTTTTAGATAATTGATTCAGAGAGTTTTTATATTCATCATTAATTTGTTTGGAGATTAACGTTTTTAAATCTTTTAAATCTTTTGCCCCTAAATTTTTTGCAAAATCATCATCAATTTTTACCTCTTCTGATTGCTTAACACTTAAAATTTTACAATTAAATTTAGCTATTTTATTTACTAATTCTTTTTCTGGAAAATTTTCTGGCAAAGTTGCCTCTACAACTTTTTCATCATCTTTTTTAACTCCAATTAATTGTTCATCAAAGCCTTTTAAAAATAAGTCTTTACCTAAAGTTAACTGAGTATTCTTTCCTTCACTTCCTTTAAAATCTTTACCATCAACTGTTGCTTTGTAATCTAAAGAGACTAAATCACCTTTTTTAGCTTTTGTATTAGCGCTAACTTCTTTGAAATTTGGTTGGTTTTTAGCTATATCTTTTATTCTTTTATCTGTTTCACTATCATCAATTTTGACTAAGTATTCATCAAATTTAATATTTTCTAAAGATTTGATTTCTACTTTTGGTAATTCTGTTACTGATAAAACATACTCAAGATCTTTGTCTTCACCGTATGTCTTTAAATCAAGCTTTGGTTGACCAGCTGGTTTAATTTTATTTTCTTCTAATGCTTTTGTAGATGTTTCTTTTAAAACTTTGTCTAAAACTTCTCCAAAAACTGCTTTACCAAATTGTCTTTTTAAAATTTCTTTTGGAACTTTACCTGGTCTAAATCCTTTAAGATTAACAGTACCTTTGATTTCTTCATATTTTTCATCCATATAAGAGTTCATTGTCTCTTTATCGACAAAAACTTTAAGGTCTTTACTTAAACCTTTTTTATTTTCTACAGTAACTTTCATAATATTTTAATGGTAGGGCGAAAAGGACTCGAACCTTCACATGTTGCCATATTGGTTCCTAAGACCAACGCGTCTACCAATTCCGCCATCGCCCCACAAATTACGAGATTTTATATATTATTGAAACTATTTGTCCAATGACAATTGTTAAAAAATTATCTATTTATCTATTAAAATTTATACTAATTTAAAAAAATGATTATTTCACCTTGCATAAGTATATGTAAAACTGATCCATCAACAGGCTATTGTTATGGTTGTGGAAGAAGTAATGAAGAAAAACGACTTTGGAAGCTAGAAGAAACAACTGATAATTGGAAAAAAGAAAATATAATTGAAATTGAAAAAAGACTTAGTGGTTGGCAGCTTGAGAGTTTTAAAGAATCTTACTCTTATAAAATTAAGAATGGGATGTCTCTTTTCAAGAAAAACTTAATCAAAGAGTAATATAAAATATGAGTAAAGTTAAAATTGTAAGTATTATCTATGCTATAGGTATAATTATTGGTGCTTTATTCTTTGATGTTTGGGGAGCAGATACCACCCCTTTTAAAACATTGTCTGTATTTGCATGGACTGTAATATTTATTATAGCTTTATTTTTTGTAGATAAGAATGAGAGAAAATAAGTTTTTAATATTTTTTTTATCATTTTTTTTTATATCCTTTAATTCTCACTCAGAAATAATTGTGTTGAGCAAATGTGATCATAAAGAGGACGTTTTTTTAAAAAATGAATATATTTTAAATCTTAATGAATTAATTATGACACGTAATTACGTTTATAATGAAAAAACTTATCAAAAACACAAGATCACCGATTTAAGCGTTAAAAAGAAAAACTCCTATGTGAGAAATATTTATGAGGAAGATGGAAAAATACTTACATTAAAACATGGTTATCCTCAATTTTATACTCAAATTTTATTTGAAAAAGATAAACCAGAAATATTTGTTAAGGCTGTTTTGAATGATGTCGAAAGTTTATCTAAAATCTCTACTTGTAAAAAAATAGAGAAATTTGATCAAGAAAGTTAGTTTTTATTTTTTTTTTCTTCTTTGTTTTTGGTAATAAATTTTTTCTTAAGTTCAAATCTACTATTTGTAATATTTGAACGATGCTTTGCGTATGCTTGCTTTTGTGCTTGTCTCATTGCTCTTTTAGATGACATGATAATTTACTTTAATATTCAATTTCTAAAGTATCAATAACTTTTAAACTTTTATCCGAAACAACAATCTCTCCAGATGATGGTGAGTAATTTAAAATTTCAGAAATCACTACATAATGTGTAACAAAAACTAAATTTTGATCTTTATCCCAAGTACTAAGAAATTTATCAAAATCAATTATTTGCTTTTTTCTATTATTAGCAAATTTTGTACTAAAAAATGAGTTTAGAAAATTTTTAGTTTCATATTCTTTAAAGGCAATAGATGCTGTTTCTTTACATCGACACCATTCACTAGAATAAACTTGTCCAATTGAAATTTTATTTTTCTTAAAAAAATTACCAATTTTTTGTGATTGAACTCTACCACTACCACTTAAATTTCTTTGAGTTGTACAATCGTTAATATCAAAATTATCTGGATCACCACCACCAGGGGCATAAGCATGTCTTATGAAAATTAATTTTCCACCCTTTTGCAATTCATTAATTAATGTTTTATTTGAATCTGCTTTAACTGAGGGATTAATACATATAAATATTATAGCTAAATAATTTAAAATTTTCATTTATGAATATTAAAATAGATAGTTTAAATAAAACAATTCTTAAATGTAAAAAATGTCCAAGGCTTGTTAATTTTGTAAAAAAAATTTCAGCAGAAAAAAGAAAACAAAATATAAATGAGATTTACTGGGGAAAACCAGTTACAGGTTTTGGCGAAATTGATGCAAAAATTTTAATAATTGGATTAGCTCCAGCAGCACATGGTGGCACACGAACAGGAAGAGCTTTCACAGGAGATAAATCTGGAGACTTTTTATTTAAATGTTTATTTAAAGCTAAAATTTCGAACCAACCAAATTCAGAAAATCTAAATGATGGTCTTAAATTAAAATCAACATATATAACTAATATTTTAAAATGTGTTCCTCCAGGAGACAAACCTAAAATAGAAGAGCTTAATAATTGTTCAAAATACTTTGATAGCGAGATTTATAATTTAAAAAAATTAAAAACTATTATTGCATTAGGAAAAGTGGCATTTGATAATTGTATTAAATTTTATAAAAAAAAATACAATTTAAAAGAAAAGATAAAATTTATTCACGGAAAATCCTATTTACTACCAGGAAATATTAAATTAATTGCCTGTTATCACCCTAGCCCTAGAAATGTAAATACTAAACTTATATCTGAAAGAATGATTGTAGACTTATTTAAAAAAGCTAGAAAAATATCTATGAACTAGAAGTATAGGGTTGAAAGTCTGATAAAATTTTTTCTGGAATTTTAACTGGCTTAAATTTTTCATTTATAAATACTAGATGAATTTTAGCATCTAAGATCAATTCCTCATCTTTAAATATTGATTGATTCATTAAAAAAGAAGTTTTTGAAGTAGAGTCTACAAAAGATTTAATTTGTAAATCATCTTCTAAATATGCAGATTTTTTATATTCAATATTGCACGATTTAACAATTATAAGAGCACCAAAATCATTTTTTATTTTTGTATTGCTTAATCCAATAGTTGATAACGCTTCAGTTCTGGCTCTTTCTAAATATTTTAAATAATTAGCATAATACACGACTCCACCAGCATCTGTGTCCTCATAATATACTTTAACATTATGAGTAAAGTTTTTATGCATAAATTGATAATATCAAATAAATAAAAATTTAATAGAAACTAAGATATAACATCTAAGATGAAAATTTATATAATTTGGTTAATCGGAGTAATTTTATGGAACTTTGGATTTCCAAATGCAATTCCAATCGCAGATGTTATCGCGGCTATTTTATTATCGTTTTTAAGTATTGGATTAAAAAAGTATCTAAAATATTAATTAATCTGCTGAAAAATAAATATTCTGAAAATAAGAAATTGATTTCATTTTAGAATTATCAGTATCAGCCATTATAGCCAAACCATCTAGTTCATTCACATCTAGATCATGAAATTTTTTAAAATCTTCTTTAACATTGGCTTTAACCGTTACCCAAACATTCAGGTTATCTCTTGTAGTTGCTAATACATTGTCTATTGATTTTTTTGTATAAGGACTTGGCCAACTCTGGCCAACAGCACTATTGCTTGAAAAAACGTAATTAATTGCTCTATTTGAAAGTGGTGTTGCTCCTGTTTTTTTCACAGCAAAAACTCTAGCTGCAAAATCATGACCTTTTTTTGAATTCTCATTAATGCCTTGCAAATCTTTCTCGATTTTCCAGGTAATATTAATAAAGGGTGTTTTATTTAAATCGATTTTAACCTCTTTTCCAAGGCCAGAAGCAGCGTTATCAGCTACTGCTTTTAAAAAATTACCATTCTCATTTGATCCAACAGTATATACTGTTTTGTTATCTGCTCCTCTCACCTTACGAACATTGAGTTCTGAAAGCTCTTGCTCTGTAAATTTAAAAATATTCATGTTTTCAGCCAGGGCAGAGTTAAGAAAAATTAATGATGTAATAAAAATATAAAAAAACTTAAACATGATCTTCTTATAGATAAATTATTTATAAATTCAATATTCAGTCACAATTTAAACATTCTTAATTCAATATTGATTGATAAATGAATACTATGAAAATAATTTCTGTATTTATACTTCTTATCTATTGGTCAATAATGATCACAGCACCAGTTATGGGTAAAAATTTTTTTAAAAATCAAAATAAAGATCTAAAAATAGTTTCAAATTTTTAGACTAATATGTGGATCTACCACCACTGATATCGAAAACCGCAGCCGTAGAAAAAGTGTTCTCTTGAGAAGAAAGCCAGCAAACTAGTGAAGTAAACTCATGTATTTCAAGAAATCTTCCTCTTGGCACTTTTGACAGCATTCTTTGTACATGCTCTTTACTCATTTGATCTAAAATTCTAGTTTTAGCACCTGCTGGGGTGACAGCATTTACAGCAATATCTTTGTCAGCTAATTCTTTACCTAAAGCTTTGGTTAAACCAATTGCCCCAGCTTTTCCAGAGCTATATGCGCTTGCATTTGCATTACCATCTTTACCTGCAACAGAGGCGACATTAACAATTCTTCCATAATTATTTTTAATCATATTTGGCACAATCGCTCTACAGCAGTTAAAAGTGCCTATTAAATTTATCTCAACTATTTTATTCCACATATCGACATCATACTCCCATAAAGGACCTGTAGGGCCTGTTATCCCGGCATTATTGATTAAAATATCTATATTTGATTTTGAGGTTATGTCTGCAACGTTTTTCTCTACATCTTGATAATTTGATATATCAACGACATTGTAAAATAAGTTAGGGTTTTTTACTTCATCAACTGCTAATTTAAGAAGCTTTTCATCGATATCCCATATAAATACTTTAGCACCAGACTCTAAAAATCTTTTTGCAACATCTAAACCAAACCCTTGGGCTCCACCAGTAACTACAGCTGTTCTATTTTTAAAATCAAATGTGTGCATTAAAATTATTTTTTTGCCAACAAGTAATATGTTATCCAAGCAACAAATGCACCTATTATCCAAGCATAAGATTGTAAAAACATTAAATTAGTATTCCAAATTGTTGACGCTGAAAAAATAAATCCTAATATTAAAGAATAAACACCTTTTATATGCCAACCACCTGAATAATAATAAGCACTCTCTTTGTCTATAGAATATAGGTCTTTATTACTTAATTCTTGATTTTTAATTAAATAATAATCAGCTGCCATCACTCCAAATAAAGGACCAAAGAAAGCACCAAAGGTATCAACAAATGATAAAATTCCTATTTGGCTCAATATAGTCAACCAGAATATTGCGATCAACAAACCAATAAAAGCAATTAAATAACTAGCGCTTTTTAAACTTAATATTGAAGGAGCAAAATTTATTAGAGAGTATTGAGATGGAATGAAATTGGCAACTAAATTTGTAGAAGCTGAAGCAATTATAATAAAAAATAGAACGACTATTGTTATTTGTATATTATCAAACTTTCCTACAATATCTGTTGGATTGGTAAAAATTCTGTCTATATCTGAAAATTTTTGATTAAGAAAAACATCGGACCCTATAACAATGAAAACAGATAAAAATGAAAAAATAATTAAATTCAAAATTAAACTTAAGTTTCCTTTTTTTAATTCTTTCTCATTTTTTACATATCTAGAAAAATCACCAAAACTAATTATTAAAATTGAAAAATAGGCAAATATTGTTCCAGCAACAGTCAATAACGGTGCTAAATTATTAACATCTAAAAAATTATTTAAATTAAAAATATTTGAAAAAGCTTCGGTAGTTATTTTTACATCACTTAATAAAACAACAAAGAAAAAAATCAGCAAACCAGCATAGACAGTCATTGCTGAAAAATTAATTATTTTCTTGTTGTACTGCATCCCAACAGAAAAAAATGCAGTCTGTAAAATAATTGTGATTATTATTGCTGACCAATCAATAATGTTCATGCCAAAATAGTAAAAAATAAATATTTCCTGCTGTAATAGTGAATTATCTATAGAAAAAATTACTATTCTAATTAAGTAAACTAAAATTTTAGACAAAAAATAAGTTTGAACTCCAAATAAAAATATTCCAACTAAACTTCTGATTAACCCAAAAAATTTAGCACCATTAAATCCAAGTGAGGATCTAAGCAATACTGCAAAGGGTAACCCAAATTTTTGGGAAGGTTTTCCAATAATATTTGAAAATAAATAAACAAAAAAAGATCCTAATATGATTCCAAAAAAAACTACAAAAATATTTAAACTATACATTAAGTATAAAGAGGATATTAATGAAAAACCAATTACACTCTGTACATTTGCTCCCCAAAAACAAAATAGATCTTTCCAATTCCAAGTTTTATAATTTGGATTAACTGTGACTAAGTCCCAATTAGAAAGAGAGTATTTTACTTTAGGTTGATTCACTAAATTTATTTTAAACTAATAAATTCTACTGTCCATACAAGAGAGTGGGTAACCATAAGGCAATCTTAGGAAATACGATGATTAAAACTAAGCCTATAATTTGTAAAACCATAAACTGCATCATTCCATAATAAATATCTTTTAAATCCCATTCAGGTACTACACCTTTTAAAAAATAAGCAGACAAAGCTACAGGTGGAGATAGCCAGGCGGTCTGGAGATTTACAGCGACTAATATTGCAAACCAAGTTAAATTAAAGCCTAAAGCCTCAATTAATGGTAAAAGAATTGGGACAATAATCATAACAATTGGTACCCATTCTAATGGCCAACCTAATAAAAATATTGCAACCATAACAATTCCTAGGATTAAATATTTATTCATTTCTAATCCTAACAAAAATTCAGTTAATAAGGTTGGAGTACCAAGTCTTGCAAATACAGCCCCGAAAAAGTTTGATGCAGCGACTAAAACCATTATTAAAGCAGTAATTTCTAAAGTTTTAACTAGTGCCTCTTGAAGTTTAGATAGAGTTAATTTTTTGTATACTAATGAAAGCAATAAAGCTCCCATAGCACCACAACCTGCTGCTTCTGTAGGTGTTGCAAAACCAAACAATATACTACCTAATGCAGCAAAGACGAGAGCTGCGGGTGGAACTAAACCTAAGAAAAATTCAATCCAAACTTCTTTCATGCTTGCTGCCCTCATTTCTTCAGGAATTACAGGTCCTAATTTTGGATTTATCATACATCTTATTGTTGTGTAGCCAGCGTATAAACTAGCAAGAAGAATTCCAGGTATTATAGCAGCAGCAAATAAGTCAATTACAGGAATTTCCATAATTGGACCCATCACAACAAGCATAATACTTGGTGGAATTAAAATTCCTAAAGTACCACCAGCAGTAATTGTGCCAGCTGCAAGTCTTACATCATAACCAGATCTATTCATTGATTTTGCAGCCATGATTCCCAGAATGGTTACTGAGGCACCAACAATTCCTGTTGCTGCAGCAAAGATAACTGAAACAAACAATACAGCATAATACAATGCACCTCTTACTCTAGCCAACATCATTTGAAATGATGAGAACAATCTTTCCATCAGTCCTGCTTGTTCCATCATAATGCCCATAAAGACAAAGAGCGGGACGGCGGCAAGGGTTTGTTCGGTCATGACCATCGAGAACTGGAGGGTCATTAAATAAAAGACTAATTTTCCAAATCCTAGATACCCAAATACAAAACCTAAGAAAATTAATGTAAACGAAATTGGAAATCCGACAAAGATTGCAAAAAGCATTACTCCAACTAAAATAAAACCTAAAATGGCTGGATCAATTAATTCTGCTATCATTCATCTTCTCCTGGCCATTTTCCTCTTGTGGCAGCCCAATAACTTTTAAATAATTCTGAAATACCTTGGATTAGTAAAAATATTATTCCAATAAGTAGGCAACTTTTAATTGGCCACATATAGGGCATCCAAGTTGTATCCATTCCTCTCTCACCTCTTTGAATAGACTCCCCTACATATCCAATAGTCATGTAAAGAAATACTATTAAGCCTGGAAAATAAAATAAAATATATAACCAAAAATCAATTGTGCCTTGATTTTTAGTTTTAAAATTTCTGTATAAAAAATCAGCTCTTATATGAACACCTTTAGAAAGAGCGTAACCAGCACCCAACATAAAAAGTGCACCATATAAAAATCTACTGATGTCATAAGCCCATATTGTTGGGGCATGAAATAATTTTCTAGCAAGAACTTCGTAAGTCATTGCAAGAATTAATGGCATTAATATCCAACAAACAACGTTACCAACCCATTTGCTAAATTTATCAATGTTTACAATTGAACTTGCCATCCATGGTGGCATATCGCTTGGCATTTTTACTGAACCGCCTCGCCTTTCGGCAATCATTTCATCGGATATATCTAATTTATCTGGTTCGTCTGCCATAAAATATTTATAAAAAATTAGAGCGGACTATTAAGTCCGCTCTAACGTAAAGATTATTTAATGATTACTTTAATGTTGCTGCGTGAGCCATTCCTAGCTTCGCATTAGACATTTGAGAACCACTCCAATATGGAACTGCTATATCAGCAAACTCTTTCATAGAGTCCCAAACTTCAGCAAAGAATGCATTGTTAGCTGCATTTGTTTCCAAACTTTTCTTAGCAGCTGCCATGTATTCAGTGAAGTAATCAGAAGGAGTATCTTCTAGTTTTACACCATGAACTTCAGTAAGCTCTTTTAAAGCTTTTCCGTTTTCATAGATTCTGTAACTTAGAGATTTAGCTAAAGATGCATTTGCTGCAACTTCTAAAGACTTCTTCTCATGAGCACTCATAGCTTCATATGTTTTTCCAGTAATATAAAAGTCAGCATTTACGACTACTTGGTGTAAACCTTGTAGGTAGTAGTGCTTTAATACTTTTTGGAAACCAAACGTTAAGTCTGGTTTTGGACAACACCATTCAGCAGCATCAATAGTTCCTGCTTCTAAAGCTGGTAGAATATCTCCACCACCCATAGCAACAGATGCTATACCGATGTCTTTATAAGTTTGTCCTGGAATTCCTGGAGGAGTTCTGAATTTATATTTTCTAAAATCAGCCATATCTTTAATTGGTTTTGGAAACCAACCTAAAGCTTCAGGACCAACTGGTTGAATCATAAATCCTTTAATATCTCTTCCCATTTCTTTCCATAGTCTGTCGTATAGCTCTTTTCCTCCACCATACTGAAACCATGATAAGAAAGCTAAGTTGTCTATACCAACTCCACCACCTGCTACTGGCGAACCAAATAACATAGCGGCAGGGTGATCACCTGACCAATAGTGTGTCCAAGCAAATCCACAGTCGATAAGTCCTTTATCAACAGCATCTAAAGTTTCTTTTACACCAACAACTGCTCCTGCAGGCATAATTTCAAACTTAAGAGATCCACCTGTCAAAGTTGTAACAGTGTCAGTAAAGTCTTTTAACATTTTAACTTCATCAGCCTTAGTGTTAAGAACTGTCTGACATTTTAGTGTTTTCGCAGCATTAGCATTCGAAATAAATCCAAATACCATTGCAACTGCAAATAACATTGAAATGATTTTTTTCATTTGTTTCCCTCTCTTTATTTTTAAAAAAGAAACCTTGTCAAAGAATGAAATCTAAAACAAGTGCTAATATTGGATTATTTGGATATTTTTGTGTACAGAAATATAACAAATAAAAAAAATTTAATTTATAAGAGTTCTAATATGGATAATTTTGATTTTATAATTTTAGGCGCTGGATCAGCAGGATGCGTACTTGCTAACAGGTTATCTGAAAACCCTTCGAATAAAGTGCTTTTAATTGAGGCTGGAGGCAAGGATAATTATCCTTGGATACATATTCCTGTTGGTTATTTCAAAACAATGCACAACCCAAAGACTGATTGGTGCTACAAAACAGAGCCTGATGAGAGCATGAACAATATTTCTATTAGGTATCCTAGAGGAAAAACATTAGGGGGCAGTTCTTCTATCAATGGATTGCTTTATATTAGAGGTCAACATAGAGATTATGATATTTGGAGACAATTAGGTAATACTGGTTGGGGATGGGATGATGTTTTGCCTTATTTTATCAAAGCAGAAAACCAAGAAAGAGGAAAAGATGAATTTCATGGAGTTGGGGGCCCTTTATCTGTTTCAGATCAAAGAATACATCTGCCTCTTCTAGATGAATTTCAAAATGCTGCTGAGGAATTTGGTATTCCAAAAACAAAAGATTTTAATACTGGCGATAATCATGGCTGTGGTTATTTCCAAGTAACTGAAAAGGATGGCTTTAGATGTAGTACAGCTGTTGGATATTTAAACCCAATCAAGAGCAGGAAAAATTTAAAAATTTTAACTCATTCGCATGTCAAAAAAATAAATTTTGAAAATAAAACTGCTAAAGAAATTGAGTATTGGGAAGGAAATGAATTAAAAAAAGTACAAGCAAATAAAGAAATTATTATTTCATCAGGCGCTATAGGATCTCCTCAAATCTTGCAAGTTTCTGGTATAGGAAATCCTGAAAAACTTAAAAATCTCGGAATTGATATGGTGCAAAATTTAAATGGTGTTGGAGAAAATTTACACGATCATTTAATGCTTAGACCAATTTATAAAATTAATGGATTAAAATCCCTAAATAAAAAAATAAATAGTTTATTTGGAAATTTAATGATTGGCCTAGAATATGTTTTTAAAAGAAGCGGCCCAATGACTATGGGTGCAAGTCAACTTTGTATGTTTGCTAAAAGCGATCCGTCTTTAGAGCTACCAGATTTACAATGGCATGTTCAACCCATGAGTATGGATACGTTAGGAGCAACAAAAAATCATGATTTCCATGCATTCACACCTACTGTTTCAAATATCAGACCGACAAGTAGAGGACATGTTGGTATTGTTGATAAAGACTCGAGAACTTATGCTAAAATAAAACAAAACTATCTATCAACTGATCACGATAGAATGATTGCAGCTAAAGGTCTTAAATTAACTAGAAAAATTATAATGGAGTCGGAAACTTTCAAAAAATATACCCCAGAAGAATACAGACCTGGCATTCATATAAATGACGATGAGGAATTAGTTAAAGAAGCCTCTAATTATGCTCAAACTATTTTTCACCCAGTTGGAACTTGTAAAATGGGTCAAGATGAAATGTCTGTAGTAGATGAAAAACTTAAGGTAAGAGGTATTAATAATTTGAGAGTTATAGATGCATCAATAATGCCAAACATCACTTCAGGTAATACAAATGCACCAACAATAATGATTGCAGAAAAAGGTGCAGACATGATACTACAACAATAATGTTTGCAGAATTTTTTACACCTGAGCAAATAGCAATATTAACTCAAATTATTCTTATTGATTTAGTTTTAGCTGGAGACAATGCAATTATAATTGGAATGGTGGCATCTAAATTTCCACCAGAACAAAGAAAAAAAGTTATTTTCTGGGGAATTGGTGGTGCAGTTATTTTAAGAATTATTTTAACATTGCTTACCGCATATCTTTTACAAATTACAGGTTTGAGGTTAATAGGAGGATTGCTGCTACTTTATATTGTATACAAACTTTATGTGGACGTAATAAAAGGCTCGGAGACCGAAGAAGACATTAAAGTAGATAGCTCTAGTTTTTTAAAGGCTATTTGGACTGTTCTATTAGCTGATTTTACAATGAGTTTAGATAATGTCCTGGGTGTAGCAGGTGCAGCTGGTGAACATTATGGACTTCTTGTTTTTGGGTTAGTTTTATCAATTGTTTTAATGGCAACTGCAGCAACTTTAATTTCTGGATGGATTAAAAAATATAGATGGATAGCTTGGCTTGGATTATTAGCCATTTTAATTGTAGCAGTTGAGTTGATTTACACAGATATTAAAATATTATTCTTTTAATGTATCTTCAAAAAATAAATCTTAAAAACAAATATGCTTTAGTTACTGGTGCAGGAAAAGGACTTGGAAGAGCGTGTTCAATTGCATTAGCTGAAGCAGGTGCAACTGTTATAGCTTTAAGCAGAACATCCTCAGATCTAAATAAATTAGAAAAGGATATCAAAAAAGTTAAAGGTAAAATTATTAAAGTTTCGTGCGATGTAATGAATTATGAAGATTTAAAACAAAAATTAGAAAAAATTAAAATTATTGATGTGCTAGTAAACAATGCAGGGACTAATATTCCAGAGCCCATTGAAAAAATTAAACAAAAAAGTATGAATTACCTTGTAGATTTAAATTTAAAAGCAGCATTTAACGTGGCACAACTTGTCGTAAAAAAGATGCTAAAAAATAAAAAAAGACCTGGCTCAATTATAAATATGTCGTCTCAACTAGGTCATGTTGGTATGAGCGGTAGAAACGTATACAATATGACAAAATTTGGAATAGAAGGACTAACTAAGGGAATGGGTGTAGAATTAGCAAAAAAAAATATCCGAGTTAATACGGTAGCACCTACTTTTGTTGAAACACCAATGGTTAAAAACTTTTTTAAAAACAAAAAATTTAAAAAATTAGCTCTTGGAAATATTCCTATGGGTAAAGCAGCTACTGAAAGTGATGTTGCTACAACAGTATGCTTTTTGGCATCCTCAGCATCTTCAATGATAACCGGAACATCAATAATTATAGATGGTGGATGGACAGCTCAATAATTTATAGACTTTTTTTTGTTTTTTTAATTTTTATATCACCAGTAAAAGCTATTGAATTCCAAGGTAAATTTCTACAAGGTCATTTTATATTAGGTAAAACTAACCCTAATGCTAAAATTTTGGTTGGAAAAAAACAAGTTAAAGTCTCAAAAGATGGTTTTTTTGTCTTTGGTATAGATCGAGATCAAAAATACGACCTAACTTTTACAAAAATTATTGATGGAAAAAAAACAATAACTACAAAAAAAGTTTTAAAGCGGAAATACAATATACAAAGAATAGACGGTTTAGCAGAAAGTAAAGTCACTCCACCTGAGTCTGTTTATAAAAGAATTAAAAAAGAAAATAATGCAATTGGAGAAGCAAGAGCAATAAATTCTGATCTGCAATTTTTTAAAGAAAAATTTATAATGCCAGTTGAAGGAATAATCAGTGGTGTTTACGGTAGTCAAAGAATTTTAAATGGCAAACCAAGATGGCCTCACTATGGAATTGATATTGCAGCGAAACAAGGAACAATGATTAAATCATCTGGTTCGGGTGTCGTTACTATGGCTGAAGATGATTTGTACTATACTGGTGGAACAGTAATAATGGATCATGGCCATGGAATATCAACAATATATTCCCATTTAGAAAATGTTTTGGTCTCAGTTGGTGATAAAATTAATCAAGGAGATGTAATAGGAACTGTAGGATCAACAGGAAGATCAACAGGACCACATTTGGATTTTAGAGTTAATTGGTTTCAAACACGACTTGATCCCATGTCTGTCTTAAACTAAATCTCAGATTTTGCTCTGAAACGTTCATAAATCAACCTAGCTCTAACTGCTAAACTTAAAATTGGATCAGGAGGAAGCCAAGTGGGTTTATTTCTTGCTTCAATAGTTTCTATCTCTTTCGAGTTTTCATTACTTGCCTTGATTGCTATTTGTTCTCCAAATAAAGTGCCAACTCCAATACCAGAACCATTATAACAACCTGCAACAAATATATTCTCATCTATTTTTTCAAAAATTTGAGAACTATTTCTTGTTCTTGAAACAATGCCTGACCAAGAAGATTGAATAATATCATAAGGTAATTCCGGAAATCTTTTTTTAATTCCAATCTTTTGTTTCAATGATCTTTTGGTTAATTCAGATTTAGACATTTGATAAGGATTAAAAACTTCTGCAGTATTTCTAATTAAAATTCTTCTATCTTTAGTCATCCTGATAGTGGCCCCCATTGGTCTAACGGGTAATACCCCCCACTCTTTTGGTTCACCAATAGATGCAAACTCTTCATCTGACAAAGATCTAGTCATGCTAGCTGTTAAAGTAATTGGAAAATTATAATTTGATTTTATTCCTAATGACTTCAGAAACCCATTTGTAGCAAAAATAATTTTTTTAGTTTTAATTGAACCATTTTTAAATTTACAAATGACTGTACTATTTTTTTTTTTCCAATTTAATAATGAAGAATTTTCATAAAGATTTACATTTTCAGGTAATGTGTCAATCATAGCTCTAACCAATTTACCTGGATGTAATAAAATCCCTCCCTTCGTGTGAAGAGCAATATTATAAAAATTGGTACCTAATCTTTTTTTAAGTTCTTTATTTGATAACAAATTATGTTCAAAACCTAGTTTTGATAAGGTACCTGAAAAATTTTCTAATATTTTTTTATCTTCTTGCTTTGATGATGCAAAATATTTTCCACATTCATTCCAATCACAGTCTACCTGATATTCTTTAATAAATTTTTTAATAACATCTATTCCCAATTTATATATGTCTGCTTTTTTTTTATAATTATATAATTCTTTATTAGAGGTAAAACCATCATTAAGTGTTGTATCCACTAAGTATCCCGAGTTTCTTGAGCTAGCGCCCTCGCCTGCTAGCTGAGCATCAACTAATAATATTTTTTGATTTGGGTAAATTTGACTTAATTTTCTTGCTGCAGATAATCCTGTATAACCCGCTCCTACAATTAACCATTCACAATCTGTATCAGATGAAAGTGTTACAATATTATTTCTTGGACTTAAATCATTAACCCAGCTACAGCTATTATCGTTTAATACTTCCATGAAAGAAGATTACGATAATTGGTTGTGATTTAAAAGATTTTAAGAATTTAAAGAAGGCTGCTTCTTCATATCCTCTTTTTTAATGCCAGCTACTCTTACTGGTTTTTTCATAGCATCTCTTCTAAATGGTTCTCCAAGCTCTTGATTAAGAATTACCTCAATAAATGTTGTAATTCCTTTCTTCTGATCCTCACAAGATTTCTTGATTGCATTTGTAGTTTCTTCCATTGTCCTAACAGTTACACCTTTTAAGCCACATGCGTCAGCAACTTTAGCATAACTTAATTCTGGATCTAATTCTGTACCAACAAAGTTATTATCAAACCAAAGTGTCGTATTTCTTTTTTCCGCACCCCATTGATAATTTCTGAAAATAACCATTGTTATTGCGGGCCACTCTTCTCTTGCACATGAACTCATTTCATTCATGCTTATTCCAAAAGCACCATCGCCAGCAAATCCAATAACAGGAGTCTCCGGACAACCAATTTTTGCTCCCAATATTGATGGAAAACCATAACCACAAGGACCAAATAAACCTGGTGCTAAATATTTTCTTGGCTTTTCGAATGTAGGGTAAGCATTACCTATAGCACAATTATTTCCGATATCACTTGATATAATTACATCGTCAGGCATTCCTGCTTGAATTGCTCTCCAAGCTTGTCTTGGTGACATTCTATCTGCATCTCTTTCTCTTGCTTCTTTGTTCCAAACTGTTCCTTCATCATCATCTTCATGATCTAAACTTGAAAGTTTTTGTAACCAGGCTGATTTTGTTTGATGAATTAAGTCTTTTCTAGCTTGTCTGTCAGTGTCACCAGCATTTGAAGATAATTTTTCAAAAATTTGTTCAGCAACTAATTTTGCATCACCACTTATCCCTACAGTTACTTTTTTAGTCAAACCAATTCTATCAGGATTAATATCAACTTGAATAATGTTTGCATTCTTTGGCCAATAATCGATTCCATAACCAGGTAAAGTAGAAAATGGATTTAATCTAGTTCCCAATGCTAACACTACGTCAGCTTTTGAAATTAATTCCATTGCGGCTTTTGATCCATTGTATCCTAGAGGACCAACAGCTAAAGGATGGCTTCCTGGGAAACTATCATTATGTTGGTAACCTGAACAAACAGGTGAGTCTAATTTTTCTGCAAGTTTTTTTGTAGCTTCTATGGCTCCACCAATAACAACACCTGCTCCTGATAAAATTACTGGAAACTTTGCTTTAGATAGCAAGTCAGCTGCTTTAGCTACAGCATCATTCCCTCCCCCCTGTCTTTCAAGTCTTACAATTGGAGGAAGATCGATATCAATTACTTGACACCAATAATCTCTTGGAACATTAATTTGTGCTGGTGCTGATCCTCTTATAGCTTTTTCTATAACTCTATTTAGTACTTCAGCCATTCTTGATGGGTCTCTTACTTCTTCTTGATAACAAACCATGTCTTTGAATAAATTCATTTGCTCTACTTCTTGAAATCCACCCTGCCCCATTGTTTTGTTTGCTGCTTGCGGTGTAACTAATAAAAGAGGAGTATGATTCCAATAAGCTGTTTTGATTGGTGTAACTAATCCAGTAATTCCAGGTCCGTTCTGAGCAATAACCATTGACATTTTACCAGTAGCTCGTGTGTAACCATCAGCAATTAAACCACCATTTGTTTCATGAGCGACATCCCAGAAAGTAATACCTGCATCTGGAAAAATATCTGAAATTGGCATAAAGGCTGAACCGATAATTCCAAACGCATGTTCGATGCCGTGCATTTGTAAAACTTTTACAAAAGCTTCTTCTGTTGTCATTTTTGTCATAAAACTAGAACCTCTCTAAAGTGTAATTATTCTATTTATAAAATTCGTTTGTTAATTTGTGCGATTAATATATAAGTTTTTACGAATTTCAAACAAACAAATCGACACGATATGGCAACAGATATAATCATACATGATAAAAAAGATAACGTGGGAGTAGTTGTTATTGAAAAAATCACTCCTAAACAGGACTGTGCTTGCTGGATAATGGAAGATGACAGTTCAACAAATATTCAATCCGTAGATGAAATACCTTTAGGTCATAAAATTGCAATGGTTGACCTTAAAGAGGGTGATACTATTTTAAAGTATGGTCACGATATTGGTAAAGTTGTTAAATCAATCAAAAAAGGTGAGCATGTGCATGTTCACAATGTAAAAACAAAGAAGTGGTAATAGTATGGAAATCCCAAAGAGCTTTTTAGGTTATAAAAGAGAAAACGGCAGAGCCGGAACAAGAAATCATGTAATTATTTTGCCAGTTGATGACATTTCGAACGCTTGTGCAGAGGCAGTTGCTAATAATATTAAAGGCACAATCGCTCTTCCTCATTCTTACGGAAGACTTCAGTTTGGTGCAGATTTAGAGCTTCATTTTAGAACAATGATAGGAACTGGATGTAATCCGAACGTTGCAGCAGTAATTGTCATTGGTATTGAGCCGAAATGGACAAAAAAAATTGTAGATGGAATTGCTAAAACCGGAAAACCAGTCGAAGGATTTCATATTGAGCGTACGGGCGACATTGGTACGACAATGAAAGCGTCAAAAAAAGCACAAGAATTTGTGATGTGGGCTTCAGAAAAACAAAGAGAAGAATGTCCTTTAAGTGATTTATGGATCTCAGTTAAATGTGGAGAGTCTGATACTACTTCAGGACTAGCTGCAAACCCAACTGTTGGAAACTTAATGGATAAACTTGAGCCATTAGGTGTTCATTTGTGTTTTGGTGAAACATCTGAATTAACTGGTGCAGAAAAAGTATGTGCAACTAGAGGTGCTACAAAAGAAGCATCTGAAAAATTTATAAAAACCTGGAGCTCTTATAATGATTTTATTTTAAAAGAAGCGACAGATGATCTTTCCGAAAGTCAACCAACAGCTGGAAATATAGCTGGAGGGCTTACAACAATTGAAGAAAAAGCTTTTGGTAATTTTCAAAAAATTGGAAATTGTAAATTTATTGATGTTCTTGAACCAGCTGAAGAACCAACTAAAGGAAAAGGTTTGTATTTTATGGACACATCATCTGCTGCTGCAGAATGTGTGACACTTCAAGCAGCTGCTGGTTTTAATATTCATTTATTTCCAACTGGACAAGGTAATATCGTTGGAAATCCAATTGAACCTGTAGTTAAATTAACAGCTAATCCATTAACTGTAAAAGGTATGGGAGAGCACATTGATTGTGATGTTTCAAAAATTCTTTCAAGAGAAATGAATTTATCTGAAGCAGGTGATGAATTAATTAAAACTACACTAAGAGTAGCAAACGGTAGATTAACTTGTGCTGAAGCTTTAGGTCATAGAGAATTTGTTATGACTAAACTTTACAGAAGTGCTTAATTAACTTTAGCCTTTCATGAAATTTAAAAAATACCTGGTTGTATTACCAGGTATTATATTAGCATTTGTTCTTTACACTTTGTCTCAAGGTTTCAATAATATTCTTGGTATTGAACTATTAGGCTATGAAAAAAGCCCAATATCTACTGCAATGATCGCTATTTTATTGGGGATGTTTTTCGGAAATGTTTTCCAAATTAGAGAAAGTTTTTTAAGGGGATTAGATTTTACACAAAAGTATATTCTAAAACTTGGAATTATTTGCTTAGGTATTCAATTGAAACCATTTGAATTTTTAGAATTTGGAGCAATAGCAATTCCATTAATTATAATCTGTATAGTTAGTGTATTAATAGTGATAAAACTTCTGATTAAAAAATTAAAAATACCAACAAGAATGGCTTACTTAATATCAATAGGCAGCACTGTCTGTGGTACTACTGCAATAATGGCTACTGCCCCTGTTATTGGTGCCAAAAAAAACGAGATATCATATGCAATTGCCAATATTACATTGTTTGGGATACTTTCGATGCTTATTTATCCTTATTTTGCTAACTTTTATTTTGAAAGTGAGCCTTTATTAATTGGATTGTTTTTGGGAACCTCTATCCATGAAACCTCTCAAGTCGCAGCTGCAGGATTAATTTATGACCAGCAATTTAATAGTCCTGAAACTTTAAATATTGCAACAGTGACGAAATTAATTAGGAATACCTTTCTAATTATCATGATCCCTTTATTTGCATTTCTTTATAATCGTGGAAAAACCACAGAAAAGAAATACTCAATAATAGATATTTTTCCTTACTTTGTATTAGGATTTGTAGCAATGATAATAATTAGAAATTTAGGTGATTTAACGTACTCAAATAATTACAAATGGTTGGTTACAGTTGAGGGTATTAAATTGTTCTCAAAAATATTTTTAACAATGGCAATGGCAGCAATAGGACTTTCCACTAATTTAAAAGAAATTAAAAATATGGGTTACAAGCCTTTTGTAGTTGGTTTTATAGGTATGGCAACTGTTGGGATTGTTTGTATTACAACCATCGAATTATATCTAAATTATTTTAATTAAGATTTAACTAATAATTTTTTTCTAAAATTTGAAATAAATCGCCTAATAAAAGCGGCACCAACACCTAAAATAATTGCAAACATAATTGTAAATAATCCATAAAAGAAAGGCATCTCTTTAGAAAAATCAATTATAAATTGAGAAAAGAAGTTTAAATCTGAACTAGTTGCTTTAGAAGTACCATTTACAATTTTTTCTGCAAAAAATGTATCGTATGCTATTGCTATGCCAACTATCAATAATAAAATTGCTAATAAAGCTCTTAAACCAGAACTATCAATTCTTTCTCCTAATTTTTGTCCAACCTGAACCCCTATGATAGATCCTATAACCAACATAAGAACAAGTAATAAATCTATAGATCCATAATTAAATGAATGAAGAAAAGTAACAACCACACTTACAAAAATTGTTACAAATAAAGATGTTCCAGGAACTAATTTAGTAGGCATTTTAATTATATAAATCATTGCTGGAACTAGAATAAACGCACCACCAATTCCCATAATAGCCGCAATAAACCCAACTAATAGACCAATTATAATTGGCGTAAAAATACTCTCATATAATTTAGACTTTGGAAATCTCATTCTTAATGGAAGACCATGTATCCAGTAATGAACATGTAATTTTTTTTTAACTACAACGTTTCTTTTTGCTTTATCTATTTCACCCAAACTTTCAACCAACATTAAAGTTCCGATTATTGCCAATATATACATATAAGCAAGAGAGATAACTGTATCAATTTTTCCAATACCTTTAAAATAAGTAAAAGTGTAAATTCCTAAGGAAGTTCCAATTACACCCCCAATTACAATCATTGACCCCATTTTATAATCTAAAGTATTTTTTAAATAATGCGTGGTAGATCCAGAAACTGAGGTAGCTAAAATATTATTTGCTTCATTGGCTACTGCGTATGCAGGGGGTATTCCCAAAAAAATTAAAAAAGGTGTCATCAAAAACCCCCCACCAACACCAAATAAACCTGAAAGCACTCCAACTATTGCACTTAATAAAAGTATCTCGATAGGGTTAACAAAAACTTGAGCTATCGGTAAAAATACTTCCATAAAAAATTTAACAGTTGTTAAAAAACAACTTAATTAAAAGTGATAAAAGTTCCAACTAAAATCACTCCCCAGTAGGCTGTTAAGCTTGCTATAATTCCTGCTTTGATAAATATAGTTTTAAAATTTGAGAGTTTATTAATAATTTTTACGTTAGAAAGTAACATTAAATCCGTCATTACACCCACAACGAAATTTGTCAAACAATTATTTAAATCTTGATAATTTTTTTTCTTAATAGATCGTGGCTCCAAAGACCTTCACTGTATCGTCTTCGACACCTAAGACTAACCTACCTAGAAACTCTCCTGGGATCTCTTTATTTGTTTGTTTAATCAAAACGGTTATGTGATCTCCTCTTCTAAGGCACCCGAAAGGTTCAAAAGTCTCTTTAAGATTAGTGATTAGCTTATTATTAGCCCATTGTTTGCCAAGTTCTACTTCGTTAGCACCAAAAAGCATTTGAGTTGAAAAATCTCTAGTAAATCCACCATAATCTTTGAGATTTGATGATTTAACTAAATTATCCCAAATTGGTTTGGCTAATTCATATATTTCATCATCTGATTTAGATAAGATATCCATTTGATTAATTAAATTATCTACTAAGAAGCTTTTTTCTTTTCTTTCTCATCCACTATGTGGTAGACAGGAACTTTCTCCATACTAAACTTACCAGTTTTAGGGTCACGTCTCGAAACTGTTAGACAATGCCAATTTTCATCATCAAGCTTCATATGATCACCTCTATAATAGTACCCTGGCCATCTAGTTTCTTCTCTAAATAAAGTATGTTCTGTTACACACTGAGAAGTCAATGCTCTATGTTTTAACTCCCAAGCTCTCATAAGTTGGTGATAATCTTCAGCCCCAACATACTCCAGATCCTCTTGTAGCCAATCTAACAACTCAAGTCCTCTTTTCAGCATATTGCCATTGGTCATGTAATTTGAGGTAATTCCACCAACATATTCATCCATGATTTTCTGTAATCTTTGAAGACCTTGAATTGGAGATATATAGCTAGGAGAAACTGTTCCACCAGTGATCTCATTTCTAGCAACTGTGTAGTTTTCTAGTGGTTTATAAACTGCAGTCTTGAAATCCTCACACTGTTTATCTGAAACTTTTACACCTTCTGCTTTTTTATCTTCAATGTACTTAACAGCAGCTTTTGCAGCTAATCTTCCTTCTGTAAAAGATCCAGATGAAAACTTATGGGCGCTTCCACCAACTGTATCTCCTGCACCGAATAAACCATCAATAGTTAACATTCTATTGTAACCCCAGAAATATTCTGGTGGTGATAAATCCTCTGGACCGCTAACCCATGCACCAGAACAAGTAGCATGTGAACCCATTACATACGGCTCAGATGTAGTTAACTCTGGATTTGTATATTTTGGATCAATGTTTTGAGATGCCCAAACAACTGCTTGGCCAACTGTCATACCTAAGAAATTTTCCCAACCTACTGTTTCTAAATGTGGGTCTTGAAAAGCCTCAGTAGTTACCATGTGAATTGGTCCACCACCTGCAGCTACTTCTTGAATAAATGCATGATTTCTCAAACAAGTTGGTGTTGGATGATGATCAATATATTCTCCAACTAACTCTTTAGTTTGGTCATACCATTTTTTCTCATAATTTTCGCCATTAGCATTTTGAGTATACGTTTTTAAATGAAGAAAATATGCTCCAACTGGACCATAACCATCTTTAAATCTACATAATACAATTCTATTTTCCATTTGAGTCATCTTTGCACCTGCTGCAATAGGTAATGCATATGCAGATCCATTACTCCATGGTGCATACCAAGTTCTACCCATTCCTTCTCCAACTGCTCTTGGCTTAAAGATGTGTGAAGCTCCTCCAGCAGCAACAATCACCGCTTTTGCTCTAAATACATAGAAATCACCTGTTCTCATATTAAATCCAACTGCTCCACCAATTCTATTATCTTGAGACTCGTCCATTAAAAGATGAGTAATCATTATTCTGTTATAAATTTTATCTGCAGATTTTTTTGCTGCTTCTGCAACAATCGGTTTATAACTTTCACCATGGATCATTATCTGCCATTTACCCTCTCTTAAGTATCTTCCAGTTTCTTCGTTCTTCATCATAGGCAAACCCCATTCATCAAACATATGAACTGTAGAGTCTACGTGACGTGCCATGTCATAACCTAAATCTTCTCTTACCATTCCCATTAAATCATTTCTTGCATATCTTACGTGATCTTCTGGTTGGTTTTCACCCCATTGCATTCCCATGTAGCAATTAATTGCATAAAGTCCTTGTGCAACTGCTCCACTTCTATCAATGTTAGCTTTTTCAACACAAACAATTTTCATGTCTCTACCCCAATGTCTTGCTTCAAAGGTAGCACCAGTACCGGCCATACCTCCACCGACAACTAATATATCGCAATCTTCGTAATGAGTTTTATGACTAGCCATTAATAGTAAACTCCTTTTTTGAACGACTCTTTTGGAACACTCGGAAGCTCTCCATCTATGTTTAATCCCTCTGGTTCGGTGTATAATCTTTGTGAATTTATCTCTCCTTGATTAGGTTTATCCCCGTCAGCTAATTTAGGAATAAATTTTCCCCAAGGCTTAGTTGTTATTGGAGATACGAAATTTTTTTCAGTTCCATTTCTGAATTTAATTTTCCAAGAGATTGTTCCTTTTTCTTCTTCCCTTCTTACTCTAACGCTATGTCCCATTGGAGCAAAGTCTGCATATCCTCTAACATCAATAGCGTGATTAGGACAAGCTTTGACACAAGAATAACATTCCCAACAAAAGTTAGGTTCTATATTTTTTGCACGTCTAATGTTTTCATCAATGTGCATTATATCTGACGGGCAAATATCTACGCAATGACCACAGCCATCACATCTTGTCATATATACAAATGTTGACATATTATTCTCTCCTTTTTAAATTTTATCATAATTAATAATGTTTAGGTTGTTCTCTTTTAATACCCAAACCAAATTGTTCAGGTGCATCTGCAGGTGGTGGCAAATTATCTCTTGAACCATCTGCTTCAGCTAAATTCTTTTGTATTGCTGCCCCAGGTTTATAAAACATATGTGCAAACTTAGACCAATAAACTCCTCCAAATAAAACTAGATTTGAAACTACAAATAATATTAAAAATAAATTTGCATCCCATCTTCCTTCTAAATTTAAACTTTGAAGATATGACCAAATAAATCCAGTTAAGGAAGTTGCAATCAGTGCTAATACAAATAAATCTGCTTTAATAATTCTGTACCAAGGTTGAGCTTCAGAATAAACATCAACTCTTAAAAAGAACCAAAACCATGATCCGCCCAAAATCGTCATCAAAGCGCCAATATGCCAGATCATTGGCCAAATAGTCGGAGTTTCTGCGTTTGCTGATGAATAACAAAATATCATCACAACAGAGCCAACCCAAAACAATATAGTACCGTACATACCAAGAACATGCGCTACTCTTCTTTTGCCCGCCCCTAGTTCTGATGTAGTTCCGATGTCGTATGCTATTGTTTTTGAAACAACTGCAATTCTTTCACCAGTCGATAGTTCTTTGGTCGCATTTTTTTTTGCTTTCTTGGCGTTTTCAAAAAAGTATTTCACATTCTTTTTATGAATTATATCTAAAAGAGTGCCTGCAACAATTAATAAAACCATTAACACGACAAAACCTTGCATAACTATAGATGGAACTGTTTCAGCTAGGATTGAAAAAGGATTTATTGCAAACATTTTTAATACTCTCGTAAAATAAAACTGAATTAATTTAAGGTTTTCTATTCTAGAAATTTATAGAGTTCAACCTAAAGTATTGGTCAATTTGTCATTAATAACAACTCAGAGTTTACGATTGTAGTGTTGTTTGTTGGGAATCACTGATCTAACACCACCCTGAGGATTCTCTACATCTCCTTCTCTTCTGGGAATTAGATGTATATGACAATGCATAATTGATTGACCAGCAGATTTTCCAGCATTAGTGCCTATATTAAAACCTTTAACATTAGAATCTTGTTTTAAAATTTTATCTTTAGTTTTTAAAATTAACTCATTACATGCCTGAATTTCTTCTTTAGTAAGATCAAAATATGTCTCTACATGTCTTTTGGGAACTATAAGACTATGAAATTCTGAAACAGGATAGCTATCTGTCGATGAATAAGCTAATTGATTTTCAAACTGGAGCTCTTCTTTTCTGATTTTGCAAAATATACAAGGGTTGTTTGGATCTTTCATTTTTAAACAAGAGAATTATATATTTTATTTAACTTTGTGTAGCAATCAATCTTTCTTCTCTTCCATTTAAGTTCGTTTATTTTTGAAACTGATTTTACTCCTTTACCAGATCCAATAAGAATTATTTCTTCATAATCATCAATTGATTTAATAAAAATATCTTTAAAATTAATTTTAATTTTCTTGCTTATAAATTTAAGTGTATTTCCAAAATAACAATTTTTTTTAGGTGAAAAAATTTTTCCATTTTTCACAAAAACTAAATTTGAAGTACCAGTTTCTAAAATCTTATCCTTTGCTACTAGAGCAATATCGAATTTAGTTGAGTCAACTTTGCTTAATTTAGCTAATATTTTTTTATAATATAGATTTTTATAATTTGGCTCTACTCGTTTATATTTAAACAATAACAGATTAAAATTACTTTTTGGTTTTGGTCTTTTTCTAATTGAGACTGATATCAGTTTTTTATTTAACGCTATACGAAATAAATTATCAGGACCTTTGTATAGAGTATTTTTGTTAATTAAATCTTTAATTATGTTTTTTAAATTTTTTTTTCTTATTCCATATTTTTTTGTAGATTTTATTAAGTTCTCTATATGCGGTTTTAAAAGTATTAGCTTAGGAGGTTTTCCAACCATTCGCATTGTGGTGAATACACCTCTAGATCCCCAAAGATCTTTGAAAGTAACTTCTTTAAGATTACTAAGCTGATAAGATTTTTTTAATAATAGTGTTGCCATTTTCTGTTAAAAAAGATTCTGGATGAAATTGAAATCCATATATTTTATTTTGATTATCCTCAAGGCCCATAGGTATTTTTGTTTTACTACATCTCATAGTTATTTTAATTGAATTCGATTTAAATGGCTCCATTAATTTTAATGAATGATATCTTCCAACTTTAAACTGTTGATTGCTTTTAAAGATTTTACTTTGATTATTTGTTTTTATTTTAGATTGAAATCCATGGTAAATTTTTTTTTGCTGTATTATTTTACCTCCTTCATTATATAAAATCATTTGATAACCAAGACAAATGCCAATAATTTTTTTCTTTCCTTTGTATTTTTTATAAATATTTGAAGTGGTAGGATAATCCTTTGGTGATCCAGGTCCTGGTGATAAAACGATCACATCACTTTTATCAAGTAATTTATCATTTACTTCATAATAATTTGAACAAAAAACTTTATCAAATTTTGCAAATTGATGAACAACATTCCAAGTAAAAGAATCTTGATGATCTATAATGTAAATCATTTAAATAACTCCAATAAAGATTTTGCTTTAATATAATTTTCATTAAATTCTTTCTTAGGGGAACTATCTAATACTACTCCAGATGCAGCAGAGATCTCTGATTGATTTTTATAATTTAATATAGATCTAATTATAATATTAAACTTCATATCTTGATTAAATTTAATAAGTCCAAAACTTCCTGTAAAAATATTTCTACTTTCTTTTTCCTGATTATTTAAAAGTTCTAATGTTCTTATCTTAGGACAGCCAATTACAGATCCTCCGGGCATCATAGCTTTAATAATTTCGATAATTTTTGTATTTTTGTTTAATATTCCACCAATTGAAGTCACATAATGAAAAAGGTGCTTGTATTCCTCTACATATTTTTTTTTGAGTATTTTGACACTTCCGGGTTTACAAATTTTGGATAAATCGCTTCTTTCCATATCAACTATCATGTTGTGTTCTTTAGTTTCCTTCTCGTTATTTTTAAAATATTTTAGAGCTATATTTTTATTGGATAGTAATTTTTTCTTAAATGTGCCCGCTATTGGTTTTGTTATAATTTTATTTTTTTTCTTATCAATTAATGTTTCAGGAGAGCAACTTACTATAGAATAATCCTTATCTTTTATCATAAACGACTCGGGAGATGAGTTAACACGCATTAATTTCCAAAAAAAATTAATAGGATTTATTAACGATTTATTCTTATATTTTGTACAAATTTTAATTTGATAAGTCTCACCCTCTCTTATTTTTTTTGAAAATAATTCAAATATTTTTTTATATTTTGCATAAGAAATATTTACCTTAAAAGGACTTAATATTTGAGTTTTGTTAAATTGATAATTGAATTTATGTTTTTTTTTATTTGATATAACTTTAATATCTTTTCTAATTTTAATTATAGTCTCGGGTTTATAAAAAATTCCTTTATAAAAGTTTATCCTTTTTTTATATTTTAAATTAATACCAATCAAATTACATAAAATTTCATAACCAAAAAATCCAAGATATAAATCTGTTTCTTTTTTATATTTTTTTTTCTCTAACGAATTAAGAAATTTATGTATATTTTTTTTTGTTAAAATAATTTTTTTTGAAAAATCTGTATAAATGTTATAGCCATCATCTACTTTATAAATAATTAAAGGTTTATCTGATTGATACAGATCCTCTAGATAAGGGTTAAATTTAAACTTATGCTGGTTGAGTTCTTTCAATTGCTTTCTCTATTATAGGTAAATGTATCAGACCTGCAAAAATTGATAATGCGATAGATCCGTACCATGCATAATCAAAATTTCCATTTAACTCATAAAATACACCACCTAGATATGCACCTAGAAAAGAACCAATTTGATGGCTTACAAAAACTATTCCATATAACATTCCAACATATTTTGTACCAAATATGTGTGCAACAATTCCATTTGTTGGAGGAACTGTGGATAACCATAAAAAACCAAAAGTAACTCCAAAAACTACCGAGTTAAATATACTTGGTGGTAAGAAAATAAAATAAATTATAGAAACTCCTCTTAATAGATAAATGGCACTTAAAATTTTTTTCTTACTATACCTTGTTGCTAAATAACCGCTGGTAATCGTACCAGCCATATTAAATACGCCAATCAAAGCTAAAACCATTGCAGGCGTCCAGTCAGGCAAACCTTTGTCTGCCATATAAGTAGGAATGTGTGTTGCTACTAAAGCAATATGCCAACCACAAACAAAAAAACCTAAAGTGAGATAAATAAAACTTTTGTTTGCAAATGCTTCTTTTAGAGCTTCTCTTGCTGTTTGATTATGATCTTGATTAACTCCTACAGGTATTTTTGGAGTACTAACAAACAAAGCTACCACTAATCCTAATCCTAAAAGAAGAGAAAAATATAAAAGAGTATTCTCCCAGCCTGTTTCAACTAAGGAATATCTTACAAGTAATGGTGATACAAAATACCCAAATGAACCTGCACATGTAACAATTCCTGTTGCAATAGTTCTATTAGATGCCGGAAAATGTTTAGCTACTACTGATACTGGGATTCCTATTGCAGTAGAGCCTAAGCCTATTCCAATCATCACTCCTATAGTTAAAGTAAAATAGCCTCCAGTATTATAGCCAGAATAAAAAAGCAAAACCCCAACTAGATAAAAAACAAAGCCAATAAATATTGCAACCGCTCCTCCGAATTTATCAGTAATTATACCAAACAAAGGACTAAATACTCCCCAAAGTAATAACTGCAATCCCATAACAAAACCAAAATGAGAAATGGAAATATCTAAATCCGTATTAAAATCAAAATAAAATAAACCAAATGTCTGTCTTATTCCTAAGGAAATAATTACAACAATAGAAGCGGCAATTAAAGTGATTAATGCTTTTTTGCTAATAGTAAAACTTTCTGAACTCATATTATAAATTTTAATGCCTGTTTTATATCATTTATTATGTCTTTAGGATCTTCAAGTCCAATATGCATCCTTATTATATGTTCATCTTTGTTTACATGTGTAAATTGTCTCTTACCTAGTGCTTGGTGTGTTTGATAAAGTACTAAGCTTTCAAAACCTCCCCAACTAAATCCATACCCAAAAAGTTTTAATGAATTTACAAATTTTAATACTGATTTTTTATTTTTTGATTTAATTTTAAATCCTAATAAGCCCGAAGCTCCAGAATAATATTTTTTCCACAATTTATAATTTTGACTACCTTTTTTATATGGATAGAAAACTTTCGTTATTTTTTTTTGTTTTGATAAAAACTTTGAAACTTTTAAAGCATTTTCTTGATGTTTATCTAATCTTACATCTAAAGTTCTAATTCCTCTGAGAATTAAATATGCATCATCAGGCCCTAGTCTTAACCCAGAAACTTTATTAGTTGCTTCGACTAATTTAAAAACTCTTTTACTTATTGCTAAACTACCTCCCATTACATCTGAATGCCCAGAATAATATTTTGTTGCAGAAACAATTGACATATCAAAACCTAACTTTATTGGTTTTAAAAAATAAGGTGTTCCCCAAGTGTTATCTATTGCTGTATAAATTTTATTTTTTCTTGCTAATTCAACTATTTTTGATAAATCTTGGAATTCAAAAGTGTTACTTCCAGGATTTTCAACTAAAATAAGTTTTGTTTTTTTTGTAATCTTGCTTTTAAGGTCGTTAATATCATTTGGATTATAAAATATAGCCCTAATATTAAATTTTTTTAGATATGTTTCTGTTAATAGTCTTGAAGGAGAATAGACAGAGTCTGTAACAAGTATTTCATCATCTGGTTTAACAACGCTTAATACTCCAAGGAATATTGCACCAAAACCAGTGGGAGTTAGATAAACCTTATAACATTCTTCAATTTTTCTTAAAATTTGTTGTAAAGCATATGTTGTGGATGTTCCCTGTCGACCATAATCAAAATTTCCACTTACTGGATCTTTCAAATATTTATTTTGTGTCTTTTTAATATCCTGCATAGATTTAAAAATAATAGTAGAAGCTCTAACTACAGGCGGGTTTACTGACTGATTGTGAAAATCTTTAGCTGTATGCTTGAGAAATGTCTTAAAAGAATTGCTCATAATTAAATTTGATATGTTGAAAAGACAATGCTATATCCGACCATTAATTTCAATTAAATTATATGAAGGAAAAAAATGGGGTATCCGAAAAAACATAGAGGCCGTAGAAAGCAAGGCTCAAAAAAAAGAAGAGCAAAGAGAAAAAATAAGAAAAAATAATCTCAAATGGAGCAGATAAATAGAGTAAAATCTATAAGCGTATGGATTTTTATCATACCCTTTGTAGCTGTTAATGCTTGCTTAATTCTTATAACCCAATTTCATGAATTTTTTCCAAATCAAGAAGATATAATACACAACACCTTTCCATATTTTGATGGCGGAGCATCAATTAGTAGAACCGCTAGACCCTATCCAAGCTGGTTAATTTTTAAACCAGCAATGTTTTTAACTTCATACATTTTAATAAAATATTGGATTTATAATAAAAAAATAATTGAATTTTTTGACTTTAATCATAAAAACAAAAAAAAAATTTTATATTTTGGAATTGCTTCAGCCGTAGCATTAACTGTTCACTCAATTTTTCTAGGAATAAAGTTTGATAATGACCTTTATAAATTATTTAGAAGAGTAATTATGCTCTCATTTATAATATTTGAAATAGTTGCACAAGCGTATTTGGTTGCAACACTATATTCTTTTAAAAGTAAACTAGAAAAATATATAAATCAAATATTTTTAAAACTTAAACTTATTTTAGTTAGCTCATTAATTATTATTGCTTTAGTATGTATTCCAATAATTAGTTTACCTGGAAATGATTTTTTAGGATTTAATTTAAAATTTTTTAAACATGCTCTTGAATGGGATTACTTTATAGGTGTTATATCATTTTATTTATTAACTTTTTTTATGTGGAAAAAAATTAACTAACTATCCATCCACCACCTAATAATTTATCACCATAATTATCTTTAGAATAAAATACACATGCTTGACCTGGTGAAATACCATCCTCAGGATAAATTAAATTTACTTGTGCATTATTTTTACCCTTTAAATCCACTTTAGCTTCAAGTAAATTTCCTGTAGATCTTACTTTAACAAAAATATTTTTGTTTAAATCAATTTTATTAGTTAACAAATTTATATTTTTTAAATTAATTTCTTTTTTTCCTAATTTTTCTTTAGGACCGACAATTATCTCATTTTTATCTGAATTGATCTTTATTACATAAAGAGCTTCTTTATCAGAAACTTTAATGCCTTTACGTTGTCCAATTGTAAAATTAATAATTCCATCATGGACACCAATTACATCGACTTCTAAATTTTTAATATTTCCTTTCTGAAAAGAGTCTGGTCTGAATTTTTGTATTACAGAAGCATAATCGCCATTTGGAACAAAACATATGTCTTGACTATCAGGTTTATCAGCAACGTTTAAGTCGAGATTTTTTGCTATTTCTCTAGTTTTATCTTTTAACATTCCACCTAGTGGAAATCTTAAATAATCTAGCTGCTCTCTAGTTGTATTAAATAAAAAATAACTTTGATCTCTATTTTCATCAATAGCTCTATACATATTGGTAGTATTGTTCTCTGTAATACTTTTAACATAATGTCCAGTAACTAACGCATCAGCTTTAAGTTCTTTTGAAACTTCAAATAAATCTTTAAATTTAACAGTTTGATTACACTGAACACATGGAATTGGCGTTTCACCTTTCAAATAACTCTCAACAAAATTATCTATAACACCTTGCTTAAACTTGTCTTGGTAATATAAAATTTTATGCTCTATACCTAACTTATGTGCTACACGTTTAGCGTCCATTATATCTTGACCTGAACAACACTGTTTTGATGCAGCTACTTCTTTTCCATCATCATAAAGTTTTAGTGTGATGCCAATTACAGTATAGCCTTCTTTTTTCATAATCCCTGCTACAGTGGAAGAATCTACTCCACCCGACATCGCAACAACTACTGTAGTGTCTGAAGGTTTTTTATCTAAACCAATAGAATTTAAATCTTTATTCATAAGGTGGTATTTATACTTATTTACAATATAAGTTAAATTAAATGATTTTAGATTATGAACCAGGTGACAAAGTCACTAATCCTAAAAAAAAAGAATGGGGAATTGGGCAAGTGCAATCTATAATTAACGATAAAGTGACAGTTAATTTTGAAAATGTAGGAAAAAAAGTAATTAATGCTAAAAACGTTGAGTTAAAAAAATTAGGTAAATGAAGATAGACTTAAAAGAGATTGTTGAAAATTTAGTTGAAAATTTTTTAGAGGCTGGTGATTTGGCTATTAAATTAAGAGAAAAGGGTTTGATAAAAAAAATAAAATCAGACAATACACCTGTTAGTAATGGTGATTTGGAAGTAAACAAATTTATATCAAAAAAAATTTCTGAGGTTACTCCTAATTTACCTATCATTTCAGAGGAGACATCTGAAAATAAAGATATCCTAAATTTAAAAGATTTTTGGCTTGTTGATCCCATTGATGGAACTTATGATTATATTAATAATCTAGAAGAATTTACTATTAACGCTGGTTTAATAATCAACAACAAGCCTGTTGCAGGATTAATAAATGCTCCTGCAAAAAAAAGAATGTTTTATTCATATGAAGAAGGTAATGCTTTTGAACTTAGAAACGGTAAAGAAATAAACTTAAACAATATACCTGCTAATAAAACAGAAAATTTAAGATTTATTTCATACTCAAATAAAATAAAACCCGAAATTCAAAAAATTTATAATAATTTGGGTGTAAAAGAAAATGTTAGAATGAAAAGTTCTTTGAAATTCTGTGTCGTAGCCACTGGTGAATACGATGGTTATGTTGCTGAACCTAGGGCATATGAATGGGATATCGCAGCTGGTCATGCAATTTTAGAACACGCCGGTGGAACTGTAACTGATTTTGAGGGAAATGAAATTTTGTATGGTAAAAAAGATCTAAAAAATCCAAGTATAATTTTGAAAAATAAAAATATTTTATAATGGATGAACAATTAAGAATAATATTAATAATTATTGTTTCAGTTTCAATTTTTGGATTATTGGTGTTCGTTTTCGTAAAAAATTACGTTAGAAATAAAATTAATCAACTTGTAAAAGAAGAAAAAGATAAAAAATTAAAGTAGATTTATTATTTTTAAATATTCGTCTTTTTGTATATCCATTACTTTTTTTGATGTTTCAAAATCAAATCCATTCCTTGCAAGTAAAGATATGTCTTTTTTATAAAACAAAGTTCTGTTGTCCTCTGCTCTTGCTGGACCAATTCTTTTTTTTTTACATAATTTTATTGCTGAAAAAAAATCCTGATCAGAATTATCTTCCTTTATTTTTTCAACTGTATCTTTGATAAATGTTTCGTTAATCCCTTTTCCAATTAAATAATTTCTAATCTTATTAATTGAGTTTCCTCTTTGAATCATACTTTTAGCTTTACTTTCAGAATAAAATTGATCATTTATAAATCTTTTTTTTTCTAGGTCAGACAAAACAAAATCAATTAATTTATTTAAATCTTTTTTTCTTACATCAGATGCTGATAGTTTCATGTATTTTTTTAATAAATAAGTTTTGAGTTGTTGTTTTGAAGGTGCATACTTTTCAACATAAGCAAAGGCAAAATTACGCATCTCATCGACAGTTACTTGAAGAGTTTTTTTTCTATTTCTTATAGGAATCATTGTTAGATTTAATATAATACATCTATATGATTGAACAAATTTATACTTATTTCACAATTGAGACACTTTACATGTGGATCAACCTTGGAGTTCTACCTTTTTGGTTTATCTTGATAGTGTTTCCTCAATCACATTTAAGTAGAATTTTTGTAACATCAATTTTTCCTTTTGTTATATTAAGTGGTGTTTATATCTTCATTTTATATAAATCTTATTTAATTGGTTACGATTTTGATGGAAATTTCTCTCTTTACTTCGGTCTAAGTGAGCTATCAAGGTTGTTTGAAGACCATTTGTACATAATGGTTTTTTGGACTCATTTCATAGCAATAAATTTATTTATTGGTGGTTGGATTGTTAAGGATTCTCAAAAGTTTTCTATAAACAAAGTTTTGATAGCTGTGCCATTAATTGTGACTTACTTAATTGGTCCAATAGGTTTGTTTTTATACTGGATAATAAGAATTTTTTACGCGAAAAGAATTACTTTATATGAGTAATCATATAGATTTCTATTTTGATATAATTAGCCCATATGCGTATATTGCACACAAAAAAATTCTTAAACATAAAGATATCATATTTAATTACAAACCAGTCTATTTAGGTGGTCTTCATAAGCTAGCTGGAATTGATTCTCCTGCATTTAATAAATACAAATTGAAAAATAATATAAACGATTGCAATTTGGTATCTGAAAAAAATAATATTGAATTCAAATGGAATTCTAATTTTCCAATTAATTCTTTAAATATAATGAGAGGATATATTTGTGTTAGTAAGGATAAGCAAAACGATTACTTAAATTGTTTTTTTGATGCTTATTGGAAAGATAATCATGACTTATCAAATGTTGAGAATATCTCTAAATTAATAAAAGATTTAAATATTGATAACGAAAAATTTTTTCAATCTATAAAAAAACAATCTATTAAAGATAAATTGATTAAATTAACTACTGATGCTTTTCAAAAAGAAGTTTTTGGAACTCCAACTTTTATAGTGAATAATAAAATTTTTTGGGGACAAGATAGACTTGAATATGCTTTAGAAGAATTAAGTGCAAATTAAATTATTTTAAATTTACTGCTAGCTATAGAACCAAAACCACCATGAACATGTGATACTTTTTGATATCCCATATCTTTTAAAGATTTTACTGCTAAAGCTGATCTTACACCACCTGCACAAAATAAAACAAATTCTTTATTTTGGTCTATTTGTCCATTTTGAAATACTGGGCTATTAGGATCTAAATATACTTCAAGCATTCCTCTTGGAATATGACTTGCGCCTTCAACACTTCCGGTATTTTCTAGTTCATTAATTTCTCTTATATCGATTAGATTACAATTTTTATCTTGGACCATTTGATAAGCTTCATCTGCATTAATTGTTTTAATCACTTTTAAGGTTTCACTAACTAGAGTTTGTAATGATTTAACGACCATAATATTATAAAATGTATAACACATTATGAAAAAATTTTTTATCAAAATCTGTAAATTATTAGGATACGAAATTTTAGATCAAAATAATTTTTCGTCTCCAACATTAGGAAAGGAATTAAATGAAGAACTGTCGATTTTGAATGAAAAATCTATAGTTTTACCTTTGGGTGAAGTTAAAATTACAAAAAAAGTAAATTCAATACTAATTATTCTAAGGATGAATACAGATATAGAAATTTGGGACCAAAATAGAAGAAGGTTATTTGAGTATCCAAAAATTGAATATACTAAAAGATCATTAAACTCGCTTATTAGATCAATTAATTTTTTAAAAAATAAACACCCCACTCTAAATGTTAAAACAATAATTATTGATGATAATTCAAGTACTGAAAACCTTAATATAGTTAAAAAAGTAATTGATGGATATAATATAGAGATAATCAATTTAGATTACTCAAAATATGAAAAGAAAATATCAGAACAAAAAAATAAAGAAACTTTTGCAAATCTTGCAAGTTTACTAAAAAGTTTTGAGATTGGAAAAGATACTGGTGAAGATTTAATTTACTTTGTTGAGGATGATTATTTACATTTTGAACCAATGTTGGAAGAAATGGTGGCTTCTTATGAAAGAATCGCATCACAACTAGATAAGGATATTTTTATGTGCCCATCTGATTATCCTTATCTTTACATGAATAATGAAAAAACAAATATTTTGATTGGAAATAAACGTCATTGGAGAACTGTAGATAAAACACTATGTACCTTCCTGACAAATAAAAATTTATTAAATAAATATTGGGATAACTTTTATAAAAATTGTCTAGACAGACATGATCCATTTGAAAAATACTTAAATGAAATTTATTCAAAAGAAATTTGTATTTCTCCCTTAAAAAGTTTATCACTACATCTAACAAATATTAACTCAAGTTATGGCTTGTCACCATTAATTGATTACAAAAAACTTTGGGAGGAGAACGAAATAAATGATTAAAGAAAATACCAAAGCACCAATTTTTAAATTACCATCCACAAATAAAAAAGAATACTCTCTTAAAGATTCAATAGGAAATTATGTAATTATTTATTTTTACCCTAAAGATGATACTCCAGGGTGTACGATTGAAACAAATGATTTTAATAAATTACTTCCAAAATTTAAAAAGTTGAACTGTGAAATTCTGGGTATTTCTAAAGATAATTTAAAAAGTCATAATAAATTTAGAGATAAATACAAAATTAAATTTGATTTACTTGCTGACGAAGAATTAAAAGTTCTTAAAAAGTATAAAGTTTGGGGCAAGAAAAAATTTATGGGCCGTGAATTTATGGGAATAATCAGATCGACTTATTTAATCGACAAAAAAGGCAAAATACTTAAAGTTTGGGATAACGTTAAAGTAAAAGACCATGCTAAGGAAGTATTAAAAACTCTTCAAAATATTTTAAAAAAATAAAAAAAAGACCCCTTATTTCTAAGGGGCCTTTTGTTAACTAACTAGAGAGAGAGATTATAGTTAATTCTTTTTATTAGAGGCTCTTCAATGAGATAACGACATGGAGATCGAAGAGCCTCTAAATTGCATGCAATTAGTCTCGTATTGCGTATGCTATTACACCTGTTTCAGTTACGTCAGTACCTTTAGCTTCGGCCTCTTTACTTAACCTAATTCCAAAAGTAGCCTTCATAATTGAGAACACAATGTATGACACCACAAATACAAAGATGTTAATCGACAACACACCAATTAATTGTGCGCTGAACGATGCGTCAGTGTTTGTTAATGGCACTGCCAATGTTCCCCATATTCCAGCAAACATGTGGGCAGGGATTGCGCCTACAACATCATCAAGTTTGAAACTAAATAATAGTTTTGTTCCAAAAACAACAATCAAACCACCTACAGCTCCTATGAAAATTGCTGCTAAAGGCGATGGTGCTAATGGTTCAGCTGTTACAGCTACAAGACCACCAATCGCTCCATTTAACATTTGAATAACATCAGTTTTACCGAACATTAATCTTGTGATTATTGCAGCAGCCATTACACCACCAGCAGCAGCAAGATTAGTATTAATAAAAATACTTGATACAGCTACAGCATCATCAAATGTTCCAATGGCTAATTGAGATCCACCATTAAATCCAAACCAACCTAACCATAAAATAAATACTCCAACTGTTACTAATGGAATAGAAGAAGCAGCAAAAGGTTTTATAGCTTTCGCTTCACCTTTACTCCCAAATCTTCCATATCTAGCGCCTAACAACATAATACCTGCTAATGCAGCAGCACCACCTGTTGAGTGGACTAATGTTGAGCCAGCAAAATCAGAGAAGCCTAATTCTGCTAACCAGCCTCCACCCCATTGCCAACCCATAACGATTGGATAAATAATTCCAGATAAGATAGCTGCAAAAAGAAAGAAGGGCCAAAGTTTTACTCTTTCAGCCATAGCTCCTGAACAAATTGAAACTGTTGTAGCACAAAAAACCATTTGAAAATACCAATCAGAACCATCAGCATATCCAGTGTCAACTGAACTTGCATCTGACCACGGTGTGAATGTTCCTATATATCCACCTTCTGGTATTCCGTACGCTAAGTTATATCCAAATAACCAAAACATAATTCCGGCAATTGAGTAAAGACCAATATTCTTTGCACAAATCACAGAAACACTTTTTGAAGTTACCATACCAGATTCTAGCATCGCAAAACCCGCTGCCATGAACATGACCATGAAACCACACATTAAAAATAATAGTGAATTGAATATAGCTTGAACTTCAGCAGAAACGGTTGTCTCTGCCATTCCCGCACTGCTCATATTTAATAAAAATATCAAACTAAGAACTGGTGCGGACATTTTTTTTATAAATTTAGTCATAAGACCTCCACTTGTTAAAGTAATGTCTTATAGTTTTATTAATTTTTAAAAGTAACGTTGATTAGGTAAAGTGGCTATGCATTTTTTGCATATAGAAACAGCCCTTAACGTGTTTTTAAAACGTTAGGGCTGTTAAAAAAAAATATTATCTGTTGAATACTTCTTTTAAAGCTTTAGCTGGTAAGAATTTTACCTTTTGAGAAGCAGCGATTTGAATCTGCTCACCCGTTCTTGGGTTCCTTCCAACTCTTGCTTTTCTTTTAGCAACTTTGTACGTACCAAATCCAGCAATTTTTACTGAGTCATCACCTTTTAGAGCATCTAAAATAGTGTTGGTAATTGTATCAAAAGTTCGCTCAGCGTCTGCTTTGCTCAAATTTAATGAGCCAGAAAGCTTAGCAATTAGTTGTTTTTTGTTCATTTTAGCTCCGGTTTTGTTGGTTATATTTATACTTATCATAAACGTTGATAAATCAAGCTTTTTTTTAGTGTTATTTTTTTTAATACACACTATATATTGTAAAAACTTAAATAAACCCTGATTTTATTAACTTTTTTTTACTTTTTAAATTGTGAATTATCTAAATAAACCTAGGTCTTTTAAATCATTAAATGTCGTAAAAAACATCAATGATAACAACAAAAACAATCCGATTCGGAAAAAACCTTCTTGAGTTTTTTGTGACAATGGTCGACCTAAAACTTTCTCAAATGCATAAAACATTAAATGTCCTCCATCTAGCATTGGTATTGGAAATAGGTTTATAAGTCCTAAACTTATTGAGATATAGGCCATCATACTAATGAATGCTAACACTCCAAACGTTGCAACTTGTCCAGAAATTTTAGCAATTCTAATTGGGCCTCCTAATTGAGAAGTATCTGCTTTACCTAGAATCATGCCTCCAATGTATTTAAGTGAGGAAAAACTTACAAAATAAACTTCATAACCTGCGTGATATAGAGCCTGAGCAGGTCCTAATTTAACATGGTTAACTTTATTATTGTAAGCACCAAGCTTAATACCTACCATTCTTTTATTTATTTTATTCCCCAATCCATCATCACCTTCAACTATATTGGGTTTAACTTTTAGTATTAATTCATCATAAGAACGTTTAACTTTAAAATTTATAAAATCACCAGTAGACATGGTGATAAATTTAGAAACCTCCATGATGCTTTTAACTTCATTACCGTCTATTTCTAAAATTATATCCTCAGCTTTTAAACCTCCTACCATTGCAGGACTATCTTTTTGGACTTCATTAATGACTGCAGGTGTAAAATCTTTACCTACAAAGGTATAAATTGAAAAAAATATTACTAAAGCTAGTAAAAAATTAGCTAATGGACCTCCAAATACAATTAAAACTCGCTGGTATAGGGGTTTTAAAATAAATAATTTTTCCCGTTCCTCTTCATTATATTTTTCTAAAATTTCTTGATGGTCAGCTTGTGAATAAACATTTCTATCTCCAAAAAATTTTACATATCCACCTAGAGGAATTGCACAAATTTTCCATCTTGTTCCAGATTTATCGTTCCAACCAAATAACTCTTTACCAAAACCAATTGAAAAATCTGTAACACCTACCCCATATTTTCTTGCAAAATAGTAGTGTCCATATTCATGTATAAAAACGACTACTAAGATAAGTATTAAAAATGGAATGATATAACTAATCATGAATTAAATATATTATTATTTACAATTAACTCAATAAGCTAAAATGCCTTATTATTGCTAGAATTTATAATTTAGTTTAAATTTTGATCATTAATACTGTATAATATAAATATGCCTTCATTTGATGTAATTAGTAAAATAAATTATCAAGAATTTGATAATGCTTTAGCTAATTGTTTAAGAGAAATCAGTAACCGTTATGATTTTAAAGGGCTTCATATTTCAATTGAACGAAAAAATAAAACGGTGACTACCAATGCACCTGATGAATTAAAATTAAAGCAAGTAAATGAATTATTGCAAACCCATTTAGTTAGAAGAAAAGTAGATCCAAGGGTTTTAGAAGTTAAAAGTTCTGAAGGAGCCTCAGGAGGATCTATTAGACAAGTCAGTGAATTAAAAGAGGGAATTAGCCAAGAAAATGCTAAAAAAGTTATTGCTGATATCAAAAAACTAAAACTTAAAATTCAAATTAAAATCCAAGGTGATGAATTAAGAGTTGATGGCAAAAAAAAAGATGATCTTCAAGAAGCTATCGCTGCAATCAAAGCAATCGATATTGGGCTTCCAATTGATTTTGTTAATTTTAGAGACTAATTAAACTTTTTGAATTAAGGATGCGCTATTATTTGTAGGCTTATTAACATCTTTTGAAACTTCATGAAAAACTAAATTAGGAATTTTACGTTCCTTTAAAAATGTAGAACCTTGTAATTCTAAATTTAAATAACGATTAATATCAGCTTGATTTAAAATAACTGGTTGTCTGTGATGAATTTCATTTATATTTTCTTTTGCTTCCTCTGTAATTAAACAAAACTGATCATTTTCAAAGATCCCAGCAAAAAAAATAGGGTTTGTATCTTCACGAGTAAAATAATGGGGAGTTTTTTCTTTCTCTTCTCTTTTCCACTCATAAAAACCATCTGCTACAGCAACACATCGATTGTTTTTTATTAGTTTTTTAAATGAAACCTTTTCATCAATGGTCTCTAGTCTTGCATTAATCAAAGCTTTAAAATCTTTATCTTTAGCCCATCCAGGAACTAAACCCCACTGTAGATTTTCTAAAGTATTTCCATTTTTATATTTTTTTATGACAGGAAGTTTTTGATATGGATGAGCATTATAGTTTTCAGTATCTTCAACCTGAATTGCAGATTTAACTAATTTATTTGTTTTTGTTACAGGGTTTTTTACTACGTATCTTCCACACATTATATTGTTTGCTGTCTCATTAATTCTTCTATTTGCTTGATCATTATTTTAGGTGATCTCATTGAAGGATAAATTTCTTGCGCTTGTTTATAACTTCTTATTGCTTTTTCATAATTCTTAAGCTGAATATTTACTAAACCCTGCCCTGCTAAAGCTCCAAAGTGTCTTTGTTCTAAGGCTAATACTTGATCTATATCATCTTGAGATTTTTGAAATTCTCCTAGCATATAAAGCACGGTTGCTCTTTTATTCCAAGCTTCAGCCCAACTTTGATCTAGATTAATAACCTCAGTAAAAATATCTTTTGCTTTTATATAATTTTGATCTCTTACAAATTGAGAACCCTCCTCTAATCTTGCAGTAAGTTTTTCATCTGTTGGATGAGTGCTCCACAAGGCCCAAATTTCTTGTTCAATTATAAAAGCTTCTTTTGATTTATTTGCTTTTAACTCATTAAATAATTGGTTCAGTCTAGTATCTCTTTCGTTTGATAAAGAACTAACTTGTGAAAATAAATAAAACAAAATTACTAAGAAAAGCTTCTTCATCTTGAGATATTATCAAATATTACAATTAGAGTCTTTGGTCTTAAGTGTCTTTATTGTTATTTTTACAACTATAAAAAGAAATATCTTTTTCTTTTTCCTCTTGTTTTATATTGGTTGTGATTTCGTGAATAAGTTCGCCTGTTTTTCTAGTATAGACTGCAGACTCAGAATAATTCCTCTCTTTATCGAAAGCTTGAATTAAGAATATATCCTTATTCGAAATTTTAACCTCTAAATCAATTTTATTAAAAAATTCTGATAAATTTTTAACATTTAGAATGTCTGGTGTTTTAGACTCGATTATTAACTTATTAATATCTTTTCTTTTAATTTGATCTTTTGTGAAAGATTCAAAGTTATGGTCTGGATTTTTTAAAATTACTTTTTCAAATTTACAATTTAAGTTCAAATCAGAATTTAGTGTAATATTTGTATTTTGGGCTTGAGCAAAACTAAAGCAACACAATAAGCTAAATATTGATAGAAAGATTTTCATTTAATTTATTATATTAATAATACTTTTTTTTATTGTTTCACTCACTTTAATTGTTCCATCTTTGTTGGGGTGTATACCGTCCTGTTGATTCAAACTTGGATTAAGTGCCACACCTTCAAGAAGAAATGGGATTAACGCTAAATTATATTTTTTTGATAACTTTGGATAAATAGCATCAAACTCTTTTTTATATTTTTCCCCATGAGTATCTGGTGCCATCATTCCAGCTAAAATAATTTTAATTTTTTTATTCTGAGCAACTTTTATTATTTGTTCTAAATTTCTTTCTGTTTCCTCTGGTTGAATTCCTCTAAGCATATCATTAGCTCCTAATCCTAAAATAATTAAATCAATACCTGGCTCTGATAAACTCCAATCTGCTCTATTCAATCCACCTGACGATGTGCTACCAGAGACACTTCCATTAATGACTTTAATATTTAACCCAGCTAGCTTAAGATTATTTTCTAAAACTATTGATAAATGATGTTCTTTAGGTAATCCATAACCAGCCATCAAACTATCACCAAATAAAACTACCTTTTCTATTGCACTTGCGTTTATGTGCACTAGAAAGAGTATCAAAATTTTAATAAATATTGCTTTATTCATGAGTGTTCTTCTTAAATTAAAAAAAATAAATCTCAAATACCAAACTGGTAAAGATAATATCAGTGTTTTAAAGAATATTGATTTAAATATTAAGAAAAAAGAAACTGTTTCAGTAGTTGGAGAAAGTGGCTCAGGTAAAACAAGTTTAATAATGTTAATTGGAGGCTTAGAAAAACCAACCTCTGGTAAAATAATTTTTAATGATCAAGAAATAACAGGCCTAAATGAAGACGAAGTATCAGAGATAAGAAAGAAAAATATTGGAATAATATTTCAGTCTTTTTATTTAATTCCTAATTACACAGCAGTTGAAAATGTTGCTTTGACTCTTGAACTTAATAATTTTAAAAACCCAGAAAAAGAAGCTAAAATTTTATTAGATCGTTTTGGTTTGAGACATCGTTTTAATAATTTACCTAGTCAATTATCAGGTGGTGAACAACAAAGGGTCGCTATCGCTAGAGCAATTGCGATGAAACCAGAACTAATCTTAGCAGATGAACCAACAGGAAACTTAGATACTGAAAATTCTATTATGATTGCAAATATTTTATTTAAGTATGTCAAAGAAGAAGGTTCGTCTTTAATCATGGTAACTCATGATCCTAAGCTTGCCGACAAAGCTAAAAGAAAAATAAAAATTAAAGATGGAAAAATTAAATAATCCTTCAGAATTTAGTTTGATTTTTAAATATGCTTTAAAAGACTTAAGCAGAAATTATCATAAGATTTCTAGTATCATTGTTACGCTATTTATAAGTCTTTTTATCTTAAGTGCTATTTTCACAATTGAAGATAGTCTTAAAAAAGAACTTAATGATAATGCCAAAGCACTTTTAGGTGGAGATTTAGAAATTGATTACAATCGTAATCAAGGAAATTTAGATCTAGTTAACCAGGTAAAAGATTTTGCAACTGTTTCTCAAATGATTGAGTTCAGTACTATGCTTTCAACTACTAACAGAGAAAAAAATAAATCATTATTTACTAGAATTAAAACTGTAGATGAAAAATATCCTTTATATGGAAATATTGTCTATGAACCAATTGGTGCTTATGAAAGAATGCAAAAGGAACCTAAAACTATCCTGATCAATGAAAGTTTATCAAAAACACTAAATATTAAAATTAATGAAATAGTAAAAGTTCAAGATCAAAATTTTAAAGTAATTGGAATTATTAAATCTGTACCAGATGTAAGTGGATTTGTTGCATTTGGTGATTGGGCTTTAGCAGGAAAACAAACATTAGAAATTTTAAAGCTTAATGGCATTGGAAGCTTTTTAAACTATGAATACAAAGTAAAGTTTAATGAAAATGATAAGCCTGAAGAAACCGAACAAAGAATTGAAGAAATCTTTAAAGACGATCAAAAAGTAAAACTTAGATATCCTGAAAATTCTGCAAGTGGTATAAAGAGAATTATTAATAATTTTTCTCAATTTTTATCCCTTGTATCTATCAGTGCAATGTTGATAGCGGGTATTGGAATAGCAAATACTTTGCTTTCTTTTATTAATCAAAACAACATGTCGATAGCAGTAAGAAAAGCGGTTGGCTTTTATTCAGGCAAGATTAAAACACTATATTACCTACAATTATTTATACTTTTGTTTATCATCACTGTTGTTGCTTATGGATCGAGTTTTTTAATTGTACCAATAGCAGATAAATATTTATCTGATGGATTGGGATTGAATGTTTATCCAGTATTTTCATTACTTAATTTTTTTAAAATATTTTTAGTAGGATTATTGGTGCTGATATTTTTTTCTATTCCAACAATCAGTTCTATTGATCAAGTTAAAGCGTCTAATTTATTTAGAAACGTATTCCAAAACCTTCAATTTTTTTATTCTAAGAGATCAGTTTTTCTAAGCTTTGTTTTATTATCTATCTTAATTTTATTATTCACAGTTGGATCTGAACAGCCTTCTTATAGCTTGGGTTACTTTGCTGCTTTTTTTATCTGTTTAATTGTATTTTTCTTACTTTCAAAATTAATCATTTTTTTCCTAAAAAAATTTAAATCTAGTTCAATAATTTCTCTAAAAGTTTCAATTAAAAATATTACCCAAACAAAAAGTATAACTCCCATTACAGTTATGTCTCTTGGCTTAGGGGTTACTTTATTATTAACATTGGCTTTAGTTGGTACAAATTTTCAAAGAGAAATTGCTAAATCTATTCCTGATATTGCACCTGATTATTTCTTTGTAGGCATTCAAAAAGGAGAAAGAGAGAAATTTGAACAAGGGATTTTAAATATGGATCCCAATGCATCTATTGAAATTGTACCAATGGTATCCTCTGGAATTGTAAAAATTAATGGTGTGGATCCTAACACTTATATTAAACCAGATAATGATAGTTACTGGGTAATTGGTAGCGAACGAAGATCTTCATGGGTGGAAAATGTTCCTGAAGATAATCAAATTTTAGAAGGTGATTGGTGGGATTTATCAAACCCTAATCAACTTCAAATATCTTTAGATGCAAAAGTTGCTAAAGATTTAAACATCCAGCTAGGTGATATTTTTACTTTAAATGTTTATGGGCGTGAAATTGAAGGAAAGATAATTAATTTCAGAGAGGTAGATTATCGAGATTTAAGCATCAATTTTGCAATGTTATTTAACCCTCAATATGCAAAAAATATTCCACACGAATATTTAGCCACTGCAAAATTTAATTCAAATAAATTTGATGAAACTGAAATGCTTGAAATCATGCCTAGTTTATCAATGATAAAAATTGCAGATTACTTATCTAAAGTTACAGCTGTTTTGAATAAAGTTTTTATTGCAGTTACCTTAATCTCAGCGGTTACTATTGTTATAGGATTAATAGTAATTTCAAGTGCAATCATGGTTCAAGGGAAAGTAAAAGAATATCAAAATTTAGTCTTTAAAATTTTAGGTTTTTCAAAAAAACAAATTATTTTTTCATCCCTAATTGAGTTCATCATTATTTTTAAATCAGTAATTTTAATTGCAATATTTTTTGCAGTGATTAGTTCAAAATTTATTATGGAAAATATTTTTGAACTAGTGTGGATGTTTGACTTTAAAGTTTTAATTTATTTAGGATTTTCAATTGGCTTTGTTACTTTAATTTTAATATTGCTAACGAACTTAAAATATCTAAATCCTAAAGTTTATCCTCTTATAAGAAATCAATAATTAGAATTTAGTAATTTTACTATCTAAAGAAATTAAATTTAATTCTACTTTCAATTTTGGAAATCTTTTTTTTATTTGTTTTTTAATTTTAGAAAAGGAATCTTTATGAATTTTTTTTTCATTTATCAGACTAAATTCTTTATTTCCATTAACAATTTTAGCTGCACCACAATCTTTATGATTAATTACAATTAATTTTTCTATTTTGTGTAATTGAATAGATGTTCCTAAATTGTCATAAAACGTTTTATGCCATTTTTTGAATTTATTATGTGTAACACCAACCGCTGCACCTGCAATTGTGAATGCACTGTATTTTCCTGTTAATTTTTTTTTCTTTAAATAATTATGTACTAAATGTTGAAATCTTGGATCCATACAAGATAATACCATTGCTTTAAATTTTGATTTCATCAGTTTAATTCAACTTTAAACATAGCCTCGTTTCTTCTATTCATTGGAAGGGTAAATGGGCTATCATAGGTTGCTCTAATTGGTGGGCTTATAATTGATATATTATTTTTTTGTAACTCTTTTTCTAAAATTTCTTTATGCTTAAGAAAGTTTCCATCTGATGCTCGTCCAGAATATCTCAACACCGCGTAGTGTCCTCCCTCGATATTAACAATTTTAACGTCTTCCCTGCTAGGATTGGGTGCATTTTCTGAATTAAATTTCGAGGGTAAATAAAATTGCATACTCATATTTCCATTTTTCTCAACCTGAGTAACTGGGGTAGTCATTTTAATTTTCTCTTGAGTATCGTTTCTGCCTGAAATGTAATTAAACAATTTTCTAAAATTGCTATCTATTCCAGAGGTCATTGTTTCCACCGCTAAACGATCAAAATATTTTCTAATCTCATAAACCTCATTTTTAGAGATAACTTCATAATTTGCTTCTTCGTAAGCCATAACTGCAGAATAAGGTAAAATAAATAAAGTACAAAATACTATAAGATAAAGTTTAATAATTTTCATTGTTACATAACTTTATATTCAAAATTTTGTGTAGTTTCATTAATTTGAATTAATTTAGCGCCATTTCTCTCATGAAAATTCGTTGCCATTTCTGTTAGAGGTGAAAGGGTTACCAATCTATTTAAATGATTAGATTTTTTTATATTTTTAAATACTTCTTTTACAATTAATTTTCCCCCACCCTTTTTTTTGGACCAGACAGTATAAGCAATTGCTATTTGACCACCTGATTGATCTCTCATTGCTGTTTGAAGAAATGCATCAGTGCTTAATTTTTCTAACTCTTCAACACTTTTTGGAATTTCATTTGTATAAGCAAAACACATTACAGCATGAATTTCTCCTTGATATTCGACACCAAAAATCTTTCTTCCGTATCCCGTTCTAAACTTATTATCTAACTCTGGTCTAACAGGGTCTTCATTTGTATTGCATTCTTTAAGCTCAACAAGTTTTGCACCCTTGACCCAACCAAAAAAATTGTCAATATTTTTACTTAAGATTTGTCTATTTTTTCTTAATCTTGCTTTAATTCTTGGTTTAAATTTTTTTTTCATTTTTATAATATTTATTATCTAACACTTATTTTAAAATTTTAATGCGCTATTAAATCATACCAGGTAATCATACAAAAGCTTTGCACTAGTAACAAAAATTAAAGCATATAAAATATTATAAAATAATTTTTCCTCTATAATTTTAAGTAATTGATATCCAATTAATATTCCAAGTAATGCAACTGGAAACAATGTTGCTGACTGTTTGAACGACTCAAAGTTTGTCATAGATAAACTAATGTACAATGGAAGTTTAATTAAGTTTACGAAAGTGAAAAAAAATATTCTTGTACCTACATAAATTTCTTTTTTCATTCTAAGTGGAAGTAAATAAAGGCTAGTTGGAGTTCCTCCTGCATGAACGCAAAAACTTGTAAATCCTGCAACTACCGAACAAGTACCACCTTTAAAAAAATTTTTTTCTGATTTTTTTTCTTTATTTTTTTTAAAAAAAAAATAATGACCAGCAAACAAGAAGCCCATAACTCCAATTATGAATTTTAGTAATTCCTCTGAAAAATATGAAAAAGTTAATGATCCAATAAATATCCCAATAGCTGCAAATGGAACCATTAATTTTAAATTTCCTAAGTCAAATTCCTTTCTATATTTAAAAACAGCAATGAAATCTGAAAATATTAAAATCGGTAAAATAATTCCTAAAGCTTGATTTAGCGGCATCACTATTGTCATTAACGGAACAGAAATTAAAGTCATGGATCCCCCTAGGCCTGATTTTGCAATTCCGTATAAAATTATGGCTGGAACAACTGTGAAAAAAAATAATAAGTTTATTTCCATTTATATAATGATTTTAATAATTTAGATCCTAAAGGACTAATTGGTTCTTTAAATGTTATTTCTTTTCCAGTTTTTTGCTTTACTAATTGTAATAGTTTAGTTGCTAACCCTTGTTTTCTAAAAATTGGATTAACAAAAATATATTCTACCTCACCTTTTTCATTAAATCTAACAAAGCCTATTGTTGTATTTTCATTTTTAAAGGTAAAAACTCCCTCGGTTTCCTCAATTTTAAAATTTGTAACTTCCAGACTGTTCATGAATCCTAGTAATTTAGGAGTAAAAGGATAACTGCTATTGCAGCAATAATGGAGCTAACAACAATATAATTAAGCTTAATGTTGAACTTTTTCTCAAAAAAATCAGTTATTTTCTCCCAAAATAAAACTATTAAAAATATAATAATAGCTGGTATCAGATATTTAATCATACAAATGAATTTTTATTAACTTAAGACTATTAGAGTGAATATTCTATTTGTAAATAATATTAAGACTGTTAATGGTCACAGATGTCTCATAAAAACTTTGGTTTTGGAACACAAATTCGGAAATCTCCATATTTCGATGCTACAGTAAAATGGGGAGCGACAGGTTTTTCAGTCTATAACCACATGTATATTCCAAGAGATTTTGGAAATCCTGAACAAAACTTTTGGAATCTTATTGAAAAATCAATCTTATGTGATGTTGCAGTTGAAAGACAAGTCGAGATCACCGGTCCTGACTCATATAAATTTATTCAACTTTTGACTCCAAGAGATCTTTCAAAGTTATCTGTTGGACAATGTAAATATGTTTTAATTGTAAATAATGATGGTGGTATTTTAAACGATCCAGTTTTATTAAGGTTAGCAGAAAATCATTTTTGGTTATCTTTGGCAGATAGTGATGTTTTATTATGGGCACAAGGAGTAGCTGTTAATTCAAGTTTAGATGTTAAAATATCTGAGCCAGATGTCTCCCCTTTACAATTACAAGGCCCCACCTCACAAGAAATCATGGTTAAATTATTTGGTGATGGCATAAGAGATCTAAAATATTATTGGCTCAGAGAATATAATCTTGATGGAATTCCACTAGTTGTTTCAAGAACAGGTTGGTCAAGTGAACTTGGTTATGAAATATATTTAAGAGATGGTTCAAAGGGAAATGAATTATATGAAAAAATTATGGCTGCTGGTAAAGAACATGGAATTCAACCAGGTCACACATCGTCAATAAGAAGAATTGAAGGCGGTATGCTTTCATATCATGCAGATGCTGACATTCATACTAATCCATTTGAATTAGGATTAGATCGATTAGTTAATTTAGAAACTGATATAGACTTTATAGGTAAAGATGCTCTAAAAAAAATTAAGCAAGATGGAATAAAGAGAAAACAGGTTGGGCTTATAATTTATTGTAATCCTCTGTCAGGTCCCAATACTACTTTTTGGCCAATTCTAAAAAATGGCAAAAAAATTGGTAAAGTAACTTCAGCTGTATATTCTCCTAGATTAAAAAAAAATATTGCACTTGCAATGTTAGAAATAAATTATTCAGAATTAGGAAATCAATTAGATGTTCAAACTCATGAAGGAAAATATTCTGCTACTATTGTAGAAAAACCTTTTTATGATCCTAAAAAGAAAATAGCTATTAGCTAAGATTTAATATTATAACCTTTTTTAAGTAATACAGTCACAACTGTCACACAAGCAACCAAAAATACAACCATAGAAATTATGCTTACCCAGATATTAAAATCAGACACTCCATAAAAAGCAAATCTTAGTCCATTAATCAAATAAACTACTGGATTGAAATAAGTAACTGTCTGCCAAAATTCTGGCAGCATATCTAATGAGTACAAGCTGCCTCCTAAAAATACCATTGGTGTAATAACTAAAGTTGGAATAATAGACATTTGTTCGAAATTAGAACTCATTAAACCTATTAAGAAACCAAATAATGCAAATGTAAATGCAACCAATACTAATAAAAAAATCATTAATAACGGATACATGACGTTAACTTCTACAAAGAATGTTGAGGTGATAAATATTACAACACCTACAATAAGAGTTTTAGTTGCTCCTGCGCCAACAAAAGCTAAAACAATTTCAAAAGTAGAAATTGGTGCTGCTAAAATTTCGTAAATGGTTCCATTAAATTTAGGAAAAAATATACCAAAAGAGGTATTACTG
>QCDC01000009.1 GCA_003278805.1 Pelagibacteraceae bacterium AG-349-L17 | reverse complement strand
TAAAAATACCAAATTTTTTATTTAAATTAAAATTGAGAAGTTTTTTTGGATTTGGTATTTCGTCAGAATCTGAAAACATTATAAAATCATCTTCATTTGCATTTTTTATACCTAAAAAAATTTTTTCTCTCTGAAAACTTTCAGAACTCCATCCATCACTTGGATTTGGAAATTTTTCGTCAATTAATATATGTTTTACTTTTTTATTATATTTTTGATTTAATAATTTAAAGTTAATATTCTTTTCATTTCCACTATGATCATATTTTGACTCACATACCACGTGAAAATCTACTACATCTTTCAGAATTTCAAATCGAGAGTTTACTAATAGATTTTCATCATAAAAAGTTATGCAATCATATATCTTATTCATCTAAACCTTTTTTAATTTGAATTATTTTTCTTTATTTATTTTTAATACACCTATAAATGCCTCTTGAGGTATTTCTACTCTTCCAAACTGTTTTGATCTAGCTTTACCTTTTTTTTGTTTTTCTAATAATTTTCTTTTTCTATCAGTTGCACCACCACCATGTATTTTAGTCAACACATCTTTTTTAAAGCCCTTAATTGTTTCTCTAGCAATAATTTTTCCACCAATAGCTGCTTGAACAGGTATCATAAAATTATGTCGAGGTATCAGATCTTTTAATTTTTCGCAAACTTCTCTTCCAGTTTTTTGCGCAAAATCTTTATGAATCATCATAGCTAAAGCATCAACAGGTTCTCCATTAACTAAAATACCAAGTTTTACTAAATCTCCCTCTCTGTGCTCGATGATTTCATAATCAAAACTAGCGTATCCACTAGTCATAGATTTTAATCTATCATTAAAATCAAAAACAACTTCATTCAATGGTAATTCATAATTTACAACAGCTCTATTTGCTGAGTAACTTAAATTAGTTTGAATTCCTCTTTTGTCCTGACACATTTTTATAATTGAACCTAAATACTGATCAGGTGTAATAATTGTTGCTTTTATCCATGGCTCTTCTATATATTTTATAAAAGTTGGATCAGGTAGACTTGATGGATTTTGAAGATCAATTATATTTTCATTATTGAGATGAACTTTATAAACAACACCAGGTGTTGTTGTTAATAGATTAACATCAAATTCTCTTTCTAATCTCTCAGTAACAATTTCTAAATGCAGTAGACCTAAAAATCCACATCTAAAACCCAATCCTAAAGCAGATGATGATTCAGGTTCAAAAGAAAAACTTGCATCATTTAATTGTAATTTAGCTAAGCCATCTTTAAGTTTTTGGAACTCAGAACTATCTACTGGAAATAGCCCGCAGAACACTACTGGTTTGCTTGGTTTAAATCCTGGCAAAGCATCTTTTAATGGTTTTGAAGCATCACAAATCGTATCTCCAACTTTTGTTTCAGACAAAACTTTAATTCCTGTTGTAATAAATCCAATTTCACCTGTTTTTAATTCATTTATATCCTCTGGTTTTGGAGTAAATACTCCAACTTTTTCAACAACATATTCTTGATTGGTTGACATCATTTTTATTTTCATATGTTTTGAAAGTTTACCATCAATTACTCTTACTAAGATCACTACACCTAGATATGTATCATACCAACTATCAACCAATAAACATTTTAAATCTGCTGAACTTTCTCCTTTAGGTGCTGGTAAAGTTGCAATAATTTGCTCTAAAATATTTTCTATACCTTCTCCAGTTTTACCTGAACATGGAATTGCTTTCTCTGTATCAATTCCTATTACTTCCTCAATTTGTTTTTTTGTTCTATCTAAATCTGATGCGGGTAAATCAACCTTATTTAAAACTGGTACTATCTCATGGTTAGTATCTAAAGCTTGATAAACATTTGCTAAAGTTTGAGCTTCTACACCTTGGGTGCTATCTACAATTAAAATTGAACCTTCACATGCATATAAAGATCTACTAACTTCATAACTGAAATCAACATGGCCTGGGGTATCAATAATATTTAAAATATAATCTTTTCCATTTTTAGCTTTATAATTTAATTTTACAGTTTGAGCCTTAATTGTGATTCCTCTTTCACGTTCAATATCCATAGAGTCTAAAACTTGAGCTTTCATTTCTCTTTCAGTTAACCCACCACAACTATGAATAATCCGATCAGCAATAGTGGATTTACCATGATCAATATGCGCAATAATTGCAAAATTTCTAATGTTGTCGATTGCACTCATTAATTTATTTTAAGAACGAATTTTAGCGCCGGTTTTATTTTCAACTGTTTCTATTATCAAATTATTAATTTTTTCTAAATCATTATCAGTTAAAGTTTTTTCTAATGATTGAATAGTAACGCTTATTGCGATTGATTTTTGATTTTCAGGAATATTGTCTCCCTCATAAACATCAAATACCTTGATGTTTGAAATTAAATTTTTATCAATACTTGATATTACGCTTACTAAATCTTGTACGTTTACTTTTCTATCAACTATAAAAGCAAAATCTCTTTCAGATTTTTGAAAGTCGGATACTGAATATTTTGTTTTTTGATCTTTTAGAGGTTTTTTTGGGAGTTTTAAATTATCTAGAAATATTTCAAAACCTACCAAAGACTCTGTTTTAATATCTAGTGTTTGGATAATATTTGGATGAATTTCGCCAAAATAAGCAGCTACCTTATCTTTTCCCTTATTTAAAAATATTCTTCCTGATTTTCCTGGATGATAATAATTTGGGCTTTCATCATCAATATAAAATTTTTCTGAGTCATAACCAGCTTCTACTAAAGTTTGTATAACATCCTTTTTGATATCAAAAACATCTATATTTCTCTCTTTTTCAATCCATGAAAGTCTAGATTTTTTCCCAGCCGACAAACCACAAACAACTGTATTCTGAGCTCCAGGTTGTGAACCATAAAATATTGGACCTATTTCAAATATTGATAAATCTTTAATTCCTCTATCTAGATTTTTGCTCATGTACATCACCAAATTTGAAAAAATAGAATTTCTTAACACTCCCAATTCAGAACTAATTGGATTTACAATTTTTATTTCTTTATTGTCCTCTTTAAAGTGATCGTTATATTTCGAGTCTGTAAAAGACCAAGTAATAGCCTCCAGATACCCTTTAGATGCTACTGCTCTTTGAAGAAAATGAAATAACTTTTGAGTTGGATTTAAAGTATTTTTTGATCTTTCTTTAATAGGATTTTCAATTTTTATTTTTTCATAGCCACTAATTCTTACAAGTTCCTCAACTATATCAATTTCTTGAACGATATCTGGTCTCCAAGATGGAACTGATAATTTAAAGAATTTTTTTTCTTTTTTTAATTTAAATCCAAGTTTTTCTAAAATGTTTATCATTTCCTTGTTTGATATTTTAAAACCAGTAATTTTTTCAAACGTTTTAGGTTCAAATTTTATTACTTTGTTTTTATAAGGCTCAATTTTTTGAATATCTATTTTGCTAATTTCACCACCACAAATTTCCTTAATTAAAAAAGCTGCTTTATTTAATCCATCTTTAATAGACAACTGATCAATACCTCTCTCAAATCTAAATTTAGCATCTGTATCAATATTTAATTTTTTAGCAGTTTTTCTAATTGATCTTGGATCAAAATAAGCCGACTCTAATAAAACATTTTTTGTATGTAGCTCTGTACCAGATCTTGTTCCTCCAATAATTCCACCTAGACCTAAAACACCTTTGTTGTCACTTATTACACACATACCATCATCTAGTTTATAATCTTTATTATCTAGAGCAGTAAATTCTTCTCCTGATTTTGAATTTCTAACAATTATTCCTTTATCAATTTTATCAGCATCGTATGCGTGCAAAGGACGATTAATATCAATCATGACATAATTTGTAATATCCACAATTGCAGATATTGGTTTTTGGCCTATAGAAATTAATTTATCTTTCAACCACTGAGGACTTTCAGTATTTTTGACGTTAGTTATCAAGCAGCTACCAAAAGATAAGCACCCTTTATTTTTTTCTTTTGTTATTTTTACTTTTAAGGTCTGTTTTTTATTAGATTTTATTTTTTTATCTTTTTCTGGTTTTAAGTTTCCAAAACCTGCAGCTGATAAATCTCTCGCTATCCCTCGAACACCAAGACAGTCTGGTCTATTTGGTGTAATTGATAAATCGATAAGATTAGAACTTGGTTTAGAAAAATAACTTTTTCCAATATTTTTTGCATATTTAACTGACGACAGCTCAGTAATCCCATCGCTTTCATCTGATAAATTTAATTCAGATTCGGAACAGAGCATTCCATAGGATGTAACATCTCTTATTTTAGCAACAACAAGTTTAGTTTTAGTTTTTGGAATTATTGCGCCCGGTGGGGCATATACAGTAAAAAGGCCCTCTCTTGCGTTTGCTGCACCACAAACAACTTTTTTGATTTCTTTATTACCAACATCAACATCACATACTTTAAGTCTGTCTGCATTAGGATGCTTTTCTGTTTTTATAATTTTTGCTACCTTAAATAAATCTAATCCCTCAGATAGGTTTTCTATACTCTCAACCTCAAGACCTATGTCTGTTAGTTTCTCTAGAAGCTTATCTTCTTTAGCACTTATTTTTAAATGATCTTTTAACCAATCATATGTAATCTTCATCTGCTTAAACCTCTATAATTTGAAGGAACATCAAGTGGATCAAAACCAAAATGATTTAGCCATCTGTAATCACAATCAAAAAAAGCTCTTAAATCATTAATGCCATATTTAAGCATTGCTAATCGGTCTATACCTATTCCAAAGGCATATCCTTGATATTTTGAAGGATCTACTTTTACATTTCTTAAGACATTTGGATGCACCATACCGCAACCTAAAATTTCAAGCCACTTATCTCCTTCTCCAATAATTATTTTTCCATCTTTTATTTCATAACCAATATCTACTTCAGCAGATGGTTCTGTGAATGGAAAATGACTAGGTCTAAATCTCATTTTAATTTTTTCTACTTCAAAAAATTCTTTAATGAAATAATTCAAGCATCCTTTCAAATGCCCCATATTAATATTTTTATCAATATGCAAACCTTCTACTTGATGAAACATTGGTGTATGTGTTTGATCACTATCAGATCTATAAGTTCTTCCAGGAGCAATGATCTTGAATGGAGGTGTGTCTTTAAGCATAGTTCTGATTTGAACTGGTGAAGTATGAGTTCGTAACAAAACCTCTTTGTTTTCATCTAAGTAAAATGTATCATGCATATCTCTTGCTGGATGATTGTCTGGTGTGTTTAGAGCAGTAAAGTTGTTGTATTCATTTTCAACATCAGGGCCTTCCTCAACACTAAATCCTATTTCAGAGAAAATAGATGAAATTTCATCAATCGTTTGTGATACTGGATGAACTTTTCCTCTAGCGAATGGTCTTTCAGGTAAAGTTATATCAACTTTTTCCTTTTCTAATTTTTCGTTTATTTTTTTTCCTTCTATCTCACTAATTTTAGAAGTTATCAAACTCTGAAGTTCGTCTTTAACTTGATTTAAATCTGATGCAAATTTTTTTCTATCAGTCTCTGGTATTGATCCTATTGTTTTAAATTTTGATGAAATTAAACCATTTTTACCAAAGAGCTCGGTTTTAATTTCATTTATTTGATCAATGCTTAAATCATTTTCAAGCTTTGATATGAACTGATCTCTAATATTTTTTATCTCTGACATATTAGTAGATTATTTCCTTAAGAAATAAAAACAATAGCGAAGATTAATTTAAAGCTGATTGAGCTTTTTGTACAATTGTTTTGAATGCTTCAGGGCTATCATAAGCAATTTCAGCAAGAATTTTTCTATCTATTGCAATACCACATTTACTTAATCCATTAATAAACTTTGAATAAGTTAAGCCTTCCGCTCTAACTCCGGCATTAATTCTCTGTATCCATAATGATTTGAAATCTCTTTTTTTATTTCTTCTATCTCTATAAGCATATTGCATGGATTTTTCCATAGCTTGCTTTGCAACTCTAATGGTGTTTTTTCTTCTGCCCCATTGACCTTTTACAGCTTTTAAAACTTTTTTATGTTTAGCTTTACTAGTTACACCTCTTTTAACTCTTGCCATTATTAACCTCTTAAACTGTAAGGCATGTATGACTTAACAATTTTTCCATCTTGTTTAGACAATGTCGTAGTGCCTCTTAGTTTTCTTATTTGTGAGTTCGTTCTTTTAATCATGCCGTGTCTTTTACCTGCTTGAGCAGAAATAACTTTACCCTTAGCAGATATTTTGAATCTTTTTTTTGCTGAGCTTTTTGTTTTAAGTTTTGGCATAATTCTGCGGACTTATACAAAGAAAGATATAATTTTACAACATCTATTAAGGCTTATAAAGGCTGAATTACCATAATCATTTGCTTCCCATCAAACTTGGGATGCAATTCTACCTTGCCGATATCCTTCATATCTTCTTTAATTTTGCCCATTAGTTCATTTCCTAAATGGGAGTGCTGAAGTTCTCTACCTTTAAATCTTATAGTGAATTTGACCTTATCTCCTTTTGCTATAAATTTTTTAGCATTTTTGACTTTAAACTCATAATCATGAGTTTCCGTAACAGGTCTCATTTTAATTTCTTTTAAAGAAACAATTTTTTGTTTTTTCTTTGCAAGATTTGCTTTTTTCTGAGCGTCATACTTATATTTACCCATATCCATTATTTTACATACAGGAGGATTTGCATTAGGTGCTATTTCGATTAAATCTAAACCTTGATTTTTTGCCATGGAAATCGCTTCATTGGTATTCATGACTCCAAGATTTTCTCCATCACTCGCTATAACCTGAACATCAGGAGAAGTAATTCTATTATTAGATCTTGGGCCTCTATCTTTAGTTCTTCTTTGAAAATAATTTTGTTTAAAGTCTGCCACTTAGTTTGAGGATGCTTTATTTAAAGCAGAGAATGTTTTTAAGAATTGATCTATACCCATATTTTCTTGTTTATTAGAGTCTAATCTTCTAATCGTTACTGAATTGGAGTCAACTTCTTTTTTACCACAAATTAATAAAAGAGGTATTTTTGCTAAAGAATGATCTCTAATTTTATAATTTAAATTATGATTTTTTAAATCTACTGCAGAACTTATACCTGAATTTTTAATTTTATTTGATACCTCAACTGCATAGTCGTTAAATTCTTCTGAAATAGGTATTACCATAGTCTGTAAAGGTGATATCCAAAATGGAAACTTCCCTGCATAGTTTTCAATTAAAATTCCAATAAATCTCTCTAGAGAACCAAATAATGCTCTATGCAACATAACAGGAACTTTTTTAGTTCCATCTTTGTCAACATAAGAAGCATCTAGTCTTCCAGGTAAATTTAAATCTACTTGCAAAGTTCCACATTGCCAATCTCTGCCAATAGCATCTCGTAAAACAAATTCAATTTTAGGACCATAAAATGCTCCCTCACCTTTATTAATAGTATATTCTAATTTAGAAGCTTTAACAGCTTCAAGCAAAGAGGCTTCTGCTTTATCCCATACTAAATCATCGCCCACTCTTACTTCTGGCCTGTCTGCATATTTTAGAATTACGTTTTCAAAACCAAGGTCCTTATAAATATCTAGTATTAGATTTGTAACAATTAAACATTCATTAGTAATTTGATCTTCAGTACAAAAAATATGGGCATCATCTTGAGTAAATGCTCTTACTCTTAATAACCCATGTAAAGCGCCTGATGGCTCATAACGATGAACTTTTCCAAATTCAGCAAAACGTAAAGGAAGATCTCTGTAACTTTTTAAGCCTTGATTAAACACCTGGATATGACCAGGGCAATTCATCGGTTTAATTGCAAAAACTTTCTCATCTGGCGTTTCAGAAGTGTACATGTTTTCTCCATATTTTTCCCAATGCCCAGATTTTTCCCATAGTTGTCTATCTAGTACCTCTGGAGTATTTACCTCTTTATAACCAGCAGCATCTTGTCTACTTCTCATATAATTTATGAGCTTTTGAAATAAACCCCATCCTCTTTCATGCCAAAATACTGAGCCAGGACTTTCTTCTCTAAAATGAAATAAATCCATTTCTCTACCTAATTTTCTATGATCTCTTTTTTCTGCTTCTTCTATTCTTTTTAAATATTGATCTAGATCTTTTTGAGTTGCCCAACTCGTACCATATATTCGTTGCAACATTTCATTGTTAGAGTCTCCTCTCCAATATGCTCCTGACACTTTTGTAAGTTTAAAATATTTTCCTATTTTACCTGTAGAGGAAAGATGTGGACCTCTACATAAATCATGCCATTCTCCATGAAAATAAATTGATACGTCTTCATTTTCGGGTATCGCTTCGATCAGTTCAGCTTTATAAATTTCTCCTTTTTTTTTAAAATGGCTAATTGCTTTGTTTCTATCCCAAACTTCTCTTTTTGTTATTTCATTCCTATCAACAATTTCTTTCATTTTATTTTCAATTTTAACCAGATCATCCTCTGTAAATGGTTCTTTTCTAGCAAAGTCGTAATAAAATCCATTTTCAATCACGGGTCCAATTGTAACTTGTGTACCAGGAAATAATTCTTGAACAGCCATAGCTAAAATATGAGCTGTGTCATGCCTTATAGTTTCCAAGCCCTCAGGATTTTTTGAGGTAAAAATTTTTACAGAACAATCATTTTCAATTAAAAAATCAAGATCTTTAAGTTCACCATCGACGCTTATGACCATGGCTTGTTTGGCTAATGATTTGCTAATTTTTTCAGCTACTTCAAGTCCTGTAACTTTATTAGGAAAGTCAATATTGTTTCCGTCAGGTAATGTTATTATCGGCATTTAATTTAATAATCTCTTATACTCTGAATAAGTAGAAAAGCACATTTTTTCAACATTAAATTTTTGAACTATATTTTTTCTTCCCTCATAACCAATTGATTTTAATAGAGTTTCATCCATGTTAAGAGTTTTTAAAATTTTATTACTTAATGATTTAGCATTTCCTGCTTCATATAAAAAACCAGTTTTTTCATCAATTATCGTTTCGTTAGAACCTCCAATGTTACTTGCTATAATTGGTTTTTCCATTGATTGTGCTTCGACAGCAACTCTGCCGAAAGCCTCTGGTTCAGTTGAGGCTGAAACAATAATATCAGAAACTTTATAAGCTAAGGCCATATCCTTGCAATGATCTATAAATCTTATTTGTGTAGACAATCTATATTGCTCTGAAAGTCTTATTAATTTTTTCTTATATAAATCTCTACCTTGATCACTGCCTAGAATGACAGCATAAAATGCTTCATAACCCAGTTCTATATTCACTAAATTAATTGCCTCTATAAAAACTTCCTGTCCTTTCCAGGAAGTTAATCTACCAGGTAAAAGTATAATTTTTTTATCTTTTTCAATTTCCCATTTTTTTAATAATTTTTTTTCATCAATTTCAATTTTGGTTGTAGGGTCAAAGTAGTCAACATTTATTCCTCTAAAAATAACCATTAATTTTTTCTTCTCATTTAAATATTTTGAATAATTTTTTTTTATATGAGAAAAAATAAAATTAGATCCTGCAATTATTAAATCTGCTCTAGTCATTACAGAATTGTAAATTTTTTTTATATTACTTTTAAAATTGTATGTTCCATGAAATGTAGTTACAAATTTTCGTCCTGTGATCTTAGTTGCTAACAAACATGACCAAGCAGGTGCTCTACTTCTAGCATGAACAAGAGAAATATTAAAAACTAAAATTATTCCAATCAAGATAAAAGCATTAATTAAAATTAGTAAAGGATTTTTGCTCTGTACAGGAAGTCTAAATACCTTAACTTTTTTTCTATCTACAAATTTAAGTAATTCACCACCACTAGTTACAAGAAATGATTTACAATTATTTTCTGGTAAATAATGTGCTATATCATAACACCCTGTTTCAGCTCCTCCATAACCTAATTTTGGTATTACTTGTAAAACTTTTAAATCAGATGACATTTGATATGATTATATATTAATAGACAAAACTTATAAACGATTATGGCAAATTTCAGATTTCATCAAATATCAAATACAAAGAAAATTAGACATATTTCTAAAATTTTTAAAAATAGTTCTTTTATAGTTTTTTTGCATGGCTTTATGTCAGATCTTGAAGGAAAAAAACCAAATGCATTTTTGAAATTTGCTAAAGAAAATAAAGTAAGTTTTTTAGCACTAGAATATTCTGGTCATGGAAAATCTTCTGGAAAATTTGTAAATGGAAATATTTCAAAATGGAGTAAAGAGACGTCAATCTTAATTAGAAAATTCGTAAAAAAAAAAGAATTTGTGTTAATTGGTTCAAGTATGGGCGCATGGATTTCGCTTAATCAATTCAAAATTTTCAAAAAACAGATTAAAGGGTTTTTAGGAATAGGGGCTGCTCCTGAATTTTTAGAAAATTTAATGTGGAAAAAATTTACCAAAAAAATGAAAGAGGAAACAATACGTAAGGGTATTTATCAATTAAAACATGGCAATTATGAATATCCAATTACTCTACAATTAATAAGAGATGGAAGAAAAAACAAAGTATTAAATAAGAAAATAAATACAAATATTAAAGTAACAATGGTACATGGTGAAAAAGATGAGGCAGTTCCTGTTTCATATTCAAGAAAAGTTTTAAGATTATTTCCAAAAGCTAAGAAGAAATTAAATATTATAAAAAAAGGTGATCACAGTTTATCAAATAAAAAATGGTTAAATATAATTTTAAAAGAGCTTAAATTATTAATTTAGCTGACTTTTTTTATATCTTTTTTTAAAGTAATTGGATTTTTTAACTTATCCAACATTTCTTTAGGACACACCTGGACAAATTTATTTACTTCATCATCAAAGTTTTCAATTATTTTTTTCGATAATTGAGACTCGGTTTCTTTAAAGTGCTCATTAACTAAATTTTTTAGAAATTCTTTCCAATAATCTGTCTCTACGTTTTGCCAAACTACTGACTCTGGATTTACTTTCTTTTCAAATTGTTGAGATTTATCATATATAAAGGCCATTCCACCTGTCATACCAGCTGCAAAATTATCACCAACATCTCCTAAAATTACTACAGTTCCACCAGTCATATATTCACATCCATTCGAATCGCATCCTTCAATTACTGTGACTGCACCGGAATTTCTTACTGAAAATCTTTCACCAGCTTGCCCAGCAGCAAAAAGTTTTCCTGAAGTCGCTCCGTAAAGAACAGTGTTTCCTAAAATTGTATTCTCATTTGAAACTAAATTACTCTCTTCAGGTAATTTTATTGAAATAGTAGCTCCTGACAAACCTTTACCAACATAATCATTTGCATCTCCCTTTAATACAAGCTTTAAACCTTTAGAAGAAAATGCTCCAAATGATTGACCCGCTGAACCTTTAAAATTTAAAACTAAAAAGTTTTCATGAAGTTTTTCATAACCATATTTTTTATACAAATGGTGAGAAATTCTTGTGCCTACTGCTCTGTGAGTATTTTTTATTTGATATTCTTTCTCAGTTTTTTCAGAATTATCTAAAGCTTGTTCAATTTCTGGCCAAATTTGTTGGTCAAGAGTATCTGGTACACTATTTATTTCTTGATCCATACAATACCTTGGATTATTTCCAGTATCAGCTTGAACAAATAAAGGATTTAAATCTAAATCGTCTAAATTTGGAGAACCCTTACTAACCTGTTTTAACAAGTCTGTCCTACCAATCACTTCATTTAATGATTTAAAACCTAAATTTGCTAATATTTCTCTTACTTCACGGGCTATAAATGAGAACAAATTAACTACTTTTTCTGGAGTTCCAGTAAATTTTTCTCTGAGTTTTTCATCTTGAGTACAAACGCCTACGGGACATGTATTTGAATGACACTGCCTTACCATTATACATCCCATTGCAACTAATGCTGTAGTAGCAACACCATATTCTTCAGCACCCATCATTGCAGCTACCACTACATCTCTTCCAGTTTTAATTCCACCGTCCGTTCTCAGTGTAACTTTATGTCTGAGATTATTTAAAGTTAATACTTGGTTTGCTTCTGTCAAACCCATTTCCCATGGTATTCCAACGTACTTAACACTAGTCTGTGGTGTTGCTCCTGTCCCACCATTATGTCCAGAAATTAATATTATATCTGCTTTTGCTTTAGCTACACCAGCTGCAATTGTTCCTACTCCTGAGGAAGCAACAAGCTTAACTCCAATTCTTGCTTTAGGATTTATTTGTTTCAAATCATAAATTAGTTGTGCAAGGTCTTCTATTGAATAAATATCATGATGTGGTGGTGGTGATATTAAAGTTACTCCAGGAGTTGAATGTCTAAGTTTAGCAATTTCTTCAGTAACCTTAAATCCTGGTAACTGACCTCCTTCACCAGGCTTAGCGCCTTGTGCAATTTTAATTTCTATCTCATTACAATTATTAAGATAATTAACTGTAACTCCAAATCTTGCAGAAGCTATCTGTTTAACTCTTGAGTTTGCGCTATCACCATTATCTAAAACTTTAAATCTACTTGCATCTTCACCACCCTCTCCACTACATGAAGCACCTTTAATCCTATTCATACCAGTTGCCAAAGTTTCATGTGCCTCTTTCGATAAAGCTCCATGAGACATGCTCCCACTTCCAAATCTCTTTAAAATATTTTCTATTGGCTCAACCTCAGAAATATCTATTGGCCCACTTAGTTTTTTTTCTCTGAAATCAATTAAGTCTCTAAGATTAATAGGTGGTAAACTATATATTCCATCCGCATATCTTTTATAGGCATCATAAGAATTAGATCCTACTGCACTTTGAAGTAAATGAATTAATTTTCCTTGATATTGATGTGTTTCACCATTTTTACGATATCTATATATACCGCCTATCGGCAATATGGTTTCAGAACTTTCAAATGCCTCTTTATGAATTTCTCTAATTTTTTTTTCTATACCTGTAAGTCCAATACCTGAAATTTTAGACACCACTCCTGGAAAATAATCTGCAACAATTGTTCTACTTAAACCTACAGTTTCAAAGTTACATCCACCTCTATAAGAACTTAGAACTGAAATACCCATCTTAGACATGATCTTTAATAAACCTGCGTTTACTGATTTTATGTATCTCTCTACACATTCATCAAAGCTAAATTTTCCAAATAACTTCTTTTCATGGCGCTGGAATAAACTATCAAATGCTAAATATGGATTTACAGTAGTTGCTCCAACTCCTATTAAGGTTGCAAAAGAGTGTGTATCTAAAGCCTCTCCAGATTGTACATTTATTGATACATATCCTCTTAGTTTTTTTTCAATAAGGAACGAATTAATTGATCCAACTGCTAAAAGCATTGGTATTGGAAGTTTTAAGCTAGAAAGTTCTTTGTCACTTAAAATCAATTGAGTAACTCCCTGTCTTACCGCAATTTCAGCTTCTTTTTGAATTTTTTTAATTGAGTCAAACAAAGTCTCTTCTTCGGAAAAAGTACAATCAATTATAGATGAGTTATTGCCAAAAAAATTTATAAATTTTTCAAACTGTGAATTTGATAATATTGGACTATTTAAAACATAAATATTTTGCTTTGTTAAATTATCAAAATTTAAAATATTTCCAAGATTTCCAAATCTTGTTTTCAAACTCATAACCTTGTTTTCTCTTAAAGAGTCTATTGGTGGGTTAGTGACTTGGCTAAAATTCTGTCTAAAAAAATGATATAATGGTCTATATCTATCTGACAAAACAGCCAATGGTGTATCGTCACCCATAGATCCAGTTGCTTCTTTAGCATCTTCTGCCATAGGATGCAGTATGAGTTCAAGGTCTTCTAAACTTATTCCAAAAGTATATTGCCTTCTTCTTAAATCATCTCCCGAAAAAGAATTTTTTTCATCTGAAATGGTTAACTTATCATCTAGGTTGATAATTTGTGAATTAAAGTGTTTATATTCTTTGGCTAAATAATCTTTTATTTGCTTGTTAGTAAATACTTTACCTTTTTCTATTCTAACTCCAATTATTTCCCCAGGACCCAATCTTCCCTTTGACAAAATTCTTTTTTCATTTAATTCAATCATTCCTGTTTCAGAACCTGCAAATAATAATTTATCTTTTGTAATTGCGTATCTTAAAGGTCTTAATCCATTTCTATCATTTGCAGCTATAACCCACTCATTATCAGTTCCAGCAATAGCTGCTGGTCCATCCCATGGCTCCATAGTGCTGTTTAAAAAATTAAATAATTGTTGGTGATCTTTTGGTAGAGTTTTATTTTTTTTAGACCATGCGTCTGGAACTAACATAAGCTTCGCCAAAGGCGCAGGCTGACCAGATATATTTAATAATTCAAAAACATTGTCTAATGCAGCAGAGTCTGATGCTCCCTGTTGTATAACAGGTTTTAAGTTTTCAACATCATCAAAAAGGGGACTGTTCATCTCTTGCTCATGAACTTTCATCCAATTTTTATTTCCTCTATAAGTATTAATTTCTCCATTATGTGCTATAGCTCTAAAGGGTTGAGCTAAATTCCAGCTAGGTGCTGTGTTTGTTGAAAATCTTTGATGAAAAATAGCAAACCTTGAAACAAATCTCTCATCTTTTAGATCAAGGTAGAAATCTGAGATAGCCTCAGCTAAAAACATTCCCTTGTAAATGATAGATTTAGAACTCAATGAACAAATATAAAAATTGTTTAAAGACTTTTTAAAAGCTTCATTTTCTATCTTTCTTCTAGTTTCATAAATTTTTCTTTCTAAATCTTTATTTGTTAATTCTGGATTATAAGGTTTAAACAATACTTGAATAATTTCAGGCATTGTTTGGAATGCCTTTTCTCCTAAAACTTTTGGATTAACTGGAACTTGTCTCCAGCCATAAATACTAAAATCATTTTTTGTTAATTCACTTTCAACAATAGTTTTGCAACTTTCTTGTGCTGCGTAATCATTCCGAGGTAGAAATATCATGCCCACACATATTTCAGAATTGTCATGTGTGTGTCCTGTCACTTCTATCTTTTCAATGAAGAAATCTTTTGGTATTTCAACATGAATCCCAGCTCCATCGCCAGTTTTTCCATCGGCATCTACAGCGCCTCTATGCCAAACTGCTTTTAATGCTTCAATACCATACTCTACAACTTTACGAGATTTTTTACCTTCGGTTGATGCAATTATACCAACACCACAAGCATCATGCTCCATGTCTTCTGAATAAACATTATTTTCTTTTAAAAGGTGAAGGTTCTTTTTATAATTTTCCATTAAGCCACTCTTTTTTCCACTTTAGATTTACTCTCTAGATAAGTTTTAATTGAAGCTGCTGCATCTCTTCCATCTTTTATCGCCCAAACAACTAATGAAGCTCCTCTAACTATATCACCAGCAGCAAACACGCCTTTTATATTTGTTTCCATAGTATCAAAATCTGCTTTAATAGTTCCCCACTTTGTTACTTGTAATTCACTACTATCAAATAAATTTGGTAAATCTTCAGGATCAAAACCTAGTGCTTTTATAACCATATCTGCTTTTGTTTCGTAACTTGAGCCTTCTTGTACTTGCGGCTTTCTTCTTCCTGTCTCGTCTGGATCACCTAGTTTAATTTTATCTACAATTATTTTTTCTACTTTATTTGTACCTTTAAATTCTTTAGGGCTTGATAACCAAACAAACTCAACACCTTCTTCTTCTGCATTTGCAACTTCTCTAGCAGATCCTGGCATATTTTCTTTATCTCTTCTATACAAACATTTAACAGATTTTGCCTTCTGTCTTATAGAAGTTCTTACACAATCCATTGCTGTGTCACCTCCACCGATTACAACAATATCTTTACCTTCTGCATTTAAAATTCCTTTATCAAACAACTCAACATCATCTCCTAGACCTTTTTTATTTGATGCTGTTAAAAAATCCATTGCAGGAAAAATATTATCAAGATCATTTCCAGGTAAGTTTACTTCTCTTGCTTTATAAACTCCTGTTGCAATTAAAATTGCGTCGTGTTTTTTTCTCAATTGATCTAGGCTTGCATCCTTACCAACTTCAAAATTTTGAACAAATTCAATTCCTCCATCCTTTAAGAGTTTTGTTCTTCGCTCTACAACTTCTTTTTCTAATTTAAAATTTGGAATTCCATAAATTAATAATCCTCCTGCTCTATCATATCTATCGTAGACAGTAATTTTATATCCATTTTTTCTTAATTGTTCTGCAGCAGCTAAACCAGCAGGTCCTGCTCCTATAATTCCTACGCTTTGATTTTTTTCATTAGTTACATTAATTGGTTTTACCCAGCCCTCAGCCCAAGCATTATCTGTAATATATTTTTCTACTGATCCGATAGTTACTGTTCCATGACCAGATTGTTCAATTACACAATTTCCCTCGCATAATCTGTCTTGGGGGCAAATTCGACCACACACTTCAGGCATATTGTTTGTGCTTTGGGATAACTCATAAGCCTCTTTTAATCTTCCCTCTGCTGTCAGTTTAAGCCAATCTGGAATGTTATTACTTAGAGGACAATGAACTTGGCAAAAAGGTACTCCACATTGCGAACACCTACTTGACTGTTCTTTGGCTTTTTCATTGATATACTCGTCATAAATTTCGTTAAAATCTTTCTTTCTCGTATCAACTTCTCTTTTAGGTGGAGTTTGTTGACCTATTTTAACAAATTTGAGCATTTTATCTTGCATAATATTATTTAAGTTTTGGCAAAATATACCCTGATTTATGTATATAAAGCATAAAATAGGTCATATATATTGACCTTAATTTTTAAATTATTACCGCCAATTAACACGTTTTTAATTATTGCATAGCTATTATGCTTAAATCGAATTGTTTTAAATAAATACTTTATAAGTTACGAAGAAATAATGTTTCAAAATATTATAGAAGTTTTAATTCTCTCCGCAATCCAAGGAATATCTGAATTTCTTCCTATTAGTTCTTCTGCTCATTTAATTTTGGTTTCTACTTTATATGAATTTAAATCTAGTTCTTTGCTTATTGATATCAGCCTCCATCTAGGTTCACTAATAGCTATAGTTTATTTTTTTAAAGATGAATTGTTTGATATCAGGAAAAATAAAAGAATTTTAAATTTAATTGTATTAGGATCTATTCCATTAATAATTGTTGGATACATACTTTATAGTACAAATTTAATTTATCAGTTAAGAAATTTAGAAGTCATTGCTTGGACTACTTTAATATTCGCAATTATTTTATACATCTCAGACAAAAATAGATTTGATAAAAAAATTTCTTCAAATTTAAATTTTCAGTCAATAATATTTATAGGTGTTTTCCAAATTTTCTCTCTTGTACCCGGAGTGAGTAGGGCAGGAATTACTATAACAGCTGCAAGAATTTTAAAATTTAATAGGGTAGATTCAAGTAAGATATCTTTTTTACTTTCAATCCCAGCATTAACTGGAGCTAGTGTCTTAAGCTTGAAAGATGTTTTTGAACAATCAATTCAGTTTAATTACTTAGTTGTTATCGCAATTATATCTTCTTTTATTTTTTCTTTTCTAACAGTTAAATTCTTCTTAATTTATATAAATAAATTTTCAATGAATGCGTTTGTAATTTATAGAATTATAATTGCTTTGATTTTATTTAGTTTAGTTTATTAAGTATATTTCTTCTTAACTAAAGGGAGTAATTGAGATAAGAGAACTCCACATAGAATAAAAAAGCATCCAAGTAAATTATTAACATCTAGAATTTGATTTAAAATAAACCAAGCAGCTATAGTCGCAAATACACCTTCAAGAGAAAAAATTATAGCTGCAGGTGCTGGAGTAATATTACGCTGGGCATAAATTTGTAATACAAATGCAAATCCGCCAGATAATATACCTGCATATAAAATTGAATAAATTTCCTTTAAAATATTACTTAAAATAAATTCTTCATAAATAATTCCAATTATAAATGAAAAAATAGCCACAATTAAAGTCTGTGCAGCTCCTAAGGTAAGTGGAAGATTATATTTAGTTATAATGATCCCAGTAAAAATAATATGAGTGCTCCAAAATAAAGCTCCTAGAACAACTAAAGTATCTCCTAATCTTACTGTTGCATCATGAAAATTTGTTAATAAATATCCTCCAATTAAACATAGAATTACAGAAGGCCATACACTCCAATGCATTGATTTTTTACCAAACAAAAAAATGATAATCGGTACCATTGGCACATAAAAAATTGTAAAAAAAGCAGCATTTGCAACATCTGTATAAAGCAAAGCAACTTGTTGAAGTACAGAGCCTAAAAATAAAGAAATTCCAATTAACAATGAATAAATTATGAAAGTTTTTTTATCTAATTTAAATTCTGATTTAAAATTTTTTAATTCAAATAAAATCAAAAGTGGAGTTATGGCTAAAAAACCAACAAAAAACCTCACAGCATTAAATGTAAAAGGGCCAATATTATCCATGCCTGTGTCTTGAGCAATAAAAGTTGTTCCCCAAATGAAAGTGCACAATAAAGCACTAAACAATGATATGGATTTACTCATTTTTAATTAGACAGCTAGTTTATAAGCAAAATTTTTGCCTAAGTTTTCTTTTAGATCATTATTAAACCTAGCTGCTTCTGCACCATCAATAATTCTGTGATCATAAGATAAAGAAATTGGGAGCATAGTCCTGGTTTGAAACTTACCATTCATAAAAATTTGTTTTTTTTCTGATCTTCCTACTCCTAATATAGCAACTTCAGGATAATTAATTATAGGGGTAAAAAATGAACCTCCTATACCACCTAAACTCGTAATCGTAATCGAGCCACCAAACAATTCTTTTTTATCAATTTTTAAATTTCTACAAAGTTCACTTACCTCTTTTAATTCTTTACTTATGAGAGAAATTTTTTTGTTGTTTGCATTTCTTATTTTTGGAACCATTAATCCATTTGGTGTGTCAACTGCTATCCCAATATGGTAATATTTTTTTAAAGTCATTTTTCCAGTCTCAATTTCATCGATAGAAGAATTAAAACTAGGAAATTTCTTAAGAGATGCAACTAAAGCCTTTATTATAAATGCTAGAGGTGTAATTTTTATTTTTTCTCCAGTATACATATCTGTTAATGAACTTCTAAAACTTTCCATCTCAGTTATGTCGGCTTCATCGTGATTTGTAACATGAGGAATTGTTGTCCATGAATTTGTAAGATATTTTGATGATAATTTTTTTACTCTTGGTATGTCTTTAATTTCTATTTCACCAAAATCAGAATGTTTAAATTCGTTTTTAATTTTATCTGGTATTGTATCTTTTGCTACAACTGTGGGTTTTGAGTTAGATGAAACAAATTTTTTAATATCATCTTCAATAACTCTGCCATCTTTCTGGCTCCCGGTTACTTGATTAATATCTACTCCAAGTTCTCTAGCAAATTTTCTAGCTTTTGGACTTGCAGATGAAATATCTGAAATATTATTTTTAGAAAAAGTTTTTTCTTGGATTTCAGGTTTTATTACCTCAATATTTTTTGACTCTCTTTCAATTTCTAGTTTTTCTTTAACCTCTTCCTTTTTAACTTTTAAATCACTTTCTACAGTTAAAATTAAGTCGCCCTCAGAAACTTTGTCTCCTACTTTTATTTTTAAATTTTTAATTTTACCTTCTAAATTTGATGGTATTTCTACGCTAGATTTATCACTTTCGATTGTTATTAGAGCATCATTTTTTTTAATTGATTGACCTTCAGAAACTAATACCTCAATTACTTCTACATCTTTGAAATCTCCAATATTAGGTACTTTAATCTCAGTCTCTGACATTTATAATTTCGTTGGCATTGGTTTGTTACTGTCAATATTATACTTCTTCATTGCATCTTTTGCGTGTTTAGAAGTTATAAGCTGTTCTTTTGCCAAAATACTTAAACCGTAAGCAACCAAATGTTCTTTATCTACCTCAAAAAATTTTCTTAAATTTTTTCTTGTATCACTTCTTCCAAAACCATCTGCTCCTAATGAATAAAAACTTTTATTAGTATAAGATCTGATTTGATCTGAATTCATTCTCATATAATCAGATGCAGCCATAATTGGGCCCTCTGTTTGGCCTAGGCATTGCTCAACATAAGATTTTTTGGGTTCTTTATCTGGATTTAAAAGATTATATCTTTCTACCTCCATCCCATCTTTTCTTAATTCATTAAAACTTGTTACACTCCATATCTCGCTGTCAATTTGATAATCATTTTGCAAAATCTCTGCAGCAGACATCATTTCCCTTAAGATTGTTCCTGATCCTAAAAGTTGGATTCTAGTTTTTTTGTATTTGTTAAATTCTTTTATTTTATACATACCCTTTAAAATGCCATCCTCACAATTTTTATCTTTCGGCATTTCTGGATGTGTGTAATTTTCATTCATTGTTGTAATATAATAAAAAACATTCTCATTTTTCTCATGCATTCTTCTTAGACCTTCTCGAAAAATTACAGCTAATTCATAGTGAAATGTAGGATCATAAGTTACACAATTTGGAATAGTTGATGCAATTAAATGACTATGTCCATCCTGGTGTTGTAAGCCTTCTCCAGCTAATGTTGTTCTTCCAGCTGTTGCACCTACCAAAAATCCTCTAGCCTGGCTATCCCCGGCTGCCCAAGCTAGATCTCCTATTCTTTGGAAACCAAACATTGAATAAAAAATATAAATTGGGATCATTTCGATATCATGATTAGTATATGCAGTGGCAGCAGCAATCCATGAAGACATAGCACCTGCCTCATTGATACCTTCTTCTAAAACTTGACCACTTTTTTTTTCTCTATAAGAACTTAATTGAGCAGCATCCTCGGGTTCATATTTTTGCCCCTCATGTGCATAAATTCCAATTTTTTGGAAAAAACCTTCCATGCCAAAAGTTCTGGCTTCATCAGGAATAATTGGAACTAATCTTGGAGATATATTTTTGTCTCTTAATAAATTAGTTAGCATTCTCACAAGTGCCATTGTAGTAGACATTTCTTTTTCACCAGTAGATACTTTCATAAAATCAAAAATATCTTTGGTTGGTGCTTTTATTGGTTTTGCAAAAGTAGATCGCTCAGGTAAAAATCCACCTAATTCGATTCTTCTTTCTTTAATGTATTTTATTTCAGGTGATTTTTCATCGGGCTTAAAATATTCAATATTTCTCACCTGTTCATCTGTTAAAGGAACATCAAATCGATCTCTGTAATACATCAGATCATCAACATCTAATTTTTTAGTTTGGTGAGTAGTATTCACACTTTCACCAGATTTTCCCATTCCGTAACCTTTAATAGTTTTAGCGATAATTACAGTTGGACTTCCTTGATTTTTAGTTGCTTTATCATATGCGGCAAAAACTTTATGAGGATCATGTCCGCCTCTGTTTAGCCGCCATATATCTTTGTCAGACATACTTGAAACTAATTCCAATGTTTCAGAAGATTTTCCAAAAAACTTTTCTCTTACATAAGCTCCATTTCTTGCTTTCATTGCTTGATATTCACCATCTACGGTTTCATTCATAATCTTAACTAAGTGACCAGTTTTATCATTAGCAAGCAATGAGTCCCAATATGATCCCCAAATAACTTTTATTACATTCCAACCAGCACCTCTAAAACTTCCTTCAAGTTCTTGAATAATTTTTCCATTACCTCTAACTGGACCATCCAATCTTTGAAGGTTGCAATTGACTACAAAAATTAAATTATCTAAATTTTCTCTTGCAGCCAGCCCAATTGCCCCCATTGACTCTGGCTCATCCATTTCTCCATCACCTAAAAAAGCCCATACTTTTCTTCCTTCATCTTTAATCAAACCTCTATTGATTAAATATTTCATGTATCTAGCTTGATATATAGCAAGCATAGGACCTAACCCCATGGATACTGTGGGGAACTGCCAAAATTTTGGCATTAACCATGGGTGTGGATATGAAGATAAACCTCCAGGCTTCACCTCTTGTCTAAAACTATCTAATTGTTTATCATTTAATCTACCCTCTAAGAATGCCCTTGCGTACATTCCTGGGGCACTATGTCCTTGGAAATATATTAAATCTCCACCAAATTTATTATTTTTTGCTCTCCAAAAATGGTTCATACCAACATCATATAATGTTGCAGCAGATGCAAATGTACCGATATGTCCACCAAGCTCAGGATATTTTTTATTTGCTCGAACTACCATTGCTGCTGCATTCCATCTAATTAACGATCTAATTCTTCTTTCGATATTTTGGTCACCACTAGACTTTACTTCAGCCTCAGGTGGAATTGTATTAATGTATGGTGTATTTTGAGTATAAGGAATATTTGCGCCTTCACGATAAGCTTTGTTAATTAGTTCTTTAATTAAAAAATGAGCTCTATGATTTCCATCTTTCGAAATAACTGCAGATAAAGACTCTAACCAATCTTGGGTTTCAAGTGGATCAATATCAGTCCCATTACTTACTTGAATTGTGGATTGTTTTTTCTCAATTATAGTTTCAGATATAATTTTTTTTTCCTCTTTTTTTTCAGCTATTGCTTCTTCAGCTTGTTTAATTATATTTTCTGTATCTTTAGGAATAGTGCTTTCTGATGATATTTTTGATGATGATTTAAGATTAAGCAACAAATCTCCTTTAGAAACTTTATCACCAACTTTAACTGCTAAACTATCTACTGTCCCAGCCACTGTAGAAGGAATTTCAACGCTTGATTTATCACTTTCAATTGTGACTAATGGATCATTTTCTTTAATCTGATCACCAGGTTTGACAAGTATTTCTATAACCTCAACATTTTCAAAGTCACCAATGTCAGGAACAAGTAATTTTTCGCTCATTTTTTTAAAATGTTTTATATACCCAAAAAAACATTATTGGATTTTATTTTAACACATTAATAAGGTTTTTTCGTAAATCTTGTATTTTTATTGTACAAAAAATAAAAAAATAAATGAATTTTAGGCTTTTTAGCTTCTCTCAATACACATTGCTATCCCCATACCACCACCAATACAGAGTGCCGCACAACCTTTTTTTTTATCTTGCTTGATCATTTCATGGACAAGTGTGACCAAAATTCTTGTACCAGAAGCTCCAATCGGATGACCTAAAGCGATTGCTCCTCCATTAACATTAACTTTTTGTTCAGGGATTTTTAATTCTTTAATCACCGCAATACTTTGTGCTGCAAAAGCCTCATTAATTTCAAACAAATCCACTTCATCTATTTTCCAATTTGCTTTAGATAATGCTCGTTGAATTGAAGGTATGGGTCCTATTCCCATTAATGAAGGCTCAACCCCACAAGTTGCCCAAGATACAATTTTAACCAATGACTCTAATGATTTTTTTTCTGCTTGCTCTCTAGACATTAAAACTAAGGCCGCAGCACCATCATTTATACCTGAGGAATTTCCAGGTGTTACAGTCCCATTTTCTTTAAATACTGTTTTTAATTTTCTTAAATCGTCTATGCTTAAATTTTCTCTAGGATGTTCATCTTTTTCAAAAATAAATTTTTTGTCACCATCTTCAATTTGTAATTTTATCAACTCGTCTTTAAATCTATTTTGGCTATAAGCTTTTTCTGTTTTTTTCTGAGAATTTAAAGAAAAATTATCTTGTTCATCTCTAGAAATTTTATATTTTTCAGCAACATTCTCAGCTGTAACACCCATATGATAATCATTAAATGAATCAAGTAGACCATCTTTTATCATTGTATCTACTAAATTGTTTTCAGAAAATTTTTTATCTTCTCTATAATAAATTGCATGAGTTGCTCGAGACATATTTTCTTGACCGCCTGCAATGACTATTTTATTTTCTCCTAAACTTATTGATTGATATCCTGAAACAACAGATCTTAATCCAGATCCACAAACCTGATTAACAATATGAGCGGGTTTAGAAACTGGTACTCCTGCACCGATTGAAGCCTGTCTAGCAGGGTTTTGACCAAGTCCAGAAGTTAAAACGTGCCCCATAATTACTTCATCAATCTCCTCTAAATCTAATTTTGATTGATAAATTACCTCTTTAATTGCTATTGATCCTAATTTTGATGCGCTAAGATTTTTTAACGACCCTTTGTATCTACCAATTGGAGTTCTTAGTGCTGAAGTAATAACAACATCATTAGAATTTTTGCTCATAAAGTAATTAACATAATATTTTATGAGCTAAATTACATCAAAAACTTTGATATATAGGGTATATTACTAAAAAGGACCGCTGGCCAAATTGGATAAGGCGCTCGGCTACGAACCGGGAGATTCCAGATTCGAGTTCTGGGCGGTCCACCAAAAAGGAAACAAAAATGTTTAATTGGCTTTTGAATGCATCTTTACAAAAATCAGTAATTTATTTTTTTATAATTATTTTAATTATTTTATTAATTTTAACTATTTTGTTATAAAAAATTATGAGCAATAAATTTGAGCAAATAAGTATTAAACCTGGATTTATGAAACACAATGGCGGTGTTTTATTTAGAGCTATTTCAGAAAATGAATATGAATTTAAATCTATAATTAATGAAAATCATTTAAATGCTGCTGGAATAACTCATGGGGGCTATTTGTCTGCTTTAATAGATGCTGGAGCGGGTACAGCCGCACATAGAGCAGCAGAAAATGCTCCGTGTGTAACTATTTCTTTAGATATAAAATTTATAGGTGCATCAAAAATTGGAGATGAAATTATTGGAAATACTAAAATTTTAAAAAAAACAAATACTCTTGTCTTCTTATTTTGTGAACTGAAATGTAATGATAAAATAATAACTTCTGCATCTGGGGTGTGGAAAATTTTAAAAATAAAACCTTCTGATTTAGGACCTGGTGGATAATTGTACTAGTTAATTTATTTAAAATTTTAATATTATAGGATTAAACTTATTTATGATAACCTCACTAAGTTTAAAAAGAAAATGAGAACTTTTTACTCTCCGATTCGGTCTTGTTTTAGTCTATTTTTGTTCTTTAGCAATAACAATATCTGGTAGGTAAAAAAAAAGAAACACAAAAGATAGAAATGGTTAAAAATAAAATTACCGCTGTTCTCGGTCCTACTAACACAGGCAAAACCCATCTTGCTATTGAAACAATGCTTTCTTTTGAAAGTGGTATGATTGGATTTCCACTTAGATTGCTTGCAAGAGAAATATACGACAAGGTAATCAAGAAAGTAAGTTTAAACAAAGTTGCACTAATAACTGGAGAAGAAAAAATAATTCCATCCAATGCTAAATATTTTTTATGCACGGTGGAGTCTATGCCAATTGACAAACATCTAGAGTTTGTTGGCGTGGATGAGGTTCAAATGTGCTCTGATCATGAAAGAGGTCATATTTTTACTGATAGACTTTTAAATATGAGGGGAGAAAAACTTACAATGCTAATGGGTTCAAGTACCATTAAAAATATTATTTCAAAATTAGATGAAGATATTGAATTTATAAATAGAGAAAGGTTATCTAAACTTACTTACGCTGGTCATAAAAAAATATCAAGAATAGACAGAAAAACAGCAATAATTGCGTTTTCAGCAGAGGAGGTTTACGCCATTGCTGAGTTAATAAGAAGACAAAAGGGTGGTGCTGCTATTGTAATGGGATCACTAAGTCCAAAAACAAGAAATGCTCAAGTTGAATTGTATCAATCTGGGGATGTCGATTTTTTAGTTGCAACAGATGCAATTGGAATGGGAATAAATATGGATTTAGATTTTGTTTATTTTTCAAATATTAGGAAATTTGATGGAAAAAAATTAAGAAGATTAAATCTATCTGAAATAGGTCAAATAGCCGGTAGGGCTGGTCGATACCTTAACGATGGAGGTTTCGGTATTACTGGCGATTGTAAAGAAATATCTCCAGAAGAGGTAGAATTATTAGAAAATCATAAATTTGAAGAAATTAGAACTTTGTTTTGGAGAAATTCAAATCTTAATTTTAATAACCCAATTAGTTTAATTAAAAGTTTAGAAGAAAAACCTCAGGTAGAATGGCTAAGAAAAATTCATGAGTGTGAGGATGAAAAAGCACTTAAATATTTTTTAAAAGATCACAAAATTTTAAATAAAGGATTTGATAAGAAAACTTTAATTCTTTTATGGGAATGTTGCCAAATACCAGATTTTGTTAAAAAAACTTACGGAAATCATTTTGAGGTTATTGGAAATGTATTTAAATTTTTAACTAGCAAAAAAGGACTAATTTCTGAAGATTATATGAGGTTACAGCTAATGAAACTTGATAAATTAGATGGAAATTTAGACTCTTTATCAAATAGAATTGCAAATGTCAGAACTTGGTCATATGTTTCAAATAAAAATAATTGGGTAGAAAATCAAAGTTATTGGATAGAAAAAACAAAATATTTAGAAGACAGACTTTCAGACAGATTACATGAAGAACTTACTAAAACTTTTATCGACAAAAGAGCAAGTGTGCTCGCTAGAGGTTTAAAACAAGATATGGAATTTAAAACAGAAATTTTACAAAACAATGACGTTAAAATTGACGATCAATTTATTGGAAAGATTAAAGGACTAAAATTAGAACTAGATCTTAAAAAGGGTGCTTTAGAAACTGACATTAAATCTTTAAAAAAAGCCGCCAGACAAACTATTAGTCCAGAATTAGAGAAACGTGTTCAATCAATAATTGATACAGGATTAATTAGTTTAAATGAAGACTTTAAAATTTATTGGAATGATTTTCCAATTGCCAAATTAACAACTGGTAATGACTATTTAAATCCTAATTTTGATTTAATTGTTGATGATATTATTGAACAAAATACTAAACAAAAGTTAAACGATTATATTAACAAATGGATACATGCAAAAATAAATAATGTTCTTAAAAGTTTAATTGATTTAAAAAATATAAAAGAAAATAATTCATCAATTAAAGCACTGGCATACCAACTCTATGAAAATAATGGGGTATTAAAACGAGATCAAGTTTCTGAATACTTAAAAAATCTAGAACAAAATGAGAGAAAAATTCTCAGAGACTTAGGGGTAAAGTTTGGGAGATATCATGTTTTCCTTTATCAATTAATAAAACCAGAAGCAGTATCTTTGAGAACACTATTATGGAAAAATTTTTATCAAAAATTTCATAATTTAAAACCACCTACATTCGGTTTGAATTTTTTAGACGATAAAGAGATAAGAAATAAAAACTTTATGCTTTTGTGTGGATTTGAAAGATTTGATAATTTTTTTGTAAGAATTGATATATTAGAAAGATTATTTGTATTAATAATAAATTGTAGTGCAAAAGAAAATTCTGAAATAAAATTAGTTCCAGAAATGTTAAATCTTTTAGGATGTAGTAAGGATAATTTTAAAAAATTACTTAAAAAAATGAATTATAAAATATTTGAAAAAGAAAATGAAATATTTTTTAAATATAGTCCTAGCAAGAAGTTTAAAAAAATTACTACAAAAAAGATCTCAAATGAAAATCCATTTAAAGTATTAAAGAATTTAAATTTAAGTTAAAATGTTTTTTAAAAAAAAAGAAATAAAAAATAATAATTTTATTGTCAAAGTTTGTGCTTTATTAATTCATGCTGCTAAAATAGATGAGAACTATACAGATAATGAGGAGGAAATTATTAAAAAAACGCTTAGTGAGCTGGGTGTAGAAGATAAAAATATTTCTAAAACAATTGAGCAGGCAAAAATAATTGAAGAAAGCTCAAATCAAATTTTAGATTTTACTAGAGAAGTAAAAACTTTGCCTGAACAAGACAGAATTAAAATCGTAGAGGCTTTATGGTCTATAATTTATTCAAACAAAGATGCTGACATTTATGAAACTAATTTAATGAGACGACTTGCGGGATTACTTTATATTGACAATAAAACAATGGGCGATATTAAAGAAAAAATTAAACAAAATTTAGAATGACATATATTGTTCAAGACAATTGTATTAAGTGCAAACTAACAGACTGCGTTGATGTCTGCCCAGTTGATTGCTTCTACGAAGGTAAAAATATGCTTGTAATTAAACCCGATGAGTGTATAGATTGTGGCGTTTGCGAGCCAGAATGTCCTATCGATGCCATAAAAGCAGATACTGAACCTGGAAGTGAAAAATGGTTAGAGATCAATAAAAAATATTCTGAAATCTGGCCTAACATAAATAAAAAAAAGGATCCACCAGCGGATCACGAAAAATATAAAAATGAGCAAAATAAGTACGAAAAATATTTTAAGGAAAATCTTTAAAGGCAAAACAGACAAAAAAGTGAAAAAAAAAGTTTCTAAAAAGAAGGTTGTCAAAGCAAAAAAAACTGTAAAAGCTAAAAAAAATAAAAAAATAATTTCAAAAAAAACAAAAAAAGTTGTTAAAAAAGTTTCACCTAAAATAACCAAAATAAAAAAAACTGTTAAGGTTACAGAAAAGAAAGATGAAGCAAAAGTAGATAATTTAAGAATTTCAAAAACAAATGAAGTTAAGCCTGAAATAAAAAAAGTTAAAAAACAAGAAACTGAAAAAAAAGAATACAAAATTAAAGATCATGTTGTTTATCCAAAACATGGAGTAGGGCAAATTACTGAATTTAAAAAGATCAACATTGGTGGAATTGATGTTGAAACTTATGTTATTAAATTTGAAAAAGACAAAGCTAATGGGATGGTCCCTGTAAACAAGCAATCTCACTTAAGGCCGTTAGCAACTATCAATCAGGTTAATAAATGTATTTCAATATTAAAAAGTAAACCAAAAATTAAGAGATCAATGTGGAGTCGAAGAGCACAAGAATATGAAGCAAAAATATCTTCTGGAAAAATATATGAATTAGCTGAAGTGGTCAGAGATTTAAATAAAGGTGATGATCTTATGGTGGATCAGTCTTATAGTGAAAGACAACTATTTGAAAAGGCTTATGAAAGAATTTTGTCTGAATTTCAGATTGTTTTAAATCTTTCTTTAGAGGATACTCAGAAAAAATTAGATAAAGCACTAAAAAGAAATTTAGCTGGGCAAACTCAACCAGCTACACCTGCAAAAACTCCAACTAGTGAACTACCTGTAGACGAGCCAATTTCTGATAACGACGAACCGATTGACGACTAAAAAAAAACGCCTCTCACACAAACTGTAATGAGAAGCGTTTTTTGTAAAGATTACTAAGTTACTATTTTCTTCTTCTTTTCTTTGCTTTTTTCTTAGCTTTTTTCTTTGCTTTTTTCTTAGTTTTCTTTGCCGCTTTTTTTCTTTTCTTAGGCATCTTTAGCTCCCTTTTTTAGTTAAACGAATCAAATTGATTCGCTGTTAACATATTTTTATTTTTTTCTATAAGTTATGTCAATTCTTTAATTAAAAGTTAAATTTTATAAAAATTTTTTTTAACTTTTTATTTTTATTAAACTTTTTTTTATTAATTTAGTTAATGTTTATGCGGTTAATAAACAACTTAAATTAAATATTTTAATAAAGATTTTCTAGCTGATTTTTATATTTTTCTGTAACTTTTTTTCTTTTTACTTTCATTGTTGGTGTCATTAAACCATTTTCAATAGAAAAATTTTCATCTATTAATTGAATTTTTTTTATCTTTTCTAATAAAGTTAATTTTTTATTTATTTTTTCAATTACTTTATTTATTTTTTCTTTTTCATTTAAAAAATCTTTATTAGGAACAATTAAAGCAACTAAGTAATTTTTTTTATCACCATAAACCATACATTGATCTATCTCTGGTTCATTCGTAATCATATTTTCAATTTTAGCAGGTGAAATGTTATCTCCGCCAGCACTTACTATGATATCTTTTTTTCTATCAGTAATTTTTAAATAACCATCATTTGGATCTATCTCTCCAATATCACCTGTATGTAACCATCCATTTATAATTACTTTTTCAGTTTCTTCTTTTTTGTTCCAATATCCTAGCATTACATTTTCGCCTTTAACTAAAATCTCTCCATCTTCAGCAATTTTAACTTCATTTCCTTTGAATGGAGGTCCTACAGTTTCCACTTTAATTTTATGTATTGGATTACAACTTACTACTGGTGATGTTTCTGTTAAACCATAACCCTGAAGAGTAGGCAGCCCCACAGAATTCAAAAATTCTCCTATTTCTTTGTCTAGAGCCCCACCCCCTGAAACGAAAGCTTTTAAATTTCCACCAAACTGTTTTTTTATTTTTTTTCTAACTAATTTATCAACTATAAAATTGATAAACTTTTCATAAAATGTCATGTTTTGATTTAATAGTTTTTTTCTTCCCAAACGAAGAGTTGCTTCAATTAATTTTGCTTTAAAACCTGTCTGCTTTTTTACATTCATGTTTATTTTGTTGTAAAGGTTTTGGTAGAACCTTGGAACTGCTGTCATAATTGTAGGTTTTGCTTCAGATATATTTTCTAAAAGTTTTTCAATTTTTTCTGCATAGAATACTTTTGCTCCTACTGCTATCTGTGCAAATTGAACACAATGCTCATATGAGTGTGAAAGAGGAAGCCAAGTTAAAAATACTGGTCTTGAGTTAAATAATGGTTTCATAATTTCGCATGCTCCTACGAGATTATTTAAAATTCCACCATGACTTAAAATTACTCCTTTAGGATTACCTCCAGTTCCGGAAGTATAAATAATACATGCAGGAGAATTTCTTTTTAATTTATTATTTTCAATTTTATCTTCTGCTAATAAATTATTTTTTATAATTAAATTAAAATCTAAATATTTTTCTTTGTTAATTATATTTAAGCTACTTGTTACCTTGGTTTTTTCATCCAAAGTAATAATTTTTTTGATAAAGTCTTTTTCATTAATTGAATTATTTAATTTTTTTAACATTTCATTATTTGAAACAACAACTAAGCTAGGCTCACAATCCTCTATCAAGTACTTATAATCATCTTCTGTATAGGTTGTGTACGCAGGAACTGTGATTCCACCAGCTACCATAATTGCTAAATCAGAAACAAACCATTCTGGTCTATTCTCTGAAACCAAAAGGCATCTATCACCTTCTTTTATATTTTCTTTAATAACTTTTGATAATTTTAAAATATTTTTTTCAGTTTGTTCCCATGTGTATGTTTTTTTATTGCTTGGGTTTAGCCATTCTAAAAAAATATCTTTTTTTTTTTGTTTATTTGCTTGATTCACAAATAATTCGACCAAATTATTTAAATTATTTAAATTCATAGTTACTTGGTGGGCGAAGAGAGAATCGAACTCTCACTTCTTGCGAAACACGATTTTGAGTCGTGCGCGTCTACCAGTTCCGCCATTCGCCCTAGGTATTCAATTAAATTATATTTAAATAGTATAAGAACTAAATTTATATTAAAACCAAAAAATGTTTCAAACACTTTACAAAAAATGTTTAGAATTAGCCGCACATAAAAGTTCAAATTTTTATTTAGGGCTTGTATCTTTTATAGAAAGTTCTTTTTTTCCTATACCTCCAGATGCAATGATAATCCCAATGGTTATTGCTAAAAAAAAGGAATATTTGAAAATATTTTTAATAGCATCAATATTTTCAGTTCTTGGAGGAATCTTCGGATATTTAATTGGATATTTATTTTTTGATTTAGCAATCTATGTAATCGAATTTTATGGTTATCAAGATAAAGTTGAAAATTTAAAATTAAGTATGTCTGAAGGTAGTGGATTTCTCGCATGGCTGAGTATTCTTTTTTTAGCTGGCTTTACTCCATTGCCCTATAAAGCCTTTACGATTTCAAGTGGTTTAATTGCTTTTAATCTTCCTATTTTTATAATTGTTAGTTTAATTTCAAGAAGCCTAAGATTTTTTATAGTTGCCTATTTATCTTATAGATTTGGTGAATTGTTTACAGAGTACATGGAAAAACATGGATCAAAATGGTTCACCATAATTGGAATTATTATAGTTATAATATTTATATTTATTTATTTATTTTTTAAATTTAATGGTTGAGATTAACAAAACAATTACATTAAAATTAATTTTTTTTATTAGTATTATTGCTTTATCTTCAGCATTTTTTATTGAATATGTTTTAGGTCATCAACCCTGTAACTTGTGTATACTTGAAAGAATTCCTTACCTCTTAGCATTAATAATTATTGTATTAAATTATAAATTTATTAATCTTGAAAAATATTTCATTCTTTTTCTTATTTTAATTTTTTTAGCTGCCACTATTTTATCTTTATATCATTTAGGTATTGAGCAAGGTTTTATTGAAGAATCTTTGGTGTGTGATTTAAAAAATGGCTCCAATTTACTATCAAAAGAAGACATATTAAGACAGTTGCAAGAAAAGAATGTGAGCTGCAAAGATGTTACATTTAAAATTTTAGGATTATCGCTTACAAGTTACAATATTATAATATCAATATTAATAGTATATTTTACAACAAGAACTTATTTAAGTTATGACAACAATAAATAAAAAGAAAATAGAAGAATTTATTAGAGTTGATCATGCTGGGGAGCGTGGTGCTGTTAAAATTTATGAAGGACAGTTGCTTGCTCTAAACACATTAGTTAAAGATGAAGCTTTAAAAAAAACAATTGAAGAAATGAAGGTCCATGAAAAAGAACATTCTAATTTTTTTGAAGAAGAAATTAAAAAAAGAAATATAAAACCGACAAAATTTTTACCCTTATGGGATTTATTAGGTGTAGGATTAGGTTTTGGTTCAACTTTACTTGGTAAGAAAGCAGCTATGCTTTGCACTGCTTCAGTTGAAGAAGTGATAGATGAGCATTATTTAAACCAAATAAAACAACTTGATAATAGTGAATCAAAACTTAAAAAAAAAATAATTAAATTTAGAGAAGATGAATTAAGTCATAAAGATATTGCCTATGAAAAGGGTGCTACAAAAGAAGGTCCATACTCTATATTAGATAAAATTATTAAAACTGGATCAAAAATTGCAATAAATATTTCTGAGAAAATTTAGGACTCTAACTCTACATCCCAATATAAGTAATCCATCCAACTTTTATGTAAAAAATTTGGTGGAAAATTTTTACCATTTTTGTGTAGATCCTCTGTTGATGGTCGATAAGGGTACTGATGCAACTTCATCCCTGAATGTTTTAATAGTTTTCCACCCTTTTTCACATTGCATGCAGAACAAGCTGTTACAACATTATCCCAATTAGTTTCGCCTCCTTTTGATCTAGGTAATAGGTGATCAAAAGTTAACTCCTCATTGCTTCCACAATATTGACAGGAAAATTTGTCTCTTAAAAACACATTAAATCTAGTAAAACTTGGCTTGCTTTGAGGTACAATATAATCCTTTAATGCGATGACACTTGGTAATTTCATGTTAAATGATGGACTTCTTATAGTTCTATCGTAATTACTAACAATAATAACTCGATCAAGAAAAACTGATTTAACAGTATCCTGCCATGACCATAAAGACAAAGGGTAGTAACTCAAAGGTCTATAGTCTGCATTGAGTACTAGCGCAGGGCACTTTTCTAATGAAACATTTTGTTCAATAAAATTGTTCATTAACTAATTTTAACTTAGTTAAGCAAATTTATCAATAATAAGAGATGTTAAATTTTTTTTAAAATAAAATTTAAAGCTGTACTTGATGCTTCAATAGGAATATGATGATCACAATTTTTTATTAATAATGTATCAACTTCAACGTTGTTTCTAATTAAAAAATCTTTTGCTTCTAGTAAATGTGTTGATGGGACAATTTGATCAGCTTCTCCATGTATAAGTAATATTTCAGTATTATTTTTGATTCTTTTTTTTAAATCTTTTTGATTTATTATCTTTCCAGAAAAACCAACTATACATGAAAACTTTTCTTCAACTGTAAGACCAACATTTAAAGACATCATACATCCCTGACTGAATCCGGATAAACAGATACGATTATTTAATAACTTGAACTCTTGTTTTATTTCATTAATAAATTTTTTTAATACCTCTTCAGCTTTAATTGATTGTTCTAATATGTAATCAGTATCCTCTTTTGTTAAATCAAACCACTGATAACCAGAGGGATTTATAGCGCAGGGCTCATGACCATTCGGACAAACAAAGACAGTATTGGGCATATGTCTTTTCCAGTTTAAAGATAGCATGCTTATATCTTTTCCATCTCCTCCATAACCATGAAGCAAAATAATAGCATTTTTAATTTCAACACCTTCTTCTGGTTTAATAATTATTGAATCTAGGCAAAATGTCATAGTTGATAAATTATGTTTTTTATTTCAAAAAACAATCTAAAATAAAAATATGATATCAGGGATATTTGTAAAAGTTTTATCAATAGCTCTTTTGATTGCTGTGGGAATAGTTTTAATTTTAGGCATAGGTACTCTTTTTAAAGGAGGAGAAACTAGCAAAAAATATTCAAACAAATTAATGCAATTAAGAGTTCTTCTCCAATTTATTGCTATTCTTGCTTTAGTTGGCTTTGCTTACTTTTTTAAAAATTAGTTATATTTTTTTATCCAATTAACGAAATTTGTATCTTCAAAATCAATTGAACCTATTATTCTAGCGAATTCTTGACCCTCTTTATTAATTAGAATTGTTGTAGGGACACCTCTTAAAGTAAACATTTTTGCTAATGTAGTAGGTGGATCAAAATAAGTTTCAAAATTCTTAATGTTAAGATCTATAAAAAATTTATTAACTTTTTCTAAAGTTTCTTTCCCAATATTAATTGGAAAAATTTTTATTTTATCCAATTCTGGGTTAGCTTGGAGTTTATCTAAGGATGGCATTTCATCTTTACAAGGTTCACACCAAGTCGCCCAAAAATTTAATATCAATAAGTTGCCAGTATATTCATTGATATTAATTTTTTGATCATTTTTGTCTAAAAAAATAACATTATCATATGTTTTTGGTATTTTATGTATTACAATATTTTTAATACCAGGTAGTTGTTCGGCTACAGCATTTGTTATCAAAAAAATAAATATTATTAAAAATCTCATGTTAAATAGGTATAATTAAATATCATGGCAAAAAATAAAAACAACCAAGCAATCTGGAACACACGCATAAAAAAAAATGCATCAAGTTTGTTTCAAAAAGTCGGTAATTCAATAGATATTGATAAAAGACTCTATAAAGAAGACATCCTGGGATCAATTGCTCATGTTGAAATGCTTTTTAAACAAAAAATAATTTCATTTAAAATAAAAAATAAAATTGTTTATGGACTAACAAAAATTAATAAGGAAATCGAAAAAAATAAATTTGAGTTTAATAAAAAATATGAAGATATTCATATGAATATTGAAAAAAGACTTTTTCAAATTATAGGTGAAGAAGCTGGCTATGTTCACACAGCAAGATCAAGAAATGATCAAGTAATTACTGATTTTAAAATTTGGATGAAAAATTCCACCAACGAAATAAATATTAATATTGATAAAGTTATTAAGAGCACAATCAAGTTAGCTGAAAAAAATGTTGAGACTATCATGCCTGGATTAACACATCTTAAAAATGCCCAAGCTATCTCTTTTGCACATTATTTAATGTCTTATGTAGAAATGTTTAATAGAGACAAAAAGAGATTTTCTAATAATTTAAACAGTTTAAATGAAAACCCTCTAGGTGTTGCGGCTTTAGCGGGAACATCTTTTAATATAGATAGAAATTATACAACTAAAAAACTTGGTTTTAAAATACCTACAAATAATTCTATTGATACAGTTTCGGATAGAGATTTTGTTTTAGATTTTTTATACGCTTCATCTGTTTGTGCTATGCATATTTCTAGAATTGCTGAAGAATTAATTATTTGGAATTCTGATGGTTTTAACTTGATCAATTTATCCGACAAAGTTGTTACTGGATCATCGATAATGCCACAAAAGAAAAATCCTGATCTATTAGAATACTTACGTGGGAAATCAGGAAACGCTTATGGAAATTTATTTTCGATGCTTACAATTTTAAAAGGCTTACCACTTTCTTATTTTAAAGATTTGCAAGATGATAAAGAGATTGTTTTCAAATCTAACGATAATCTTAATAATTGCTTAAAAATTTTTGATGAAATACTAAAAAATTGTAATCCAAATAAGAGTAAAATGTTAGAACTTGCTAATTCTGGATACGTTACAGCAACTGATTTAGCTGACTATCTTGTGAAAAATCACTCAATGTCTTTTAGAAAGGCATATCAAAAAACTGCTGCCGTAGTTAATTTTGCTGAAAAAAGGAAAAAAAAATTAAATGAATTAACTCTAGAAGAATTAAGAAAAATTGAACCTAAACTTAAAGAAGATGTATTAAAAGTATTTAATTTAAAAAATTCAATTAATTCGAAAAAATCTTATGGTGGAACTTCTTTTGATAATATTAAAAAAATGATAATGAAATATAAAAAAGAAAAATGATTAAAAAATTTACCATAATTATATTGTTATTTTGTGTAGTTATTTCTTGTGGAAAGAAAGGTGATCCTAAATACTTAGATCCAGATAAAAAAGCAGAAATAAAAAAAGTTTTAATTAACTTAACTTAATGAAATACATAAATAGAAAATTAACAATAGAAAAAATTAGTCTCCAAAAAATTGCAATCAAATTTGGAACTCCATTTTATTCATATTCATATTCTAAATTAGAAGAAAATATTAATAATTTTAAAAAAAGCTTTAGATCTTTTTCACCACTTATTTGCTTTGCAGTCAAATCCAACACAAATGTTAATATAATTCGAGAAATTAAAAAATTTGGGTTGGGTGCTGATGTTGTTTCGTTAGGCGAACTGATGATGGCATTAAAAGCAGGAATTAATCCAAGCAAAATAGTATTCTCTGGTGTTGGTAAAACAACAAGTGAAATCAGCTTTGCTATTGATAAAAAAATTTTGCTTATTAACGCTGAGTCTTTGAGTGAAATAAAAGAAATAAATCGAATTGCAAAAACAAAAAATAAAAGAATAAAAATTGGTGTAAGACTAAACCCTAATACAGATGCAAAAACATTAAGTCAAATATCTACTGGGAAAAAAGAAAATAAATTTGGTGTAAATAAAAGTACATTCTATGAAATTATAAATTATTGCAAGAATTCAAAAAATATTGATTTAAAATGTCTAAGTGTTCATATAGGCAGTCAAATTTTAGACCATAGACCTTATGAAAAAATGCTTAAAGCCGTCAGTCAAATTCTTAATAAATCAAATCATAAATTTGAATTTATAGATTTAGGTGGAGGCATGGGTATTACTTACACTGATAAAAATAAAAAACTTAATTATAAAAAATACAACACAGCTATTCTTAAATTTTTAAGAGAACATAAAGTGAAAATTATATTTGAGCCAGGTAGATCAATTATTGGAGATACCGGGACATTAGTGTCAAAAATAATCTATATAAAAGATAGCGGAAGTAAAAAATTTATAATTTTAGATGCTGCAATGAACGATTTAATGAGACCTGCTTTGTATGGTGCGTTTCATAAAACCTTACCTGTTACAAAATCTAACAAAACATCAAAAAAACCATATGAATTTGTAGGTCCTATTTGTGAAAGTACAGATAAATTTGTTACATTAAAAAAATTTCAAGTGTTGAATGAAAAAGATTTAATAGCAATATGTGATGTGGGAGCTTATGGAATGTCACTTAGCTCAAATTATAATTTAAGACCTAAACCAATAGAATTACTAATAAAGGGATCAAAAATTAAAGTAATAAGAAAAAGACAAAAGCATAAAGATATAATTTAGCTTTTGACAAAAATGATAAGAAATTTTTTATTTTCAATATTTTTTTTCACTGGAATCATTTTAATTTCGATAATTTTTTTACCATCATTTTTTTTACCTAAACAAGTTGTTTTGATGGGAGGTAAATTAATGGGCCATTGGGCAAGTTTTTGTTTAAGGTTTTTTCTTTCAGTAAAAATTTCAATCAAAGGAAGAGAAAATATTATTAATAATGAAAAATTTTTTATAGCAGCATCTCATCAATCAATGTTTGAAACTTTTTATTTACAAACAATCTTTAACTCACCTGTATTTATTTTAAAAAAAGAATTATTGTTAATTCCAATTTTTGGTTGGTACTTAAAAAAAATAGGATCAATTTCAATAAAAAGAAACAAAGTTACAAAAGATAACTTGGGTTTTTTTGATGATATTTCAAAAATAATGGCTACTTCTAATAGACCTTTAATTATTTTTCCACAAGGAAGTAGAGTTCTTCCAGATGAAAGACCACCTTTTAAAAAAGGTGCTTCGAGAATTTATGAACAGCTAAATGTTATTTGTCAGCCAGTTGCAATTAACTCTGGATATGTGTGGCCCAAAAAAGGTGAAAAAAAATCTAATAGAACTATAACAATCTCTATTCTAAAACCAATTCCTTGTGGGTTAACAAAAGAAAATTTTATTCAAATTCTTGAAAAAAATATTTATTCAGAGTTAGATGTAATTAATTAGCCTTTCATAGGCATAACGACAAAAATACTATCAAAATCACTGGGATCTTTTATTAGCGCTGGTGAACCAGTATCATTAAAGAGAATTTCAACTCTATCTCCATCTAATTGTGAAGCAACATCTATCAAATATCTAGAGTTAAAACTTATCTCTAAGTCATGATCAAACTTAACACTTAAAGTTTCTTTACCATCACCACTGTTAGTATTATTTACTGACAGATCTAAAGTGTCTTTAGATAAATTGAATTTCACACCATCTTTTTTATCTAATGAAACAGATGCTACTCTATCAACAGAGTTTAAAAATAATTTTAAGTCTATCTCTAATTTTTTTTGATTATTTTTAGGTATAACTTGAATGTAATTAGGAAATTTTCCATCAATAAGTTTCGAAATTAAAATACTATTATTTAATTCAAATTTTATTTTTGACTTCACATTTGAAACTTTTACATCTCCATCGTAACTATCTAATAAAGAGCAAAGTTGAAAAATTGTTTTTTTAGGTAAAATTATTGGATCAAAATCAATTTTTTCCTCTAATCTAATTTTTGAAATAGACATTCTATGACTATCAGTTGCAACTGCTGTTAAATAATTTTTATCTTCAACTTGTGTTTGATGAAAATAAATTCCACTTAGGTAATGCCTTGTTTCGTCATTAGAAACTGAAAATTTACACTTATTTAATAATTTTAATAATTGTTTTGATTTAATTATAAATTCATTTTGAATAAAATTTTCATCTGTCAGTGGAAACTCTGTTGCACTTATGCAATTCAAATTAAAAATAGATTTTTCAGACTCTACTTGTAATTTGCTTATATCTGTTAAAGAAAGATTTATTTTTTTTCCTGAATTAAACTTTCTTATAATATCATACATAATTGATGAAGTTGTAGTTGTTTTACCCTCCTCTAGAATCTCTACATTATTTATTTGATGTATAAATATTAAATCTAGATCAGTCGCTGTGATAGTAAGTTTTGAATTACTTGCATCTAACAAAATATTAGAAAGTATTGGTAATGTACTTCTTTTCTCAATAACTCCTTGGCAATAATTTAATGCTTGCTGAAGGTCTTGTTGGTTAACGTTAAATTTCATTTTCTTTATTATTATATAAAATCTGGTTTTTTAATTTATTTATATTATCAACCATCTCAGGATCTTTTTCTTTTATCTTTTCTATAGTTTTTACTGAATGAATTATTGTTGTATGGTCTCGGTTAGAAAATTCTCTTCCAATTTCAGGTAATGATTTAGAAGTCAAAATTTTAGTTAAATAAATTGCTGTTTGCCTAGGTCTTACTAAATATCTTGATCTTCTAGATGATAACATTTCATTTTTGCTGATTTTAAAAAACTTACAAACAATTGTCTGGATTAGGTCTATTGTGATTTTATTTTCTGCAAAATTTAATAAATCCTTTAAAACTACTTTAGTCTCAGCAAGATTTGGAACTTTGTTGTAAATTCTTGAAAATGAAACAACCCTGTTTATTGCACCAACTAATTCCCTTACACTTCCAGTTATTTCATTACTTATAAAATCTTGAATTTCTCTAGAAACTTGTAATTGTTCAGAATACAAGGCATTCAATTCTTCAGTTTTTTTTTCAACTATTTTTTTTCTTAGGTTGAGGTCTGGCTTTTGAATATCAACAACTAATCCTCCAGAAAATCTTGATTTAATTCTTTCTTGAATCCTTGATAGTTTGTTTGGTGCTCGATCAGCTGATACAATTATTTGAGATCCCTTATCAAGTAATGCGTTAAATGTATGAAAGAACTCCTCCTGCATAGCCTCTTTTCCACTTATAAACTGGATATCATCGATTAATAAAATATCTGTATTTCTAAAATACTCTTTAAACTTAACCATTTCATTTGATTTAATTGATTTTACAAACTGATACATGAAACGTTCTGCAGAAATAAACATTACTTTATTATTTTTTTTAAGCTCTAAACCTATTGAATTTAATAAGTGAGTTTTTCCCACTCCAACACCACCATAAATATAAAGTGGATTATAGTGAGATATATTTTCTGAAACTTTTAAAGAAGCTTCGTAAGCTAATTTGTTACTTGAACCTGTAATAAAATTATCAAATCTTTTATTTGGATCAATTCGATTATACTGAAGATAAGAGTCTTTTATAAATGAAACATTTTCACTAATATTATTCTCTTTAATACTATTTTCTTTTAAAGCGATATCTTGAGCTTTTTCAACTATTTTGAACTCAATTCTAATAATGTCTTTTTTATAAACTTTAATTATTTTTAATATTTGGTCTAAATACCTTGATGTAATCCAATCTCTAATAAATCTTGTTGGAACTGATAATAATAAGTAATTGTTAAATTCCTCTACAAATGAAATCTTTTTTAACCAACTCTCATAAATTTCTAAGCCGAGTTTATTTTTCATTTCATTCTGTACTTGACTCCATTCGAAACTTTCAGCGGAAAAATTATTAATATTTTTTGTATTTGTTAATTTATTCATAACTTAAGGGGAAATCTCAGTTAGAACTATTTAAAAAAATTTGCAACAAGTTAATAAAGAAATTTAAAAAAAAATAAAATCTATGATTGTGATTTATATTTTAAAAAATAAATCCTAAATTAAATTTTAATTTAAAATTGTAAATTGAATCGAATACAGATTGAATCAATAAATTGATTGAATTAAAATTAAATCAAATATAGATTGAATGACGATAATCCAAATATTTACTAAATCTAAATATAGTAACTTAATACAAAACTTAAATATATAATGTGGATATCAGGAGTTGTTTGAAAATTTAAACTAACGTTTAGATTGCAGCAATTTTTTTTGTTATTCTAGAAACATTTCTAGAAGCATTTTGTTTTTTTATTATTCCTGTTTTTGCAATTTTCATCAACTCAGAGTTTAACTTTGGTAGAAATTTAATAGCTTCATCTTTCTTTTTATCATCAATTAGAAGGTTCATTTTCTTAAGAGCGTTTCTAAACCTGCTCTTTCTAGCTTTATTTACCGCTGTTTGTTTAGAAATTCTTCTAATTTTCTTAATTGCTGATTTTGTGTTTGCCATCTGCGCAGGGGTATAGCTTGAGAATTTAATGTGGTCAACTAAATATTTAACTAATTTTGACAAGAAATACAAAAAAAAGTTGATCTATTTGATGTTATTTTTTTTTTTATGATACCCTTGCATTGCGTACGCTTACAACCAGTGCCGTCTTGCTGATAAACTTTAAACTCTTTTTGAAAGTTACCTTTGTTACCTGAAATATCTTTAAAATCTCTTATACTTGAACCTCCCTTATTAATTGCCTGTTGAAGTATTTTCTTAGAATTTAAAATAATATTTATACATTCTTTTTTGTTAAGTCTTTTTGCCTTTTTAAATGGATTTATTTTACTAGCGAAAAGAATTTCACTTGCATAAATATTACCTATTCCAGATACAAATCTCTGATCCAGTAAGAAACTCTTTATATCCTTATTTTTTTTCTTAAAATAATTAACTACATAATTTAAGTTAAATTTGTCACTAAATGGTTCAGGTCCCATTGATTTAAATCTTCTCTGTAGATCTTGATAATTTTTAATTATTTCAAAAAATCCAAAACGTCTTGGATCATTATAAATTACTTTCAAGCTATCAAATATAAACTCTGCATGATTGTGTTTTTTAGGTAAAAAAGGTGAATGATAAAAACTAGTATTCGTAAATTTTAGAGGCTTTTTCTTATCAAGAATATGAATTGTTCCTGACATTCCTAAATGGATTAAACAATAATCTTCATTTTGAAAATGGATAATCAAATATTTAGAAAATCTACTAACTTCAATTATTTTTTTATTTTTAATAAAACTTTCAAAATCACTTGGTATTTTAAACCTTAAATTCCTGTTTCTGATTATTACTTTTTTTATCCTTTTTTTTTTGATCTTTTTATGAAGGGATTGTCTAACAATTTCTACTTCTGGTAATTCTGGCATTTGATACTATATTCAATATATATTTTTTTATGCAACAAAATCTTCAAAATAAAAAAGGACTTGTAGAAAATGTGTTTAATCAGGTCTACAACAAATACGACTTAATGAATGATTTTATGTCTATGGGTGTACATAGATATTGGAAAAAAAGTTTAATCAATATGATGAATCCGAGAGTTAATAGAAAATTAATAGATGTTGCGTGTGGGACGGGGGATGTTGGAAAGTTATTTTTAGATAACACAAATAAAGAGGCTGAAATTACTTGTGTAGACCCTAATAAAGGAATGGTTAGTCAAGGAAAGCAAAAATTATCTAATTACAAAAATGTAAAATGGGTTATTTCTCCAGCAGAAAAATTACCAATAACAGACAATTCATTTGATTATTACACTATTAGCTTTGGGTTAAGAAATACAAAAAATTTAAATAAAACACTTTCAGAAGCCTATAGAGTTTTAAAGCCTGGAGGACGCTATCTATGTCTAGAATTTTCTAAGATTCAAAACCCAAATCTTGATTTTATATATAAAAATTATTCAAAACTCATTCCTATAATTGGCCAATTTGTAGTTGGAGAAAAAGAGCCTTACGAATATTTAATCAAAAGTATTGAACAATTTATTAATCAAGACGAATTAATAGAGTTAATGGAAAAAAATAATTTTCATAAATGCTCTTATAGAAATCTTTCTGGTGGTATTGTTTCAATTCATAGTGGTTGGAAAATTTAATGATTAAAAAACTTATTACATTATTTAAATTAGGAAGAAAAATTGCAAAATCAGATATTTTAAAAATTGCATCAAAATTTAAAAAACCTCCTTTAGCTGTAACACTATTATTCCAAATTTTATCTATTTCATTTGAAAAAAGAGAACAAAATAATTTAATTGAAGATGATGGAGAAAGATTATCTAGGTCATTAGAATCTATGGGTACAACTTTCATCAAACTTGGGCAATTTCTTGCTACAAGACCTGATATAATTGGAGAAGAATTATCTTTAAAGCTAGAAAAACTTCAAGATCGATTACCCCCTTTTTCAGTTCATGAAACAAAAGAAATTATTAAAGAAGATCTTGGAGTTGATGCATTTAATTCAATAATTGATTTAAGTGAACCAATAGCTGCTGCATCAATTGCACAAGTTCATAAAGCAAAAATAAATGACAATGGAACTATTAAAGATGTAGCAATAAAAATTTTAAGACCAAATATAAAAAAAATATTCAATGAAGAAATTGATGCGATGATGTTATTTGCATTTATTATTGAGTCATTTATAAAAAAAACAAAAAGATTAAAACTTGTTGAAGTTGTTTTTTTACTTAAAGAAATAACTAATCTTGAAATGGATTTAAGATTTGAAGCTGCTGCAGCAAATGAATATGCAGAAAATACTAAAAATGATGCTGGATTCAAAGTACCTGAGATTTATTGGAATTTTACTAGTGAAAATGTAATGACTTTAGATTGGATAGATGGAATTTCAATAAGGGAAGCTGAGGAGTTAAAAAAAAGAAATTTAGATACCAATAAAATAGCTGAAAATATTATCCAACATTTTTTGAGACATGCTGTAAGAGATGGTTTTTTTCATGCAGACATGCATCAAGGAAATATTTTTGTTGATAATAGTGGCCAGATTGTCCCTATAGATTTTGGGATTATGGGTAGATTAGATAAACTTAGTAAAAGGTTTTTAGCAGAAATTTTATTTGGATTTATTCAAAGAGATTATCGCAAAGTAGCTGAAGTTCACTTGGTTGCTGGATTAGTTCCTAAAGAAGTGCCAATCGATGATCTAGCTCAAGCTTTGAGATCTATTGGTGAACCTATATTTGGTCAAGAAGTAAAAGATATTTCAGGAGGTAAATTACTCAAACAATTGTTTGATGTAACAGAAAAGTTTAATATGCAAACTCAACCTCAATTATTAATGTTGCAAAAAACTATGGTTGTTGTTGAAGGTGTGGCAAGAAAATTAAATCCAAACACAAATATTTGGACAACTTCAAAGCCTGTACTAGAAAATTGGCTTAAAGAAACCAAAGATCCAATTAATAATTTAAATGATACTTTAAAAAATACATCTGAAGTGATTAAACGTTTACCAGAATTTCCTGAGATTATGGATAAAGCAAATCAAGCATTAACGTTTTTAGCTAGTGGTCAAATTCCACAAAATTCAAATTCTTACACCGCTCTCAATGATAAGAAATCAGAAATGATAGCATTTAGAAATCAATCTATTATTGGTTTATTACTTCTTGTAATTTTTGGCCTTATAGTATTTTAATTCTGCAGATGAAAAATTTGTTAAATAAAAAAATACTATTTATTATCTGCGGAGGAATATCTGCTTATAAAAGTCTTGAAACAATTAGGCTTTTTAAAAAGAATGGTGCAGAAATAAAGACAATTCTTACAACAAGTGCAAAAGAGTTTGTAACTCCGCTTTCAATAACTTCACTTTCTCAAGGTAAAGTTTATAGTGATTTATTTAGTCTAGAAAATGAGGCTGAAATGGATCATATTTCACTTTCAAGATGGGCAGATATAATTGTAATTGCACCTGCAACAGCAAATACAATTTCGAAACTGGCTCAAGGAACAACTGATGATTTAGCATCCACTGTTGTTTTGGCATCAGATAAAGACATTATTTTAGCACCAGCAATGAATGTGAGAATGTGGGAGCATCCAACCACTAAAACAAATGTAAAAAAATTAAAAGGGTTTGGATATAAACTAATAGGTCCAGATGTTGGTGATATGGCATGTGGTGAATATGGAGAGGGTAAAATGTCAGACCCATCAGTAATTGCTGAAGAAGTTGATAAATATTTCTTAACTCAAAAAAATAATAAAAAATTTAAAGCATTAGTTACAGCAGGTCCAACTAATGAGTACATAGATCCAGTTCGTTTTATTACAAATAAATCAAGTGGCAAACAAGGATATGAATTAGCAAAATCATTATCCAAAAAAGGTTTTGATACAACATTAATATCAGGTCCAACTAATCTTGAAATAACTAAAGATATAAATCTTATAAAAGTTGAAACAGCAGATGAAATGTTAGTTGCTACTCAAGAAAATTTACCTGTTGATGTAGCAATTTTTTCTGCTGCGGTAGCTGATTTTAAGATTAACAGAAAGTATGAAAATAAAATTAAAAAACAAGAGAACTTAAACTTAAATTTAGAAAAGAATGTAGACATACTTCATTATGTGTCTAACCATAACTCTATGAGACCTGAACTTGTAATAGGATTTGCAGCAGAAACTAATCAGATCGATAAAAATGCAGAGGAAAAATTAAACAAGAAAAATTGTGACTGGATAATTTCTAATGATGTATCAAATAAAGATATAGGATTTAATTCTGATTATAATGAGGTAACAATTCATTATAAAAACAAAGACTTTAAAAAAGAAAAACTTTCATATAAAAAAAAATCTAGAATTTCTGATGAAATAGTTGATAGAATAATTTATCAATTAAATTAATGGCAAAAGTTCTTATCAAAAAGTTAGACCCTGCGGTTGAATTACCTGCTTACAAAACAGAAGGTGCATCTGGCATGGATTTAATGGCATTAGTAAAAGAACCCATCAATATTAAACCAAACTCATCATGTTTAGTTCCAACAGGGCTTTCTGTTGCATTTTCAAGTGATTTCGAAATCCAAATAAGGCCAAGATCTGGTTTGGCTGCAAAAAACAGTATAAGTGTTTTAAATACACCTGGAACTATTGATAGTGATTACAGGGGAGAAATAAAAGTAATCCTTTTTAATCACGGGAAAAATGATTTCTTGATAAATAATAAGGATAGAATAGCACAAATGATTTTAACTCCTGTAATTAAAATGGATCTTGAAGAAACTGATGATCTACCAGAAACAATTAGAGGAGAAGGTGGTTTTGGCTCTACTGGAAAATGAGCAATAATTTAAGCAAAAAAGAAATAGATAAATTTTCTAGACAAATAATTTTAAAAAACATAGGTCCATTAGGACAAAAAAAAATCCTAGACTCAAAGGTTTTAATAATTGGGATGGGTGGTCTAGGATGTCCAGCAGCTGATTTTTTGACCCGATCTGGCATTGGGAAACTAGGAATTGTTGATCATGACACCGTTAGCCTATCAAATATTCATAGACAAAGTTTATATGATGAAAAAGATTTAAATCACTCAAAAGTTATAATTGCCAAAAAAAAACTAAATAGAATAAACCCAAAAACAAAAATAAATCTTTATAACTTTAAAATAGATAGAGTAAAATTTAAGAAAATAATAAAAAATTATGACTTCATTATCGATGGTACTGACAATTTTGAAAGTAAATTTTTAATAAATGATTTAAGTTTAAAATATAAAAAATTTCTTGTGACCGGAGCAATTAGTAAATTTGATGGTCATATTTTTACTTTTAATTTTGTAGATAAAAATACTCCTTCTTTACGAGACTTCTATCAAGAGGAAGTTATTACTGATGAAATATTAAACTGTGAATATGAAGGAATATTGGGACCAGTAGCAGGAACAATTGGAACAATGCTAGCTAATGAAGTTTTAAAAAAAATATTAAAAATTGGTCAAAATTTAAATGGATTTATTCTTATTATAGATTTATTAAATTTAAGCTTTAGAAAAGTTAAATTAAATAAAACAAAGAAAAGTGAAAATAAAAAATCTAATAAATAATATTTTTATATTCTCTCTTATAATATTCTTTATTACCTCAAGTAATGCAGGAGAAATATTTGTTTCTCTTAAAAAAAATAAGGTGAACGTACGCTATGGACCAAGTTTTGAATCTGACATAAAGTATGTTTACAAGAAAATAAATTTACCTTTAAAACAAATCGATAGAAAAGAAAATTTTAGACGAATTATTGATTTTAAAAATAACAGTGGATGGATTCATATTTCACAATTAAAAAAAAGTAATTCAGTAATAGTCACAAAAGATAAAGTTTTATTTAAGAAACCTACATCTTTTGCTAAGCCAGTTGCTCAAATAAAAGAAGGAAGATTACTAATTATAGAAAAGTGTGAACAAAATTGGTGCAAAATCACATCAGAAGAATTTGAAGGTTGGATTAAAACAGATAATATTTGGGGACTAAATTAATTAAAATCAGCAGACAATGAGGCTATATTTTCCTTAGATAATTTTGTGCTATGAGAATATTCTTTATGATCAATACCAAGCTCAATTTCTGAACTATTAGATTGAAATTTTTCTATTTGATCATCAGTAAAATTAAAGTGAATAAACTGTACAGAAGAAGCTTTTCCCTCAGTAGAGGTTCTATCAACATCTTCTTCTGGAACTGCTTTAATTTTTTCACCATTTATTTTCATAAATACTGTTTCTTCTATTCCACCAACTTTTCCAAGAAAGGCGGCCCTTGAAATAGGATTATCTATTTCAAACATTAAAGTTGCAGTTAGTTCTTTGCCGTTAGGTATTAAAGGATTGTACGCAGATAACTCATCATGAAGTTGCTCTTCACCACCTTTTTCAATGTACAACATTTCTTGCACTTGGGCTAACATTGTTTCGTAACTTTCAAAATAAAAAGTAGCATAAGGACCTAAAGCAACTCTTCTATTTTTTTTATAATCAACAATGTTTTTTCTTAATTCACGTCTCTTTTCTATATAAACATCTAAAGGAATGATGTCTTCTTTTTGAATTTCTTTTTTTTCTCTCGGCATAATCATAAGTTATAACTTTTTGCCATCAATTCGATAGGATGTAGTGCCTCATCATTAGATATGTTTGTATCAACTTCTAACTGTTTTAAATGTTTACCAGCTAAAGGACAATCAGAAGCCATATACTTATTATTTTTGGTTTTTATTTGTCTAGCTGTAGGTCTTCCAACTTTATTTGCTAAATCATGAGTTTCTTTCATTACTCCAAAAGTTCCACCATGACCTGCACATCTTTCAACTACATCAATTTTAACGTTTGGTATTAGTTTTAACATATCTCTTGCTTTGATACCCATGTTTTGTGCCCTAGCATGACAAGCATGATGCACGGTTACTCCCCCGTCAATCTCATTTAATCCTTCTGCTAATCCCTCATTGTTTGCAATATCCACAACATACTCATCAATATCCATAACATTTGCAGATAATTTTTTTATTTTTTCTTCGTTTGGTAATAACAAGGGCCATTCAAATTTTAACATCAACCCACAACTAGCTGTTAAGGTTACTACTTTATATCCTTTATCAATCCATTCGACTAAATCCTTAGAAACTTTTTTTGCTTGTTCAACAACTTTTGGCAGATCAGCTTGCTCTAGGAATGGCATCCCACAACAACCAGGGTAAGCTTCCTGAACTTCTACACCATTTTTTTTCAAAACTTTTAAAGCGGCAACACCTGTATTTTTTTTGTTAAAATTTACAAAACAAGTTGAATAAATAACAACTTTTCTATCTTTAGAAGATGTTTGATAATTTATCTTATCTCTATTTTTTTTGAAAAAATTAGAAAAAGTTTCTGAGTTATATTTTGGTAACTGAACTCTTTTATCTATTCCAGTAATTAATTCTAAGATTTTTCTAATTAATTTATTTTTAATATTTGATGCCCAGTTAACTATTTTAGAGAACATGACACCAATTTTAGCGTTTCGGTCTATTTGGGCTAATTGTGTTGGTACGCTTGGTAATTTACCTAATTTTTTTTGAGCTGTCCTATATCGCAGCATCAAATGTGGAAAATCTAGATCAAAATCGTGGGGTGGAACATATGGGCATTTAGTCATAAAACACATATCACACAAAGTACATGCATCAACAACTGGAGCAAATTGGTCGCTAGATAAACTCTCAATATCCTCATTTTTAGACTCATCAATCATGTCGAATAGCTTCGGAAATGAATCACAGAGATTAAAGCATCTTCGACATCCATGACAAATATCAAACACTCTTCTCATTTCAGCATCTAATTTTTCAGCATTTAAAAAATCAGGATGCTCAAAATTTATAGGGTGTCTTATAGGTGCACCTAAACTTCCTTCTTTACTCATATAATTTAGTTATTTGAAATTTGAATTATTTTAGTGGGCTACTAACGCCCACTAAGAAATTTGATTAGCTAATAGATTCTAAAGTTTTTTGAAATTTACCAGCGTGTGATTTTTCAGCTTTAGCTAAAGTTTCAAACCAGTCAGCAATTTCTTCAAAGCCTTCTTCTCTAGCTGTTTTAGCCATACCAGGGTACATATCAGTATACTCATGAGTTTCGCCCTGTACTGCCGAAGCCAAGTTTGCTTTTGTTTCACCAATTGGCATGCCAGTTCCTGGATCACCTACTTCTTCTAGATACTCTAAATGACCATGTGCGTGACCAGTTTCACCTTCGGCTGTTGATCTAAAAACTGCAGCTACATCATTGTAACCTTCTATGTCAGCTTTTTGTGCAAAATATAGATACCTTCTGTTTGCTTGACTTTCACCAGCAAAAGCTTCTTTTAAATTTTCTTCTGTTTTACTTCCTTTTAAAGACATTTTTTCTCCTTTTTAATGATTAATAGATCATATAATGCATATTGATAGTATGTCAATAGTTTAGAATTATTATAATGTAGATTTTAAGTGTATGATTTAATTAAATTATTTTTGAGTTTGATTATCACTCGCAACTCTAACCAACACTTCAACAGAATTTATTTTTTTTCCTGTAATATTTTTTTTAATATTTATTTTGTCTATATCACTCTCATTACAATCAATTAGCTCATGAGTATCTTCATCAAAAAAATGATGATGTGCTGAAGTGTTCGTGTCAAAATAACTTTTGTGACTATCGATTGATATTTCTTTTAAATATCCTTTTTTTTCAAATGCATGAACTGTGTTATAAACTGTAGCTAGAGATATTTTTTCGTTCATTTTTTCAGATATCATTTTAACAAGATCGTTAATTGTGAAATGGAAAGTTTTTTCTCTATTATACAAAACTTCACACATTTTTATTCTTTGCTTAGTTGGTCTAAGCCCAACTTCTCTTAATTTTTCAATAAAATTGCAGTTTTTTGCCATTGTTTTTTATAATTATTCTAAAGTATGAATAAAAATATACTGTTTTATTATATTATATTAAGATTAAATCAAGTATTAAGGGTGCTCGAATTATGAAAAAAAACTCATACTCTTATGATGATCTAATAACCTGTGGAAATGGTAATCTTTTTGGTCCTGGTAATGCAAAATTGCCTCTCCCGCCAATGCTTATGTTTGACAGAATAACGGAAATAAATGAAAATAATGGAGCATTTAATAAAGGCTCTTTAAAAGCTGAATTAGATATTAAAGATGATCTTTGGTTTTTTGATTGTCATTTTAAAAAAGATCCCGTTATGCCAGGGTGCTTAGGTTTGGATGCTATGTGGCAACTGGTAGGGTTTTTTCTAGGTTGGCTAGGAAATCCTGGAAAAGGAAGAGCTTTGGGAGTGGGTACTGTGAAATTTACAGGTGAAGTTTTACAGAGTGTAAAAAATGTAAGATATGAAATAGATATGAAAAAAATTATGTCTCCTGGAGGAACAACTGTTGGGCTTGCAAATGGGATTGTTCTTGCAGATAATAAAAAAATATATTCGGCAGAAAGTTTAAAGGTAGGTTTATTTAAATAATGAGAAGAGTAGTTATCACCGGTTTAGGAGTAGTTTCTTGTCTAGGTAATAATCAAGAAGAGGTTCATCAATCTTTATTAAATTCAAAATCAGGAATTTCTTTTGCAGAGGAGTACAAAGAGCATAATTTAAAAAGCCATGTTCATGGTAAACCAAATATTAAACTAGAGGATCATATTGATAGAAAAACAATTAGATTTATGGGTTCAGGATCAGCTTATAATTATATTGCAATGAAAGAAGCAATTAAGGATTCTGGATTAGAAGAAAGTGAAGTGAGCAATTTTAAAACTGGGATTGTAATGGGTTCCGGTGGACCATCAATTGAAAATGTAATACTTGCAGCAGACAAAACAAGAGCTAAAACTCCAAAACTAATGGGGCCCTTTATTGTTCCAAGAACAATGGCCAGTACTGCCTCAGCAACACTTGCAGTACCATTTAAAATTAAAGGAACTAACTACACAATGAGTTCTGCATGTGCAACTAGTGGACACTGCATAGGAAATTCTATGGAATTAATTCAAATGGGCAAACAGGATATTGTTTTTGCAGGTGGAAGTGAAGAAATTCATTGGGCAATGACAGCAATGTTTGATGCTATGACAGCTTTATCATCAAAATATAATGATACTCCTCAATCTGCGTCTAGAGCTTATGACAAAACTAGAGATGGGTTTGTAATTGCAGGTGGTGCAGGCGTATTAGTACTTGAAGAATACGAACATGCTAAAGCAAGAGGAGCTAAAATATACTCAGAATTAACTGGTTATGGAGCAACTTCGGATGGATACGACATGGTAGCGCCATCGGGTGAGGGTGCTGTTAGATGTATGAAAATGGCAATGGCAACTGCTAAAAATAAAATTGATTATATTAATACTCATGGAACATCTACTCCAGTTGGAGATATAACTGAGCTTAATGCTATTAAGGAAACTTTTGGAGAAGATATTCCAAAAATAAGTTCAACAAAATCTTTATCAGGTCATCCTTTAGGGGCTGCTTCAGTGCATGAAGCAATCTATTGTTTGATAATGATGAAAAATAATTTCATAACAGGATCAGCAAATATTACAGACATGGATGATGATGCTAAAAAATTTCCAATTGTTGCGAAAACTGAAACGGGAGCAACATTAAATACAGTAATGTCAAATAGCTTTGGCTTTGGTGGAACTAATGCAGCTTTAATTTTTGAAAAGGTTTAGTTTATGAGTTTGATGAAAGGTAAAAAAGGATTAATCATGGGTGTTGCCAATGAAAGATCTATTGCTTGGGGTATTTCTCAAAAACTTGCAGAGGCTGGGTCTGAACTAGCATTTACATATTTGGGTGAGGCTTTAAAAAAAAGAGTAGTTCCTTTAGCAGAAAAATTAAATTCAAATGTTACATTTAGTTGTGATGTTGAAAAAAAAGAAGAAGTTGTAAAATTATTTGAGGATATCAAATCCCAATGGGGTGAAATTGATTTTGTAGTTCATGCGGTTGCTTTTTCTGATAAATCAGAATTATCAGGTGAGTATTTAAATACGACAAGAGAAAATTTTTTAAGAAGCATGCTAATTTCTTGTTTTTCATTTACAGAGGTAGCTAAAGAAGCTTCAAAAGTAATGAAGCAAGGTGGAAGCTTGCTCACCTTAACTTACGAGTCTACTAAAGCAATTCCAAATTATAATGTAATGGGTATTTGTAAATCAGCACTTGAAGCTAGTGTTAAGTATTTAGCCAGAGATTTAGGAGCTAAAGGTATGAGAGTTAATGCAATTAGTGCCGGACCTATCAAAACCTTAGCTGCTTCTGCAATTGGAGATGCAAAATTTCTATATAAATGGAATGAAGACCATTCTTTCCTAAAAAGAAATGTAGATATCCATGATGTTGGAAACTCAGCATTATATCTATTGAGTGAACTTGCAAATGGAGTTACTGGTGAGATTCACTACGTAGATGCTGGATACAACAAAGTTGGAATGCCAGATCCTAAGAATATTACCTAAAAGTAAGTAGAATTACATCAAACCTTTTCTATAAATAATATATCTGATATATTTTTTTTTGAACTAACCATACTGCCTTTGTGTAAATTTATTTTTTTTATATTTCTAAAAAGATATTTTTGATCTTTTAGACCGAGAATTTTTGACTTAAAAAATTTTTTTTTTTTTAAATTTTTAACTATTACATCAACTAATAACTCCTTATTATTTGAATCGTTCAAGTAATTAAAATATTTTGGATGATTAAAATCTTCGATTACATAATATCCTCCTTTATCTAATAACTTAAAAAAAAATTTTAAATTACTGATAATATCATTCAACAAATGTGAACCATCATCAATGATTATTTTAAATTTTTTTTTCTTAAATTTTTTCTTTAAATTGACTAAATCAGAAAAACTAGTTGTGTTACAATAAATGAATTCTAATCTTTTAGACGAATAATTATTTTTGAAATTTCTATCAATCCCATAAATAAAAGCTTTTTTAAAGTAAAAATGAAAAGAAGCTAAGGATGCACCTTTCCAAGTTCCAATTTCTAAAAAATTGAAATTATCATTCTTAAATCTATAAAAGTATTTTTCATAAAATTTTCCAAATCCATGTCCTATTTTTTTTTTTGAAATTGTACTATATGGATTTTTTACATTAATACCTTTGTCAGTACCAAAGAAATTAAAAACTTCATTTAAGGATTTCTTTTTATTTAATAAAAGAGTGTCTAAATTTTTCTTTTTTCTTAATTTAAAAATAAATAATTTATAATACCAACTTAACTTTTTCATAAAATTGATTAATAAAGGGCTCAGTAAGCCCTTACAATTATTATTCAGCTAATGCTTGTTTAATGGATAGCTTAACCTTGCCTCTGTCAAAGCCAATTACTTTAACTTTTACCTCATCACCCTCTTTCACAACATCTGTAACTTTGGCAACTCTCTTGTCTGCAAGTTCTGAAATATGAACAAGTCCATCTTGTTTTCCTAAGAAATTAACAAATGCGCCAAACTCCATAATCTTCATTACTTTACCAGAATAAATTTTGTTTAATTCAGCTTTTGCAGTGATGTCTTTAATCATTTGCATTGCAATGTTTCTAGATTTTTCATCTGGGGCAGCAACTGTAACTACACCTTCATCATTCACATCTACTTTCGCACCTGACTTTTCAACTATCTCTCTAATCGTTGCGCCCCCTTTTCCAATGACAGCGGCAATGTCTTTTTTATCAACATTAACTTGTTCCATTTTTGGAGTGTGTTTTCCAACGTCAGATCTTGAAGCTGACAATGCTTTGTTCATTTCTCCTAAGATATGAACTCTTCCGTTTTTAGCTTGGCTCAATGCCTGCTCCATAATTTCGAAAGTAATACCTGTAATTTTAATGTCCATTTGAAGAGATGTAATTCCATTTTTAGTTCCAGCAACTTTAAAGTCCATGTCACCAAGATGATCTTCATCACCTAGTATGTCTGAAAGGACGCTAAAATCATCACCTTCTTTAATTAATCCCATTGCAATACCAGCAACTGGCTCTTTAATTGGAACCCCTGCATCCATTAATGCTAGCGATGTTCCGCAAACGGTAGCCATTGAAGAAGAGCCGTTAGATTCAGTAATCTCTGAAACTACTCTAAAAGTATATGGAAACGCCTCTTTTGATGGCAGAGAAGAGTTAATCGCTCTCCAAGCTAATTTACCATGACCAATTTCTCTTCTACCTGTTCCAATTCTTCCAGTTTCTCCAACTGAAAAAGGAGGAAAATTATAGTGAAGCATAAATCGCTCTCTTTGTAATCCATCTAAACTTTCAATTCTTTGCTCATCATCAGATGTTCCTAAAGTTGCTACAACAATTGCTTGGGTTTCTCCTCTAGTAAATAATGCAGAACCATGTGCTCTTGGCAAAACACCCACTTCACATTCGATAGGTCTTACATCTGATAAACCTCGACCATCAATTCTATTTTTATTTTTTAGAATATCTGTTCTAACAATCGATTTTTCAAGATTTTTTAACTGACTGTTAACATCAAGATCAGTGTAGTTTTCATTTTCCTCATAAAGCTTTTTAGCTTTATCAGTAATCTCTGAAATCTGATTTGATCTTTCTTGTTTGTCTCTTGTTGCAAAAGCTTTCTTTAGATCTTCTGTAAAAGTTTCTTCTAATTTTTTCTTAACTTCAGATAGATCTTTCTTTTCAACAGTCCACTCAGGTTTTCTACATTCTTTTGCAAGTTCCTCAATCATTTCAATCACTGGAACAAAACCTTCGTGACCAAATTTAACTGCATTTAACATTTCTTCTTCTGTTAAACCACTTGCTTCAGACTCAACCATAAGCACAGCATCTTTTGTACCTGCTACAACTAGATCTAATTTTGATTTTTCTAATTCTGCTTTAGAAGGGTTTAAAACATATTTTCCATCTACAAAACCAACTCTTGAAGCACCTACAGGACCCATAAATGGCATTCCTGATATAGCTAAAGCTGCTGAAGATGCAGTAATTGACAAAATATCTGGTTCATTTTCTTTATCGTATGAAATTACTGTTGGTAATAACTGTACTTCATTTTTAAATTCATCAGGAAACAATGGTCTGATTGGTCTATCAATTAATCTAGAGATTAATGTTTCACTTTCAGTTGGTCTTGCTTCTCTTTTAAAATACCCACCTGGAATTTTTCCAGCTGCATAATATTTTTCTTGGTAATTTACAGATAACGGAAAGTAATCCATATCAGGATTAACTTTTTTTGCTCCTACTACTGTTGCTAGTACGACTGTCTCTCCACATGTTGCGATTATTGCACCGTCTGCCTGTCTTGCTACTTTACCTGTTTCTAAACTTATCCTCTTTCCTGCTACTTCAATTTCCTTCTTGTATACTTTAAACATTTCATTTCCATTTCGTTTCGTTCTTTTCGTTCCATTCTGTTCTATCTATCTTGACTTCTATTTTCTTAAATTCAATTTTGACAGTACATTTTTGTAAGAATCCATTTTATTTTTCTTTAGGTATTCTAACAATTTCTTTCTTCTATTCACCGCTCTCAACAATCCAACAGATGAATGTTTGTCCTTTTTGAATTGCTTAATATGCTTGGAGAGAGCTTCAATTTTCTCAGTTAACAAAGCGATCTGTATCTCTGAAGATCCAGTATCTTTATCATGCATTGCGAGTTCTTGTGCCTTTTTGTTCATGCCTCTTTCTTCCTATTTATTTGTTTGTTTTATTAAGTTTTCTATTTTTTCCGCATACTCAAAAGATTCGTCTTTTCTAAAAAGTAATTTTGGTAAAAATTTCATAACCACTTTTTGTGATAAAATTTTTCTAATTAAAAATGAGTATTCCTTTAAAACATTAATTGTCTCCTCTGCATCTTTTCCACCTAATGGAAGAACATATGCTTTAGCAATTTTTAAATCAGGACTCATTTTAACCTCAGTAACCGTTATTGTATTTGTTTCTAAGTTGGGCACCTTAGCCTCATTTCTTATAAAAATCATGCTTAAAGACTGCTTAATCATTTCTCCGACCCTAAGCTGTCTTTGAGATACTGGTTTTCCTATTCTATCTGCCATTAAATTGACCTCTCAGTAGATGTAACACTAAAAGCCTCTATTGTGTCATTTTTTTGGAAATCCATATAATCTTTAACCGTAATTCCGCATTCTTGACCATCACTTACCTGTTTTACCTGGTTTTTTTCTCTAAATATTGTTGAGACTTTTCCAGTATAAATAATAGCACCGTCTCTAATTATTCTTACATCAGAAGTACTATTAATTTCTCCTTCAGTTACTTTTGAACCAGCAACTTTACCTGCACCCGAAACTTTAAATATTTCTAAAATTTGTGCACTACCAGTAATTTTTTCTTGTACATCGGGCGCCAATAATCCCGACATTCTTTGTTTTATGTAATCTAGAACTTCATAAATAATGTTGTATGAAGATATTTTTATCTTCTCATTTTCAGCAAGCTTTTTTGCTTCTTTACTTGGTTTAACATTGAAAGCTATCAGTATTGCATTTGAAGCTTTAGCTAATGTAACGTCTGTTTCTGTTACCATTCCAATATCTGCTAGAATAATTTTGGGTTTAACTTCATCGTGTTTGATTTGACTAATTGCATTTTTAATTGCTTCAGATGATCCATGCACGTCAGATTTAATTATCAAATTTAATTCTTCCGTAGATTGATCAGAAAAGGCGGAGTCTTGAGTTGCAAAAGTCAGTGGATTTTTTCCATCCTTACTCTCTTGAGCTCTATTTTCACTCAGTGTCTTGGCTTCTTTTTCTGTATCAAGCACAATAAAATCATCTCCAGCCTTTGCTGCACCATTTATACCTAAAATCTCAGCAGGTGTTGAAGGTAATGCTTCATTAATGTTTTGTCCTTTGTCATTTATAATAGCTCTAACTTTTCCCCATTTTAAACCACTTACAAAAAAATCACCTCTCTTAAGTGTTCCTGATGTTACAATTATATTTGCAACTGGGCCTCTACCGATATCAATTTTAGACTCTAGAACTATACCTGTAGCCTTAGATTCATAATCTGTTTTGAGATCTAAAATCTCAGCTTGAAGAATTACAGACTCAACTAGTTTATCTAAGTTTTGTTTTGTTTTAGTTGAGATTTCAACCATTAAAGTATCACCAGATAAATCTTCAGCGATTAATTCATGTTCTAATAATTGGTTTTTAATCTTTTGTGGATCTGCCTCTGGTAGATCACATTTATTTATCGCCACAACTATTGGAACATTTGCAGCTTTAGCATGTTTAATAGACTCAACTGTTTGAGGTTTAACTCCATCATCTGCAGCTACTACTAATACAACCACATCAGTTAATTTTGATCCTCTTGCTCTCATTTCTGTAAATGCAGCATGACCCGGAGTATCTATAAATGTTAATTTATTATTTTGGCTTTCAATTTGATAAGCTCCAATATGTTGAGTTATTCCTCCAAATTCTCCTGAAACTACATTTGCGCTTCTGAGCACATCTAGTACTGATGTTTTGCCATGATCGACATGACCCATTACAGTAACTATTGGCGGTCGATTTTTTAAATTTTCTGTTCTTGATGCTTTTATTTTTTGAATTATTTCTTCTGCTTTCTCTTCCCTAATTGGATTATGACCAAATTCTTTAACTAAATATTCTGCAGTATCAGCAGCTAATGTTTGATTAATGGTCACAGTAACACCCATGCCAAATAAATGCTTAATTACATTGCTTGATTGTTCGGCCATTCTATTTGCAAGTTCTCTTACCGTGATTGCTTCAGGAATATTTACGTCTCTTTTAATCGGTTTTAAATTTTCTTGAGAATCATCTTTTGTAGCATTTTTAATTTCTTTTTGTCTTGCTCTCTTTACTGATGCTAAACTTCTTTGTTTCGCATCAATCTCATCACTTAGTGCTCTTGATACAGTTAACTTTAACTCTCTCTTCTTTGTTCCTGCTTTTAAAGTTTTTCTATCTTTGTTTTCACTATCTCCTTTAAGTCGTTTAGTAGCTCTTTGCTCTGCTAGTTTTCTCTTTTCAAAATCGTTTGTTATAGGGGGTGATTTAGGATTAAACGAAGGTTTTGGTGGTGTTCCTCTATTGAAAGTTGAATTTGTTTTTGGCTTATTTGTAGTAGATCTAAATGATCCACCTTTAGTAGAGAATTTTCCAGTTTGTTTTTCAATTACTACAGAATTTTTTCCTTGTGATTTAGCAATCTCAATGTTCTTGATTGATTTTTTGGCTGAACCTGAAATTGTTAATTTTGTTTTTTTTTCCATACCTCATCACTCAATCTTTATAAACAATGTTTCTAGCAGACATAATTAGTTCATCCGCTTCTTCTTTAGATAAAGCAAAATCTTCCAGATAACCTTGGATTTTCACTCTCTCACCTTTAACCACGTCATAACCGCCTGTTAACTCATCAGATGCTAAGTCTGCAAAATCTTCTAAACTTGAAATTTTCTGTTCACCAAGTGTGACTAACATTCCTGGTGTTAATCCCTTTAAATTAATCAAGTCATCTTCCAGACCTAATTCTTTAATTCTCTGAGAAATATCCTCTTGATCCTTTTCATGAAACTCTTTAGCTCTTTCTATCAATGCTTTGGCAGTATCTTCTTCTATACCTTCGATCTTCATTAAATTTTCAACTGAACTATCCTTAATGTCATCAATAGTTGAAAAACCTTCAGCAACAAGTAACTGACCCAACGTTTCATCTAACTCTAAATTTTTTACAAAGTTCTCTGTTTTTTCTTTAAATTCTAATTGTCTTCGTTCAGAGTCCTCTGCATCTGTCATTATATTAATTTCATAATTTAAGAGTTTTGTCGCAAGTCTTACATTTTGACCTCTTCTCCCAATTGCTTTGCTTAAATTTTCCTCGGTAAGAATTACATCAAGTTTTTTTCTTTCACTATCAACGTTAACTCTTTGTACTTCAGCAGGGGATAACGCATTTGAAACCAAAATAGCAGGGTCTTCTGACCAATTAACTATATCAATTTTCTCTCCTTGAAGTTCATTTACAACAGCTTGAACTCTTGACCCTCTCATACCTACACAAGCACCTACTGGATCTAGAGATGTATCAACTGCTTTAACACATATTTTGGCTCTACTCCCAGGATCTCTTGAAGAAGATTTAATTTCTATTAGTCCATCATAAATTTCGGGAACCTCTTGAACAAAAAGCTTTTCCATAAATTTAGGATGGGCTCTAGATAGAAATATTTGTTGCCCCCTAGGTTCTCTTCTAACATCATAACAATATGCTTTTATACGATCACCTGCTTTAATATTTTCACGAGGTATTAATTCATTCTTTTGAATTATTGCTTCAGTTCTTCCTAAATCAACAATTACATTTCCAAATTCTAATCTCTTTACAATTCCACTTAAAATAGTGTCTTTCTTATCAATAAAATCATTAAATTGTCTTTCTCTTTCAGCTTCTCTTACATTAAAACTAATCACCTGCTTTGCAGTTTGCGCAGCTATTCTTCCAAAATCAAATGAAGGAAGTGGCTGTAATACTTCGTCACCAATAGACTTATCTTTATTTAATTCATTTAAATTAATTGCATCTTCCAATTTAATCTCTGTATTTGCATTTTCAGGATTTTCAGCAATTATCAATTTTCTAAAAAGCTCAATATCTCCATTGTCTCTATTTATAGAAACTTTAATTTCATTTTCCTGTCCAAATTTTGATTTTGCAGCTTTAGCAATACCAGTTTCCATAGAACTTATAATTAGTTCTTTATCAATTGATTTTTCTAAAGCTACAGCTTCAGCAATTCTCAATAATTCAAGTTTATCTGCTCTTTTATTTAACATAATTTTGATTGCTCCAAAAAAAAATGGGCTAATGCCCATTTTGTAAAGTTCAATAATGTAGTTGCAATATAGTAAAGTTTTTTTTTAATTCAACAGAAACTATTTAGAAAAAACCTTAGTTTTATCAGTTTTTTCCCATGAGAATGAACCATTTTCTTCAGGTGCTCTACCAAAATGACCATAGGCGGCTGTTTTTTCATATATTGGTTTATTTAAATTTAACATTTCTCTGATACCTCTAGGGCTCAAATCGAAATTTTCTTTAATCTTTTCTACAACAAATTTATTTTTATCTAGATCGTTATCAAATAAATCGACATAAATAGATAATGGTTTTGATACGCCAATTGCATAAGCTAACTGAATTAAACACTTTTCAGAAATTTTAGAACCAACAACATTTTTAGCAATATATCTTGCCGCATAAGCCGCTGATCTGTCAACTTTTGTTGGATCTTTTCCTGAAAAAGCACCACCACCATGAGGTGCGGCTCCACCATAAGTATCAACAATAATTTTTCTACCTGTCAAACCACAATCTCCATCTGGGCCACCAATTACAAAGTTTCCTGTAGGATTTACATAAAACTCATCCTCATTAAAACCATTAAGAAAATTTTCAGGAATAGACTTTAACATATAAGGTCTGAGTAAATCTCTGACTTGTGACTGATTAACATCTGGAGAATGTTGTGAAGATATTACTACAGATTTTACCTTAGAAGGTTTTCCATCAATATATTCAAATGTTACCTGGCTTTTTGAATCAGGTTCAATATTTTTTAATTTTCCAGATTTTCTATCTTCTGCCATTAATCTTAAAATTTTATGAGAATAATGTATTGGTGCTGGCATTAAAACATCTGTTTCATTACATGCGTATCCAAACATTATACCTTGATCTCCAGCTCCTTCATCTTTGTTACCAGAAGAGTCTACGCCCATAGCAATATCAGCTGATTGGGAATGTAAATGACTTTCAATTTTTGTAGCTTCTTTCCAAGTAAATCCTTCTTGGTCATAACCAATATCTTTTATACAATTTCTTACTTTTTCAACTAATTCATCTTTTTTAATTTCTGGTCCCCTTACTTCACCAGCTAAAACTACTTTATTTGTAGTTGTTAGTGTTTCACAAGCAACTCTAGAGTATGGATCTCCAGAAATAAAACTATCAACAACCATATCTGAAATCCTGTCAGATACTTTATCTGGATGGCCTTCTGAAACGGACTCGCTAGTAAAAAGGTAATTTTTCAAGTTACTCATGTCTAAGCTTATTAAATGAAAATATTAAAAAAATATACAATAAAATCATTAATCCAAAAATTTTATTTCCAAATTTAGCAAATAGAGTCATCTCTATTTTTCTTGAATTACTTAAATCTATATAACCTGAATTATTAATATCAATTTTTTTCTCAATAACTCCCATTGGATTGATAATTGCTGATATACCATTATTTGCAGACCTCAAAACATATTTCCCACTCTCTATAGCTCTAAAAATACTATGAGTGAAATGTTGCTCTGGACCAATAGATTTACCAAACCAACCATCTTCAGAAATATTTACAATATAATCAAAGTTACTGTTTGAGAAAATTTTACCTGAATAAATTATCTCATAACAAATAAGGGTCAATATTTTCACCGATAAATTATTATATTTCAGATCAATTATTTTTCTTTCTTCACCTTTTGAATATGATTGGTAGTCATTAGTAATTGTTTTAAAGCCAATACTTTTTAATAATTTTTCAAAAGGTAAAAATTCTCCAAAAGGGACAAGATTAATTTTTTTATATGAATTTATTACATTGAGGTCATGGTCAAAAATAGATAATGAATTAAAATATTTTACAGTCTTGTTTTTATCTTCTTTGCTATTAATTCCAATTGCCAATAAATGATTTTCGTTGAATTTATTCTCAAATAACCATTTGTATTCTTTTAGTTTATCTTGTGAAATACCTGGAATAATACCTTCGGGCCAAATAAAGATTATTTTTTCATTTTTTTTAGGAGAGCTGATTTCAATTAACTCTTCTATTGCAGATATTGGATCAATATTATTATAAAATCTATCAATACCTATATTTGTGCTCAAAATTCTTAGTTTATAGTCAAGATTTTTTACTTTTTGATTGTTAAATTTTTCTAAATTTTGTGAACCAAGTACATAAAATGACATTGTTGTAATTAGAAACGCAACACAAACACTAATATCTTTTTTATTTTCTCTTAAAATAAATATTGATGGACTTGTAAATAATGAAATACAGAAAAGATTAAAGCTGTAAGTACCTATTATTGACGTAATATTTAAAATTTCTATTTGATTTGAGAAACTATAAGCAATTAAATTCCAAGGAAAACCGGTTAGTATTGATCCTCGTAGAAATTCTACTATTCCAAATATCAAAGAAAAAAGAAAAAATGAACTCAAATTTTTATTAGGTTTTATAACTGTAAATAAATATGCAGCTAAACCATAA
>QCDC01000008.1 GCA_003278805.1 Pelagibacteraceae bacterium AG-349-L17 | reverse complement strand
TAAACTCATTATTCTTGAAAATTCTTTTTGAATTAAAGGTTCAGGAACTTGAAGAAAATTTTCTACTTCAAAATCGTTATTAAATTTTTGAGCTATATCCCTACATAATTCCAAATGTTGTTTTTGATCATCACCTACAGGAACATGGGTGGCGTCATATAAGAGAATATCTGCCGCCATTAAAACTGGATATGAATATAATCCAATACTAGCTTTCTCTTTGTCTTTACCAGCTTTCTCTTTAAATTGGGTCATTCTATTTAACCAACCCATTCTAGCAACACAGCTTAATATCCATGCTCCTTCAGAATGAGCAGCTACATTAGATTGATTGAAAATTATACTTTTCTTTGGGTCTATTCCACTTGCAATAAAAGTAGCAACAGTTTCTCTAATATTATTTTTTAATTCTTTAGGATCTTGCTTAACTGTGATTGCATGTAAATCAACTACACAAAAAATACATTTGTTATCATTATCATTATTTAAATCTACAAAATTCTTTATAGCTCCTAAGTAATTTCCTAAATGAAGATTACCTGTGGGTTGTACACCAGAAAATATTTTTTTACCCATAAAATTAATACTTTAATTTAATATCATTCATTTGAAAAGCTTTGATGAAATAACATACAATTAAATAAAAAGATAATCCTAATATAACAGATAAAACTAAATAAAAAGATTTAATTGATTGATTAAATGCTAATTCGTTTTGGAAAAAATTTAACATAAAGTTAAAAAATAAACCCATCATAATTGATGCAAAAATTATTTTAATAAATTTAATAAAAAATATTTTATTAAAATAAAATAATTGTCGATTTTTTAAGAATAGAAATAATAATATTGAATTAAACCAAGATGAAATAGATGTGGCTATTGGAATTATTATAAAACCAATTTCACTAAAATAATACAAACTGATAAAAATATTAATCAAAACTGAGATCAAAGAAATATAAAATGGAGTTTTGGTATCATGGTTTGCAAAGAAAAAACTTGAAAAAACTTTTATTAATGCAAAAGCAGGCAGACCTAAAGCAAAATAATATAAAGCTAAGCTTGAGTTGCTCACCGAATTTTCATTGTAAGATCCATAGCCAAATAAAGCTGAAATAATTTGTTCCGATCCTATGATTAGAGCAATAGTTGCTGGAAGACTTAAAAATAAACTTAATTCAAGGGCTTTATTTTGTATAAACAAAATCTTATTTTTTTTTCCAGATTGAACATGTTTTGAAAGTTGTGGGAGTATAACAACACCAATTGCAATACCAGCTATAGCTAGGTTAATTTGATAAATTCTATCTGCATAATATAAATAAGAAACAGCACTTGCTTGAAAAGATGCGATTATTGTTCCAATTAAGATATTAATTTGAGTTACTCCAGAGGAAAAAATACTTGGCAAAAGTTTTTTAAAAAAAAACTTAACTTTGTTGCTGACTCTTAAATTGAAATTAAATTTAAGTGAGTAATATTTAGAAGCGTATTTGTATAAAAATATTAACTGTAGGAAACCAGCTAAAGAAACTCCATAAGATAAATAATAAACTAACTGGTCACCTAAAGACCTAGAAAAAATTAAGACCAAAATTAAAACAATATTCAAAATTATTGGGGCCGCAGCTGCAGCTGCAAACTTATTATGTGAATTTAAAATTGCAGAAAAAAATGAAGCTATACAAATAAAAAATAAAAAGGGAAAAGTAATTCTTGTTAAATTTATAGCTACTTCCATTTTTTCTAAATCACCCACAAATCCTGGAGCGATAATTGAAACAAATGCAGGCATAAAAATTTCAATTATTATTGTTAAAAATAACAACCCTAAAAAAAGAAGATTAAAAATATGATTAGCAAATTTGTTTGATTGTTTTTTTCCCTTAGTAATTTCTGATGAATAACTTGGAACAAATGCAGCATTAAAAGTACCTTCGGCAAACAATCTTCTAAAAGTATTTGGAATTCTAAATGCTACAAAAAATGCATCCGCCAACATCCCTGTTCCTAGAAAAATTGCTATTAAAATATCTCTTAAATAACCAAGTAATCTACTAATGATAGTATAAAAACCGAATGTGCCTGTTGACTTAAGTAAGTTCATAAATCATATTAGTCTTAATTTTACCCCAATTGTACACTTATTGTTATCAGAAATGAAAAAAACAAAAATCGATCATTACACAGATAAAGAAGCTTTAGATTTTCATAAAGACAAGAAACCAGGCAAGATTGAGATTATTTCTTCAAAAAATATGACAACTAAGCGTGATCTTGCTTTAGCATATTCTCCAGGAGTTGCTGCCCCAGTAAAAAAGATAAGTGAAAACCCAGAAGCAGCATATGATTACACAAGTAAAGGAAACCTTGTTGCTGTAATTAGTAATGGTTCAGCAATATTAGGAATGGGAAATTTAGGTGCTCTTGCATCAAAGCCAGTAATGGAAGGAAAGGCTGTATTATTTAAAAGATTTGCAGATATCGATTCCATTGATTTAGAGATTGATTGTAAAGATGCAGACGAAATCATAAACTCAATTAAAAATTTTGCACCTAGCTTTGGTGGAATAAATTTAGAAGACATAGCTGCTCCAGATTGTTTTATAATAGAACAGAAATTAAAAGAAATTTTAGATATCCCAGTTTTTCATGATGATCAACATGGAACAGCAATTATAACAACCGCAGCATTAATTAATGCTTTAGATATTTCTGGTAAATCAATAAAAAAAATTAAAGTTGTAGTTAATGGTGCTGGAGCTTCAGCACAGGCTTGTACTGAGTTGTTTAAAAACTCAGGAGTAAAGTCTGAAAATATAATAATGCTAGACAGAAAGGGCGTTATTTATGAGGGAAGAACTGATGGAATTGATCAATGGAAATCCAGATATGCAGTTAAAACTAAACATAGAACTTTAAAGGATGCTATTAAAGGAACAGATGTTTTTTTGGGATTGTCTGCAAAAGGTATTCTAAAAAAAGAGATGGTTAAATCTATGGCAAAAAATCCAATTATATTTGCTTGTGCTAATCCTGATCCAGAAATTACTCCAGAAGAAATTAGTGAGGTAAGAAATGATGCAATTGTTGCAACAGGGAGATCAGATTACCCCAATCAAGTAAATAATTTAATTGGATTTCCTTATATTTTTCGAGGAGCTTTAGATGTTAGATCCAAAACGATAAATGAAGAAATGAAAGTTGCTGCAGCTAATGCAATAGCTAAGCTTGCGAGAGAAGATGTTCCTGACGAAGTAGTTGCAGCTATGGGTGGAGAAAGACCTCATTACGGAAAAGATTATATTATTCCATCTACATTTGATCCAAGATTAATTAGTGTAATTCCATCAGCCGTAGCAAAAGCAGCTATAGATAGCGGAGTAGCTAGGAAAAATATAGATGATTTTGAAATCTATAAAGATCAACTTAAACAAAGACTAGACCCAACAGTAACCATCATGCAAGGTATAAACTCATTTATTAAGAAAAATCAGAAAAAAATTGTTTTTGCTGATGGTGAAGATGAAAATACTTTAAAAGCCGCTATAGCATTTAAAAATTCAAAATTAGGTATTCCAATCCTGGTTGGTAAAGAAAGTAAAATTAAAGAACAAATTAAAAATATTGGCTATAGTGAAAATTTTGATATTGAAATTGTTAATTCAAAGGATGAAGAAAAAAGAAAAAGATACGTTAAACATTTATTTGAAAAGTTGCAAAGAGAACAGGGCTTATTAGAGAGAGATTGTGACCGAATGATTAGAAATGATAGAGTTGTCTGGGCTGCAAGCATGGTTGCGTGTGGCGATGCTGACGGTGCTGTAACAGGCAATACAAGAAGATTTGGTGTTTCATTTGAAAAAATTAAGCAAGTTGTTGATGTTAGAAAAGGAGAAATTATGTTTGGTTTAAATATGATCGTTCATAAAGGCAGAACTATTTTTGTTGGTGATACAAGTGTCCATGAATATCCCACATCTGAACAAATGGCTGAAATTGCAATATCTACAGCAAGAGTAGTTAGACTTTTTGGATTTGATCCTAAAGTTGCTTTTGTATCTCATTCTACATTCGGACAACCTCTTACTAGTAGAACAAAACATATTCGAAACGCGGTTGAGATATTAAAAGAAAAAAAAGTAGACTTTGAATTTGATGGGGATATGCAGCCAGACGTTGCTCTTAATCCAGAGTATGAAGAACTTTATCCTTTTGCAAAGATAGTTGGTAAAGCAAATATTTTAATAATGCCTGGGCAACATAGTGCTGCGATTTCATATAAGTTAATAAAGACAATTGGCGAAACAAAAGTTATTGGACCATTATTAATTGGACTTGGGCTTCCAATAGAAATTGCACCCTTAAGATCATCAACTTCGGAAATACTTAATTTAGCATCCATTGCCGCCTATTCTTCACAAGTAATTGATTACAAAAAATAATTATTCTCTTTGAATTCTTAAATCTTCAACAAGAATAATACTTGCAATTACATCCTCTACATCAAGAATTTCTGTAGCTTCACTAATTACTAAATCTTTTTCCTCAAGAGTAAGTGAAATACCATAAATATAAATTTTTTTTTTATATGTATCGATTTGATAATTAGTAGACTTAATATTTTTATTTAAAATCAAAGCTGTTCTAAGCTGAGACGTAATTAATATATCTTTAGCAGATTGTTTAAATTTAAATTCCTCTTTAATTTTTATATCGTTCCTAACTGAACGAGCACCTTTTGTCTCCCAAGCTAGTTTTGTTATAATCAATTTTTCTTCTGGATTATCTACTTTTCCAGTTATAAAAATTCTACCATCCAAAACTTTTGTTTTAACTGAAATAATATGTTTTTTATCCCTAGCTAAAATTTTTGCACTTATTATTTTTTGCATTATTGAATCATCTATTTGAGTACCTACTGTTCTGGGATCTAACGCAACAGAAACACCTGTACCAAAAAGACCTTTCGAACCAACTCCAACACATCCCGTTAAAATAAAACTTGCGAATATTAAAATTAATAATTTATTTTTCATTTTTTAATTCTAAACAATAATTGTATATCTGTTTTTTAGGCACGTTAGTTTTCTTACTTAGGATTTCAACAATTTCTTTTGTAGATAATTTATTAATCATTTTTTTAATTATATTAATATCTGATTCAGTTAATTTTTCAGATAAATTTTTATTTATTTTTTTTTCGGAAATAACAACTGTAAGCTCGCCTTTTGGTTCTTTTTCAAATAGTTCCAATTCATCTATATTTTTTCTAATATATTCTTCATACATTTTTGTTATTTCTCTACAAAAAACTACCTTTCTTCCTGCAAAATTCTTTTTTATTTCTGGTATGATTTTATTAATTTTTTTTGGGGAAATAAAAAAAACTAAGGAATTTTCAAATTCTGAGAATCTTTTTAATTCATTAGATAATTGCTTTTTTTTGTCTGGGAAAAAACCACAAAACAAAAATTTATCTGAAAATCCACTGATTGAAACAGCCGTAGCAACAGCAGATGGTCCAGGAATTGGAAAAATTCTTATCTCTTTATCAATGCACTCATTAACCATTATTGAACCTGGGTCAGAAATACTTGGCGTGCCTGCATCAGATATTAAAGAAATTATCTTTCCAGATTTAAGATACTCTATAATTTTTACTACATTTTTTTTCTCATTAAATTTATGATTTGAAATTAATTTTGATTTAATTTGATATTTATCTAAAAGAATTTTTGAAACTCGAGTATCTTCGCATAAAATGTAATCGGATTGCTGTAAAACTTCAATTGCTCTTAAAGTTATATCTTTTAGATTTCCTAAAGGAGTTGATACCAAATAAAGACCATTTTCATATTCTTTTAATTTAAATTGTGGTTTTATGATCATAATTTAGCTTAAAAAATATTATACTAGCACCAAAATGATTAAATTAATTAAAATTATTTATTTTATTTCTTTAAGTTTTTACTTACTCTTTTTTACAACTGTTAATGCTCAAGAAAAAATTAAAATTGGATTATTGGTACCTATGACAGGAGATAATAAGGAGATAGGAGATTCTATCATTAAAGCAGTTGAATTAGCTGTTAAAGATATTGATAACGATTTAATAGAAATCTTTCCTAAAGATACAGCAACTAAAGCTAATCAAACTTTAAAATCAGCATTTGAATTAAGTGAAATGGGAATAAAAATTGTTATTGGTCCTGTATTCTATGAAAGTTTGACTTATTTAGATGAAATGAAGGATTTAACATTTTTATCATTAACTAATAAAACCTTAGATCTACCTAAAAATGTAATTTCTGCAGGAATTAACTCTACATCACAATTTAATACAATAAAAAAATTTTTAGAAACTAATCAAATACAAAGAACTATTTTTTTAACACCAATTCAAGATTATGAATTTGAAGTTAAAAAAGGAATGAAAAATTCAAAAATAAAGATTTATAAAGATTATGAATATAATATAGAGCCTACAAAGCTAACAAAACAAATAGAAGAAATTACAAACTATAGAGTTAGAAAGCAAAATTTAGAAGATGAAATTAAGAGAATAAAAAATTCGAGTGAACCAAATAAAGAAAAGAAAATAAAAAGGCTTGAAAAAAGATACACTTTAGGTGGTCTAAATTTTGATGCTGTAGTAATTGCAGATTTTAATGAGAGTCTAAAAAGTGTATCTACATCACTTTTATACACTGACGTACTTCCTAAAAACAAATATTTTATAACTTTAAATCAATGGTTTGATGAAAGTTTATTAAACGAAACTGATATCCAGCCTTTATATTATCCATCAATAAATAAAGAAAATTTTGATAGCTACAAAATAAAATACTATAACGCATTTAACGAAGATCCTACTCATTTGTCTTTATTAAGTTATGACCTTGTTGGTTTGGTTTATTATTTATCACTAAACTCAAATACACAAAATTTAAATAAAATTTTTAAGAAAAAAAATTCATTTAAAGGAAAAATCGGAGTCTTTGATATCCAAAATAATAAAATAAACCATAGACTTAATTTTTATAAAATTGAGGATCAAAAACTTATAGAAATTTTTTAATTTTTTTAAAAGCTTGGTATCTATGATCCATCTTGTATTTTTGAGATGGCTTCATTTCTCCAAAAGTTTTTCTTTTTTTTAAAGGAATAAAAATTGGATCATAACCAAATCCATTCTTGCCTTTTGGTTCATTTGAAATATAACCCTCTACTTTTCCCAATACGCAAGCAATTTTTTTGTTTAAATATGATATAGAAAGAGCACAAATAAATCTTGCTTTAATTTTTTTATTTTTCCAATTTTTATCTTTTTTATCTAGTCCTCTGTAAACTCTTCTTATAGCTTTATTAAAATCTCCATACCTTCCTGCCCACCTTGCAGAGTAAATTCCAGGACTTTTATTCAAAAAATCGATTTCTAAACCTGAGTCATCTGCTAAGCATATCAATCCTGTTTTTTTTGAAAAATATTTAGATTTAATTAATGAGTTTTCTTTAAATGTTTTGCCATTTTCAAATGGACTTTTAAGTTTAAACTCAGATGTAGAGTGTATTTTGATCTTTTTGGGTAATAAACTCTTGATTTCCCTTAGTTTGCCCCTGTTGTTAGTCCCAATGAGTAATTTATTTATTTTTTGTTTAGACATCTAGAAATTACTAAAATCCTTACCATATAAGAAGCTATGGAAAAAGAAGAAAACCAAAATAGCACTTCTGCGGATCAAAACAAAGATACGATAAAAGAAAATGAGAAATCTGAAGAAAATTTAGTCGAAGAAAATAAGCAAGAAACAGACCAAGAGCACAAAGAAGAAATCAAAGAACTAACTCCAGAGGAAAAAATTGCTGAACTTGAAGATAAAGTGGCGAGAACCTTTGCTGAAATGGAAAATCAAAGAAGAAGGTTTGAAAAAGAAAAAGAGGATGCTTTTGAATATGGTGGCTATAGTTTTGCTAAAGAAGCATTAAATTTGATTGATAACTTAGATCGGTCAAAGCATGTTCTTGAAAGTGACGATAAGTTAAAAGAGACTGAAGCATTAAAAAAAACTCTAGAACATTTAGACATTATTAAAAAAGATCTAATCTCAATATTCGAAAAAAATAACATTAAACCAATTGATAGCCTTAATAAAAAACTAGATCCAAACTTTCATCAAGCAATGATGGAAATTGAAGACGATACGAAAGAACCTGGAACAATAATTCAGGAAATTCAAAAGGGCTTTACTATAAAAGACAGATTACTTAGACCCTCATTGGTAGGAGTGTCAAAAAAAGTTACAATTAAAGAAGAAAAAACTGAGGAAAATAGGGAAAATCCAGAAAATAAATAATTATGAGATCAACTTGCAGTTTCACATTTAAACCCTATATGAAGAAAGAGAGACATTAATATTATGAGCAAGATTATTGGAATAGATTTAGGAACAACAAATTCTTGTGTTGCCATTATGGAAGGAACACAAGCTAAGGTCTTAGAAAATGCTGAGGGAGCAAGAACTACTCCATCAGTTGTAGCATTTACAGACGAAAACGAAAAATTAATTGGACAACCAGCAAAAAGACAAGCGGTTACAAATCCAGAAAATACTATCTTCGCGGTAAAAAGATTAATCGGAAGAAATTTTGACGACCCAACGGTAAAAAAAGATGTAGAAGCTGCACCTTTTAAAATAGTTAATTCTGAAAAAGGTGATGCTTGGATAGAGGCAAAGGGTGAAAAATATTCACCTTCTCAAATATCTGCTTTCATTTTACAAAAAATGAAAGAAACAGCAGAAAAATATTTAGGCCAAGCTGTAACAAAAGCTGTGATTACAGTTCCTGCATACTTTAATGATGCACAAAGACAAGCAACAAAAGATGCAGGAAAAATTGCTGGACTAGAAGTTTTAAGAATTATTAATGAACCAACAGCTGCTTCACTAGCTTATGGTTTAGATAAAAAACAAAATAAAAAAATTGCTGTATATGACTTGGGTGGAGGAACATTTGATGTTTCTATCTTAGAATTAGGTGATGGTGTATTTGAAGTTAAATCAACTAATGGTGATACTTTTTTAGGTGGTGAAGATTTTGATAATGCTATTGTTAATTACTTAATTTCTGAATTTAAAAAGGATAATGGAATTGATCTTAAGTCAGATAAACTTGCTTTACAAAGATTAAAAGAGGCTGCAGAAAAAGCAAAAATAGAATTATCTTCTGCAGAGCAAACAGATATAAACTTGCCATTTATTACTGCAGATAAAACAGGTCCAAAACATATTAATTTAAAAATGACTAGAGCAAAACTCGAAGCTTTAGTTGAGGATTTAATTGCTAAAACGATGCCTCCATGCAAGACAGCTCTTAAAGATGCTGGAATTTCTGCAAGTGAAATTGATGAAGTAGTCATGGTTGGTGGTATGACTAGAATGCCTAAAGTAATTGAAGAGGTAAAAAACTTTTTTGGAAAAGATCCTAACAAAAGTGTAAACCCTGATGAAGTAGTTGCAATGGGTGCTGCTATTCAGGCAGGTGTTTTACAAGGTGATGTTAAAGATGTACTTTTACTAGATGTAACTCCACTATCACTTGGTATTGAAACACTTGGTGGAGTTTCCACAAAACTGATCGATAAAAATACAACAATACCAACGAAAAAAAGTCAGGTATTTTCAACTGCAGAAGACAATCAGCCAGCTGTATCTATTAGAGTTCTACAGGGTGAAAGAGAAATGGCTGCTGATAATAAAGCTTTAGGAAATTTTGAGTTAGTAGGTATTGCACCAGCTCCAAGAGGAGTTCCTCAAATTGAAGTCACATTTGATATTGATGCTAATGGTATCGTAAATGTTTCAGCAAAAGATAAGGGAACCGGTAAAGAACAAAAAATTCAAATACAAGCTTCAGGTGGACTAAGTGATGAAGAAATTGAAAAAATGGTTAAAGATGCAGAAGCTAATAAAGAGGCTGATAAAAAGAAAAGAGAGTCTGTTGATGTTAGAAACCAAGCAGATACTCTGGTTCACTCTACTGAAAAGAATTTAAAAGAGCATGGATCAAAGATTTCTGATGAAGAGAAAAAAGCAATCGAAAATGCTTCCTCTGCTGTAAAAGAAGCTTTAAAAGGTGAAGATATTGAAGATATTAAGAAAAAAACAGAAGCTTTAGTTCAAGCTTCAATGAAACTTGGAGAAGCAATCTATAAATCACAACAAAGTGCAAAACCTGAGTCTGGAAAAGATGATGGTGGGGATGATGCAGGTAAAAAAGACGAGAATGTTGTTGATGCTGATTTCGAAGAAGTAAAAGACGAGAATAAAGAAAAAAGCGCTTAAACTGACATTTAATTGTCTGGGGTAATTTGATGGCTAAAAGAGACTATTACGATATCCTAGGCGTTAATAAAAGCGCAAGCCCTGAAGAGTTAAAATCTGCATACAGAAAGTTAGCCGTTAAATATCATCCTGATAAAAATCCAGGGAACTCAAAAGCAGAGGAAAAATTTAAAGAAGCTAGCGAAGCATACGGTATACTTTCAGACAAAGAAAAAAAACAGAATTACGATAACTTTGGTCACGCTGCATTTGAAAATGGTGGTGGCAGACCAGGTGGGGGTTTTGGTGGATTTAGTGGTGCAGATTTTTCAGATATTTTTGAAGATTTCTTTGGTGATTTTGGAGGAGGTGGAAGATCGAGAAGCAGAAAATCAAATAATAGAGGTTCAGATTTAAGGTATGATTTATCAATTTCTCTAGAAGAGGCTTATCACGGAAAAAAACAAGACATTAAATTTTCTACATCTGAACAATGTGTAACTTGTAAAGGTAACGGATCTAAACCAGGTTATTCGCCAGATAGATGTTCATACTGTGGGGGTAATGGAAGAATAAGGTCTAACCAAGGTTTCTTTACTGTTCAACAAACCTGTCCTCAATGTAATGGAAATGGTGAGGAAATTACCAACCCTTGTAGTGATTGCAATGGTCAAGGTAAAAAACAAGCATCCAAAAGAATATCTGTAACAATTCCAAAAGGTGTTGATGATGGAACAAGAATTAGATTAGCAGGAAAAGGTGAGGCTGGAACTAGAGGCGGAGCAACAGGAGATCTTTATTTGTTTATCAATGTTAATTCACATAACTTGTTTAAAAGATCAGACGAAAATTTATTTTTTGAATTTCCACTTTCTTTTGCAGACGCTGCTTTAGGAACAACTATTGAAATACCAACGATAGATGGTGGAAAAGCAAAAATAAAGATTCCTGATGGTACTCAAAATGGAAAACAATTCAGATTAAAAGGTAAAGGAATGCCATTCATGAGAAGAGGTGATTTCGGTGATTTATATGTTCAAGTAAAAACAGAAGTACCTGTATATTTAAATAAAAAACAAAAAGAATTATTAGATCAATTTAGAGAAATTGAAAACGATAAATCAAATCCAAGTATTAGAAAATTTTTTCAAAAGGCAAAAGATTTTTGGAAAAACTAAAAGACTAATCTCTTAAAAAGAGTTAATATTATCTAAATGAAAAAAATTAATTTAGCAATTTCGGGTTGCATGGGTAGGATGGGTCAGCAACTCATCAAATCTTCAAAGAAAAATAAAAACTTTAAACTAATTACACTTACAGAAAATAGACTAATAAATAAAAAGTTTAATGGAGTTAAACCTGAGTTAAATTCTGAAAAAGCTTTTAGAAAAGCTGACGTAATTATTGATTTTACTGTTCCTAAGTGCACCCTCGAAATATTAAAAATAGCATCAAAACTTAAGAAAAAAGTAGTAATTGGTACTACTGGGTTTAATAGGAGCCAAGAAAATCAAATTAAGAAATATTCAAAAAAAATATCTATTTTAAAAGCTGGAAATATGAGTTTAGGTGTAAATTTATTAATGTATTTAACTGAAATTGCATCGAAATCATTAAATGACGAATACTTATGTAAGATATTTGAAGTACATCACAAACATAAAAAAGACTATCCATCTGGTACTGCACTGATGCTTGGTAAGGGGATTGCAGATGGAAAAAATAAAAATTTATATAATCTAATTGGCAAAAAATTCTTAAATAAAAAAACATTTCCTTACGGAAAAAAGATTAATTTTAACTCAATTAGGAAAGGTGAAATTATTGGTGAACACGAAGTAAAATTCTCTAGTGGTAAAGAAATAATTACATTAAACCACGAAGCTTTTGATAGAGCACTTTACTCAGATGGAGCTTTAACTGCCTCTAAATGGTTAATGAGAAAAAAACCAGGTTTATATTCTATGAGAGATTTGCTTAACTTTTCATAATGAATGAAAAACAAAAAGCAAAAATCATCATTAAAACCCTAAATAAAATTTACCCTAAAGCGCCTGTTCCTTTAAAAAGCAAAAATACTTTCACACTATTAATTTCTGTACTGCTTTCTGCACAATGCACTGATGTAAACGTTAATAATGTAACAAAAGATATTTATCCAAAATACTATAAACCAGAACACTTTGTAAAATTAGGAAGAAAAAGAATTGAAAAATTAATTCAAAAAATTGGAATTTTCAGAATTAAAGCAAAAAGTATCTATTTGATGTCGAAACAAGTCTTAGCTAAACACAAAGGTAAAGTGCCTAAAACGTTTGAAGAACTTGAAAAATTACCTGGCGTAGGCCATAAAACAGCAAGTGTAGTAATGTCTCAAGGTTTTGGATATCCAGCTTTTGCTGTCGACACACATATTCACAGACTTGCACAACGGTGGGGTTTAACCAATGGAAAAAATGTAATTCAAACTGAAAAAGATTTGAAGAGAATATTTCCTAAAAAAACATGGTCTAAACTTCATTTACAAATAATTTTTTATGGCAGAGAATATTGTAAAGCAAGAGATTGTTATGGTTTAAGTTGTAAAATATGTACTACTTGCTATCCAAATAGAAAAAAACCTGTTAATACAAAAAAAGCTTAATATGAAAATTTTAGGAATTGGAAACGCTATAGTGGATGTTATTTGCAAAGTTGATGACAGTTTTATCGTTCAAAATAATCTTACAAAAAGTACAATGAAGTTGTTTTTTGATGAAAAAGAATTCAAAAGTTTGTTAACTAATCTTAAAATCGAAAAAACTGTTTCTGGGGGTTCTGTAGCAAACTCTATAGTTGGATTATCGCAACTTGGCGATAATGTTGGTTTCATAGGTAAAGTTTCTGATGATGAATTTGGTAGTAAATACGAGGAAGGTTTAAAAAATGAAAATGTAGAATATTTTTATTCTAAAAAAAAAGAAGAATTACCAACTGGTACATGTTTAATTTTAGTAACTCCAGACTCAGAAAGGACGATGTGTACTTTCCTAGGAACAGCAGGAAAAATTAATGAAAACGATGTTAGCTCTGGTGCAATTAAAGAAAGTGAAATAATATTTTTAGAAGGTTACTTATGGGATGAGGGAGAACCCAAGAAAGCTTTCGATAAAGCTATAAATAATGCCAACAAAGTTGCCATGTCACTTTCAGACGTATTTTGTGTAGATAGACATAAGCCTCATTTTTTAAACTTAGTTAAAAACAATCTTGATGTAACTTTTGCTAATGAACAAGAAATTACCTCATTAATTGAGGCAAAAAATTTTGAGGAGGTTATAAACTTTTCAAAACAACTCAATAAATTAGTAATTGTAACTAGAGGGGAAAAAGGTGCGGTTGCAATTAATGGTAATGAAGTCGTTGAAAGTGATATACAAAAAAATTTGAAAATTGTTGACCTCACTGGCGCAGGTGATCTTTTTGCTGCTGGATTTTTACACGGATACATCAACAAATTATCTACAAAAGAGTGTCTTGAAAAAGGGACTGAAATGTCATCAAAAGTAATTCAGCAAATTGGAGCAAGACTTTATGTTTAAATTTTCTTTCTTTTAAAACTTCCCTTGCCTTTTTTAGGTTTAACTATTTTTGGTTTATACTTTTTAGTAAACAAATCTTTAGCCATTGGATTTTTCTTATTTGATTTGATAGCCATTTTTTTTACTGATTATGAAATTGTTATCATTAAATGTATTTAAAATTTTTTTTCTTAGTCGATAAATGTGAGTTTCGACTGTATGAGTTTCTATATCAGATTGATAACTCCAAACTTTTTCTTGTAACTCATCAACACCGACTGGTTTGTCCGATTTTGATAAATAAGTAATTGTATTTACTTCTTTTTCGGTCAACTTAAGCTTTATATTTTTTGATAACATCTCTCTAGAATTTAGATCAATAATATAACTATTTACTTTCACTTCAGATTGGTTGCTAAATTGCAATTTTAAAAATTCAATATTTATCTTTTCAATAAATTTAAATAAATTAATTGGTAAATTATCCAAAATAAATTGATTTTGAATATCTAGATAATTTTTATTTGATATAATTAAATATTTGTTCAAATTTTTTACTCTTTCATTTAAATGATCCTCTCTATCTTCAAATGCAACATTAATATTTAAATCTGTCCCAAGTTCTTCAAGAATTTGATATAATTCAGTAAACTTATATATTATTATATTCTGACTACTCACTAGAAGTAGAATATGACAATTTTTGTAAAAAATAAACACACTCTTCAAATAGATGAATTTAAATTTAAGTGCTGTATTGGAAAAAAAGGTTCAACCAGTAACAAAAAAGAAGGTGATAAAAAAACACCGAAAGGCACTTTTGAAATTGAAAATCTTTATTTTAGAGAAGATCGCATTAAAAAACCTCTAACTTTACTAAAGTGTATCAAAATTAAAAAAGATATGGGTTGGTGTGATGATATTGGTTTTCCAGAAAAATATAATAAACTTATTAAAATTGAAAAAAAAATTGGCCATGAAAAATTAAAAAGAAAAGATAACAAATATGATTTGTTAATTCCAATTAAATATAACTTTAGTAAACCTACCACTGGAAAGGGTAGTTGTATCTTTATTCATCTTACAAAAAATTATCAGCCTACAGTAGGATGCATAGCTTTAAAAAAAAAGGATTTTTTAATTATGGTTAAATTGATTAAAAAAAAATCAAAAATAAAAATTTTTTAAGATCTTTGACCAAAAATACTAGATCCTACTCTGATAAATGTTGATTCATGCTTGGCAGCTATAAGAAAGTCTGAGGACATCCCCATGCTAAGCTCTTCAAAACCAAGTGCTTTATTTAAATTTTTCATTTCATCAAAATAAATCTCTGGATTTATATTTGCAGGTGGAATACACATCAGGCCAATTAAATCTAAATTAATTTCTTTGCAATAAGAAACCAGCTGTTTGAGCTCATTTTTATTAATCCCTGATTTTTGATTTTCATCACCAATATTAACTTGCAAGAATATTTTAATATTTTTATTTATTTTATTTTGTTCATCAGCAATTTTTTTTGCAAGTTTTTCGGTATCAACCGAATGAATATAGTCAAATAATTTTACAGCAAATTTAACTTTATTAGTTTGTAATTTTCCGATCATATGAAGTTTTATTTTTGGATTTATTTTTTTTACTTCTGTCCATTTTTCAATGGCTTCCTGAACTTTATTTTCACCAAAATCTATATGCCCATAATCAATCAAAGGTGATATTTGATCAATTTTAAATGTCTTAGAAACTGCTATAATTTTTGGATAATTATTAATATTTATTTCGTTTAACTTAACTTTTATAGTGTCTTGTATATCTAACAATTTTTTAACTGTGTTATGCATATAAATAATTTAAGAAAATATTACTTTATTAATAAATTTGATACAAAAAATATAGATAAACAAACACAAAATACTTACATTATCTATAGAAATTATGATTCAAATTATAATTTAAAAACTATTATTAAACTTAAAAAATATTGTAAAAAAAAAGGTTTCAAATTCTTATTATCAAATAATGTTAAATTAGCAATAAATATGAATTTAGACGGGGCTTATATCCCGTCCTTCAGCAAAAGTGTAGAACATCTTTCATTTTCAAAAAGAAAAAATTTTTTATTAATAGGATCTGCTCATAATAATAAAGAAATTAAAATTAAAGAGAAACAGGGTGTAAATTTGATATTCTTGTCTTCAATATTTAAAAAAAATAAAAATTATTTGGGGTTAAATAAATTTAAATTATTAGCAAATTTAACAAAAAAAAAAACAATAGCCCTTGGTGGTATATCAAAGGAAAATCTTAAAAAACTAAAGCTTGTTAATTGTGAGGGTTTTGCAGGTATTTCTGTTTTCCAAAAAAAAACGGCCCCTAAAAGGGGCCGTTAAATAATTGATTTTACGTTTTAATTAAAACGCAAATGCAACTGATACTTCTTTGAACTCTTTATCAGTTCCAGCAGTACCGCCTACAGTATCTGTAGAGTTAAATACTCCGGCTATTGTAATACCACCTACTGTGTAAGAAGCAGAAACACCAGAACTTTCTTCATCATTTTTTGATGCTGTTTCAAAGTCAACTGTTGATACACCGTATGATATACTCATGTTTTCATTGATAGCTAATGATACAGCTGCAGCTAATCTATCTTCATCTGCAGATGCTTTATCAATTTTTGATTTTTGAACACCAACAGTAGCCATACCAGATGTGTATGTTGCGTATGCTGTAGTATGATCATCTTCTTGAGTAGCAGATATACTGTTTGAACCGAAACCGTATCCGACTTCTAAACCGTCCATTAAGTCATTAGCAACTACTACTAATGAAGTATCTGTTCCTTGTGCTTCTCTACCCATTGAAGCTGAAAATGTCAGACCCATAGCTGAAACTTCGTAACCGAAAACATTCGCGTTACCAGTACCAACTACACCATAGTCGTTAGTGTCAACATCATCCCAAACTTGCTCACCAGCAGTTGGCATTTTGTCTTGATACTTTTGGATACCAGCTTTACTTGTACCATTCATGAAGTGAAGTGTACCACTGTCACCCATATCTAAAGATACATATGTAGATGAAAACGCAGCATTAGTCATTGTGTAACCAGTGCTTACAGTCATTCCATTATCTAATTCACCTGAACCAGAAAATGTAATTCCTTTTGAATTACTTGCTGGGTTCGCTGCACTATCACCCTTACCACCTACGTAAGATACTTTTGCAGAACCACTTACACTCATAGCTCCAGCAAAAGCTGATGTAGCAACTAGAGAACCTGCTAATGCAGTTAATCCAATTTTTGCTAATTTGTTCATATTTACTCCTATTTGTTATTTATAATTATAAACATGCAATAATTATCACTTTTGCCTCTGAATAATGCTTAAATTATCAGTTATTTGATTTTTTTTTAGCTTTTGTGGTATTTTTGCAACAAATAAAGACTTTAAAATTAAGACTTTTTTACGATTTTTTAAACTATATATTACTCTTTGCACAATTCTTGTTATATATGAATTGTCTTATATGTCATCTTTATGAAAATAAAACTTATTTTATTCAAGTTAACAGGTCTTTTCATCATTTTAATAAATCTTAATTCATGTGGGATTTATCGACCAGTAAGCGCAAAAGACTATCCTCCAGAACCAGAGAAAAGAATCCAAAAAAACCTTCAGGAAGGTAAAGGTTTCACTCTAATGGGTGTAAATAAAAAAGGTGATGGTAATTTTAATTTTGCGACATCCAATGAAATGTGGAGGGCAAGTTTGGATATTTTAGATTTTATGCCACTTACTTCAGCTGATTATGGGGGAGGCTTAATAATAACTGATTGGTATAGTGACGGAAGCAATGCAAATGATTCGATTAAAATATCAATTAGATTTTTATCAAATGAAATTAGAGCTGATGCTCTTAATATCAAAGTATTTAGTAAACAATGCGAAAAAACAATTAATTGTAAAGTTTCACAAAGTAACTCCGAAATAGAGAGCGAATTAAAAATTGCAATATTAAAAAGAGCTACAAAGTATAAAAAAGATATGATTGATTCTAATCCAAAAAGAGATCTAAATTCAATACTTGCACCAAGCGAGAAAAATTAATCTTAAAGAATTTTTTGTGGAAAGATATAATTTCAAGATTATTGAAAATAGATGGCAGAAATATTGGGAAGAAAATAACAGTTTTAAATCCTCAGTCAAAAAAGATAAGAAGTTTTATTGTCTAGAGATGTTTCCTTATCCATCAGGGAAAATTCATATGGGCCATGTAAGAAATTATACAATTGGAGATGTTCTGGCTAGATACAAATCACTTCAAGGTTTTAATGTTCTACATCCAATGGGATGGGACTCTTTTGGAATGCCGGCAGAAAATGCAGCAAGACAAAATAATTTAAATCCAAAAACATGGACAGAAGAAAATATTAAGACAATGAAAAATCAATTAAAACAACTAGGTCTCTCAATTGATTGGGATAGAGAAATTTCAACTTGTTCCCCTGAATATTATAGACACCAACAAAAACTTTTTTTGGATCTTTATGATAAAGGATTAGTTTATAGGAAAGAAAGTTATGTAAATTGGGATCCTATAGATAAAACTGTACTAGCAAATGAACAAGTCGTAGATGGAAAAGGTTGGAGATCTGGTGCCATTGTTGAAAGAAAAAAACTCAACCAATGGTTTTTCAAAATATCTCATTTTTCAGAAGATTTGTTAAAAGATTTAGAAGAGCTAAATCATTGGCCAGATAAAGTTAAAACTATGCAAAAAAATTGGATTGGGAAATCCTATGGTTGTGAAATTGATTTTGAAATTGAAGGATCAGATCAAATAAAATCGATCAAGTGTTATACAACTAGGCCAGATACGCTTTTTGGATTTTCATTTTTAGCTGTTTCGGTTGATCACCCTTTATCAAAATTTTACGAAAATGATCCTAAATTTGTTAAATTTAAAGAAACTTGCTCTAAAACAGGCACAACCGAAGAATCAATTGCCCAAGCTGAAAAAATTGGATTTAAAACTGATCTATTAGCAATAAATCCCTTGGACAATAATAATAAAGTTCCAGTATATTTTGCAAATTTTGTTCTAATGGACTATGGATTTGGAGCTGTATTTGGATGCCCCGGTCATGATCAAAGAGATTTTGATTTTGCAAAAAAATATAATTTGAAAATTAGCACAGTAGTGAAACCCTCAGATAAAGATGATGATTATGTAGCTGATACAGAACCATATACTGGTCCTGGAATAATGATTAATTCGAAATTTTTAAATGGTCTAACAGTTCCTGAGGAGTCAATTTCAAAAACAATAAATTATCTTGAAAAAAATAATTTGGGGAAAAGAAAAACAAATTATAGGTTAAAAGATTGGGGTATTTCTAGACAAAGGTATTGGGGATGCCCAATACCAGTCGCCTATGATGAAGATAACAACGTTATAAAAATCCCAGAAGAAAATCTTCCTGTTGCTCTTCCAGAAATTGAGAAGCTAAGCAATGATGGCAACCCTCTTGACAATGAATTAAAATGGAAAACTATAACAATCGATGGAAAAAACTGCATTAGGGAAACAGATACCCTTGATACATTTGTTGATTCCTCATGGTATTTTTTAAGGTTTTGTTCGCCCAAAAATGATGACATTCCATTTAAACAGGAAGATATTAATTATTGGATGCCAGTAGACCAATATATTGGAGGTGTTGAACACGCAATATTACATCTATTATATTCTAGATTTTTTGTAAGAGCTATTCAGCTTGATAATAAAATATTTAATCTAAAAGAACCTTTTAAGGGATTGTTTACTCAAGGAATGGTTTGTCATCAAACATATAAAGATAAAAATAATAACTGGTTAAACCCTGAAGAAGTTGTTTCTGAAAATGGAAAAGATTATTTTATTAAAGATAGACCTAATGAGATTGTAAAAGTTGGTCCATCAGAATCAATGTCTAAATCAAAGAAGAATACTATTGATCCAGAAAAAATGATAAGTCAATATGGGGCTGATGCAGTAAGATTCTTTATTTTATCTGATAGCCCTCCAGAAAAAGATGTTCAATGGTCAGACACTGGAATGGCATCTTCATACAAATATATACAAAAGTTTTGGCAACTAAATGAAAAAATTTCACAAATATTAAAAAAAGATAAAGCAAAAATAAACTCTGAGATTGATTTTTTTACAAATCAATCAATTAATAAAATAAACATCGCTTTAGAAAATTTTAGATACAATGTAATTATTGCAGTATTTCACGAAGTTTACTCATTTTTTAACAAACAAGTAAATGAAGGGTTAAACTTTGATAACTTGAATGAAAATTATAAAAAAATATTAATTACAATGATGCCTATCGCTCCCCATATAGCTAGTGAATGCTATAAAAATTTATATGGAGATGAGTTAATAAATTGGCCAAAAATTGAAAACAAATATATTCAAAACAACAAAAATAATATTGTAGTTCAGATAAACGGTAAAAAAAGATCAGTTATAACTGTTGAGGGTAACTCTGATGAAAACTCAATTTTAGAAATGTTAAAAAAAGAAAAGTCACTTGATAAGTATCTATTAGGAAAAAAAATATTTAAATCAATTTATATTAAAGATAGAATTATCAATCTAATCATAAAATGATAATGAAAAAAATATTTATACTTTTTTTGTTTTTTGTTGCTGCTTGTGGATACCAACCTTTATACAAAATCAATAACAATTCTAATTTTTTTAAAATTAGCAATGTAGAATTTAAAGGAGATAGAGAAATTGGTAATAAGGTCTATTCTAAACTTCCATTTCAATTAATTAAAAATGATGAACAATTAAATAAAATTATTTTTGAAAGTTTTAAGGAAATTATTGAAACCTCAAAAAACTCGAAAGGTCAAGTAACATCATATAGAACAAAAATTACTTTAGAATTTATATTAAAAAATAAAAGTGATGAAATTATTAATAGAAAAAAGATAGTTAAAGATAACTCCTACAATACAGACGAAAATAAATTCAAATTCAAACAATTTCAAGATAAAGTCGAGAGAGACTTAATAGATGAAATTATTGAGGATATAATTACTAATTTTAATTACTAGATGATTATAAAATTTTTCGAATTAAAAAAAAAAAGTATTGAAAATAAAAAATTTTTTTTACTTTATGGAAAGAATAAAGGGCATATAGAAGAAGTAATTGATGAGAATCTAAAGCCAATCCTTTCAAAAAATATTTTTAAATATGAAGAGGATGAAATAATAAAAAATATATACAATTTTAAAGAAAATATTTACACCAAATCGTTTTTCGAAAACGATAAACTAATAATAATCAATAGAGTCACTGACAAACTTTATAGTATTATAGAAGAAATAATTTTAGAAAATTCTAAAGATTTACAAATTATTCTTTTGTCAGGTGCACTAGAAAAAAAATCAAAAATAAGAAATCTTTTTGAAAAAAATAAAGAAACTTTATGCATAGCTTTCTATGAAGATAATAATCAAACTCTTAGTCAAATTGTAAAAAATTATTTTTACAAGAGAAAAATTTCTTTCTCGCAAGAAATGGTAAATATTTTAGTACAACGTTCAAAAGGTGACAGAAATAACCTTAAAAATGAACTAGAAAAAATTGAAAATTTTTCACAGAATGGGAAAAAAATTACTCTAGAAAAAGTTTTAAAAATTACAAATTTGTCTGAAAATTACGATATTTCAGAACTTGTCGATTCATCGTTGTCAAAAAATAAGAACAAAATTAATAAAATTCTTAATGAAAATAATTTTGCTAATGAAGACTGTATTGTAATACTAAGAACTTTTTTATCAAAATTGAAAAGACTCTTAAAAATTCATGAAAGAGTAAAGAACGAAAATTTAGATATAGATTCTGCAGTTGAAACTCACAAACCACCAATATTTTGGAAAGAAAAAGAGATAGTAAAAAATCAAGTTAAATCAGTGCAATATAATGAAATGTTAGACCTTATTTCTAGAACGAATGAAATTGAGTTAATAATTAAGAAAAATCCATATCTTTCAATTAATGTTACAACAGATTTTATCTTAAATAGAAACTAAATTAATAATTTTTTTTTACAATTTCTATAATTTTATTTAACTGCTCTAAATTTTTATATTCAAAAGATATCTTACCTTTGTTGCGTTTATTATTCTGTATATCTACATTTAAACCTATTTTATTAGAGACAGACAACTCTAAGGCAACAATATTTGAATCTTTAGATGAAGTTGATTTTTGTCTTTTGTTTTTAAAAATTTTAACTAAATTTTCTGCTTGTCTAACGGAAAGTTTTTTTTCAATAATTTTCGATGCTACAAAGCTAGCATTTTCAAGACCTACTAAGATTTTAGCATGACCAGCAGTTAATTTCTGAGTTTCAATTAATTTTATAACTTCATCTGGCAAAGTTAGAAGTCTCAAAGAATTTGTAATATGACTTCTACTTTTACCAATAAATTTTGATACTTTTTCTTGATCATATGAGAATTCATCTATTAATCTTTTATAACCTTGAGCTTCTTCAAGAGGATTCAAGTCGTGTCTTTGGACATTTTCTACAATTGCAAATTCTAAAGATTTCAAATCATCTGCCTCTGTAACAACAACAGGAACATTGTGAAGTCCAGCACGTTGAGCTGCAAGCCATCTTCTTTCACCCGCAATAATTTCAAATTTCGATTTATCGTCATTAGACTCTCTGACAATAATTGGCTGGATCATTCCTCTTTCTTTAATAGATTTAGTTAAATCTTCTAAATTACTTTCATCAAAAATTTTTCTTGGTTGAAATTTGTTTGGAGTTAAATCACTTATTGCTAAATGATTTTTTTGAGGCTCTAATTTTGTTTCTCCTATTAAGGAAGATAATCCTCTGCCAAGTCCCTTTTTAATTTTATCCATTAAGCTGCACTTCCCACTGTTGACTCCTGGTTGATAAATTCATCAGTAAAACTAAAATACGATTTACTGCCTGGACAGGATTTGTCATAAATTAACACTGGCATACCATGTGAAGGTGCTTCGGACAATCTCACGTTCCTTGGTATCACTGTTGAGTAAACTTTTTCAGTAAAATAATCTCTAGCTTCTTTCTCAACTTGTGATGAAAGCTTATTTCTTTTATCATACATTGTTAAAAGTATGCCTCTTATTTGTAAAGCTGGATTTAAATTTACTTTTATTCGTTCAATCGTCTTCATTAGTTGAGTTAAGCCCTCAAGAGCAAAAAATTCAGTTTGCAATGGAACTAGCAGTGAATTAGAACTCACCAGAGCCATTACCGTTAATAGGCTCAATGAAGGCGGGCAATCAATAAGAACATAGTCATATGATCCTCTAGAATTGTTTAAATATGCGGTTAATTTAGACTTTAATATAAACGCCCTGTTACTATCATGAGCTGTCTCGACTTCTAATCCTGATAAATCGACATTAGAAGTGATAATATCTAAATTATTAAATTGTGTCCTCTTAATTACATCGCTAATTTCTTTAGTCCCATTCAATACTCCATAAATTGTATCGCTTGAGCTATCCATATTAGATAATCCTAGACCTGTTGTTGCATTTCCTTGAGGATCTAAATCAATAACTAAAATTTTTTTATTCGATTGCGATAGTCCGGCTGCAAGATTTATGACTGTTGTAGTTTTACCTACCCCACCCTTTTGATTTATCACAGAAATAATTTGCATTTAATATTTTTATTACAATTTTAATTTTTTTTTTTAATTTTTTTAATATTTACCAAAAATGAATCTTCGTTTGTTAAACTTTTTTTTTCTATATAGTCCAGTTCCCAATTATTTTTTGAATTTTCAAATATTTTTTTTCCACTCTTCCCCATAAAAAAAATTACATTTTTATATTTTGAAAAGTTTTCATAAACTAAATCTAATACAATTGGCATTGGTTTAAATGCTCTCGACATTATCGTCCCTGTTTCTAAATTTTTTATTTCAAATATGTTTTTGTGATTAACTTCTGTGTTTAAATTTAATTTTTTTGAAACTTCCTTTAAAAAACAGCTTTTATGGTAGCTTTTTTCGTAAAGGTGCACAGTCATATTATTTTTCATATTTTTTAGTATAATTGCTACGATTATGCCAGGCATTCCCCCTCCTGAGCCTATATCTGTGGTTGTATTACTATTTAAGTCAACAAAATCAATAATTTGTGCAGAATCTATAATATGGCGGTCAATTATTGCTTTTTTTGATGCTGTATTTTTGCTAATTATGTTGATTTTTTCATTTTTTTCAAGAATCATAGATATATAGTTTTCAAAATCAAAAAATGTTTCACGTGAAACAATTAAGTTGTTGATTCTAGAATAAGAATTTAAAATTTCTTGGTCCATTAAGCTATATGCTTAATAGACTTTCTTTTGACATGTGACAACAAAATATATACGGCTGCAGGAGTTATTCCATCGATTCTCAGTGCTTGACCCATAGTTTTTGGTCTTATTTCCTTAAATTTAGCTTTAACTTCATTTGATAAACCTGAGAGAGCGTCATAATTAATTTTATCAGGGATAATTAGGTTTTCGTCCCTCTTGAATGCTAAAATATCAGCCTTTTGCTTCTTTAAATATCCTCTGTAATGGGCGTTGATTTCCACTTGTTCATCAATTTCTTTACTAAAAAAAGGTATATCAGTCCAAATTTCTCTAATTATGCTCATATTTACCCCTTTTTGGGTTAATATTTCATTAGATGATCTAAATATTCCATCTTTTGCAATTTTTATTCCAAATTTCTCTGCTTTAGATGGTGAAATCATGGAGTTTCTCATTTTTACACTTATTTGACTAATTTGCTCAAATTTACTCAAATATATGGCTTTTCTCTCATTACCTATTAAGCCAATTTCTATTCCCTTTGGGGTTAATCTTTGATCGGCATTATCAGATCTCAAGCTCAATCGATATTCCGCTCTTGATGTAAACATGCGGTATGGCTCAGCTACACCTTTGGTCACCAAATCATCGATCATTACTCCAATATAAGCGTCAGATCTATCAAGTATGAATGGTTCCAATTTTTTAACAGACAAGGCAGCATTTATTCCTGCTATAAGACCCTGTGCAGCAGCTTCCTCATATCCTGTTGTTCCGTTAATTTGACCAGCCAGATACAGATTGCTTATCTTTTTTGTTTCAAGAGTTAAAAATAGTTCACGTGGATCTATATAGTCATATTCTATTGCATATCCTGGCCTTAATATAGTGACATTCTCTAAACCACTGATATTATTACATATTTCTTGTTGAACATTAGCTGGAAGTGATGTCGAGATACCATTTGGGTAAATTGTGTGATCATTTAGACCTTCTGGTTCTAAAAATATCTGGTGACGAACTTTATCTGCAAATTTTACTATCTTATCTTCTATAGATGGGCAATATCTTGGGCCTACCCCTTTTATGCTGCCCGAGTACATAGCACTCTTAGATAAATTCTTTTCTATAATGTTATGAACCTTTTCATTTGTATAAGTCATTCGACAAGATATTTGTTTGTTTAAATTTTTTTTAGTTAAGAATGAAAAAAAATAAGGATCTTCATCTGCAAATTGTTCTTCTAAGTTTTCAAAATTAATTGTCCTTGAATCTAACCTTGGTGGTGTTCCAGTTTTTAACCTTCCTATTTTAAAATTATATTTTGCTAATTGTTCACTCAAACCTGTTGAAGGTTTTTCATCATATCTTCCTGCAGGTGTTCTTTCATCGCCTATATGTATCAAACCATTTAAAAAAGTCCCTGTTGTGAGTATTATCTTGTTAGATAGAACTTTCTTACCTTCATTGGTTTCAAACCCATTTATTGAATTTTCGTTGAAAATAAACTTTACTACAGTATCAGAAAAAATTCTTAAATTACAATAGTTTAACAGTTTTTCTTGCATATATTTACGATAAAGTGATCTATCAGATTGAGTTCTTGGTCCTCTGACTGCTGGCCCTCTACTTCTATTTAACAATCTAAATTGTATACCTGATTTGTCTGCTACATCTCCCATGACACCATCAAGAGCATCTATTTCTCTAACTAAGTGACCTTTGCCCAAACCACCTATTGCAGGGTTACACGACATCTCACCAATAGTTTCTATTTTGTGAGTAAATAGGGCAGTATTCACTCCAAGACGTGCTGCTGCTGCTGCAGCTTCACATCCAGCATGACCACCTCCAATTACCACTACATCAAATGACAAATCATTTTTCATAAACCAAATTTATATGTGATTATATAATTTACAAGATAGGCTTATTTTTTTACAAATAAGTGTGGATTATCAACGTTTTTCAATAAAAAAGGGTCAAAAAACCAGCAAAAGAGGTATTTATTTGCCAATGCAAAAATCGTTGAAAATACTACCTAATATCTCCTCTACATCGACTTTTCCAACTATCATACCTAAATGTCTAGTAGCTAATCTTAAATCTTCAGCTGCTTTGTCAAAATCTTCAATTTCTTTTTTTTGATTAAAGTTATTTATATGATCTAAACATTGTTGCAAATGTTGTCGATGTCTTTCCCTGGTAATTAAAATATCATCACTTGAAATAAATTTATTTTTTAAATTATTTTTTATTTTTGAAATTAATTCCTCAACGTTTTTATTTTCTTTAATTGAAATTAAAACATGATTTATTTTTTTAATTTGTGGATCAACATCTTTTTCTAAAAGATCTGACTTATTTACAACTAAAATTGAATTATCGTCTAACAGACCCTTCAGAACGTCAGTAAATTCAAGGTTTTTAGCCTCTACTACAACAAGCTTCAAATCTGCTTCTTCAGCTCTATTTAGGGATAATTTAATACCTTTTTTTTCTATCTCATCTTTTGAATCTCTTATTCCAGCAGTATCAGATATTTTTACTGGATAACCATCTAAATTAAGATGAGTTTCAATGACGTCTCTAGTAGTACCAGCTATCTCTGAAACAATTGCAACATCTCTATTAGATAAATGATTCATCAGGCTAGATTTGCCAGCATTAGGAGGTCCAAGGATTGCAATCTTAAAACCTTCTCTTATTCTTTCTCCGACTTTCTGATCGTTTAATATTTTTTTAATTTTAATTATGACTTCGTCTGAACTATTTTTAATTTTATCTAAAATATTATTTGGTAAATCTTCTTCCGGAAAATCAATTTTCGCTTCGACATGAGATAAAATTTTTAAAAGTTTGTCTCTAAGATAATTGAATTGATCTGCCGATTTTCCATTCATGATTTTTATTGCTTGCTGTCTTTGAATTTCAGTTTCAGACGAAATTAGGTCAGCAATACTTTCAGCTTTAAGTAAATTTATTTTTCCATTTTGAAATGCTAGTTTTGTAAACTCACCTGGTTCAGCTAATCTGCAATTTTCTATATCGGAAAGGGTAGAGTGGAGAGCTTCCACTACGGCTTTGCTGCCATGAACCTGAATCTCAGCCATATCTTCCCCTGTGTAACTCTCAGGGCCAGGAAACCAAAGAATTAATCCCTCATCAATCAACTCAGAAGTGTTGATTTTATTGATTTTTCTTAAAGTTGCTACTCTTGGCTTTGGGATTGTCTTCCCAGTTAATAAGTTAATTATTTTTGAAGTTTGTTCACCGGATATTCTTATTACAGCAATTCCCGAGGTTCCTGGTCCTGATGAAAGAGCATAAATTGTCATAACCTAATATACCTTGAAAAATAAATTTATAAATATTAATCGTACTATTTAAATGAAATGACAAATATAGAAAATGTTTTAAAAAATTTTAAAAACAAGAATTATATAGAAGCGCTCGAAGAGTTAGACAAAATATTAATAATTGAACCAAGTTCAGTTGAAAAATTAAATTTAAAGGGCGTCATATTACAACTCCTTAATAGACCAGATGAAGCTAGGCAGAATTGGATAAATGCCTCAAAAATTAATGACAAATACTATGATCCTTATTTTAATTTAGGGAATTCATTTATGGACGAACAAAATTATGATGATGCTGAAATGTATTATTCAAAAGCAGCCAGTTGTCAGCCAGAAAACTTTAAAATTTATTATCAATTAGGTTTTTTATTCATGAAAAAAAATGAATTGAAAAAAGCTTATGATTTTTTTAACAAATCTAAAAATTATAATAATATCTTTGCTCCCACATATTATAACCTAGGTATTGTTTTAAATAACCTTAATAAAAAAAATGAAGCTATTGAGTATTTAATAAAAGCGATTGAAATTAATCCAAAATATACAGATGCTTTTTATTCACTTGGAGTTACTTATAGAGAGATAAAAAAATTTAACTTATCAAAAAAATATTTTTTGGAAGCATTTAAATTAAATCCTGAGTATCCATTTCTTAAAGGTGCCATTAGATTTATCAAAAATACCTTATGTGAATGGGATAATTATGAGGAAGAATTAAAGGAATTAGAGAACGATATCAAAAATAAAAAAAAGGTTACTACACCCTGGCAAGGGCTTTCTTTATTTGCGTCACCCTCTATTCAATTAAAAAATACAGTTTTATTTACTCAACACCAAGTAAAAAACTCATATGAAGTCAATTCAAACAAAAAAATTAATTTAGCATATATTTCTGCTAATTTTTGTGAGCACGCTGTATCAAACCAGATAAGTGAAATATTTAAAAATCACGATAAAAATAAATTTAATACGTTTGGATTTTATCTAGGAACAAAAATTGATGACAAGCTTGAAGAAATTAAAAATAGTTTTGATAATTTTATTGATATATCTCAAACCTCAACTGAAAAAGTTATTTATTTAATTAAAGATTTAAAAATAGATATTGCTGTTGATTTAATGGGATTTACAAGATCTAACAGATATAAAATATTTAGTAATAGATGTGCACCAATTCAGGTATCCTTCCTGGGTTTTGCAGGAACCACGGGTTTAAAAAATATGGATTACTTAATAGCTGATGAAAACGTAATAAATAATAATTATAGACAATATTACTCAGAAAAAATTATTTATTTGCCTAACTCATTTATGCCAAATAACGAAAATCAAAATATATCTGAGAAAAAATATACAAAAGCATATGAAGGCCTACCAGAAAATTCAGTTGTATATTGCTGTTTTAACAAGCATTACAAGATAACACCAAAAATATTTGATATTTGGGTTGATATATTAAAAAACGTTGAAAATAGCATTCTATGGCTAAATAGCGCTGAAGAAGATACCAAAAAAAATATTTTTGATTATTCGAAAGAGAGGGGATTAGATCCAAAAAAAATATTCTTCACAAAAAGATCAATAAGTTATCCAGAATATTTATCAAAACATCAATTAGCGGATATATTTTTAGATACAAATCCTTTTTCAGCACATTCAACTGGATGTGGGTCTTTGTGGGCAGGTGTACCGATTATTACAGTTTTAGGAAAATCATTTGCAAATAATGTATGTGCAAGCTTGTTGAAATCACTTGATATGGAAGAATTAATTTCTCAAAATTTTGATGAATATAAAAATAAAGCTATTGATCTTGGAATAAATCCAAGCAAACTTTTAAACATTAAGAAAAAAATAAGAAAAAATGTTATTCATAGTCCACTATTTAATTCTAAATCTTATACTAAAAATTTAGAAAAAGCTTTCAGCCAAATATACCAAGTAAAGAAAAATAAATTAAAGACTGAAGATATAATAATTCATTAATTAAAAAATTATGATTTTAAAATATTAAACATTTTACTTAAATGTTTATCAAAATTAGTACTATTATTTAGAGAAGATTTATAAATTGGTTGTCTTGCTTGTGCTATACTCACAGTTTTAATAGGTGTCTTACTATTTTTTTCTGGACTTAAACATTTTTCATCCCAATCTAAATCACAAAATTTTAGGATTTTCTTTATTTCTTCTTCTTTGTTTTCAACAAGTTTTTCATATTCAACATCATGAATAAAATCTGGAATTTTACTTTTCCAAAAACTCATGATTTCGGAATAAAGATTGTAATATTCAGCAATATCCTCTTGCTTATTAGTCCAATTCATCATGTCAGATGCAAACGTATTTTTATATAAAGATAGGCAATTATCTTTGGGATTTCTAAAACAATGCAAGACTTTAGAATTGGGAAAAAACAATTTTATAAAACCAATTAATCTAAAATTTTGCGGAGCTTTATCTGTAATTATTTTTTCTTTAAAATTATACAAATTAAAATAATTAAGATATTCCTCAAAAATTATATTTTTTGATAAATTTTGAAAATCAATAATTCTCTGCTTTTCATATTTAGAATCATTTACAAAGTTTTTTTTCAAAACTTGTTGTAAATATATTAATTCACCAGCCCCATAAACCTTGCTGTGAGAAGAAACAATTTGTTCCATTAATGTTGTTCCAGATCTTGGCATACCAAGAATAAATATAATTTTTTTTTCTTGTGGATCTTTGTTTGAATTATTTAAATCGATACCCCCAAAGATTTTAATAATATTTCTGATAGCTTTTTTTTCCGCCTCTAAATTAGAGCCTTTTTTATTAAATTTTAGTTGATTTGCTTTACTTAAATAATGAAAAGCTTTTTCATAATTTTTTAGATCTTCATAAGATTTTCCAAGAGCATATGATATATCAACTTTTTTAAGAAGGTCTTGATCATTTATTTGTTTGTCGACTTCTTCCATCTCTTTTATGTGTTTCATAGACTCTTCATTATCATTTGAATATTTGATTAGAGAACCAGTTAATTTGTGAGCACCTACGTGTGCTGAATCTATAGAAAGTATTTTCTTAACAATTTCTTGTGTTTCCTGTGCTTTATTTGCACTTTGATAAGCGGCCGCGAGAGAGAATAAAATTCCAGTGATGGTTGCGTTAGGAACGTTATCCATTTTTTCAATTATAGAATATGCTTTTTTATATAATTGAATCGCACCATCATAATCATTAACCAATGTTTTTAAGTTTGCATAATTATTGTAAGCATTAATATAATTTGGATTAATTTTAAGAATATTTTCATATAAATCTTTTGACTCTACTAATTTTCCAATTGCTTTCAAAGAATTTGCCAGGTTATTCATAGCAGCTAGATTATTGGGAGAATGTTCTAACGCTCGATTAAAACATTTAATAGAATTGTCATGTTGAGACAGCCCTTGGTATGCCATTCCTGTGATGTTTAATAAATAATCATTATTTGGCATCTTATTTAAAAGTACTTTTGAGCCCTCAATGACTTTTTTAAAATTTCTAACTTTAAGATGATTTTGTAGTATTTTAATTTTTTCTACTAAATCCATGAAATATTTTTTTGAACTTCAAACTCATTCTAAGATGGTTTATTCATTGAATTAAAAAATTCAGCGTTATTTTTAGTATCTTTTAATTTAGAGTTTATAAATTCAATGGCGTCCATAGTTCCCATTGGGGCAATTATTCTTCTAAGTACGTTCATTTTTTGTAAATCATTTTTATCAAATAACAATTCTTCTCTTCTGGTTCCTGATTTTGTTATATCAATTGCTGGGTATATTCTTTTATCTGCAATTTTCCTATCTAGAATTGTTTCGCTATTACCTGTTCCCTTAAATTCTTCAAAAATTACTTCATCCATTCTGCTTCCTGTATCAATCAAGGCCGTAGAAATAATTGTTAATGAACCGCCTTCTTCAATATTTCTTGCTGCACCAAAAAATCTTTTGGGTCTCTGCAATGCATTAGCATCAACACCTCCCGTTAAAACCTTACCTGAGCTTGGTATAACCGCGTTATATGCTCTTCCTAATCTTGTTATTGAGTCTAATAATATAATAACATCTTTTTTATGTTCGGTTAATCTTTTAGCCTTTTCAATAACCATTTCGGCTACTGCTACGTGCCTTTGTGCTGGTTCATCAAAAGTAGAGCTGATTACCTCGCCTTTTACAGTTCTTTGCATATCGGTTACTTCTTCTGGTCGCTCATCAATCAACAATACCATGAGGTAACACTCTGGATAATTTTTAGCTATCGAGTTTGCGATGCTTTGCAAAATCATTGTTTTTCCAGCTTTGGGTGGAGAAATAATTATCGATCTTTGTCCTTTACCTATTGGACTAACTAGATCAATTAGTCTTGGAGTTAAATCTTGTTTTTTTTCAACTTTTGTACTTTCAACTTCCATTACCAATTGTTTGTCTGGATACAACGGTGTTAAGTTATCGAATGCAATTTTATGTCTAGCCTTTTCTGGTTCTTCAAAATTTATCTTGCTAACTTGTAATAATGCAAAATATCTTTCTCCCTCTTTAGGGGCTCTTACTGGTCCTTCGACTGTATCTCCCGTTCTTAAACCAAATTTTCTAATTTGACTCGGGCTTACATAAATATCATCAGGTCCCGGCAGATAATTCGACTCCATTGCTCTTAGAAAACCAAAACCGTCTTGTAGCAACTGCAAAACACCTACGCCAGTTATTTCCTCTTTTTCGGCAACTTTTTTAAGAATGGCAAAAAGTATTTCTTGTTTTCTTAGGGTACTAGCATTTTCTATACCAAGTTCTTCTGCTTGGGTAATGAGCTGTTCAGATGATTTTAGTTTTAGTTCTTGAATGTTCATGATTAATTTTTTTGATAAGGACTTATCAGATAATAATAATATATATACTACTGTTGTTATTTCAACCCTAGATTGGCTTAAAAATAGCTAAAAATACAACGATAATTAAGATAACCGTTGGTATTTCATTAATAATTCTAAAGAATTTTGGAGATCTTGTATTTGAAGAATTTTTTAAGGCAACAAGACATCTTCCTAAATAGTCGTTATATGCTGATAACAATATCACCAAGACAATCTTTATCTGAAACCATAGTTGAGAGAAAATGTCTATTCCATTCAAATAAATTAAAGCTAATCCAAAAACCCAAGTAAAAATCATTGCGGGTCGCATAATGTAAAAAAATAATCTTTTTTCCATCACCTCAAATATGTTGGTTGCTTCTTCTTTCTCTTTATTTTCAACATGGTAAACAAAAATTCTAGGAAGGTATAAGAGACCAGCCATCCAAGAAACAACAGCAATTAAATGTAAAGATTTAAATAATAAATAAGAATTCATATATCAAATGTTTCTTTCAATTAAGGATTTTAGTAAAATGATATGATCATTATTATCATTTAAACAAGGAGTCATATCGAAATTTTCTCCTCCTGAATTTAAAAAGCTTTCTTTAGCTTGAATTTGTATTTCCTCTAAAGTCTCCACACAATCAGATGCAAACCCTGGACAGATTGTGAGGACATTTTTAATACCCTCCTTGGGCAAACTTTCTAAAGTCTTATCAGTATATGGTTGAAGCCATTCTTGTGGACCAAATCTTGACTGAAATGTAGTTTTAATTTTAATTGAATTAAATTTTTCTGAAATCAACCTTGTCGTTTTATGACAATAGCAATGATAAGGGTCGCCTTTGTCGAAATATTTTTTTGGTATTCCATGATAAGATGCAATGATAAGATCTGGTTTCCAGCTGATTTCATTTATTTTTTTATTAATAGAATTAACAAGTGCATCAATGTAAAGCGGATCAGATTCATAGTGAGGAATTATTTTTAAAGAAGGTTGCCATCTCATTTTCATTAAAGTTCTGTATACCTCATCACAAACAGTTGCCGTTGTGGCTGCTGCATATTGAGGGTAAAGTGGCAATATAACTAAATTTTCACAACCCATTTCATGCAAATAATGAATTTTGCTTTTGATGCTAGGATTTCCGTATCTCATCGCAAAATCTATAATGATATTTTCTTTTGATAATAGACCAGATATTTTCTCGCTTTGTTTTTTTGTATAATAAAGAAGTGGCGATATATTTTCATCTTTCATCCAGATCTCCTTATAAGCTTTGGCAGTTTTAGAAGGTCTAAAATTTAGAATAAACAAATTTAAAATTATTTGCCAAACCAATGGGTTTACTTCGATAACTCTTCTGTCAGAAAGAAACTCTTTTAAGTATTTTCTTATATCAAACCATTTGGTCGAATCGGGTGTGCCCAAATTGATTATAAGCACACCTATTTTACCATGTTTTATGGGTGGGTGGTTGCTTTCGATCATTTGAAATCTTTTACAATTTTAATTAAATTTTCTACCATTTCTGGATTTGTTTCAGGTAGAATACCATGACCAAGATTAAATATATACGGATGATCCCGAAAAATTTCTAAATAATTAAAGGCTTCTTTTTTTAATGTTTCTTTATCTGTTAACAAAATTTTTGGGTCTAAGCCTCCTTGTATAGGTATGCTTATATCTCTAAGTATTTTTTTTGGATCAACATTATAGTCGATATTAACAGCATCAGGTTTAACAATATCACAAAACTCTTTATAATTTTTAATTTCTCTAGGAAAGCATATAACTGGCACATTTAAAGACTTTACGTAATTTACTAAATTTAAAGTTGGAGAATAAACATAATTGGGTAAATCTTTTTCCTCTAATAAACCTGCCCAACTATCAAAAATTTGAATTATATTGGCACCGTTATCAATTTGATTTTTTATATGAACTTTTAAAAATTTTTCAATAATTAATAATATTCTGTTTATTAAAAACTCATCTTTAAAAAAATCTTTTTTTAAATTTTTTTTAGGTGATTGTTGATTAATCATATAAACTAATAATGTCCATGGAGCACCAGTAAATCCGATAGTATTTTTATTTTTTAAAGAGGAGTCTGAGCTAACTTTTTTTAATGCTTTATATACACGATGTATTTTCTCTACAAAGTCAATTTCATCTGTCTTAGCAATTTCATTTAGATTTAGTTCCCCTAATTTTGGTCCAAAGTTTTTTTCAAATTCTACTTTTTGGCCCAATCCATAAGGAAGCATTAAGATGTCTGAAAATATTATTGCAGCATCCAGATCAAATCTTTTTAATGGTTGTAGAGTTATTTCTGAAGATAAATCGTCATTTAAACACAAATTAATAAAATTAGGATTTTCTTTTCTTATTTCTCTAAATTCTGGTAGATATCTGCCAGCCTGTCTCATAATCCATATAGGATTGAAAGAAGTATCTTTGTTAGTTATTACTTTGTTTAAAGGTTTCATAAATAAGTATTATTAATTATTGTAGTTGTAATATATCTTGTGAATAAAGGTGATTAATTTTTATAAACATTATATTCACAATTTACCATCAAGCTATTTGAATAAAATTGTTTAAAATGAAGCTTTTTTAACCATATTAATTTTTGTGGATTGTTTTGCCCTATTTATTATTAATGTTAATAAATAGCAATTTTTACAAGGTTAATTTAAAAAATTTTAAATTGTGTAATTTAATTAAAATATTACAAATTTATTAACAATTTATTCATGAGTAATACATATCAAATATATTTAATCTCTGACTCAACGGGTGAGACTTTAGATAGAATATTTTTAGCTCTGAAGGCTCAATTTTTAAATATAGAATATAAAGTTCATTCTTACTCTTTTACAAGAACAGAAAATCAAATTTTAAAAATCCTTGAAGATGCTCAAAAAGATACGAATTCAATTATTTTATATACAATTGTTGATAATAATTTAGCCAAATATTTAGCGAATGTGAGTGAAGACAAAAGTATTCCGTGTTTTGGTGTTTTGGGGAACTTAATTTTAAATTTTTCAAAAATTTTAAACCAAAAAGCGACTCACGAACCAAGCGGTCAGCATATATTAAACGAAGAATATTACGATAGAATTGAGGCAATTCAATTTACTATGAATCATGATGATGGAAATCTAATCAAAGAAATAGATAAATCAGACATTATCCTTGTTGGCGTAAGCAGAACAAGTAAAACACCAACTTCAATTTATCTTGCCAACAAAGGTTTTAAAACTTCAAATATTCCTTTGGTAAATGAAAACTCTCTTCCGGAAAAGCTCAAACAAAACCCCCAAATGACCTGTGTAGTGGGACTAAGTACAGAACCAGAAAGATTAGCTGATTTAAGGAAAAATAGAATGAATTCTTTAAAAGAAAGAGAAAATATAAAATATATAGATTTAGAGAATATTAAAAGAGAAGTTTTAGATGCAAAAAAAACTTTTCAAAAATATAAATGGCCAGTAATAGATGTAACAAGAAAGTCGGTAGAAGAAACCGCAGCATCTATAATTAAAATTCACGAAATATATTTAAATAATGCAAAATAAAATTGTTCTTGCTTCAAAAAGCAAAGTCAGAAAAGAAATTTTAGATAAATATAACATTGATAGTATTGTCGTGCCATCTAATGTTGATGAGGATGTTGTAAAATCAAGTTTAATTAAAGAGCAAGCATCACCCGAGATAATTTCAAAAAATTTAGCTGAATTAAAAGCAAATAAGGTTAGCGCTAAGAAAATAGATCAAATTGTTTTAGGGGCTGATAGTGTGATAGATTTAGATGGGGAATTAATTTCTAAGCCTGAAAATAGAGAAGAAGCACTGATGATTTTAAAGAAACTAAATAATAAATCACACTTTTTAATAAGCTCTGTTTGTATATCAAAGAATGGAAACATGATTTGGAACTATACCGATAAAGCTAAACTTATCATGAAAAACTTTTCTGAGGATGAGCTTAAACAATATTTGTCTAAAATTTCAGACGAGGCTCTCTATGCTTATAATGTTTATCAAATTGAAGGAGAGGGCAGAAATTTATTTGCAAATATAAGTGGTGATGAAAACACTATAATGGGCCTGCCAATTAAAAAAATTAAGGATTATTTAAAAAATTATAAAAACTAAAATGAAAAAATATTTAGTAATAGGAAACCCAATTGCTCATTCCTTGTCGCCCAAACTTCATAACAGCTGGTTAAAAGAAAATAATATAGAAGCGTCATATGATAAAGTTAAACTTAATATAGATGAGATTGAGAGTTTCGTTGATAGTATCAAACAGCAAAAAATAGTTGGTTGTAATGTTACTGTACCATTTAAAAAAACAGTAATTCCTTACCTAGATAGGTTAAGCCCAGAAGCTGAAAAAACTCAGTCAGTAAACACAATCACATTTGATGGTAACAATTTAGTAGGTCACAATACGGACATCGTTGGGTTTAGAAAAGCAATCGAAAGTTTAAATTTCAGCATGCGGAATAAGAATATTTTGATATTGGGCGCTGGAGGAGTGGTTTCTTCAATAATTTTTGCTTTAAAAAAGATGGATGTTTCAGAAATCAAGATAAGTAATAGAACTAAACAAAAAGCAGAAGATTTAAAGATTTTATTTAAAGATTTAAAAGTTGTCGAGTGGGGTGACATACCAGATTTTGATGTAATCATAAATGCTACAAGCATAGGATTAAATAATGAAATTATGAATTTAGATTTTTCAAAATCAGGAAAAAACAAATTGTTCTATGATGTAATTTATAATCCAGTTGAAACTAATTTTTTAAAGAAAGGTAAAGAACTAGGAAACATGGTAGAAAATGGCAGAACCATGTTTGTGTATCAGGCTTCTGAAGCATTTAAATTATGGCACGGAATTAGTCCTAAAATTAATCAAGAAACATTAGGGTTATTGGTAAATGATTAGGATTGGTATTATAGGAGATATAGGTTCAGGCAAAAGTTACGTGGCAAAAAGTTTTGGCTATCCTGTTTTTAATGCCGATCAAGAAGTTTCAAAGTTATATAAAAATAATAAAAAAATTTTTAAAAGCTTAAATAAATTAATACCCAAATATATTGTTTCTTTCCCCATAGATAAAAAAGAAATTTCTAATGCTATTCTTGCTAATCAAGTAAATTTAAAAAAAATAATTAAAATTGTTCACAAAGAGATAAAAAAAAAAATGAATTTATTTTTGAAAAAAAATAAGAATAAAAAAGTTATAATTTTAGACATACCTCTTCTTCTAGAAAATAAAATAAACAATAAAAAAGACTTTCTAGTTTTTGTAGATGCGCAAAAATCAAAGATAGAAAAAAGATTAAAAAAAAGATTACATTTCAACAGCAAGCTTTTTAAAAAATTTAAAAAAATTCAACTATCAATTGATTATAAAAAAAGAAAGGCACATTTTATAATTAAAAACAATTTTACAAAAACATCTGTTAAAATAGGTATAAAAAAAATTTTAAAAGAAATTAACAAATGAAAGAAATTGTTTTAGATACCGAAACTACCGGCATATCTGTAAAAGAAGGGCACAGAATTGTTGAAATAGGCTGTATAGAGCTAGATAACTTGGTCCCAACCCAAAATAAATTTCATTGTTACTTAAATCCAGGCAGAAAAGTCTCAGAAAAAGCTTTATCAATTCATGGTTACACCGATGAGTTTTTGTCAGATAAAAAAAAATTTAACGAAATCAAAGAAGAATTTTTAAATTTTATAAAGAATAAAAGATTAATCATTCATAATGCTGAATTTGATATTGCACACCTGAATAATGAGCTTGATTTAATTGGAAAAAAAAAACTAGAAAATGAAATAATAGATACGCTCGTTTTAGCGAGAAATAAATTTCCTGGTTCATCGGTAAGTCTCGATGCTTTGTGCAAAAGATACGGGGTTGATAATTCAAGGAGAAAAAATCATACGGCCTTGATGGATTGTGATTTATTATCAAAAGTTTATATTAATTTAATTGATCAAAAAGAACCAACTTTAAATTTTCAAACCCAAAATGAAAATATTATTAATATAAGTTCTGGAAATAAATCGTATTATAAAAAAATTATTAAACCAAATACAAAAGAACTTAGTAATCATAGAGAATATTTGAAAAGTAAATTAAAAAAAAATTATTTTTAATTTAATCTTTCATTGTACAATTTTTCGAAGTCTACTTTCTTTTCAAACTTTATATTAGGATAACCTGAATTATGAAGAAGGTTTAGTAAAGCCTTTTCCAAGTCTGGATATATTTCTATTTGCACATCACATAGAATAATTTTTTCCATTTCATTTTTTTCTTTTATTTCTTCAGTTGTTTGAACTATTGTTGCAAAGATGATTTCAAAATACGATTTCTTTTCATTTTCACTTTTATCCTCAAACTTTAGAGTAGTGTTTATTTCTATAAGTTTGTTTTTTAGTGGACGTGAATTTATATCAATACTTAACTGATATTTTGAAATATATTCTTTTACAAATAAGTAAGTTTCAGTGTCTTTTGTTTCACTAGATAAATCTTTAATATATTTTCCTAAAATATTATATTTTTTTGTCATTATCGTCTTCTATATCTTCAAATTCTCCATCAATAAAATTATTTTTTTCCTGTTTTTTTGAAGGAATTTTTTTTGAAAATTTTTCAAAAATAATTTTTCTGCTAAAAGGAAAAATAAGTAGAAAGCCTATAACATCAGTTGCAAATCCTGGAATTATTAATAGCAAGGCCGCAAAGGCGATTGCTGCACCCGATAAAACTTCATATGCAGGAGTTTCATTTTTACTCAATTGAGCAAAACCTGATTTAAGAGTATTCAGACCTTCATATTTAGCGTAATAAACACCAACAACTGCAGTAGTAAAAATTAACAAAATTGTAGATAAAGCACCTATTTTTGACCCAATCTTAATTAAAAGATAAATTTCTATAATTGGAACTAATATTACTGCTAAAAAAAATGAGTTCATTTGTCCTTAATCTAAATTGCTGGTTGAAATTAATCAACAGAGTAATTACTATCAAAATCTATGAGTTATAGTTTTGAATACATAGATATTATTTTGTTAGCTATGATTGCTGGCTTTATTTTTTTGAGACTAAGGGGAATACTTGGTAAAAGAACGGGTTTTGAAGGCAAGGCTCCTTCCCAGTTAAAAGAAGTGCTAAAAAAAGTAAATCAAGAACAATCGAAAAAAATTAATGAAAAATTCGATGATAAAGCTCAGAATGAGTTTTTAAAAGGAGCTAAGATCGCATATGAAACAGTTATTACCGATTTTAGTGATAATGATAATAAAATAACCACTAGCAGATCACTCTTGAATAATGAAATCTACAATCAGTTTAATCAAGCTCTTAAAGAAAGAAGTTCAAGAGGACACTATGCTGAAATTACATTCATTGGGGTAAATTCTGCAATAATAAAAGAACATAAAAAAATTGGAAAGATTTTAAATGTAACCGTCGATTTTATAGCAGAAGTGATTACTTGTATTAGGGATAAAGACAAAAAAATTGTGTCTGGCGATCCAGAAAAAATAAAGAAAATTTATGACACATGGGTATTCTCGAGAGATACGACATCTTCAAACCCAAATTGGCAGCTTGTTAATATTTTAACATAATTGAACGATAATATTTCAAATAAAAATAAACAAGATTGGGAAAATTTTTTAAAAAGTAATGAAAAATTACCCGATAAAGACTCAAAAACTCAAATTAAAAAAATAATCAAAACAAGATCAATAGATTTACATGGTTACTCTTTAGATAAAGCTAATAAGGCTATCGAAAGCTTTATAAATAAAGCATTTTTGGAAAATGTTAACAAACTAATTGTTGTTACTGGAAAGGGGCTTCATTCAGAAAACGAGAAAGATCCATACGTTTCAAAAGATCTTGGTATTTTAAAATATTCAGTTCCGGAGTTTATTTCAAATAATACTAATTTAATGAGTATGATAAACGACATAACTGATGCTAAAATAGAGGATGGCGGAAGTGGAGCTTTTTATATTTTTCTTAAAAAAAGAAAATTATAAAATAAATTTTGAAAGATCAGTATCTTTTACTAAGGTATCTAAATTTTTATTAATATAGTCTTTATTGATAACTATCTTTTCTCCTGCCCTATCAGTAGCAGTAAAACTTATTTCATCTAAAATTTTTTCAATTATAGTATGCAATCTTCTAGCTCCAATATTTTCAACAGTAGCATTTACCTCTGAAGCTATATTGGCAATGGCATCAATACCATCATCAGAAAATTCAAGATCAACATTTTCAGTTTTCAAAAGGGCAACATATTGTTTTATCAAACTAAAATCAGGCTCCCTTAAAATTCTTTTAAAATCTTCACTTGTCAATGCTTCTAACTCAACTCTAATAGGCAATCTTCCTTGAAGCTCTGGTAATAAATCAGATGGTTTTGCAAGTTGAAATGCTCCAGATGCTATAAATAAAATATGATCTGTTTTTATTGGACCATGTTTTGTATTTACAGTTGTTCCTTCAATTAAAGGTAGCAAGTCTCTTTGAACACCTTCTCTTGAAACATCTCCTCCAACCCTGTCAGTTCTTGCTGAAATTTTGTCTATTTCGTCCAAGAAAACTATTCCATTATTTTCGGTTGAAAGTTTTGCTGTTTTAATAATTTTATCTTGTTCAATTAATTTATCTGACTCATCATTTATCAAAATCTCATGAGATTCTTTTACTGTCATTTTTTTCTTTTTTTCTTTATTTCCCATTGATTTACCAATCATTTCACCAATATTGATCATACCAACATTACCACCAGGCATTCCAGGGATTTCAAAAGAAGTTCCACCAGATCCAGTGTCATTTACAGCTATTTCAATTTCATTATCATCTAAATCACCGTTTCTTAATCTTTTCCTAAAACTTTCTCTGGTTGCTAAACTTGCTTTTTTTCCAACCAAAGCATCTAAAACCTTTTCCTCAGCAGCTTTTTGAGCTTGCGCAAAAACTTCTTTTCTTTTTTTTACTTTTTCCATTGAGATGGCAATTTCAATTAAATCTCTTACGATTTGTTCAACATCTCTTCCTACATATCCTACCTCAGTAAATCTTGTAGCTTCAACTTTTACGAAGGGGGCTTCTGCTAATTTTGATAATCTTCTAGAGATCTCAGTTTTTCCAACACCAGTTGGCCCAATCATTAGAATATTTTTGGGTAAAACTTCATTTTTCATTTCACCTTTAAGAGCCTGACGTCTCCATCTATTCCTAAGAGCAACAGCAACAGCTCTTTTCGCCTTGTCTTGTCCAACAACAAATCTGTCTAATTCCGAAACTATTTCTCTTGGAGATAAAGAACTAACTAAGGACGCTTCTTCTTTTTGGTTTTTATCTTTTGGATGAAGCTGTGTTACGTTTGATTTATCCATTAAATTTTCTCAATTTTTACATTATCATTTGTGAAAACACATATATCTGCTGCTACCCTTATCGCTTTTTTTGCAACTTCCTCAGCAGACATATCACCTTCCATTAAAACTTTTCCAGCGGCTAAAGCGTAATTTCCCCCTGAGCCAATTCCAATTACGTCTCCCTCAGGCTCTAAAACATCACCAGTCCCAGAAATAATATAACTATTACTTTTGTCTCCAACTGCCATTAACGCTTCTAATCTTCTTAAATATTTATCAGTTCGCCAGTCCTTTGCTAATTCAACGGCAGCTCTAGATAAATTACCTGCATGTTTTTCCAATTTACCTTCTAATCTTTCGAATAAAGTTAGTGCATCAGCAGTTGATCCTGCAAACCCAGCTACTACATCTCTTTTTTCAATCTTTCTGACTTTTGAAGCTGTGCTTTTAACAACAGTATTTCCCATACTGACTTGTCCATCACCAGCAACTACTACTTCTTTATTTTTTCTAACTAGAACAATTGTTGTCATACCTAATAAATGGTAACTATTTTTGATAGTTCAAGTGTTCAGACTGATATTGATATAGTGTGATTATGTATGTATACCATTAAAAATATATGGCTAGAAAAGGAAAAGTATCTCGAAAAACAAAAGAAACCAGTATCAATGTTGAAGTAAATATTGATGGCAAAGGTAAGTACCAAATTGACACTGGCATAGGTTTTCTAGATCATATGCTTGAGCAACTATCAAAGCATTCCTTAATCGATTTAAAAGTTAAAGCAAAAGGGGACACTCATATAGATCTTCACCACACAACAGAAGACACAGGTATTGCAATTGGTGAGGCTTTAAAGAAAGCTGCAAAAAAATCTGTAGGAATAAAAAGATATGCGCACACAATTATTCCAATGGATGAAACGTTAACCAGAGTTGCAATAGATGTTTCAAATAGACCTTATTTGATATGGAAAGTAAAATTGAAAGTCGAGAAACTTGGAGAAATGGATACTGAGTTATTTAAAGAATGGTTCCAAGCATTTTCTCAATCAGCTGGCATCACATTGCATGTTGAAAATATTTATGGTGATAATAGTCACCACATAATTGAGTCTTGTTATAAAGCATTAGCAAGATCATTAAGAGCTGCGCTAGAGATGGATCCAAGAAACAAAAAGAGCGTTCCATCCACTAAAGGCTCATTATAAGTTTAATGAACGTCACAATTGTTGATTATTATTCCGGAAATATATCATCTGTACTAAATTCATTTAAAGAGGTAGCTAAATATAAACTAGATTTAAATATTAATATTAAACTATCTAATAAATTAGAGGATATCAAAAATGCAGATAAATTAGTCTTGCCTGGTCAAGGTTCGTTTAAAAATTGTATTAATTCTTTAAAGGGTATTGATGGCTTGGAGGAAACTCTAAAAGAGCAAGTACTAGTTAAGAAAAAATTTATTCTAGGAATTTGTGTAGGAATGCAAATGTTTGCTGATTATGGAGAAGAAGATGGTGGGAGTGAGGGCCTAGGATGGATTGGAGGAACAGTTAAAAAAATTAAAGTACCATCAGAATTTCAGGAAAACTGTAAGTTACCACATATAGGATGGAATGGTGCAGGTTTTTATGTAGTAAGAGGAGCTATCGCAGACAAATTTACAAATGGATTTAAAGCTGAAGATAAACATTTTTATTTTGTTCATAGTTATATTTTTCATCCTAAAGATTCTGATAATCTTTTAGGTGAAACTTATTATGCAGGTCAAAAATTTATGAGTGCTGCTATAAAAGAAAATATTATAGGTACACAATTCCACCCTGAAAAAAGTGGAAATGATGGATTATTAATGATTCAAAATTTTCTTACTTTATGAAAATATTTCCAGCAATAGATATTAAAGATAAAAAATGTGTGAGGTTAGTCAAAGGAGACTTTGATAATAAAACTGAATATGAAATGTCTCCTGTTGAACAAGCGGGCAAATACAAGGATCATGGTTTCCAAAACTTACACATAGTTGATTTAGATGGAGCTTTAACTGGCGAAACAGTTAATTTGGATATTATTCAAGAAATAGTTACTAAATTTGATCTTAAAATTGAAGTTGGAGGAGGATTAAGAAACTTCGAAAGCATTCAGAAATATACTGATGCTGGTGCCGAAAAAGTTATTTTAGGAAGTGCTGCTATAAAAGATAAAAATTTTTTAAAAGAAGCTTGTGAAAAATTTCCAAATAAAATTGCTTTAGGTTTAGATGCTAAAGACGGTTATTTATCTGTTTCTGGTTGGAAAGAAAATTCTAATCAACTAACTCTAGATTACTTAAAAGAAGTAAATGATTATGGTGCAAGCAGATTAATTTACACCGATATAAATAGAGATGGGATGAAGCAAAGTCCCAATTTCGATGAGACAACAAAGGTTGCAAATACTTCTAATTGTCCGGTAATTATATCTGGTGGAGTTTCTTCAATTGATGACATTAAAAAGGCTAAAGAATTAAATAATAATAACATTGAAGGCATTATAGTTGGAAAAGCTATCTATGATGGTGATATCAAGTTAGAGGAATTAGTGAGGGAATTAGATGCTTAAAAAAAGAATAATACCTTGTTTAGATGTTAAAAATGGACGTGTAGTTAAGGGTATTAATTTTGTTGATTTAAAAGACGCTGGTGATCCTGTTGAACAAGCAAAAATTTATTCTGATGGTGGAGCGGATGAAATTTGTTTTTTAGATATTACAGCTTCAAATGAAAATAGAGATACAATTTATGATGTTGTAGAGAAAACCTCAAAGAAATGCTTTGTTCCTCTGACAGTTGGAGGTGGTGTTAGAAGTGTTGAGGATATCAATAAACTACTGAATTGTGGTGCAGATAAAGTATCAATCAATACTGCTGCAGTTCAAAATCCAGAAGTAGTAGAAGAAAGTTCTAAAAAATTTGGCTCACAATGTATTGTGGTAGCAATAGATGCTAAAAAAAATGGTGACAAATGGGAAATATTTACTCATGGTGGAAGAAATAATACTGGAATTGATGCCACAGAATTTGCAAAAAAAATGGAAGATAGTGGAGCAGGCGAACTTCTAGTTACTTCTATGGATCGGGATGGTACCCAAGTTGGTTATGATATAGAGCTTATGTCTAAGATATCTTCTATGGTAAATATTCCAGTTATTGCATCTGGTGGAGTAGGAAACTTAGATCATTTGGTAGATGGAATTAAATTAGGAAATGCCAGCGCAGTTCTTGCGGCATCAATATTTCACTATGGCAAACATTCTGTAAAAGAGGCTAAGGAGTATTTGGATTCAAAAGGAATTCCTGTTAGAATTTAATATGCTTAACACATTAGAAAACTTAATCAAACTTGCACGAGAGAGAAAATCTTCACCTGTTGAAGATTCGTACACTAATAAGTTGCTTGCAGACAAATCATTAAGTAAAGCAAAAGTTTTAGAGGAAGTTGATGAATTAATTGAAGCTGTAGAGAAAAATTCTAATAAAATTCATGAAGCTGCAGATGTATTTTACCATTTGCTTATATATTTAGAGGCTAATGATGTAAAAATTGAAGAAGTAATGTCAGAGCTAGAAAAAAGAAAAAAATGAGTTACGACGACAATAATATATTTGCAAAAATTTTACGTGGTGAGATTCCTTGTAATAAAATTTATGAGGACGATTTTGTTTTGTCATTTCATGACATTAATCCACAAAAAAAAATTCATGCACTAGTTATTCCCAAAGGAAAATATGTTGACTTGGATGATTTTAGTTTAAATGCTTCTTCTGAAGAAATGGTTGGTTTGATAAAAGGTATTAATATAGTTGCTAAAAAGCTTGGTATTTCAACAGAAGTAGGCAAAGGCTATAGAGCTTTAGCAAACATTAGTGATCACGGTGGTCAAGAAGTGCCTCATTTACATTTTCATTTATTTGGAGGAGAACGAGTTGGGAAAATGGTGGAGTGACAGAAGTAGTTAAAAGAAATTACTTAGAAATTAATTCACTTCAAGATCTAATCGAAGGAAACAAACCCTCTAAAGATTATACTTTAAGTTTAATAAATCCAATTAATTTTCAACTTAATAAATTTTTTTATAAAAATATTGGTAAAAAACACAAGTGGGTAGATAGACTTACTTGGTCAGAAGAAAAATGGATTAATTATGTTTCATCGAAAAATGTTAATTCATTCGTTTTTAAATATAAAGATGATTTGGTAGGATTTTTTGAATTAATTTTTCATCCAGAAAATAATGAAATAGAAATCGCATATTTTGGAATTTTAGAAGAATATCAAAATAAAAAATTAGGATCTTTTTTATTATCAGAAGCTATTAAAAAATCCTTTACTAAGAATGCCAAACGAGTTTGGGTACATACTTGTTCTCTAGATCACAAAAATGCTTTAAATAATTATATTTCAAGGGGCATGAAAATATTTAAGACTGAAATATTAAACATTTAATTTTGAGCAGGTATATTAAATAAATTCTTAGACAGCACTCTATTTTTTCTTATAGATGAAAGAAAGATAATATTAAAATTTTGGTACATGTCTTTGTTTTGCCAACCAATTAAATCGTATGTTTGTTTGTCAAAAAAAATATTTATCTCGTTATTATTTTCTAAAATTGTAAAATTAATTAGATTATTATCGATTGTTCGTCCCTTTAAAAATTTAATTTTGTTGATTAGTATATTTTTATCTAAAATAACATTTAAGGGTGTTTTTTCTAAAGGATACCGATAATAACTCGAAATAGTTTTAATAACTAAAGATTTTCCATTTGAAACTAAAATTTTATTATTACTTCTTGCATATTCACAAAATATTTTTTTTGGATATTCTATCGTACAATTACCATTCTCTATTTTTCCATTAACATTTTGTTCAAATTTAAAATCTAAATTTTTTGTATTCTTAAGGTTTTGAATAATTTTCTCTTTTATTTCTGCATTTGAATTAAATGTTAAAACAAAGAAAATTATAATTAAATACAATTTTAACATCACAAAACATCTCTTTTACCAACGTGATTGGCCTTACTAACAATTCCATCTGCTTCCATCATATCAATTATTCTCGCAGCTCTGTTGTAACCAATTTGGAGTTTCCTTTGTAAAAAAGAAGTAGAAGCTTTTCCCTCTGATCTTATAATTTCTAAAGCTTTTTGATAGAGTTCGTCTTTATCACCTAGATTTTGGTTATCACCTATTTCCTTTTCATCTGCAAAATTTAAAATTTCATCGACATAATCAGGCTCAGCCTGTGATCTTAAAAAATTGTTTATTTGTTCAATTTCACCGTCTGAAACGAAAGGAGCATGAATTCTTACTATTCGATTAGCAGAAGACATATATAGCATATCTCCTTTTCCTAATAATTGTTCTGCTCCTTGTTCACCCAAAATTGTTCTACTATCTATTTTTGAAGTGACTTGAAATGATATCCTAGTTGGAAAATTTGCTTTAATTGTTCCAGTAATTACATCAACACTAGGTCTTTGAGTAGCCATAATGATGTGGATCCCTGCTGCTCTAGCCATTTGTGATAATTTTTGGATATAGTTCTCAATTTCTTTACCTGCTACCAACATTAAATCCGACATTTCATCAACAACAACAACTATATAGGGCATTGGAAGTTTGTGTTTTGTATTATAGCTATCGATATTTCTGACTCCTTCTTTAGTCATAAGTCTATATCTACTCTCCATTTCCTTAACTACCCAACCAAGAACAGACGCAGCTTTTTTAGCCTCTGTTATTACTGGACACAATAAATGTGGAATTCCTTCATATGTTGAGAGCTCAAGCATTTTTGGATCTATTAAAATAAATTTACATTTTTCAGGAGTATGTCGATAGAGAAGAGATAAAATAATAGTATTGATGCAGACAGATTTACCTGATCCTGTAGTACCTGCGATCAGTAGATGAGGCATTGATGATAAATCTCCGACTATAGGTTTACCAGAAATACTTTTTCCTAATGCGATCGGCAATTTAATGTCCTTTTTTTTAAAATCAGGATTGTTTAAAATTTCACCCAAATAAACATTTTCTCTTACATTGTTTGGCAGTTCAATGCCAACAGTGTTGCTTCCCGGTATTGTAGCTATTCTCGCAGATTCTGAACTAGTATTTCTCGCAATGTCATCAGATAAATTAATTATTTTTGAGACTTTAACACCAGCTGCTGGCTCAAATTCATTTAAAGTTACTACAGGTCCATGGCTTACTTTCTTGATATTGCCATTAACGCCAAAGTCTAACAGAATTTTTTCTAAAAATTCAGGATCTTGTGTTTCACTTTTTTCAGAATTTTCTTTCTCTTTTTTAGAAGGAGTTTTCAATAAATTTAATTCAGGTAATTTAAATCTAGTTGTATTTTTGCTTTTGTTCTCAGCTTTTATAAATGGTAAATCCTCTTGAATAAGATTTTTTATTTCTTCTTGAGGGATATATTCACTGATTAATTCACTTTTATCAGTATAATTTTTTCTTTTTTCTTTTGTAAAAAATTTATTTAAACTTTTGATTGATTTATAAAATTTTATTGGATGAAAATTTATACTTATCAAAAATAAAAAAATATTTGAAATGATTAAAAAATAATAAAAAATTACCTCGTTGAATAAAATTATTGAATTTAAAAATGTTTGATTTAAATAATTACCAACAAAGCCTCCATTACCATTTATATAAAGAGCAAAAGCTTCCGAATAAAAATGTGCAAAAAATAAAGTTCCCAGTAAAGAATAAACTATCGCAAAGAATATATTTTCAATTATTAAAAAAAATTCTTTATTTCTAATAATGTTGATACCAGTTACAATCAAAGTAAATGAGAATAAGTATGAAACAAGGCCTATTGATTGAAAAAATAAATCCGAAACAAAACTTCCATGGAAACCCAAAATATTTGTAATTTTTGTGTTTTCTGGAAAAATGAAATTTGGATCTTCTGGTGAATAGGTTAATAATGCCAATAATAACAAAACTCCAGCGCTCAAAACTGTTATCCCTAAAATTTCTGCTATTCTTTTAATTGTGAAATTAGCAAACAAATTAGCTGTTTTTTTTATATTCATATTTATGAATCAATTTTACCACTTTGTATCATCTAATTTTTGTTGTTAAAATTAAAAATAATATGAGGGTTTGTATACTTGGCTCCGGTTTAACCGCTTTAACTTTAGCGAAAGCTTTAGTTAATCAAAATATTTTTGTTGATTTAATTTCATCGAATAAAAATCATAAAATTAATCATTCTAGAACGATAGGTATTTCAAAGAGTAACTTTAATTATTTTAATAGGAATATAACAAATATAGAAAAAATCAGCTGGAAATTAAAAAAAATAGAAATTTTTACTGATAAAAATAAAAATGAAAAAATATTAAATTTTGAAAATAGTGATGAACAACTTTTTTCAATAATAAAAAATCACCAATTATTGGAAGTTTTAGATAAAAATTTATTTAAAAATAAATATTTTAAAAAAATAAAATCAAAAAAAAAATCAATAAAACCAGAAAAATATAATTTAATAGTTAATACTGAATATAATAATATTTTCACAAAAAAATATTTTAGCAAAAAAATTGAAAAAGTTTATAATAGTTCTGCTTACACAACTGTCATTAATCATGAAACTATTTCAAACCAAATTGCTGTTCAAATATTTTCTAAAATTGGGCCACTTGCTTTTTTACCATTATCAAAAAATAAAACTTCAATTGTGTATTCAATACATAATTCAAAGCATGTTGATAGGAAAAAAATAATCCATCTTATAAATCAACATAATATTAAATACAAAATAACAAAAATTGAGAAGATAGAAAATTTTGCACTTAAATCTTTTAATTTAAGATCTTATTATCATAATAATATTTTAGCTTTTGGTGATTTGTTACATAGAATTCATCCACTTGCCGGTCAGGGTTTTAATATGACAATTAGAGATATAAATGTTTTTATCAATATTATTAAAAATAAAATAGATTTAGGCTTGCCTATTGATAGTTCTGTAAATTATGAATTTGAAAAAAATTTGAAACATAAAAATTATATTTTTTCAAATAGTATTGATTTTGTTCAAGAATTTTTTAATTTTGAGAGAAAATTAAATAATAATCTTTTAAGCAAATCTTTGAAAATTTTAGGTAAAAACAGTTATATAAATAAATTATTTACCAAAGTGGCTGATAAGGGGATAAACTTTTAAATTATTGAATCGTTGTGTTATCAAAATTATCAAAAGTATAAGTGCTTAAAATCTGAGAAATTTTTTCTTTTCTATTATCTAAATTTTGCGCTTCTAGCAGAACTTGTTTTTCCTCTAAAGAAAACGGTGATGCCATAGCAAGTGCATTAATTGTTTCATCTAGACTTTGCTTTTCTAGGGCTTTCCAATTAATTATAAATCCTCTTTTTTCAAATAATGATTTCAAATCTTTAAAAATCAACTCAAGATCAGAAAATTTTAAATTCTCTTTTTTGTCTTCTAGGTCTTGATAGAAATTTTTAAAATCTACTTCTAAAACTCTGTATTTATTTTCTGTACTCAACTCTGTAATTTTTCTAAACCTAATTAAACCTTTAATTTCAATTAAAAACCTCCCATCTTCAGTTTCTCTAAAACTGGTGATTTTTCCTAGACAACCAACTTCATGTAATTCAGGTTTAGTTTGTTTAATATTCGAAGTTTTTGGTTGAATCATTCCAATCAATTTATTCGATTTCATACTATCATTTATCATATCTATATAACGTGGTTCGAATATATTTAATGGCACAGTAGTTTTTGGAAATATTATAAAATTGCTCAGGGGAAATACTGGTATTTTATTTGGAAGATCTTCTTTTTTCATATTTCAAAATATACCATATTAAATTTTTTTAATAGTATTGAAGTTTGTCACAAACCCAAAATAATAAATTTATCTTCTGATTATTTTGTCTCTTGCTTAATACTAAAAAAGGCAATAGTTTTAATACTTATAGAACAAGCGGGCATAGCTCAGTGGTAGAGCGTCTCGTTGCCAACGAGAAGGTCGAGGGTTCGACCCCCTTTGCCCGCTCCAAAAAAAAATTATGAGTGATTTAGCTAATAAAAAGTGTGTTCCTTGTGAAGGAAATATCCCCCCATTTAATGCTGAGGAGATACATAAATATCTTAAAAAAGTTGATGGCTGGGAAGTTTTAGAGGATAAAATTGACGGCTTTCATTTGATCAAGAATTTTAAATTTGATAATTTTTCTAAAAGTCAGGAATTTGTCAATAAAGTTGGAGAGATAGCTGAGGCCGAAGGTCATCATCCTGATCTATGGTTTGGATGGGGTTATGCGAGAATTAAAATATTTACGCATGCGATAAAAGGTCTGGCTGAGAGTGATTTTATTCTTGCTGCAAAAATAGATAAAATATCTAATGTCTAAAGTGTCTTGTTTTTGAAAAAACAAGCACCGTATCAGTTTTATTTGCGAAGTTTATTATTTCTTTATCCCTTAATGATCCGGATGGCTGAACAACAGCTCTAACACCTGATTGAACTAATTTTTCGATACCATCTACAAAAGGAAAAAATGCGTCTGAGGCTGCTACTAAATTATCAGTCTGAAGATTAAATTTTTTCATTTTATTTATTGCTATTTTGCAACTATCTAGTCTACTTGGTTGACCAGAACCAATACCAACAGTAGCTTCATTAGATGCTAATACTATTGCATTTGATTTTACATACCTGCATACATTAAAAGCAAAAATAAGATCTTTAAATTGTTTAGATGTTGGTTTTCGTTTTGATACAACTTTAAAATTTTTTTTATTAAATATATTTAAATCCTCTGATTGTATCATTATAACTTGATTAAATGATATAAACTTAAAAAGTTCTCTTGATGTGTAATTTGTTCCATCAATCAATCTTAAGTTTTTTTTAGCTTTTAATATTTTAATTGCATTGCTATCGAAACCATTTGCAATTATTACCTCTAAAAATAACTTATTTAATTCAATAGCCAAATTAGTCGTAATTTTAAAATTACAAGAAACTATTCCACCAAAAGCACTTACAGGGTCGCAAGAAAGAGCGGACTTATAACTCTCTAAATGATCATTTTTAGCAGAAACTCCACATGGGTTTGCGTGCTTAACTATGACTGTTCCTTTCCCTTTTGGTAAAGATCTTGAAATAGTTAGAGCGCTAAATATGTCATTATAATTGTTATAACTAAGCTGTTTTCCATGAATTTGTTTCAAGTTAATATTTGAACCACTTGAATAAATTGCACTTAATTGGTGAGGATTTTCACCGTATCTAAGTTGCCCTATTAGATTTCCATGAAAAATTTTTTTCCTAGGGAAAATAGTATTTGTTTTTTTGTTAAAATAGTTTGAAATCACAGAGTCATAATACGCCGTCTCAGCAAACGCTATTTTTGATAGTTTTTCTCTAAAATTTAAAGTAGTAGATCCCTTGAATTTTTTTAGTTCTTGAATTAATTCCTCATACTGATTTGAAGAAGTTATTACAGCTACATCATTATAGTTTTTTGCCGCAGATCTAACCATAGTAGGACCACCTACATCTATATTTTCTATAATTTTTTGATGATTATTCGTTTTTTTAAGAGTGTTCTCAAATGGATAAAAATTAACTATGACTAAATCAATATTCTCAAAATTATTATCTTTAAGATCTTTTAAGTGAGATTTTTTTTCTCTTTTATTTAAAATCCCTGCATGTATTTTTGGATGAAGAGTTTTTACTCTACCCTCTAAAATTTCAGGGGAATTAGTAAAATCAGACACTTCTAAACAATTAAATTTTAATCTTTTAATCTCTTTATAAGTACCACCCGAGCTAATTATTTTAATTTTGTTCTTTTTTAAAATATTTAATAATGGTTTTAAGTTATTCTTATCAGATACAGAGATGAGAGCTGTTTTAATTTTTTTCATCATTACAATTTACTTATCTCCCATTTTATTACCTGTTCTTTTTCATTGTTCATACCTGAGATAAAAATATTTTGGTTTTCTTTATATGAATTTTTATTACCGAAATATAAACCATTATCAATATTAATATCAAAGTTATCGCAACTAAATTTCCAACCTTCTTCATCTAATTCAATTAGTATTGATTTGTTATCTTGTGTTTTCATTACTTTTGAGTTTGGATCAAGATGAAATCTAATATCAAATTTAATTTCTTTACTTGGATTTTTTCTAAACAACTTATCATAACCAATAAATTTCATTTGTTCTGGGTAGAACTCAATTTCCCTCTCATAAATGGCCCCAAATTTAATTAAATATCCATCATGTGTACCTGATATTTTCCAATAATTATTTTCAAAAACTACATTTTTTTTTGTTACTTTTAGTCCTTTATCAACAATTAAATTTTTTTGATGATTAATAAAATTACAAGAGGAATAATCCTCAATGCTTAATGTACAATGTAAAGCTGTGCTTTTTGATAATTTGTTAAATTTATTATTTTTGTCTGGATAGTAACCAGCATTAGAAATTAATTTTTTATCATTAGAAAATATTTCAAATGATAAAGCTCCTGCTTGATAGTTGTCAGAAAATATTTTGTTAGGGCTAGATCCAATATCGGCAGTAAGAATTATTTTTTTATTTTTTAGTATTGAATAACCGCCTAGTTCATTAATTTGATTTTTAAAAGTGTAACCAAACCTTTTCAAGTATTGATCAAATTCGTTATTATCAGAAGAATAGTTACCATTAAAAAAAATATCTTGTTTAATATTTTGCCAAATGAAAGCGTAACTTGAGCCTAAATAGTAGATAGTTTCATCAATATATTCAGGAATTAAACTCTGAGATTCTTTAAACCACTCTCTAATTATTATAAAATATTTTAAATAAAATATTAATTGTCTGATATTTCTTGATTTTGTAAAACCCTGATTATCAATTGAGGATTTAATTATATTTTTTAATAAATTTAATCCGTAAGTAAGATATTGTCTTTCATTCTTATAAGCTAAACCAGTCAAAATTATTGCAGCACACCCAATCATCTTATTTTCTACTTCTTTTGAATTTTTTATTTCATTTAATAAATGATTAGTTTGCTTTTGTATCATGTGATCAAAAGTAGTTCTGTATTCTTGATCACTATCTTCATATGTTAGTTGATGATTTGATAACCATGAAATAATTCTTTTTGCTGTTAAATCAAATTCCCAACTTCTTTTTTGATATTTAGAGTTATTTGAAATCCAATTTTTTATAACTGTTTGTGTAATTTTTTTGGAGGATTTTAAATCTAAACTAAAGAACCAAAAAAAATTATTTAATTTTTCATAATCTTTAGGACTTAATTTGTTTTGCCAAATTGACTCTATAGCAAAATCTTCAATTTTATATTTTTTACTTTGGTATTTAATTATAGATGAAAGTAAATGAGGACTAGGTTTGTATTCAAAACTATTTTCAAAAGTTTTTGATATTTTTTTTTCGTAAAAATTTGAATTTTGATAAATTGATTTAAAACTTTCTTTTATATTAAAATAAAATTGACCTAAGATGCCTAAGGAATTTGTATTAATCATTAACTTATTTTAATTTTAATAAATTAATATTTTTTTTTATATCTCCATCATTACTTTTGAATACCGTAGTACCTGAAACAAGAATGTTTGCACCAGCCTCAATTGCACTTTTGCAATTATCAAAATTAATCCCACCATCAATTTCTATGTCAAAATCTATCTTTTTTTGCTCTCTTATTTTTTTTAGATCTTTAATTTTATTTAAAACTTCTGGCATAAATTTTTGACCTCCAAACCCAGGATTTACACTCATAATTAAAATTAAATCTATTTGGTCTAATAAATTTATAATTAAATCAATTTTGGTTTCAGGATTAAGTGAAACTCCAACTTTTTTATTTTTTTCTCTTATTTTTTTAATAGAATTTTCTAAATTATCGGTTGCTTCAGGGTGAATAGTAATTATGTCTGCACCTGCATCAGCGTAAGCTTCTATGTATTTATGGACTGGTGATATCATCAAATGAACATCAAATTTTAATGAACAATGCTTTCGAAGAGCTTTAATTACAGGTGGACCTATTGTTAAATTAGGAACAAAATGACCGTCCATCACATCCACATGAATCATATCAGCTCCACCTTCTTCGAGTCTTTTAATTTCTGAACCTAATTTACTAAAGTCAGCTGATAAAATTGATGGTGAAATTTGTATATTTTTCATTGATTGCCAGATTAACTAGTATCAATTTTAAAAATTAAAATGAATTAAAAAATTGATAAATTTGTCTAGAAATTTCACTCTCTAAAGGAAATGACAACATTCCCATCACCGAATACCCCAAGATCCAAGGCATTAGATAAAATCTAATCATGTAGAAAAACCAAGCAACATATAAGGGAACCAATGGCCCAATGATAAATGAGGGTGTTATTGGTTTAAATAATTTTATTAGAGGATTGGTGTATTTCACAAATACTCTCATGAAAAAAAACTGTGAGTCTTCTCTTTGAAAAATATTCATGGCTACTCTTCCAATAAGAGTCCACATGATGATCCCAAGCAAATAATCAATAAAATATATTAAAGGATGAAAATTCGCTGACATACAAAATTTATATTGGAAAATTTATTGAAATAAAAGGGGCGAAATTAATCGCCCCTTTAAAAGATTATTTAGTGTGATTTACCAAGAATTGATTTACCACTCGGTACACGCACATCATCAACCATTTTTTGAGTAGCTTTATCTGGTTCTGCAGTCATTAAACTAACTACTACCATTAAAACTAAACTAACAGCTGATCCGAAGATACCAAATGTTAACTGTGTAATTCCTAGGAATCCACTTCCACCAGTTCGTACCCAAACTAAGTACCACGCACCGGCGATTAGACCACCTAGCATACCAGCAATCGCACCTTGTCTATTAGCTCTCTTCCACCATACACCAAGTACAAGTGGGAAGAACAATCCAGACATCGCAAAATCAAAAGCCCAGATAACTGAACCTAAGATTCCTTGTATCTCCATTGCTGCAATAGTTGCTCCAGCAAAACCAATTATTACAAGTAATACCCTTGCAACAAGTAGTCTTTTTGCAGTTTCCGCTTTTGGATCAATGATCTTATAGTAAACATCATGTGATATAGCGTTTGCAATCGCTAGAATCAAACCATCGGCAGTAGACATGGCAGCTGCCATACCTCCTGCAGCAACTAGACCTGAAATTACATATGGTAATCCAGCTATCTCTGGTGTTGCTAATACAACGGCTTTACCACCCATGAAAAACTCATTTAATTCAAGAGTTCCATTTCCGTTAAAGTCGCTGATAAACATAAGGTTTGCTTGGTTCCAGTTTTGGTACCAATCTATCGCTTCCACTTCTGCAAATGTCTTACCGATAATACCAGTTGGTAAATTCGGGTCGATCAATGATAACTTAGATAATGTAGCTAACATTGGAGCAGAAGAATAAAGTAGGAAGATAAAGAATAATGACCAACCTACTGATTTTCTAGCTGCTTTTACACTTGGAGTAGTAAAGTATCTCATCATCACGTGCGGTAATGAAGCTGTTCCCATCATCATCGCTAATGCTAATGAAATAAATGCCCAAGGTGTAGCGTTAACTGCAGAGTGAGCTTTAGTTATTCCTGCTAAGCCTTTAGGTACTGTTTTTAGATCAGCAGCTGCGTTTTTAACAAAACCGAACTGTTGTTCTAATTCACCAATTCTAGCAACCTCATCAGCTAACATAAAGTGAGGGAAGAAACCCGCACCCATTTTGTTACTGATCCAGAATACTGGAAGTAGGTATGCTATAATTAGTACGATATATTGTGCAACCTGTGTCCAAGTTACCCCTCTCATACCACCTAACATTGAACATAATAAAATACTTATTAGTCCAACATAAACTGCGTATTGGAATGGGATATCTAGTGCAACAGATGCAATAGTACCTGTAGCGTTAATTTGTGCAGTCACATAAGTAAATGAAGCAACAGTTAAAACGACCACTGCGCTAAATCTTGCTAAATTACCACCGTATCTTGTACCTATAAAATCTGGAACTGTATAACAGCCAAATTTTCTTAGGTATGGTGCTAATAAAGATGCAACAAGCACGTATCCACCAGTCCAACCAACAAGTAGAGCCATATAACCGTAACCTTTAAAGTAAATACCACCTGCCATAGCAACGAATGATGCACCAGACATCCAGTCTGCTGCCGTCGCCATTCCGTTGAAGACTGTTGGTACTTGCCTTCCAGCTACATAATATGCATCTGCTTGGGCTGTTCTTGATAGATAACCGATTAATGCATAGATGAATACAGTAAATGCAACGAAAGCGATACCTATCGTTTTAGCTGTCATACCCATCTGTTCAGCAATTGCCATAATGATTATGAAACCTACAAATCCTCCTGTATAGATTCCGTAAATCTTAGGCAAATTATCTATGAAATTACCTTTCATTATTCGTCCTCTCTTTCGCTAAAGCCGAACTCTTCATCGATTTTTTCTTGTCTATTCGCAAACCAGAAAATCAAGATTACGAAAGCACCAAGAGATCCCTGACATGTAAACCAGTATGTCCACGGATAACCGAAAGGTCCTGTGACCTCGTTCATTTCAGCTCCAAAGAGAAAGATGCCAATTGAGAAAACAAACCAGATTGCCAGTGTTATAAATAACAACCCCCTGGTTTTTTCCCAGTGTTTTTGTTGATTTGACATTTATACCTCTCTATTTAGTTATAACTGGTTGAAACCATAACCATTATGAAGGTTTTGAAAAGACCTAAAATTCACCATATAAGGTACTTATTTACTTGCTTTTTTAAGATATAATTGGCGCACTTACAAATTAACATGGGAAAATACAAATTAACTTGGAGAGACATAAAACTTGAAGATTTTAAAACATATTTATTCGCCATGTTTAAGGCGTTTATTCCCAAAAAAAAAATAAAAACTTTGGATGAGTTAGAGCAGTTTATTCAAACAAAATCTGCCTGGGCTACTCAGGTTACTTTATATAATTATCTTAAAACTAGAATGGGAACAAGATACGTTCTTCATTTTGATAATGATGAATTTATGTCATCAGTAAATCTTGCTAAATGGAATATTTATTCAGTTGCATTACAAGATTTAACTTTTTTTACTTTTTCATATTTGAAAGCTAATTTCAATTATAAGGATATTCATAATGCAAACGAAATTTTTAATAAAATCTTAGATGATGAAATTTCTAATAAGATGCCATTAGACATTGTTGATGAAGCAAGAAAAAGTTTTGATGAACGATCAGAGAAAATTAATTGGGATGGTTATTATCAGGATTTACCTTTTAACCCTAGTGCTCTTTCTTTATATAAGTGGGCTCCGATTGCAGAGGAATTAAAAACTTTAGATCGAAAGATTGTTTTAAATTCGATGATTTTAAAATGGGATGTTGTTAAACAAGAGTTTAAAGATTTAATTCAGTTTTAAATATTTTTTCTATTATCTACTAAACTATCTACAACACTTGGATCCGCTAGAGTAGTGGTGTCTCCTAATTGACCGTGCTCGTTAGCAGCAATTTTTCTTAAAATCCTTCTCATTATTTTTCCTGATCTTGTTTTAGGAAGACCTGGAGTAAAATGAATTAGATCTGGAGTTGCCAAAGGACCAATTTGTTTTCTAACCCAAAGTTTTAGATCTCTTTCTAGTTCACCAGTTTCGCTTTCTCCTGCATTCAAGGTTACATAACAATACAAACCATTACCTTTAATATCATGAGGGTAACCAACTACAGCAGCTTCAGCTACTTTTGGATGAGCAACAAACGCACTTTCAATTTCAGCTGTTCCAAGATTATGTCCCGAAACAATAATTACATCATCTACTCTACCAGTGATCCAGTAATATCCATCTTTATCTCTTCGACATCCATCGCCTGTAAAATATTTGCCATTAAATTGAGAAAAGTATGTATCTATAAATCTTTGATGATCACCATAAACAGTTCTCATTTGTCCAGGCCATGATTGAGCTATGCATAATCTTCCTTCTCCAGCGCCTTTAACTTCTTTACCGTTTTTATCTACAAGGACTGGTTTAATTCCATAGAAAGGTTTTGTTGCAGATCCGGGTTTAAGAGGAATTGCACCTGTTTGAGGAGCGATCATTATACCTCCGGTTTCTGTTTGCCACCAAGTATCTACAATTGGGCATTTAGAATTGCCTACTATTTTATAATACCACATCCAAGCCTCTGGATTTATTGGTTCCCCGACTGTTCCTAAAAGTTTAAGTGATTTTCTAGATGTTTTTTTAACAGGCTTATCACCTTCACGCATTAAAGCTCTAATTGCAGTTGGGGCTGTATAAAAAGTATTCACTTTATATTTATCAACTATTTGCCACCATCTAGAACTATCGGGATAATTTGGAATTCCTTCAAACATGATAGTCGTTGCACCATTCGAAAGCGGTCCATAAATAATATAACTATGTCCAGTTACCCAACCAATATCAGCTGTACACCAATAAATATCTTTAGGTTTGTAGTTAAAAATATATTGATGTGTCATTGATGCATAAACCATGTATCCTCCAGTAGTATGAAGAACTCCTTTAGGTTTACCTGTCGAACCAGAAGTATATAAAATAAATAACGGATCCTCTGCATTCATTTCTTCAGGTTCACAATGATTAGGGACATCTTTAATTAAATCATGATACCAAACATCTCTATTTTGATCCCAGTTGATATAATTACCTGTTCGTTTAACAACAATACATTTCTTAACATTTGGACAACTCATTAGAGCTTCATCTACTGTATATTTTAGTGGAATAGTTTTTCCACCTCGCACTCCTTCATCTGCAGTAATGATATATTCAGATTCGCAATCATTTACTCTCCCAGAGATAGAGTCTGCTGAAAAACCTCCAAAAATAATCGAATGAACTGCACCAATTCTCACACAGGCCAGCATTAAAATTGCTAACTCTGGTATCATGGTTAAATAAATTGTTACACGGTCACCTTTTTTAATTCCTAATTTTTTTAAACCATTTGCTGCTTTAGAAACTTTTTGATGAAGTTGTTTATAAGAAATTTTTTGACTATCTTTTGGATCATCTCCAACCCAAATAATAGCAGTTTTATCTTTTTTATCCTTTAAATGTCTATCAATGCAATTTGCAGAAGCATTTAAAGTGCCATCTTCAAACCATTTAATTTTTACTTCTTTTGTACTGTATTTTACGTCTTTAATTTTTTTATATGGTTTTATCCAAGTAATTCTTTTTCCTTCTTTCCTCCAAAATTCGTCATTGCTTTTTATAGATTGAGAATATTTTTGTTGGTATTTACTTTTATTTGCCAAGCCACTTTTAACCCATTCTGGTTTTGTTTTAATAACAACTTCAGGAGGTGTATTTCCGTTTTCCTTTTTTACTTTAATTCTTTTTTTTTGTTTTTTAGAAGATTTTTTTCTAACTTTAGATCTTCTTTTCACCTTTTTTGAGGTTTTTTTTCTAACTTTAGACTTTTTTTTTCTTACCTTGCTTTTCTTCTTCTTTTTTTTTGGCATAGGACAATTTTTTTTTTAAATTCTACTCATGTTATTTATAATTTTCCAGCTTTTATAATCAACAGGCATTACAGAAAGCCTACTTTGCTTTATTAGAGCTAAATGGCTTAAATCCTTATTTTTTTTAATACTTTCGAGCGTTATAGGCTTTGAAAATTTAGACTTAAATTGAACAGTAACGGCAACAAATCTCCCTGTTTTGTCTGTTTTATCTATATACGATTCTTTAATAACTTTTACTATCCCAACTATCTCTTTTCCTATGTTTGAATGATAAAAAAAACATAGATCTCCTTTACTCATACTTTTTAAATTTTTTGCAGCTTGATAATTTCTGACACCATCCCAAGGTGCACCTTTAATTCCAGCTTTTTTTTGTTGGTCAATTGACCAAACATCTGGTTCAGATTTCATCAACCAATATTTCATTATAATTGAACTCCAGCACCTTTGAGAAAAGCTGCATCTTCATCTAAAGGCCATCTAGGTTTTGCTGGATAATCTAAATCATCAAATTGATTTATTTTAAATTTTTCCAAACCTACCATTGCAATCATTGCTGCATTATCTCCACAAAACTCTATAGGTGGAAAAATACTTTTATAATTATTTTCTTCACATAGATTAATTAACATAGATCTAATTTTTTTATTTGCTGCAACTCCGCCAGCAACAACGAAAATTTTTTCACTTAATTCATTTATTTTTTCAAATTCAGTAAAAGCAATCTTTGTTTTTTTATATAAAATTTCCTCAATTGTTTTTTGAAAAGATGCTGCAAGATCATATTTATCTTGTTCTGATTTAATTGTTTTGCTTATCTTCAACACGGCAGTTTTTAGACCTGCAAAAGAAAGATTGCATCCTCCTTTGCTGAAAATTGGTTTTGGTAAGTCATATTTTTCTGGATCACCTTTTTTAGCTAAAATTTCAATTTGAGGTCCTCCTGGAAATTCTATTCCCAAAAGCTTTGCCGTTTTGTCAAACGCCTCACCTAACGCATCATCAATAGTTGTTCCTAATCTTTTATATTTACCAAGGTTCTTAACACTTAAATATTGTGAGTGCCCACCTGAAATTAAAAGAAGTAAATATGGATAATTTAAATTTGTATTTATTTTTGGACTTAAAGCATGTCCCTCTAAATGATTAACAGCAATAAAAGGTTTATTCATTGCCGTTGCGAAAGCTTTACCAAAACTTAACCCAACTGATAAACAAACAATTAATCCAGGACCAGCGGTAGAAGCAACCGCATCTATTTCTTCAATTTTTCTTCCACTTTCATCAATAGCTTTTTTGACAATCCAATCAATTTTTTCAATGTGTGAACGTGCTGCTAGTTCAGGAACTACACCACCAAACTCCTTATGAACCTCCACTTGGCTAGAAACAATGTTGGACAAAACTACTGGGAATCCTTCTGCATTTTCAGTTATTAAAGAAGCTGCTGTCTCATCACAACTAGACTCTATTCCAAGAATTAAGGGTTTTTTGCTCATTCAAATAGTTTTTAATAATTGTACAATCTTTATACAAGTAAGAAATAATTTTTTATGAGAAAAAAAATAATAATTGGATCTAGGGGTAGTAAGCTTGCCTTACTTTATGCTCAACAAGCTAAAGATAAGATTATTGAAAATACTGATCTTGGTAATGAAGATATTTTAATTAAATCAATTACAACTAAAGGTGACGAAGTGCAGGATACAAGACTATCAGAAATTGGTGGCAAGGGTTTGTTTTCTAGTAATATTGAAAAAGAACTTAAGTTAAAAAATATTGATATTGCAGTCCATGCACTGAAAGATATGCCAGCTAATGAGACAGAAGGATTAAGGACAGATACATTTCTTGAAAGAAATGATCCTAGAGAGATTTTAATTTCAAAGGATAAAAAGAAACTTAAAGACTTAGATCAAGAGTCGATTGTTGGGACCTCATCATACAGAAGAGAATTTCAAATTAAAAAAATTAGACAAGATTTAAACTGCAAATTAATAAGAGGGAATGTAGATACTAGAATTAGAAAATTAAATGATGGGATGTATGATGCAATTATTTTGTCTTATGCTGGTATCAAATTTTTAAAATTTGAAAATGAAATCTCAGAAATTTTTTCGGCTGAAGAAATAATTCCTAGTGCAGGACAAGGCGTAATTGCTCTTCAGTGCAGGGAGAATGATGATGAGACAATTTCTATTTTAAACAAAATTAATCATGAGGAAACACATAAAAGAGCTCACCTTGAGAGAAATATTTTAAAAGTTTTAGATGGAGATTGTGAAACAGCAATTGGTGCTCATTCAGTGGTTGATGGAGAAAAAATTATAGTGGAGGCTGAACTTTTTTCTTTAGATGGTAAACAAAGGTTTTATGAAAAAAAAGCTGGTAATTTGAATGAGTTTAAAGAAATTGGTAAAGAGATTGGAATACTTTTAAAAACAAAATCAAAAAATTCATATAAAAGATAATATGCATATTTTGTTAACTAGACCACTGGAGGATTGTTCTGAAATGATATTAAAATTTCAATCATTAGGACATCAAGTTTCTCATCTTCCATTAATAAGAATTGAAAAGGTTAATTATGAAGAAATTAACTTTTCTGAATATGGTGGAATTGTTTTTACTAGTGCAAATGCAGTAAAATTTTTAAACACAGTAAAATTAGATAAAAATATTAAATGCTTTTGTGTTGGAAACGCTACTGAAAACAAAGCAAGAAGTGTTGGTTTTCAAAATACAATTGCGGCTGAGGGAAATGTTACAAACTTAAAGGAGTTAATTATACAAAGTTATGAGTCCAAAAATAAAGAATTACTTTACGTTAGTGGCGAAACAATATCGGTTGATTTAGATCAACAGTTATTAAGCGAAGGTTTTAAGGTAAAAAGAATTATTAATTACAGAGCAGATCATAATGAAAAATTTCATGAGAAATTTGTTAATGAATTAAAATTAAATATGCCTGATATGGTCTATGTTTACTCTCAAAATAGTGCATCAAGTTTCTTAAATTTTATAAAGATTTACCAAACTAAAAATTTATGGATGAATACAAATTTGATGTGTATAGGCGAAAAAACCTCGTCAATACTGAACGAAATTAAATGGAAAAAGATTTTTCTTTTTAACCCTGGAGAAGAAGAGTTTTTGTTATATAAAATTTAGAAATGGAATTAATTAATAATTTTTCGAAGATATTTTTATCAGTATGGAATAAAGGAATTCTTGGTGTTGATATTTTTCAAATCTTAATTGGTATTGGAATATTTTTACTATTCTTAATTTTTAGAGGTCTTATAAGCAAATTAGTTATAAAAAAATTAGAAATTATTTCGAAAAGAACAACGAATAAATTAGATGATACTTTTGTTCAATCACTTGTAGGTCCAGCAAGATTTTTACCAATTGTATTAGGATTTTTTATTGCAAGCTACTATATGACTTTCTCACTAGAAGGAAGAGAAGTGGTAGATACAATTAATAGAACGTTGATCACTATTTTAATTTTTTGGGTAATTCACCAAATCATAGAACCAATCTCATACATACTTAGTGGTTTAGACAAATTGTTAACAAGGGAACTTATTGGCTGGATAATTAAATCGCTAAAAATTTTAATTTTTATTTTAGGTTTAGCAGCAGTTTTAGAATTGTGGGGAATTAAAATAGGTCCAATCATTGCAGGTCTTGGATTGTTTGGTGTTGCTGTAGCATTAGGGGCACAAGATTTATTCAAAAATTTAATATCAGGAATTTTAGTTTTAGTTGAAAAGAGATTTAAAATTGGAGACTGGATAGCTGTCGAGGGTATTATTGAAGGTGTAGTAGAAAAGATTGGATTTAGGTCAACAACAATTAGAAAGTTTGACAAATCTCTAGCTATTATTCCAAACTTTCAATTTGCTGAAAATGCAGTTGTAAATGTAAGTGAAACTTCAAATTGGTTAATCAGTTGGATTATCACACTTCAGTATGACACTACTGTAGATCAGTTGAAAAAGATTAGAGATGAGATCGAAAGTTATATTAATTCAAGTGAGGATTATAATACTTCAATTGGGGTTGCAGTAAGAGTTGATAAATTTTCAGATAGTTCAATAGATATGTATGTGAGGTGTTTTACAAAATCAGGAAGTTGGAATAATTGGCTAGATGTTAAAGAAAGATTAGCAATCGCGATTAAAGAAATTGTTGAGAAAAATGGTGCTTCATTTGCGTTCCCGAGCCAGTCGATTTATGTTGAGAAAAAATGATAGCTATTTTTTATTTAGTTTTACAAATTTTAAAATTGTACTCTTATGTTGTAATTGCCAATGTTATTGTAAGTTGGTTAATTGCTTTTAATGTTCTAAATACTCAAAACAGATTTGTTTATGCAATTTTAGAGTTGAGTTATAAATTAACTGAACCTTTCTTAAATAAAATAAGACGTTTTTTACCAAATTTAGGTTCATTAGATATTTCTCCAATCATCCTTCTTTTATTGATTTGGTTTATTGAAATGTGTATGAAGCTGTACATTGCACCAATGATTTTTTAAAAAAAGTAATATGATTTTAATTGATGGAAAAAAGGCAGCTGCGGAACTAAGAGAGGAGTTGAAGCAAGAAGTTTCAGAGCTAAAAGCAAAACACAACAAAGTACCAGGTTTAACTGTTATTCTTATTGGTGATTTAACACCTAGCCAGATTTATGTAAGAAATAAAGAGAAATCAGCAAATGAGGTAGGATTAAAATCTGAAGTTATTAGATATCCCGACTCAGTAGAGGAAAAGACTGTTTTAGAAAAAATTAAAGAATTAAACAATGATGAAACTGTTTCAGGAATTTTAGTTCAACTTCCTTTACCTAAGCATATTGATAAACAAAAAGTTATAGAGGCTATTGATCCTTTAAAAGATGTAGACGGATTTCATCCAATGAATGTCGGTAATCTTTCATCTGGTTATGAAAGTTCGGTACCTTGTACACCACTTGGCTGTTACTTATTGATAAAAAAAATTGAACCTAATTTAAACGGTAAAAAAGCTGTAGTTGTGGGCAGATCAAATTTAAATGGAAAACCAATGACACAACTTCTTTTGAAGGAAAATTGTACTGTAACTATAACTCATTCAAAAACAGAAGATTTAAAAGCCGAATGTCTTGAGGCAGACATAATTGTTGCAGCTGTAGGTATACCTGAACTTGTTAGAGGAGACTGGGTTAAGAAAGATGCTATTGTAATTGATGTTGGCATAAATAAAACCGATAATGGTATAGTAGGTGATGTTCATTTTGATGAAGTTTCAAAAAATGCAAAAGCACTTACACCAGTTCCAGGAGGTGTAGGTCCAATGACAATTGCTTGTTTATTAAAAAATACTATTGAGTGTTTTAAAAGATCTCAATAATAATATTTGACATTTTTTAATGTTAAACAAAATAAAAAAAAAAATTCATATTTTTCATAATATTTATTTAAAAAATAAACATTTTATTAAAAAAAAATCTTATTCTATGGATGGGGAAGATATTTTTATAGTCGAATATTTTAGAAAAAAAAAAAATGGTTTTTATATAGACGTTGGCTGTTATCACCCAATACATAGAAATAATACTTATCTTTTACATAAAAATGGATGGTCAGGTATTAATATAGATATTCATCAGTTTAGTATTGATTTGTTTAATTTTTTAAGACCAAACGATATTAATTTAAATTATGCAGTATCAGATCAAAACGGAATGGTTGAAATGTTTTATCAAAAAAAATTGAGCCAATTAAGCACAATAGATGAGCAACAAGCCCAAATGTCTTTTCAGGGCAATATTAAAAAATCTAAAATAAAATCTTTATCATTAGATGCTATTTTGGAAAAAACAAATTTAACTGAAACAAAAATAGACTTACTAGATATAGATGTTGAGGGCGCTGATTTGAGAGTGTTAAAAGGATTTACTATTGAAAAATTTAAACCAGAATTAATTTGCGTAGAGATTCATAAAAAAGATATAAAAAATAGCGAGATATACAAATATTTGAGTAATTTTAGTTATGAGCTAGTTTGGTCAGGTGTATTTAGTCACATCTTTAAATCTAAATCTTAATCTTCGAGATAATATTGATAAGTTAACATAATGAGAAAACCTAAAAGACCCTATAGATTTGGAATAATTTTTTTATTACTTACAGTTCCACCCATTGGAGCGACACAGTTAGGTTGGTATTTGCACGATAAGCAAACTGGTTTTGACTATGGTATGATTGTAGGTACAATATCAGTAATATACGCTGCATACTTAATGTATGAAAAAAATTGGCGCGAAGAGGACGAAGATTAAATTATGGAGAAAATAATTTTTTTTGGGTTGGTAATTCCCATTATGGCTTATGTTTTATACTTAGGTGGAATGGCAATTATGAATGGTTTTAAATCTAAGGAAGCTAATAGAGCAGAAAAGGAGGAAGCTAAAAGTGAGGCTGGTGATGTAACAGATACTGATACGGAACAAAATATTAATTTAAGTGATGAGCTTACTAAATTAAATGATTTAAAAGAAAAGGGAATAATTTCACAAGAAGAATTTGAAAAGGCCAAAAACAAACTATTAAATAATTAAATAGTTTAATCATGTTCAAGTGTTTTAAAAAAAAGTTTGTCAAAGTAAACAAGGGTAAAATATTTTGTAGATTTAAAGGTAGTGGTCCTCCATTATTGCTACTCCACGGATATCCACAATCACATATAATGTGGCACAAGACTGCCCCTGAATTAAGTAAATATTTCACAGTAATAGTCGCTGATCTTAGGGGATATGGGGACAGTTTAGTTTTGCCCGGTGGAACTAATCATAAAAATTACTCTAAAAGAGAAATGGCAAAAGATATGGTTCAGTTGATGAGTAAATTAAATTTTAAAAAATTTTTTGTTGCAGGACATGATCGAGGTGGAAGAGTTGCTCATCGTATGGCTAGGGATTATAGGAGAAAAATCATGGCTATAAGCGTATTAGATATTTGTCCTACGTTAGATATGTATGAACAAACAGATATGAAATTTGCAAAAGGATATTTTCATTGGTTTTATTTAATTCAGCCAGCACCTTTGCCAGAGAAAATGATAATGGCAGACCCTAAAAGATGGCTTCATAGTCGTTTTAACAGGTCATCTAAACGTGCGATTAGAAGGGTTGAAGATGAATATTTCAGAACCTTTAAACAAAAAAAAAGAATTCACGCAACATGTGAAGATTATAGAGCTGCGGCGACTATAGACTTAGAACACGATAAAAAAGATAGAAATAAAAAATTAAATATTCCTATTCAAGTTTTGTGGGGAAAAAAAGGAGTAGTTGGAAAGCAATTTAATTCAATTAAAATTTGGCAAAAATATACAAATAAAAAAATCTATGGTGCAGAAATTAATTCAGATCATTTCATTCCAGAGGAAAGTCCTAAACAAACTTTAAATCACCTAAAAAAATTTTTTCTAAAAAATGTTAAAAATAATTCCAAATAAAAAAAATATTGGAGCAGAAATAATTGTAAATTTAAAAGATATTACCAATAAAGATATTTTAAAAATTAAGAAAGCACTGAATAAATATGGAATGTTATATTTTAAGAGACAAAGATTAACTTCTAAACTTTTCATTAAGTTTGCAAAATATTTTGGAAATTTAGCCAACTATCCAAGACTAAAAGGTTTAAATAAAAAATTTCCTCAAATTACAGTAGTGCAAAGAAAATTAACAGATAAAGGACCAAGTTTTGGTGAACAATTTCATACAGACTCCATTTATACAAAAAAGCCACCAAGATTTACAATGTTGTTTTCAAAACTTGTACCAAAAAAAGGAAAGGCCAATACAGAATTTTGTTCTCAATATCTTGCTTATAAAGAATTACCAAATCCAATAAAAAAAAAATTTAAAAATATTAAAGGTAAATATTCCTCTGAGGGTCCGATTTCGGTTACAACAAAAGAAAGAGTAAAAGAAAAAGGAAAAAATATTAAAGAACTTAAATCTTCACATAAAATAATCAGGAAAATCGGTACAAATTATTCGATTTATTGCAGTCCAGGACATTTTGTTGGTTTTAGTTCAAAGATAGAAAATCAAGAAAAGTTTAAAAAATTTTTATTTAATCATCAAATTAAGAAGAAGTTTCAATTTTCATTGCCTTGGGAAAAAAATCAATTGGCTATATGGGATAATAGATCTATGCTTCATCAGGCAACACCCTTTAAGGGAAATAGAATAATGCATAGAATAACGATTAAATAATTTATGTTCACAATTTTTTTAGGACTAACTCCATTTATATTCATTACTTTTTTAGGGTTTGTATTTGGAAAGTTAAAAGTTTTAGACCTTAGTCATGCTAAAATTTTAAATCTTTTTTTGTTCTATATTGCAGTTCCGGCATTGATAATTAAACTAATAGCACAAAATGAAATTGGACAAGTAGATTTCAAACAAATTTTTTCTTATTTAATTATGCAATCGATATGTGGAATTATCACTTACTTAATTACTTCAAAATATTTTAAAAGATCAATCCCAGAGTCAATTATTTGGGCTTTAACAGTTGCATTATCAAACCATGTGACTTTGCTTTTGCCAATAACAGAAATATATTTTCAACAAGATGTAATTACACAAGTTGCAAGTATCATATTAATGGATGGGATAATTTTATTATCTGTAATTGCTTTTTTTCTCGAATTATCTACAAAAAAAAATGTAAATTTATTTAATTTTATTAAAAATTTATTTTTAAACCCATTTATTCTTTCAATAATTATAGGTCTATTATTTTTATCATTAAATTTTAATATTGATCAAACACCGATTGAATACACTTTGTCTAAACTTGCAGCATGTGTTTCACCAGTTGGATTGTTTGCAATTGGCATAACTCTCTCATTTTATACTAAAAATGTAATTAACAAATTATCTGTTTCTATTTCAGTTTTAAAATTAGTTATTTCACCGATTATTTTACTGTTGATCGGATTAGTTTTTTTTAATGCAGGATTGCCTGCTGAAATACCAGGTGCTTTCTTTGTGAGTGTTGCACCTTGTGGAGTTACTTCTATAGTTTTATGTGCTGCTTATAATGTAAGTCCCGAAAATATAATAAAAGCAATTTTTGTTTCTACTATTGTATCTATAGGGACTATATTTTTTGCAATTGAGTATTTAACTTTATAATAATTTATCTAGAGGACTAACTTCTCCAATTTTAAAAATAATTGCATCTTCTTTATTAAAACCATATTTTTCGGCACTACTTTTAAATCTAATTGGGGGTTCCATAATTGGCTCCAATGACAAAACAAATGTTCCCCAATGCATTCCTAATACTTTTTTACTTTTTAGGTCCTGTGCAACATTCAAGGCTTCTTCTGGTGTAGTATGATAAATTGTTTTATCAAACATTGGTTTGAAGTTATAAGCTCCAATATTAATCATTGTCAGATCTATAGGACCGTATTTTTCTCCTAGTTTTTTGTAGATTTCTCCATATCCAGTGTCACATGCGAATAAAATTTTTTTTTTTTTATATTCTATAAGAAAATTACCCCATAAAGTTTTATTAGTGTCTGTTAAACTTCTCTTTGACCAATGAACTGCAGGAAGTAAAGAAATTTTCAAATTCTCATTTATAATTATTTGATCATACCAATCCATTTCATTTACATCTCTATATCCTTTAAAATATTTACCAAGATTTAGAGGAGTTAATACTTTTGCACTCTTAAAAGGAAAATTTCTAATTGTTGACATGTCCTGATGATCGTAATGATTATGAGTGAGTAAAAATATATCCGTTTTAGGTATCTCGTTTAATTTTACTGCAGGATTAGTAAATCTCTTTGGACCGAAGATTAGTGGTCCAGCGTTCTTTGAAAATACAGGATCTGTTATAATTGTAGTTCCACCTAATTTTATAAGGTATGTCGCGTGACCTATCCAAGCAATATAATCATCATCTTTATATTTTTCTAAATCAGCTAATACTTTTTCTTTTTCAATCACATGTTCTTTTGGATAAGATAAATCAACTTTTTTTCTCAATTTACTGAAAGTTCTATAAGAAAATTTTCCTGACCTAGATATTATTACTGGAGATCCTTTTGGATTCCTGAAAGTGCCATCAGGTAAATGATGATAAGGTCTTTCTTTCATATTATTTTTTCTTCTCCATCAACCATAAGCTATTTCCCGCAAGAAAATATATTTTTCCATTAACCGGGTGAACTTGTATGTCTCTTATTCTCCCAATTTTATCTTTAAAAACAATTGTTTCTTGAATGTTAGATAAATTTTGAAAGTTTAATTTTCTCATTGATTTATCTTTTAAAGAAGTAATGAGCGCTTCGCCATTCCATTCATTAAATTCTTTTCCTTTATAAATAGTTATGGCACTTGCAGCTATTGAAGGTACCCAATATTGGATTGCTTTGGTAAAACCTGGTTTCCATTTAGGCCCAATCTTTGACCCTGAATAATTTGTTCCACCCCAACCTAAAATTTTCCAACCATAATTTTCTCCTTTTTTTATTTCACCAAACCAATCACCACCTTTTGCACCATGGTTGCTAGCATAAATTTTTCCATCAAAATAAGAATGAGTTAGACCTTGAGGATTTCGAACACCGATTTGATAAATTTCTGGTAACCAATCTGATTTACCCTCAAATTTAGGGTTATCTTTTGGAATACTACCATCTAAGTGAATTCTTATAATACTTCCAGGATGGTTTGTTGGATCTTGAGCAATCATGCCCCCACCTCTTTCTCCAGTAGACGCAAAAAGATAATTATCTTTAATAGCTAATCTTGAACCGAAATGATAACCAGATTCTATAGGTGGTTCAGCTTGAAATATATTTTCAAAATCTAAATTTTTTTTATTTAATTTAGCTTTTGCAATTGATGTACTGGTTTTCCAATCCCCTCTATTTTCTGAATAAGAAATCCATAAATAATTATCTTGGTAAATAATATCTAATAAACCTCCTTGTCCATGTACAAAATAATTTAAGTTATGTTCAACTTCATAAACTTCTTCAGAAATAATATTTACTATTTTTATTTTTCCAGTTTTTTCAGTGATAATAAGCTCTTCATTATTTATAAAAGATGATCCCCATGGGTCATTTAAATCTGTCAATTTTTTAAAAGTAAAATTTTCAGAAAAACTTTTTGATGAAAATAGTAAAAAGAAAAATATCGATAAAAAATATTTGATCACTTTAAGAAAGTTTAGATCTACCACCATCTACAGCAATTATTTGGCCTGTAACCCAAGAACTATCTTCTGTTAGCAAGAATTTAGCAAGAGCAGCAGAGTCTTTACCTTCGCCTAATCTTTTAAGGGGATGTGCTTTTGCAATACCTTCGGCTATAGCAGTGTTTTTTAACATTGGTTCTGCTATTTTAGATTTTGTTAAACTTGGTGCCACACAATTTACTCTTATGTTTGGAGCGAATTCTGCTGCAAGAGAAACCGTCAATCCTTCAACAGCAGCTTTTGCTGAGGCTATAATTGCATGATTGGTAAAACCTCTTTGAGCAGCAACGGTAGAAAATAATACTATTGAACCTTTGTTTTTTTTTAAACTTTCCTGATATCCCTTAATAGCTTCTACAGCAGAATAAAGATTAAGCTTCATGCATTTCTGAAAGTCTTGTTCATTTACCATTCTTAATGGTTTTAAATCAATTGAACCGACACAATAAGCTAGGCCTTTAATTTCAGAAATATCTGATTTAACTTTTTCTATAAACCCATCCTCTAAAACATCTGCAACAGTATGTGAGCATTCAAATTTTTCAGAGACAGAACTAAGTTCACTTTCATTTCTTCCAACTAAATGAATATCGTTTCCAGAGTTTTTTAATTGTTCTGCTAAACTTGACCCAATAGAACCTGTCGCACCAAAAATTACATATTTTTCTGACATAAAAAATT
>QCDC01000007.1 GCA_003278805.1 Pelagibacteraceae bacterium AG-349-L17 | reverse complement strand
ATCCAGACAGATTAAAAACACCTTTAATTAAAAGAAATGGAAAATTTGAAGAGGCTTCTTGGAATGAAGCTTATGATTTTATAAAAAAGGAAATGAACAGAATTACAAAAGTTAATGGTCCAGATGCTTTTGCTGGAATTTCTTCTGCAAGATGTACGAATGAAGAAAATTATGTTTTTCAAAAAATGATTAGAGCTGCAGTTGGAACAAACAGTGTAGACTGTTGTGCAAGAATTTGTCATTCACCAACGGCTTGGGGAATGCAACAAACTTTTGGTACTGGAGCAGCAACTAACTCTACGGAAGATATTTATCATGCAGATTTATTTTTGGTAATTGGAGCTAATCCAACAAATGCTCATCCTGTTACAGGTGCAAAAATAAAACAGCAAGTAATGAAAGGTAAAAAATTAATTGTACTTGATCCAGTTACAACTGAACTAGCGAAACTTGCTGATTATCATATTAAACTAAGACCTGGAACTAACGTTGCAGTTCTAAATATGATGTTGCACTTTATTATTAAATCAAAACTTTATAATTTAGATTTTGTTAGAGATAGAACTGAAGGTTTTGATAATTTCTTAAAAGAAATTGAAAGACAAGATGTTGATCATTTAGCAAAAGTAGCTGGTGTAGATAAACAACTAGTTAAAGAAGCAGCAATTGCATATGCAACTGCTAAAAATTCAATGGAGTTTCATGGTCTTGGAGTTACTGAACACGAACAAGGATCTAAAACTGTAATGTTAATTGCAGATCTAGCAATGATTACAGGAAACATTGGACGAAAAGGTGTCGGAGTTAATCCTTTAAGAGGCCAAAATAATGTTCAAGGTGCAGCAGACATGGGATGTCAACCTCACCAGGGTGCTGGATATTTTCCTGTAGCTGATGAAAAACATCAAGAATTTTATACTGAAAAATATGGAGTAACACATCCGACTAAACCAGGATTAAAAATTCCTCAAATGTTTGAAGCTGCAATAAACAAGGAATTAAAAGGTTTATGGATCATAGGAGAAGATATTGTTCAAACAGATCCTAACAGCGCACATGTTATTGAAGCTATGAACTCTTTAGAACTTTTAGTAGTTCAAGAAATATTTATGAGTGAAACAGCAAAATTAGCAACTGTTGTTCTGCCTGGTACAACTTTCTTAGAAAAAGACGGAACTTTTACAAATACTGAGAGAAGAATTCAAAGAGTGAACAGAGCTGTGCCTCCTCTGCCAGGAACTAAACCTGATGGATTAATTGTAACTGAGATGATGCAGAAATTGGGTTTTGACCAACCAACTTATGATGCAGATCAAGTTCTAGCAGAAATTGCTGATATCGTTCCTTTCTTTAAGGGAGTTACAAGAAAGAGACTTGGAAAATTTGGATTACAATGGCCAGTTCAAGAAGATGGAACTGATACGAAAATTTTACATACAGAAACATTTAAATTAGGTAAAGGCAGACTTAAAAACTTTGATTGGAAAGAATCATCAGAAATTGAAGCTAATCAAAAAGACTATCCTTTGATATTGACAACTAGTAGAGTTTTACAACATTACAACGCCGCAACAATGACTAGAAGAACAAAAAATATAAATATTGTTGATGAAGATGTTTTATTAATTCATCCTAAAGATGCTGAGTTTAGAGATCTAAACACCGGTGATATTGGAAGACTTTATTCAGGTAGAGGTGAGGTTGCTCTTAAAGTTGAGGTTACAGATAAAGTTAAAGAAGGAATTGTTTTTACTACATTCCATTTTCCAGAACATATGGTTAATATGGTTACAGGTCATGGTAAAGATGAAGAAACAATGTGTGCAGAATACAAAGTATCTTCTGTTGAAGTACAAAAAATTTCTAATCAATTTAAAACAGAAGTTAAACCAAAAGAAAATCAAGCCGAAGTTAGTTAATTAAAATGACCATTGGTTGGCATTTTGATAATACATATTCTAAGTTATCAAATACTTTTAAAGAAAATATAAAACCAACTCCTGTTCATGATCCTGAATTAGTAATTTTAAATGATGCACTAGCTTCTATTTTAAATTTAGATTTTTCAAAAACAGATAAAAAAAAATTAGCAGAAATATTTTCTGGAAACTCCATACCGGAAGAAACTAATACCATTGCGCAAGCATATGCAGGTCATCAATTTGGACACTTTACTATGTTAGGAGATGGTAGAGCAGTTTTATTGGGTGAGCATTTAGTTAATAATGACAATCGTTTTGATATTCAGTTTAAAGGTTCAGGAAGAACTTCTTTTTCTAGAGGGGGTGATGGAAGAGCAGCACTAGGACCTATGCTAAGAGAATATATTATCAGTGAAGCGATACATTCATTAAATATTCCGACTACTAGAAGCCTTGCTGTAGTAAAAACAGGAGAAAAAGTTGTAAGAGAAAATCTTTTACAGGGTGCTATATTAACAAGAGTTGCATCAAGTCATCTTCGAGTCGGAACATTTCAATATATTGCTGCAACTCAAAACATTGAAAATTTAAATACTTTAGTCGACTACACAATAAACAGACATTATCCAGAAATTAAAACATCAAATTCAAAAGCATTAGACTTGTTAAATCTTGTTATGGAAAAGCAATGTCAGCTTGTAATCAATTGGATGCGAGTTGGATTTATTCATGGGGTTATGAATACTGATAATGTGGCAATTTCAGGTGAAACTATTGATTACGGTCCTTGTGCATTTATGGACCATTATGATCCAAAAACTGTATTTAGCTCAATCGACAAGTTTGGAAGATATGCCTTTTCTAATCAACCACCAATTACAAAGTGGAATTTAGCAAGATTTGCTGAATGTTTGATCCCTCTAATTGATAAAGATGAAGATACTGCAATAAAATTAGCTACAGATTTAATAGATAATTTCCAAAATATTTATGAAGATAAGTGGTTAAATATGATCAGAGATAAGCTTGGTCTCTTTGGTGAGGAAAAAAATGATAAAAAATTAATTAATGATTTGTTTAATTGGATGGAAAAAAATAAAGCAGATTACACAAATACTTTTTGTCATTTAATGGGTATTAATTCTGATGAAGTTTACAAAAATGTTGAATTTATCAATTGGAAAAATGAATGGAAAAAAAGATCTGAGTTAAATAATTCAACTAAGGAAAAACAAATCAAACTTATGAAAAAAAATAATCCAACTGTTATTCCAAGAAATCATAAAGTAGAGGAAGCCTTAGCTGAGACAGACAAAGGAAGTTTAGATAAAATGAAAAAATTATTAGCTATTTTAAAAAATCCTTACGACAATCAAAATAATATTCAGGAATATCAAACGCCTGCTCCATCAAACAATGAAAAATATCAAACTTTTTGTGGAACTTGAAATTATAAAACGTAAGGCTCTGGCCTAGCTGATTTACCCAAAACTCTTTCAACTGCAAAATCACTTATATCAATTGTTTGGTATGATCCTGTTGTGATTAATTCAGTTAATGCTCTACCGATACCTGGTGCCTGCATCAAGCCTCGTCCGGTAAACCCAGATGCCATGTATACATTCTCATATTTTGGATGTTTACCAACTACTGCATTATTGTCTAATCTGTTACAATCGTAATAACCTGCCCATCCACCAGTTAACTTTAATTCCTCAAAGGCAGGTATTCTTTTAGCTAGAGCTGGCCAGACTAATTCTTCAAAGTCATTCCAGGCTGGTTCTAAATCTTCTGCGTCGAATACGGAAATAGGTGAGCCTGCTAAATATTCTCCTCCTTCTGGTCTCCAATAAACACCCGTTGTTAAATCTCCACTTAGTGGCATCTCTTTTATATATGTTGGGCATTTTACTCTAAATACGGTATGCTTTTGAGGAACAACAGGAATATCCTCTAACAATTCTTTTGTCCAACAACCAGCCGCAGAAACAATTGTTTTGGCATTTATTTCAGAAATACTTTTTACTTCACCCTTAATAAATTCTGCTCCAAGCTCTATAGCTTTACTTTTAAGAGCGCTATGAAACATAAATGGATCAATCCATCCTTCGCTTTGGTTATCTGTATAGGTTGCTGTTTCAATTCCCTCACTATTAACATAAGGAAAAACTTTTGATAATTCTGAGCCTTTAATATTTTTTGTTCCTGCATCACAATCTTTATGGTTTTCTAATGCTCTATATTGCTCTTCAGCATGTTCAGGGCCAAACATTAAAAGATATCCATTGGTTACCATACTAGCTGTTGGATTAGGATTTTTTTCTGTTTTTAATAATTCTGGTATTTGAAAAATAAATTCTCTTGCAAATTTTCCTAATAAAATATTTTCTTTTTGGAAAAATTGTCTTCTAAAACCTCCTAGAGATAATGGGAATGAAGCTGTTTTATAAGTAGGATCTCTTTCAATGACTTTTACTTTTCTACCTTCTTTGGATAAAAAATAAGCAGTTGCCGCCCCTATTATTCCACCACCAATTACTACAACATCATCCATATCTAATTTAACATAATTAAGCTTGTATTCAGAATTAGTGCAAAGCTACACCAAAGTAAATATGGAATCATTAAGTAGGCGCTCAACATCTTGACGCGTTTAAACCTTAAAAATAAGTTAATAATCAATGCTATTAGAATTATTAACACTAATAAAGCCAAGACCATATTGTGAAAAACAAAAAAAACTACACTCCAAGTTGTATTGAAAATTAAATGAATAAAGTAAATATAAACAGTATTCATATCTTTATTTTTAGTATGCCAATAAAGCCATATAGAGAAAGTCATCATTAAATAAAGAGATGTCCAGACAGGACCAAATATCCAATCTGGAGGATTAAAAGTTGGTTTATTTAATAGTGAGTACCAAGGTTCTTTAAATGTAATTGTAGACAAAACTCCAATAAATGAGGCAGAGAATGTAATAGCAAGAAACAACAGAAATGTTAAAAATTTGTTTTTAAGCATATTAAATATATACATAACAAAAAATGAGTGAAAAAACTATTTGGATTACTGGAGGAAGTACTGGCATTGGTAAAGCTTTAGCAATTAAGTTTGCAGCCATGGGATGGAACGTTGCTATATCTGCAAGACGAACTGAATTATTGAATGAGCTTTCAAATTCTTATGAAAATATTTCAGGTTTTCCTTTAGATGTGACTAACAAAGAAAAGTGTAAAGAAGTATTTAATGAAATTAAAAACAAATTTGAAAATATAGATATTTGTTTTTTTTCAACAGGAACATGGGATCCAAAGAAAGAGAAAGAAATAGATGTCGAGCAAATGGAAGACGTATTTAAGGTAAATTTTTTTGGAACTGTTAATTGTATTAAAGCTGTTGAACAGTACTTTAGAGATAAAAAAAAAGGAATAATAACTATTGTGTCATCAATTGCGGGATATAGGGGATTACCTAATTCAACTGGATATGGACCGTCTAAATCGGCATTAAATAACTTAGCTGAAAGTTTGTACTTTGATTTTAAAAGATACAATGTACGTATTTGTTTAGTGTCTCCTGGTTTTATTAAAACTCCAATGACAGATAAAAATGATTTTAAAATGCCTTTTTTAAAAACACCCGAGTATGCAGCAGATCAAATTTTTGAAGGTTTAGTAAACAAAAATACATTTGAAATACATTTTCCAAAATCACTTACAATAACATTAAAACTACTTAGTTTTTTACCAAGTAAAATTTATTTTGGATTAGTTGGAAAACTCACAAAATATCAAAAAAAATAGTTAATCTTTTACAAATACAACTGTTAATTCTGCTACTTTAAAACCAAACTTTGTCATAGTTGCTCTATTTATTGCAACTCTATCATCTTGTTTAAAAATCCAATCATCAAAAGTGATTTTTATCTCTTTACCTTTGACTGGAACTAATAAAACGTACTCAAATTTAAATGCAGGTCCATAAGAATAACCTTTCGCTTTACCAACAACATCACCTGCTGTCCCTTCATAATTGTTTTCATCAATTTTATTTATTTTCCATTCTCGGTCTTGAACTTCACCATCATCCCAATTAAATTTTTCTTTAAGAATTAGATGCTTTCCATCCCAAGTTCCATTTAAGTCTGCAGAAAATTGTCTTGTAACTTTTCCTGATCTATTTTGTAAAACACCCCAAGCCTTTACATTTCCAGATAAATATTCTTCAATAATTAATCTCGGTTCTTTATTTTTAAAATCTTCTGGTTTCATAGCGCTATTGTTCGAGCAACTTGTAATTAAGAATAATAAAATTATCAACGAAATTGGCTTAAATATTTTTATATGTCGCATAAATATCTCCATTATTTTATTTATTTTGCATTGAAAACTGAATTAGATCTATATTTTTTGACTTAAATCCTGCTTCACAATAAGAAAGGTAAAACTCCCACATTCTTTTAAATGTTGAGTCAAAACCTTGATTTTTTATTAAATCCCATTTTTTTAAAAACTCATTTCTCCATATAGCCAATGTATTTGCATAATGATCAGCATAAGAAATATATGAATTAACAGTCAAACCGTTATCAGAAACATATCGATTAATGCTATTTTTATTTGGCAAAAAACCACCTGGAAAAATATATTTTTGAATAAAATCTTGTTTGTTTTTATATCTATCAAATAACCTATCATCGATAGTAATTGCTTGAATAGCTGCTTTGCCACCATCAGATAAGTTATTTTTAATAGTTTTAAAATAACCCTCTAAATAATTTTGACCAACTGCCTCGATCATCTCTATAGAAGCAATTGAATTGTATTTGCCTTTAAGATCTCTGTAGTCTTTTATTTCAATATTTACTTTTTCGTTTAAACCACAATTAAAAATTCTTTCTTTTGCGTATTCAAATTGTTTTTTTGATATTGTAATACAGTCTAGTTTAACATCGTATTTTTTACCTAGATACTCTGCAAAACCTCCCCAACCACATCCTATTTCTAAAATTTTGTCACCATTATTTGGTTTAATTAGATCAATTAATTTTTGATATTTGTTATTTTGAGCATCAGACAGATTTTTTGATTTATCATCAAAAATAGCGCTAGAGTATGTAAGTGTGTCATCTAACCAAAGAGAAAAAAAATCATTACCTAGATCATAATGTTTAGCAATATTTTCTTTACTTCTACTTTTTGTATTTTTAATAATTTTATTTTTTACAAAATTAATTATTGGAAAATCAAGAAGGCCTGAGAATTTATGTATTACTTCTATATTTCTTGCAGTTAATTCGATTAAATTTGATAAATTATTAGTTTCAAATTCACCTCTCATGTAGCTTTCAGCAAATCCAATACTACCACCTCTAATTAAATTATAATTAAAATCTGGTTTTTTGATTGATATATTTGCATGCAATTTTTCATTTGGATTTCCAAATTTTAAAACTTTTCCATCATGTGTAGTAAGTTCTAGATAACCATAATTTATTTTATTAAGAAATTTAAAAACTAATTTATCTGCAGTGTTATTTAAAAACATTAATTTTCTACTGTTATATTATTTTTAATTTTAAATTTTTTCTTAATAAACTTAATTCCTTTAAACCACAATTTAAACGCTTCAAAATGTATCGCAGAGATAATTTTAAATGTCATTAAAGGGTGTTTAAGATAAGAATTCATTAAGTTTTTACTTGTCAAAGCAGATCTTTCACCATCTTGAGATGCAAAAAGAATTTTTCCTTCTTGATCATATTGATCAATTACAACCGACAACTTCTGGTCTGGATTTAATATTCTAAAAAAATAATTACAATCCATTTCAATAAATGGTGAAACATGAAATTTTTTTGAGCAATTATTTTGAATTAATTTATTTTGTCCCTCTACTTTAAAAACATATGTGTGTTGCTCACCAAATGTATTTTTTACCTCATATAATATAGAAATTAAATTATCATTATTATCGTATACAAAAAAAATACTTAGTGGATTAAAAACATAACCAAATATTCTTGGATAGCATAAAAGTTTAACTTTTATTTTGTCTGTACTAATTTCGTTATTAATTAAATTTTTTTTTACCCACTCAAAAAGAGATGACCCATCACGATCACCATGATCTTTTTCATAAAAACTAATAAGATTAAATTTATTTAATGAAAAAATTTTTAATTTATCATTAAGTTCATTTAGCTCTGATAGATCAATGAAAAGTGAAAATACTTTATATTTAAAAAAATGTTCTTTTGGTTTAAATCTCTTATGGATTACGTTTCCATTATATATACAAGAACTAATCATTAAGGTTTTTCAGCATTTCAAGAGATGATTTTATTCCATCTTCATGAAATCCGTAACCAAAATAACTGCCACAAAAAAGTAAATCTTTTTGATTTTGTATTTTAATAAGCTCTGATTGAGCATCTAATGCTTTTTGATCATAATATGGATGTGTAAATTTTACTTTTTTCAATATTTTTTTCTCATCAATATTGAAGTAAGGATTTAGTGTTAAGAAAATATTTTCATCACACTTTAAATTTTGCAATAAATTTAACCAGTAGGTTATTGAATTTTTCTCTAAATTCTTGTCATCTATTGATGAATTCCAAGAAGACCAAGCTTTTTTATTTTTTGGCATGGCCCGCTGATCTGTATGTATGTAAGCTATATTTTCTTTGTAGCTAAAATTCGAAAGAATATTTCTCTCATCCTCAGTTGGATTTTCAATTATCTCTAAGGCTTCATCAGCATGTGTTGCCAAAATAACCTTGTCATAATCAAAAAATTCACTTTCTCCACCGTAATATAAATCTAGTCCTGACATTTTTCTTTTAATTTTTGTGACTTTATAATTTTTATAATGTTCTCCACTTAATTGTGAAATTATTTTACTAACATAGGTTCTGCTTCTATTGGTTACTGTGTACCACTGTGGTCTATTTTTCAATTTAAACAAACCATGATTTTGGAAAAATCTAAGAAAAAAACTAATTGGCATTTTGCTTGCTTCATAAGGGGGCATAGACCAAATTGCAGATACCATTGGTATTATATGATAATCAACAAATGTTTTGGATAATTTATTAATTTTTAAATATTCACCTAATGTAATTTTGTCATTGGATATGGTTGCTTGATCACTTTTTTTATAAAATTTAATTATATCAAAAAACATTTTTAAGAAATCAATGTTAAATAGATTTGATTTATTGCAGAAAATCCCACTAAATCCTTTTCCACAATATTCAAATTTCGTATTATCTACTGAAACTGAAAAAGACATGTTGCTTTTTTCAATTTGAATATCATTTTCCTTAAAAAAATTAATTAAATTTGGATAAGTTTGAAAATTAAAAACAATAAAACCAATATCTACAGAAACTTTTTTTTCATCAAAAAAAATATCTATTGTATTTGAGTGACCACCAAAATGATCTTCTCGCTCGAAAAGATCTACATGATGTTTTTTAGATAAATAATAAGCAGCACTTAGTCCAGAAATACCTGACCCAACGACAGCAATTTTCATTAATTATTATGCTGCATCTTCTTTAAACTCATCCATACTTGGACAAGTGCAAAAAATATTTTTATCTCCGTATACATTGTCAACTCTTGCAACAGGAGGCCAAAATTTATTTGCTTTTAAGAATTTTGCTGGATATGCAGCTTGCTCTCTTGAGTATTTATGATTCCATTCATCTGAAGCTAATTCAATGTCGGTGTGAGGTGCATTTTTAATAGGGTTATCTACTTTGTCAAACTTACCAGACTTGACCATATCTATTTCCTCTTTAATGCTAATCAATGTGTCACAAAATCTATCCAGTTCAGATAAACTCTCACTTTCAGTTGGTTCTATCATCATTGTTCCAGCAACTGGCCATGACATTGTTGGTGCATGAAATCCATAATCTATTAATCTTTTAGCTATATCTTCCTCTGAAATACCTGTTTCGCTTTTAATTGATCTTATATCAATAATACATTCATGAGCTACATTACCATTAGAACCTTTGTAAAGAATTGGAAAATGATCTTTTAATCTATTTGCTATGTAGTTTGCATTTAGGATTGCAATTTGTGTTGCAAGTTTTACTCCCTCGGATCCCATCATCTTAATATACATCCAAGAAATTGATAAAATACTTGAACTTCCCCAAGGAGCTGCTGAAACGGCACCTATTCCACTTGCGGGTCCACAATCTTTTACAACTGGATGATTAGGTAGATAAACTTGTAAATGTCTTTTACATGCTATAGGTCCCATTCCAGGTCCTCCTCCACCATGTGGGATACAAAATGTTTTATGTAAGTTTATATGACAAACATCAGGACCAAAATTTCCTGGTTTTGCCACACCTACAAGTGCATTTAAGTTAGCTCCATCCATATAAACTTGACCACCATGTTCATGAATTACTTCACATATATCTTTAATTTTTTCCTCAAATACACCATGGGTTGATGGATAAGTTACCATTAATGCACCAAGATTGTCTGAATACAATTCTGCTTTTTTCTTTAAATCCTCAAAATCAACATTTCCTTCTTTGTCACAATCAACAACGACAACTTTCATTCCAACCATTTGTGCACTTGCTGGATTAGTTCCATGTGCAGAACTTGGGATTAAACATATATTTCTATTATCATCCCCTCTATCTAAATGATACTTTCTTATTACCATTAAGCCAGCGTATTCACCTTGAGCTCCTGCATTTGGCTGAAGTGAAACTCCAGAAAAACCAGTGATAGATCTTAACCAATTTTTAAGATCTGTGAACATTTCTCTATATCCCTCCATCTGTTCAACAGGCACAAATGGATGAGGCTCTGCCAATTCTCTCCATGAAATAGGTATCATTTCCGCAGTAGCATTTAATTTCATGGTACATGAACCTAGTGCAATCATTGTTCTATTAAGAGCTATATCCTTATCCTCTAACTTTTTAAGATATCTAAGCATTTCTGTCTCTGAATGATATGAATTAAAAACGGGGTGTTCTAAATATTTTGAAGTTCTTAATAAATTTTTTGGTAAATTTGGTAAACTAACAGTAGGATCCTCTTTTTTAATTGATTCTGCAGCATTAAATATTTTTAGTAGTTGATTTACTCTGTAAACATTCTTTCTTTCATCGAAAGAAACCGACAACATTTCTGAATTTACTTTTCTAATATTAACTTTTTGGTTTAAAGCATTTTTAAAAATCTGTTCTGTCTTTTCTTTGGTAATAATAGTTACAGTATCAAAAAAATAATCTGAGTATAATTCATATCCAGATTGTTTTATTTTATCTGCAAAATTTTTTGCTAGTTGAGATACTCTTTCTGAAATACTTTTAATTCCATCGGGACCGTGATAAATGGCATATGCTGCTGAAACAATCGCTAGTAAAGCTTGAGCAGTACAAATATTACTTGTAGCTTTGTCTCTTCTAATGTGTTGCTCTCTAGTTTGTAATGACAATCTATAGGCCTGGTTTCCATGCCTATCAACTGAAACCCCAACAATCCTACCTGGCATAGATCGTTTGTATTCATCTTTTGTAGCAAAAAATGCTGCATGAGGTCCTCCATAACCCATTGGTATACCGAACCTTTGGGAGCTACCAACTGCAATATCAGCTCCAAGTTCTCTTGGTGTTTTTAGCACAGACAGCGCGAGAAGATCGCAAACTAAAATTGCTTTTCCATTTTTTTTATGAATTTTACTTATGGCCTCACTAGGATCTTTAATATCACCTAAAGTTCCTGGGTATTGTAAAACTCCACAAACAATATCTTCTTTTAAATGCTCTAGAACTTTATCCTCGTTTCCAACAAGTACTTTAAGACCCATTGGCTCTGCTCTTGTTTGAATAACGTCAATTGTTTGTGGATGGCAATCCTCTGAAACAAAAACTAAATTGCTATCACTTTTATTAAGTCTATGACTTAAACCCATAGCTTCGGCAGCTGCTGTTCCCTCGTCAAGTAAAGACGCGTTTGCTATATCCATTCCAGTAAAATCAACAATCATTTGTTGAAAGTTTAATAGCATCTCTAATCTACCTTGTGCTACTTCAGGCTGATAAGGTGTATATGATGTGTACCATCCAGGATTTTCTAATATATTTCTTAAAATTACATAGGGTGTGTAAGTTCCATAATAACCCATCCCTATAAAATTTGAGTAAATTTGGTTTTTTTTTGAGATTGCTTTTAATTTTCTTAACGCTTCATATTCTGAATTTGGTTCACCGATATTTAATTCACCTTTAAACTGAATCTTTTCTGGTATGGTACTATTAATAAACTCATTTAATGACTTAAAGTTAAGATCTTTAAGCATTTTTTCTTGGTCCTTTTCTGATGGACCTATGTGTCTTCTAATAAAATCTTTTTGTGAATTATGTAACATTAGCTTGATGTCTCCTTTGCAAATTTATCGTATTCTTCTTTATTCATTAAAGTATCTAGCTCAGATGTGTCTTTAATTTTCAGTTTAAAAAACCATGCACCGCCTTCAGGGTCCTCATTGATTTTGGCAGGATCGTCTACAATAGATTGATTAGTGTCTACCACTTCACCACTAACTGGAGTATAAACATCACTAGCAGCTTTCGTAGATTCTACTACTCCTGCAGTACCATCTTTTTCAACATTAGATCCTTTTTCAGGAAGTTCTGCAAAAACTATGTCTCCAAGCATTTCTGTTGCATGTTTTGTAATTCCTATTGTGGCTACATCTCCCTCCAAAGTAATCCACTCATGTTCTTTAGAAAATTTTACTTCACTCATTAATTTACTCCTTTCACATAATTTTTTTTATAAAATGGTAATGTGCAAATATTTGCTGGATGTTTTTTCCCTCTTACCTCAAGCAAAATTTTAGTATCAACCTTTGAAAACTCTTTATCAACATAACCCATCGCTATAGGACCGTTTACACTTGGTCCAAAAGTACCACTAGTTATCTCACCAATTTGTTTATCTGTATCATTAAATATTTTAGTTTTTTCTCTTGCAATCAGTCTACCTTCAGGCTTAATCCCTACTCTTATTTGGCTTGCTCCATCTTGCATTTGGTTCATAATTTTTTTCGATCCAATAAAACCCCCATTTGATAATCTAGATTTTGAGATTGCCCATCTAAGGTTTGCCTCGACTGGCGTTTTATTAATATCTAATTCGTGACCATATAAACATAATCCAGCTTCTAATCTCAAGGTATCTCTTGCCCCAAGTCCTATAAGTTGTGCTCCCTTTTCTATTAAATTTTCAACAAATTTTTCAGCTTTATCGTTAGAAATTGAAATTTCAAATCCATCTTCCCCTGTATAACCTGATCTTGTGACAAATAATTTTTGATTATGAGAATCAAACCAATTTCCTGTCATAAAATTTAGTTGATCAACTCCATTTATAATTGAGTTTAAAATTTCAACAGATTTAGGTCCTTGAATTGCTATTAAAGATCTATTGTTATCTAAATTCATTTTAAATTTTGAACCTAGTAAATTAGATAAAATATCAAAATCTTTATCTTTGCATGCAGCATTTAAAATGATTAAATATCCCTCCTCTATTTTTGTGATAATTAAATCATCATAAATTCCAGCATCTTCATTCATTAAAAAACTATACTTAGAGCAGTTTTGTTTAAGATTTTTTAAATCTAATGGAAAAATCTTTTCTAATTCCTCAGTCAAGCTTTCATCACCATAGATAAATAATTGACCCATATGAGATACATCAAATATTCCAGAATTCGATCTTGTGAATTTATGTTCTTCAATAATACCTTTGCTATACTGAATGGGCATTTCATAACCAGCGAATTCAACAAACTTAGCGTTGTTACTTTGATGAAGTTTATTTAACGATGTTTTTTTTATTTCCATATTAACTCTTCTGTGCCCCCTCTGTCTTGGTGCCTGAGAGATTTGCTCCTTCGGCGAGAATAATTCTCTTTCCAGAGTTAATATGTACGGTCCATTTGCCTGAGAGTTTCCGGGGTGGTTGCTCCTTCGGCGCTACAAAAGTAGTCTCTCCCGTATATAAATTTATATCACATTTAAAATGTTTATGTGAAATTTATTTAGCTACCTTTTCGACTAGCAATGGGGACAAAAACTGTATAACCACTGCTGATATAACTACCGCACCCCCAAAAAGTACAGTAAGTGGTGGGTTTTCGTTTGCAAACATCCATGCCCACAAAGGTCCTAGGACAGCTTCAGTTAACATAATTATTCCAACAAATGCTGAAGGGGTTGATCTTGCTCCAATAGTTATAAGTATAAAACCCAGTCCAACTTGAAAAAATCCTGCAACAAAACCTAAAAAAATATCATTTGTTGAAACAATAATACTTGGTGACATGAATAAACCTATTAATGTTGCAAAAATTCCAGCAACAAGTTGTAAAGGTATCATGTCAACTTTAGGATATTTTCTAACAATTATTATTAAGATCGCAAATGATATCGGCATAATGAATGCAACTAGGTTTCCAGTCATTTGACCTGGCGTTAGTGAACTTCCTAACATTAAAATAATACCAACTACTGCTGTAATAATACAACTTAATGTAATTTTTGAAATTTTTTCTTTTAAAAAAACATAACCGAAAATTGCTAAAAACAGTGCTTGAGTTTGTATTATAAAGTTTGCATTTGCTACTGTTGTTTCGTACATAGCAAATACATAACTAGCAAATCCAATGGATAAAATTATACCTCCGAATAAACCTGGAATTCCAGATTTATAAAGAGCACTGAAAATTTTTCCTTTGTAAGTAAAGATTAAAAAAATTGTAATTACTCCAATAAAGAAAAGTGATCTCCAAAATAATATTTGCCAAAGTGTAGATCCATCAAAAGACTTAACAATTAAACCTCCAAAACTTAATGCACAAGCTCCTAAAAAAACTAAAAAAGGGCCTGGTATTTTTGATAAAAAATTCATTAAATTTGTGATAGTAAATTTTGAGTTTCCATTTCATATAACTTAAATAAAGTCTCTGCATCAGACAAATTAATCTCTTTAAATTTTATTTTTGAACCAGGAGACATCTGTACTAATCGGTCATAATCGACACTAGCTACAACTCCAATTTTTGGATAACCACCAATCGTACCGTGATCTGAAAGCATTATAATTGGATTTCCGTCTGCCGGTACTTGGATTACACCTTTAATCAAACCCTCTGATTTTATATTGGTATTCACAATATTATCTATTTTATGCCCTTCTAGTCTCATACCCATTCTGTCTGAAAATTTCGATACTGTGAATTCTTTTTCATAAAATATTTTTTTACCTTCCCCAGAAAAGTAATCAAAATTAGTGCCTTTGATCACCCTTATGTTTTCTATTTTGGTATTAATGTAATTAGTTTTTTTAATATCCTTATTTGAATTTATTTTTTTTAAATTAATTCTTTGCCCTACATCTAATTTTTTTCCATCATTAGATCCAATATTTGCTTTTGTATTTACAGAACAACTATTCCATTGAAATTTTAAATCAAACTCTCCACCTAATGCTAAATATCCATAAACTGATTTATTTGTAGATATGATATTTATCTCATCTCCATTTTCAATTTCATAACTTTCGTAACATTTGCCCTCAATTTCTGTATCTTTTTTTTTAATTGAAAAAATTACATCTCCAGTGATGGCACAATTAATTTTTTCTCCTGAATATTTTATATGAGGACCTTGATATGCAAACTCTATCACTGCAGAGTCTAAATTATTATTAACAAGTTTATTAGCTATTAGGTAATTTCTATTATCCATAGCACCACTAAACGGAATACCAATATGATAAAGATGATCCCTACCTTTGTCTTGAAAGGTAGTATTAATTCCAGGTCTGATTATATCTAAATAATTATTGCTCATTATAATTTATATACTGATCTAAAGTAATTTCCTTAAAAACTACTGTATCTCCTGGGTTAATTAGATTTGGTTTGTCTTCTTTTGAACTATCAAAAACATCCAAAGGCGTATTTCCTAAAATATTCCATCCCCCTGGACTTTCGAATGTATAAATATTTGCAAATTGTTCAGTTAACGCAACAGATCCTTTGGGCACTTTTACTCTTGGAGTTTCCAAACGTTGAGCTCTCAAATTCTCATCTAAGTCACCAAGAAAAGGCATACCAGCAATAAACCCTGTCATGTAGCAAAAATATTCCTTATTTAAAAAATTCTCTAAAATTTTTTCTCTACTTAATTTTAATATTTCTTCCAATCTTTTAATGTCTATTGAGAAATTTCCATGACAACAAACTGGTATTTCTAATCTTTTAGAATTTACATCTATTGAGTCTTCAGCATTTATATTTTCGATATAATTTTTTACTTCTTTAAAATTTGTTTTTTTTAGATCATAAGAAATAATTAATTTATTATAAGAAGGTGTTAAATTATTTATCCCTTTATATTTTTTTTCTTTAATCGTTTTAAAATATTTTATAACTTGTGAATTAATTGATTTATTTACTTCATTACCAAAATCACAGTATAAAGCTGCATCACCAAGATTTGATATATTTTTTATCATGTCATGTTATACTTAACATTAGAGACTATGGAAATTAATATAAATTGCGATTTAGGTGAAAAATCAAAACATCATTCAAATAAGTATGATCCAGATTTACTAGAAATTGTTAATTCTGCAAATGTTGCATGTGGTTATCATGCAGGTGATAATGAGTCAATGAATCAAGTAGTTCAAATTTCAAAAAAAAATGGTGTTAGTATTGGAGCGCATCCTTCATTTAATGACCCTGAAAATTTTGGAAGACAAAGAATGAATCTTGCACCTAATGAGGTAAGGCAATTAATTATTGATCAATATGAAATTCTTCAAAAAATTGCTCAAGATCATGGGGAGAATGTTACTCACATAAAACCACACGGTGCTTTAAACAATATGGCTTGTGAGGATATAGATTTAGCTACTATTTTAGCAAAAGCTATTAACGAAATTGATAAAGATTTAATTTATTTGGTTCCTACAGGATCTAAAATGGAAGAAGCAGCCAAAAAACTAAACATGCGCATAGCTTGTGAAATATTTGCTGACAGGAATTACGAGGATGATGGTAATTTGGTTTCTAGAAAAAAACCACACGCTCTTATAACTGATCCAGAAGAAGCTAAAAAACACGTATTTAATATGGTTAAAAATCAGTCACTTAATTGTCACAGTGGAAAGCAGATACCTTGTGAAATAGACTCTGTGTGTATACATGGAGACAATGAAAGTTCATTGTCTACTGCAAAATCAATTAGAAAGAATTTAATTGCAAATGGGCTTAAATTAAAACCACTTAACCAAATGAAAAAATTTATATGATTAAAAAAACTTTTTTGACGCTATTAACATTAATTTTATTATCAGCTAATTCTTATTCAGCTGGAAGTTCGAACGATGGAGGAGATTCAAGTAAAATTAAATCAAACTACGATAAAGCAGTTACTTTAATTAAAGCAGCTAAGAAATATGAAAAAAAAGGTAAAATAGAAAAAGCTAATAAAAGATTTGAAAAGGCTCAAGCCTTATTAATAAAATCAAACATAAAGAAACCAAATCAGGCTGACACTTTAAACTATTTAGGTTTCACCACTAGAAAACTTGGAGATTTTGAAAATGGAGAAAAATATTATCTTTTAGGTTTAGAAATTGAACCAAATCACATAGGTATTAATGAATATTTAGGTGAACTATATGTTGTGACAAATAGATTAGATTTAGCAAAAGAAAGATTAAAAGTATTAGAAAGTTGTAATTGTGAAGAGTATAATGAGTTAAAAGAAATTATAGAAGGAACCAAAAAATCTAAATATTAAAATATCTTGATTGAAGAACTCATTATTTTAACCAACATAATATTTATCACTATTATATTAACAGCAGATAATGCTGTGATTGTTGGTTCTATCGCTTCAAACTTTGTTCCAAAAAATAGAAAACAAATAATTCTTTGGGGTGTAATTGGAGCCTTTGTTTTTAAAATCTTTTTTGCAATATTTGCAACTTTTCTTTTTGAATTTTATTTTATAAAGATTTTAGGTGGTTTGCTTTTAATTTGGATTGTTAATGATTTAAGAAAAGATTTATTGGATATTAAAAAAATAAAACCAACTACTAAAAAAAGTAAAGAACCTTCATACATTAGCAGCATTGGAAAAGTTTTATTTGCAGATATTATGATTAGTTTTGATAATGTGATAGGTGTTGTGGCTGCAGCTAAAGGATATTTTGGATTTATGATATTTGGATTAATTTTATCGGTTGTTCTAACTGGTGCTTTAGCAACTTATATGGCAAGTTATATTCAACGACATATATGGATTGCATATGTTGGGTTAATATTTATTTTAATTGTTGGTCTACAATTGGTAATTGGCGGATTAGTCGACCTAGAAATACTTAAAATTAATGAAGAATTTAAAAAATATTTTTAAAACTTAGCAATAGTATTAAAAAATTCCTTAAAGTTGTGCTTATTCAATAATAATAAGGACTATTTTGTCATTGAATCTTAATCATATTCATAATTAAATTAACTTTTTATAAATGTTAACAATATAGAGGAAGATAATGAGAAAACTATTTATCGCTGTATTTATGTTTGTATCGACTTTTGGTTCAAATGTAATGGCAGACGGACATTCGATTAAAATGGGGATCATTCTAGGATTCACGGGTCCTATTGAATCTCTAACTCCAGCTATGGCTGCATCTGCAGAGCTTGCATTTAAAGAAGCTTCTGATTCAGGTTCTCTATTAGGTGGAAAAAAAATTGAGCCAGTAAGAGCAGACTCAACTTGTGTTGACTCAGCAGCGGCAACAGCTGCAGCTGAAGGTTTAATTTCAGGTGGTGTGGCTGCGATTATGGGAGCAGACTGTTCAGGTGTAACTGGTGCTATCGCAACTAACGTTGCTGTACCAAATGGTGTAGTAATGATTTCACCTTCAGCTACTTCTCCAGGATTAACAACTCTAGATGACAATGGGTACTTCTTTAGAACTGCTCCATCTGATGCTAGGGGTGGTCAAATTTTAGCTGATATAACTAAAGATAGAAAAGTAAAAAGTGTTGCAATCACTTATACTAACAATGACTATGGTAAAGGTTTAGCTGATGTTTACAAAGCAGCAGTTGAAGCTCATGGTATTAAAGTTACAACTGTAACTGCTCACGAAGATGGAAAAGCAGATTACTCATCTGAAGTAGCAACTCTTGCTTCTGCTGGTGGTGATGCTGTAGCAGTTATTGGTTACCTTGACCAAGGAGGAAAAGGAATTATTCAAGCTTCTTTAGACTCTGGTGCATTTGATAGATTTATTTTATCAGATGGTATGATCGGTCAATCTTTAGTTGATGCATTCGGAAAAGATTTAAGCAAATCATTTGGATCATTACCAGGTTCTACTGGTAAAGGAGCAGGTATATTTGCTGAAGTTGCAAAAGCTGGAGGTGTTGAAGCTTCTGGTCCTTACACAGGTGAATCTTACGATGCAGCTGCTTTAATTATTCTTGCAATGCAAGCAGGTAACTCTGCTGATAGAGCATCAATTGCAAAAAATGTAATGGATGTTGCTAACGCTCCTGGAACTAAAATTTATCCAGGTGAACTTAAGAAAGGTTTAGATTTACTAGCAAAAGGTAAAAAGATTAATTACGAAGGTGCTACTGGAGTAACTTTTACTGAAGTTGGTGAAGCTGAAGGTTCTTTCTTAGAACAAGAAGTTAAAGGCGGAAAATTCAAAACAAAAAAACAAAGATAATTTTTATCTTAATTCAAAAAACCCCAGTAATTTAATTACTGGGGTTTTTTTTTAAATCAGCTCTTATAGTAGAAAGAACTATTATAATTAAAAAAATCGAACATATTAAATTCATAGTTTTCCAGCTAGTTAAGCTAAGAAATAGTCCAGCAGATAAACTCGCTGCTGCTTGTATGGTGTAAACAATCAAATCATTATATCCTTGAGCTCTAAATTTTTCCTCTTCTCTGTAACACAACACAAGTAAGCTTGTTCCTGAAATAAATAAAAAATTCCATCCTAGACCAAGAAAAATAAGAGCAATCAAATAATTAATAAAGTTTTGTTCAAATAAACTAGTAATAATTGTGACTAAAAACAATAAAACTCCCATATACATAATTTTACTATAACCAAACCTTTTAATTAAATTTCCAGTAACTAGTGAAGGTAAAAACATGGCTGCTATATGAAGCTGAATAACAAATCCAGTCTTGGACAAACTCATTTTATCCATCAGGTGCATACTTATAGGTGTAGCTGTCATTAAAAAAGTCATTACAGCATAAGCAAAAGCTGAAGCCACAAGTGCTTGTAGAAATCTTGGTTGTGACATAAGTTCTAAAAAACTTCTTCCAGTTTTATATTGATTGTTTGATTTCTTTTTAGCTTCCTGAAAAAAAAATAAAAATATTGTTGATGAAATAGATAATGCTGCAAGAGCAAGATAAGAACCTGCATACATATGATCTGAAATAAACCCTTTCGAAATGTTTGCAATATTTGGGCCAATAAACGCCGAACCTATTCCTGCTAGCAAAATGATAGAAATTGCTTTTGGTGCATAATCTTTATCTACAACCTCGACTGCTGCAAAACGATATTGATGACTGAAAGCTATTCCTCCGCCAATTAAAAAGCATCCTAAATTATATAAAACAAAACTTTCTATAATTATAGAGTACGCAGTTAAAAGAGATGCAAAGCATGTACCTATTGATGCATAAATAAATCCTAATTTTCGTCCAATCAAACTCATTATCTTTGCTGCAAAAAAAGCGAATAACGCAATTCCAACAACCGACAAAGCCATTGGAAGAGTTGCTAAAGATTTTATTGGACTAAATTTCGATCCAATTATACCACTTAAAAAAACGGTGACTGGGGCAGCAGTAAAAGCAAAGATCTGGCTTAAAATGAGTAACGAGAGATTTTTATTCATTAAAAGAATAAATACTTGTCAGCCATATACAGAGCCCAAGCAGCAGCAGCACCTAATATAATATATTTCATTACGTTTACTTTATTTCTATTTTTTCAGGAAGTATACCTTTAGGTCGATACCTCATTATAAACAACAATCCTAATCCCATCAGTAAAAATCTGAAATAAGGAACGCTTTCAATTAAATGAGCTTTAAGTGCATTTGTTTCTGGAATTCCAGCAGTGAAAAAGTTTATTAGGAATAATGATATTGGTGCAGCTTCAATCCATAAGAACCAAACAACAAATCCTCCTAAAATTGCCCCGAAATTATTTCCACTTCCTCCAACAATTACCATCACCCAAATCAAAAAAGTATATCTCATAGGTCTATAACTTCCTGGAGTAAATAGTCCATCTTGTGTGACAAGCATCGCGCCTGCAATTCCAACAATTGCTGAACCTAAAATAAAAATTAGTAAATGTTGTTTAACAACATTTTTACCCATTGCATTTGCAGCTTCCTCATTATCTCTTATTGCTCTCATCATTCTTCCCCAAGGAGAATAAAGAGCTTTTTGAGTTAAAATTAAAAGAATAATTACTACTACTAAGAATAATCCTGAATAACACAGCTTTACAAATACTGATGAACCTTCAATAACAAGTTGGTTTAAAGCAGCTTGTCGATCAGCCAAATTATCAATTACACTTAATTTTCCTGAATTAAACTTTTCAACAAAGCTTATAAACCAATCTGTGGTTTGTAGGTCTACCTCATATGGTGCTGGTCTTTTTAATCCAATAACGTTTTTCACACCTCTTGTGAGCCAGTCTTCGTGTTTAATAATCGCAATAACGATTTCTGAAATAAGAAGTGTTGCAATAGCTAAATAATCAGCTCTAAGACCAAGAGCAACTTTTCCCACTATAAATGCTAAGCCGCCTGCAAAAAGAGCTCCAACTACCCATGAAAAAATTATTGGTAAACCAAATCCTCCAAGAAAACCAGTTGTTGCAGGATTTACAGCTTCAATTTTTTCAATACCTGGTTCTGCTGTTACTCTAATAATTATTATCCCTGTTATTATAAGAGTTGCAATACTATAAGTTCTTAATTTTGATTTTTCAAAATTTTTCAAAATAAATCTAATAACCAGAACCATTACAATGATTAGCCATAAACACATTAAAATATCAAAACCTCCTGCTCTCCAAGCTTCTTGAACAGGGTCTACTGATATCAAAACAGCAGCTAAACCACCTAAAGCTGTATAGCCCATAATTCCAAAATTAATTAAACCTGCGTACCCCCATTGAATATTTGCACCCATCGTCATTACCGCTGAGATCAAACAAAGATTAAATATTGATAAAGCTATATTCCAAGATTGAAATATCCCAACCATAAGAATAAGCATCATCATGATACTATAAGCTGCTATTACATTTAGATTTTTTCTCACAAAACTTTCCCTTTAAATATTCCTGAAGGCCTGTAAATTAAAACCATTACCAGGATTGAGAACGAGACTGCAAACTTGTAATCTGTAGACAGCAGTTGAACTAAACTATTTGGTTCCATGTTTTCTGGTAAAATATACATAAAGAATTTTTTATAAGCATAAGTTAATAAAATTTCAGAAAAAGCTATAACGTATCCTCCTAAAAAAGCTCCAAAAGGATTTCCAATTCCACCTACTATTGCAGCAGCAAAGATAGGAAGCATATTGTTAAAATAAGTAAATGGTTTGAAACTTTTGTCTAAACCATACAAAACACCACCTATAGTAGCTAAAATTCCTGCAATTACCCAAGTCACTAAAACTATTTTTTTTGGATCAATACCTGAAAGTAATGCAAGATCCTCATTATCCGAATAGGCTTTCATACTCTTTCCGGTTTTTGTTCTATTTAAAAACCAAAACAATAAAGAAACTAAAACTATTGTTACAAAAATAGTTATTACTTGAGTTGATTTTAATGCAAGACCTTCATTTAAACCTGTCATATCTTTAAATTCACGAGCTTTAATAATAAATTTTTCTCCATCAAAAAATCTTCTATCTCCGGGTCCAATTATTATTCTTACAACAGCTTGTGTTACAAACATGACACCAATACTTACCATTGCGAATTGAACTGGAGGGCTTTTTTGATTTCTATAGTATTTGAAGACAAATTTATCTATTAAAAGCATATATAGAATCATCAAAATAATTCCGAATGGAATAGCAATCAAAGCAGAGGGCAACACACCTAATGAAACACCTAAAGATTGAAAGTACCATGTAAATAAAATTGTAGCCATGGTTCCAAAAGACATCATGTCTCCAGTTGCAAAATTCGCAAATCTTAAAATTCCATAAATAAGAGTAACGAAGATTGCACCCAGTGCTAACTGAGAGCCGTATGTTAATGCGGGGATAAAAATATAATTTAATAAAAGAATTATGGCATTTAAAAAATCCATATTATCCTCCTAAGAAAGAGCTTCTTACTCTTGGATCGTCTAATAATTCTTTTCCAGTTCCTGAATAACGATTTTCCCCAGTAACTAATACATATCCTCTATCAGATATGCTTAAGGCTTGTTTTGCATTTTGCTCTACCATTAAAATAGCAACGTTCGTTCTTTTAACTTTTACAATATGATCAAATAATTCATCCATTACAATTGGTGATACACCAGCAGTTGGTTCATCTAACATTAAAACACTCGGCTTAATCATTAACGCTCGACCAAGAGCAACTTGTTGTCTTTGTCCTCCTGAAAGTTCTCCAACCATTTGATTTCTTTTCTCTCTTAAAATTGGAAACAATTCATAGATTTCTTCAATAATGTTCTGAATTTCATCCTTAATGAGAAATGCACCCATTTCTAAATTCTCCTCAACAGTCATACCTGCAAAAACATTTTTTGTTTGAGGCACGAAAGAAATACCCTCTTTAACTCTGTCTTGTGGTGATAATTTTGAAATATCTTTACCATCAATCATAACTGATCCAGATTTTAAATTTAATAAACCCAGCATTGCTTTCATAGCAGTTGATTTACCGGCACCATTGGGTCCTAGAATAGAAACTATTTCTCCTTTATTAACATTTACAGAACAAGAAATAATAATGTCTGGACCATTTCCATAACCACCTGTCATTTCTATTCCTTCAAAGTAAGCCATTAGTTTTTATCCTTTAATTTTGATCCTCTTCCAAGATAACTTTCTATTACTTTTTCATCTTTTTTTGCTTCTTCAACTGTTCCTTCAAACAAAACCGAACCTTCAGCCATTACAATCACTGGGTCACATAATCTTCCAATAAAATCCATATCATGTTCGATCATACAAAAAGTATAACCTTTTTCTTTATTAAGTTTTTCTATTGCGGTTCCAAGATCTTTAAGTAAAGTTCTATTAACGCCAGCCCCAACCTCATCTAATAATACTAATTTAGCATCCACCATCATTGTTCTTCCAAGTTCTAATAATTTCTTTTGTCCCCCTGAAAGATTTCCTGCGAGTTCATTAGAAAGATGTGCGAGATTTAAAAATTTAACGACTTCTTTTGCTTTTTCTTTAACTACGGCTTCTTCCTCTGCAACTAAACCTGGTTTAAATAATGCTGTCATTAGCTTTTCACCTGATTGATTTCCTGGAACCATCATTAAGTTTTCTAGAACAGATAAATTTGAAAACTCATGGGCAATTTGAAAAGTTCTTAACAACCCTTTAGAAAATAATTCATAGGAAGGAACATCGGTAATATTTTCATCATCAAAAGTTACGCTTCCTCCTGAAGATTTTAGGTTTCCAGCAATTAAATTAAATAAAGTTGTTTTGCCAGATCCATTAGGTCCGATTATACCAGTGATTGTTCCTCTTTTAACTTTAATTGAACAATCTGAAACAGCAGCTAATCCACCAAAATATTTACTTAAATTATTAATCTCTAAAATATTTTCAGACATTTGAATTATTTGTTTAGTCTTTTGTGAATACTATTTAAAGTTTTTTCTAGAGATTTATAAAATCCAGCTTTAGTTAATTCTTTAACACCCTGTTCATTTAATCCTTTAGGTGTTTGAGATTCCTTGACTAAATTTTTTAAATTTTCTTTTGAATTTATAACTGCGTCTTCAGATAAAGCTAAAAATAAAGATGTTATATATTTTTGAGCATTATTTCTTTTTACTCCTCTTTTGACCAACCAATCAGTCATAACCCTCAACACCTCGTAAAATGGTGCCATCATTCCAGATGTTGACCAAAAATTTATTGAAGATTTTTCATTTTTTATTTCTACAGTTGTTCCTAGATTATTAAAAAATTTTTTTACTTTTGGATTGGGAGGACAAATAGGTACAGGACCTTTTTTTAATGAAATCGGAGGCAAAGGTATTGCTCGTACAATTTTTGCTTTTACTTTAATTGCTTTCTTTAATTGAGATAGAGTTATTGTAGAAATAAAACTAATAATAGTTTGTTTTGATTTAAATTTTAAATCTTTGATTATCTTTTCTCCTACACTAGGAGTAACTGATAAAAATACCCAATTACATTTATCTACAATTTGCTGATTGTTTTTAGCTATTTCAACTTTTTTAAACTTTCTTTTTAAACTTTGTGCTATTTTTTTGTTTCTTGAAGAGATAACTATTTTTTTAAAAGAAATTTTTGATTTACATATTCCTATAATTACTGAAGATGCAATTTTTCCTGTACCAATAAAACCTAAATTCATATTGATATTATAACAGTGTGTAAAAAAAAAGCCCCCACATTAATGGGGGCTTCAAAATTTTTTATTAAAACTTAATTAAAATGACTTAACAATTGATAGAGTGCCTCTTGCACCTATAATATCTTTCACCGTAATTTGAGTTTTATTTGTTTGTCCGTTATTAACTTTAACATCATCAAATTCTGATGCAGAAACTTCTAATCTTACAGATACACCATTGGAAACTTCATGATTGTAACCTAAACCAACAGTGAAACCGTTAGTAGAAGCACTTCCATAAGTATTACCTGATCCACCATTTGTTCTTGGAGTAATATCAACCTCAGAATATCCAACTTTCAAGTATGTGCCACCTAATGGAACATTAAGTTTTGCATACAATGTTGTTAAATCATCAAAACGAGCTGAAACCTTCTTTTCGTTTGATTCGTTTTCCTGTGAAACGTTTTGTGGTGTCTCGAAGTCCTGCGGTACATAATCTAAACCAATAGAAATCACATCATTTATAGAAGCTTCCAAAAAGATTGATCCATATTCAGTAGCAAACGCACCATGTTCGTCAGTAGTAGTATCTACTGCGGTACCAGCTTCATTAAAGTTTTCCTCTGTACCGGTCGCAGCATATCCCGCTAGATTTCCAGAAATACCTATAGATGGTCTTATATCCATACTATAAGCACTTGTTGCCAGAAGCATAGCTGAGCTTATTGCAATAATTATTTTCTTCATTTTTAATACCTTATCTTAATTATTTAAGTTAACTTAGAGCTATATATATCTGAATACTGTAAAAATTGTAAAATAAAAAAAGTTATTTAATAATAAAAATATTAATGTTGCATAATTATCACAAAAAAAATCATATTTTACGCTACTTTTTTTATCTTCCCTCTTAAATTGTATCAAATAACTCTCATATATTGCTTTATTTATGTTTGAAAAAATTTACCCCTGATTCTTAAGAGTTCTCTACTTAGGTCTTTATTCTCTTTAAATGGTTTTCTCCCATGAAGCCAAAAATAGTTGTTTGCAATTATAGAACAACCTACTGGTAGTTTTATTATTACTTTATTTTTACTTTCCTCTAAAGCATCCGATAACCTTTGTAAGAAATTACCTTGTTCCATATTTTTTGGTTCTGGAAATTGATCGATATATGAAATTTGTGGTCTACCTTTTTCATCTGATGAAAATACTGAATGTTCAACTTTGTAGTCTACATTCTTGCTTTTTGGGGATCCCCAAATAAAATCTTGTTTACCAACAGGATCATTCGATAAATCTTCACAATGTTCCCAATCATCTAAATGAAGCATGGCTGTTTCTCCACCTTCAACATTTTTCTCCTCTAATTTAGTCATAACCAACCAATCAGTTACCTCTTTAACAAAGGTGCCATCAGTATGAAGATCCATATTTCTATAAGCTTTTCTTAAATATGAGTCGCTATTATCCTCATGTTTTACATAAAATCTTGCATAATATTTGCCTGTCATAGAGTCATAATTTGGAATACCAATCAAATAAGCAACAGCTGTAGATAATTTAACTAAAAATTTATCGTTTATTTTTGAGGAAATATTACTTGGACCAATTATAAAGCAACCAGTAGATCTATCTCTAATTATAGTATTCATTAATTTACTAAGTTTATTTTCTGTTAAATCATCTAAGTTCTTAGCAATAGTAAATCTTGTAAATGGTTTTAATTCTAATGCAGTTAAATCAAATTTATTAAAAGGGGAAATTAGTTTTTCGATTATTTTATCATTTAATCTAATATTTAAAATTCTTTTTGATTTTTCGTGCTCTTGCACATCTATGCCAGATATTTTTTCCATAATAAATAATAACTAAATTAGTTAATTAATCAATTTTATTTAAAAAAACTTACTAATACAGCCATACAGACTGCAGAAAAAATTGTTGGATATACATAGTTTCTTTTTGAAAGAAAAAAAACAGCTAGAGATAATATAACAACTACAAATCTTAATGAATGCCCTGCTTCGTTTAAAACTCCTACTGGAAAAATAATTGTTCTTGCTATCAAAGCAGCTAAAGTTGCATAGGCTAGGCAATTAAACCACTTAAATATTTTTGAAGTTTCTTTTATTCCTTGAGAACTTATGGCGCCAAGAAATCTTGATAAAAAAGTTGCAAGTGAAGTAACTAAAATTGCATAAACTACACTAACTGACATTTGTTTCTCCAATTAAATAAGCTACTGTTCCACCTACTACACCACCTAATAAAATTGACCACTCTGGTGAAAAAAAATAAAAAATTGGTCCTAATATAGCCCCTAACAAAACTGAAAGTGTAATTTGAATTGTTTTAGACGCTCCAACCATCATGCATAAAAAATAAATAGGATTTAAAATTGCTAAACCCATCATTATTTCTTTATTGAGAAATTCTGAAAAATAAAAACCGAGAAAAGTACCTAAGACAGCAACACTCCAAGTGGCGCTTCCTATTCCTATCCAATAATCAATTCTTTGTTCTTTAGGGATTGATTTGTAATTACTTTTCATAATCAACCAAGCAGAGACAGCTATAAAATGACATGAGAAGTAATATTTCCATTTTGGTTGGTTTTTATGCATCATTAATGGAAATAGAGAGACAGCCATTGGATATAGACGAGCATTTACAAACCAAACTGCTAAAAAAATATTTAACAATGATGCTCCAACTAATAAAGACTCTGCCATTACTAAAGATCCTGGCAAGGCATAAGTCAACATTGTTGAAAAAATACTTTCCTGAATATTAAATCCTAAATTTTTAAGAAGTGCACCAATAGCAACAAAACAAAAACCTAAAGCAATTGCAGGACTGTCATGTGCTAAAATTGATTTATATCCCTTAAAGAAAATTTTTTTATTAATCATTAACCACCAAGGAATAGTCTACCGACATCTGGATTTTGTAATAACTCATCTCCTTTGCCGGCGATTGCAGTTTGACCTGATACCAAAACGTATCCTATGTCTGCAAACTCTAAACCTTTTTTGGCATTTTGCTCAACTAGAATTATAGTTTTCTTTTCATTCTGTTGAAGATCTCTTAAAATTTCAAACACCATATCAATGTATCTTGGTTCTAACCCAATTGATGGTTCATCTACCAATAATACTGATGGTTTCATAACTAAAGCTCTAGATATTTCTAATAATCTTCTTTCACCGCCAGACAGCACTTTTGCAGGCTGGTTTCTTCTATTTCTTAATCTTTCATATTTTTCTAAAATTCTTTCTGCTTCTTGAAATGATTCTTCTGTTTTATCTTTAATATATCCACCCATTAATAAGTTTTCTTCGACCGTCATGTCCGGAAAAACTGAATTATCTTGTAAAATATATGCTATACCAACTGACTTTAGTTTTTCAGCTGGTGTTAAGTTGGTAATTTCTTTTCCATCTATTTCTATTTGACCAGAAAAAATATTTGTAAAACCATATATTGAATGAAGTATTGTAGATTTACCTGCTCCATTTGGGCCAATTAAACATAATGATTGTGCTTTATTTACAAATAAATCAAAGTTATGCAAAATTTCCATTTTTCCATAACCAGCACTTAAATTTTTAATTGTTAAATGAATTTCATTAGGAGAGAGTATTTTTAAATCTTCTGGTGTTGGAGCTTTACCTAAAACTTCATATTGATTTGACATTATTGAGCTCCTAAATAAGCATCGATAACACGCTTATCATTTTTAATTTCATCTGGCGAACCATTAGCTAACATTTTACCGTGAGCTAAACAAAAAATATTCTCTGCTAATTGCATAATTACTCTCATATTGTGCTCGATAACTAAAAGAGTAATTCCAAAGTCTTGATTTACTTTTATTAATCTATCTATAATTCCATTGATCAAAGTAGGATTAATTCCTGCGGTAGGCTCATCTAACAAAAGCATCTCCGGCTCATTCATTAATGCCATAGCAAGCTCAAGAAGCTTTTGTTGCCCAAAAGATAAGTCTCCAGCTCTTAATTTTCTCTTTTGATAAAGTCCAACAAAATTCAATAAATTTTCTGCTTTTTCAGTTAATTCCTGTGGGATCTTTGAGAATAATTTTAACATACTTTCATCGCTACCTTTGTGACTGATAAGCATGTTGTCTATACAATTTAATTTTCCATAAATTCTTGTTTGTTGAAAAGTTCTTAATAAACCAAGTTTAGCTATAACTGGTACTGGAAGCTCTGATACTTCCTTACCATTAAATTTAATTGACCCTTGATCAATAGGATACGTTCCAACAATAGAATTAAATAATGTAGTTTTTCCAGATCCATTCGGACCGATTAACCCCACTATTTTTCCTTTTTCAACCGACATAGAAATATCAACGTTAGCTTTCACTCCTCCAAAAGATTTACTAACGTTAGTTACTTCAAGAATACTCATTTTATTTCTACCTGTGCCTTTCGGTCTGCTTCATCAACAACTTCTCCAAATCGTTCTGGATATTTTTCTCTTAACCATCCCATAATTCCTTCTGGGAAATAAATTACAATTACAACAATCAAAACTCCTAAAGCTACATACTGCCAACCTAAGAAGAATGTCCAAAAACCTTCTTTAAATATGTGAAATACAGTTGCTCCAATAACTGGTCCCCATAAAGTTCCTTTACCGCCTAATATTGCCATTAGAACCATGAATACTCCCATTTCTCTTCCATCAAATGCAACATCAGTTGAGTCTATATAACCAACTAAACCACCCATAATACCTCCCGCTAAACCACAGAAGAAAGCAGATATCATCCAACCAATAATTTTATATTTCATGGTCTCTATTCCCATCGCCTCTGCTTTATCTTCGTTATCTCTAATAGCATTCAAAATTAATTTAAATCTTGTAGAGTAAATTGCTTTGACAGCAAGAAAAGTTAAAATCAAAACTAAGAAACTTAAAAAATAAAAAAATTCACCTCTGGCCTCTAAACTTCCTACATTAGGAAAAGGAGGAGTTGTAAACCCTTGTCCTGCTCCAATAATTTCTATTCCACCAGAAATTTCACCTGCAGCTACACCTAAACCTAATGTACAAATTGCAAAATAATGTCCTCTAAGTCCAAGAATAGAATATCCTATTAAACCAGCTACAATAGTTGGAACTACAGCAGCTACAACTAGTCCAACTGCCATTCCTTGAAAAAATTGTGTAGGAGTATGAACAAATGTTTTTTCACCACCACTTTCAGTCCATTCAGCTAACGGGAAAAACATTCCAACTTGAACCGAGGCACATAAATACATTCCTAGTCCATAAAATAATATATTTCCAAAAGTGTTATATCCCATTTCACCACCTTGAATATTCCAAGTGATTGCAAGTACAATCAATATACAAAGAATTGATAATTGAACTTTAAATGCTGGGAAAATAAATGGAGCAGCCAATCCAAATATTAAAATTGCAGCGTATAATATTATATTTCTATTCATTATTTTCTAGATACCAGTTTTGTAAATCCTTTATTTGGACAGTAAGTGTAATCATTATCATCTATTATTTTTCCTGATTTTTTTCCTCCCATAGGAACAAGAACCCATCTAAAAGTAAGACATTTTTTTTCATCTCCTATCTTTTTGATAGTTAATTTTTTCTTCATACCAATTCTTTTTTTTGGATAATCATAACCTGAAAAAAATTCACGTGTTTCTCCTTCTTTCCAAACTCCAAGAGGAAATTTACATCCTCTATCTATAGCAATTACAACACCATTACTTCTTTTTCGACTGTCCCAAACTCTACCTAAACATTGACCATTATTTGTGATTGTGAAGTACTGAATTTTTGAACCTCTTTTTCTTTCATAAACTTGGATTGTTTTGCCTGTTTTTTCATTTTTCCAATTAATCGGTCCTGTAACCTTTAATTTACCACCATGTTGTTTGTTATTTACCTCATAAAATTTAAGCTCATTTGATCCTGTTGATGGTATTCCAAGCCATAATTCTATGGGAATAAACCTCTCTTTAGCATATGAAGAATTAGTAAAAATAAATATGAATATTAAAAAGAATATTTTTTTCATTTTAAATACTCTCTTTTTCTAGAAAGTTTAAATCTTCTGTAAACTAGGATTAAAACTAATAATAAAAACACTGAACCAATTCTAAATTCTGTTCCTAAAATATAATCTGCAAACTCTTCAAAAACTCCTAATCCCATTCCTGACATTGCAACACCAGGCAAGTTTCCTAATCCTGCTACAATCACAATCATAAAAGATCTAATCGTATATGGTAAGCCCATGTAAGGATGAATAGTAAATGTTATTGAAATTAATGCTCCAGCAACACCACAAAGAGCAGCATTTATTCCAAATGTTGCTGCATAAACTTTTTCTGTATCAACGCCTAAAATCTTTGCAGCTCTTGCATTTTGAGCTGTAGCTCTAATAGCTCGGCCAAGCTTAGATTTTTTCATATAAATTACTAAACAAACTGCAAACAAAATACTTATAAATGCTGAAAATATTTTTGAATTAGGTAACACAACATTGCTATCAAACAACATAGTTGTTCCATAACCAGAGTTTGCAAGTACAACATCTGCACCAAATGCAAAATTCATTAATTGCATGAAAAGAATACTTATTCCAAAAGTCGCCAAAATAGAGATAAATAAATCCCTATCTACTACTTTATTAATTACTAGTTTGTAAATCGCTATACCAACAAAGTACATTATTACAGGCGCAACAATTACTCCCCATGCTGGATGAATACCATATAGGTACATAAAATATGCAATGTATCCACCTAAAATAACAAGATCTCCTTGTGCAATATTAATAATATTCATTACACCCCATTGAAGTGCCATTCCATATGCAATCAATGCAAACAAAACTCCAAGTAAAATACCATCCAAGCAAGCTTGAACAGTTATCATAGGATATTGAAATACAAGAAAATCCATAAAAAATATTTTTGGTTTATATAAAAAAAAGCCCCCTATGACTAGGGGGCTTTAATATTTTAATTTATCTTTCCGACCACTTAGGAACGGGATGTATCAACTTAGCAGAAGCCCATTTTAAAGGAGCAACAACTTTGTTTTCACATTTTCCTGAAGCATCACACATTACTTGGAAAAGTACCATTGGCTTGTCAACGTTCTGGCCACCAGGTGCAAATTTAATATTTCCATAGAATGTTTGCATATTAGTTGCTGCAAGAGCATCTCTTACTTTCTTTTGATCGAAAGAATTTGCTCTTTCAAATGCATCTTTGAATACCAATAAAGCAGCTGAAGATTCAGCAGATTGGTAAGGTGGATCGTATCCAAACTCTTTCTCAAAGTCTGCAGCATAAGTCATACCATCTTTAAAGAAATCATCTTTATAAGTTAGTGACTTGTGCCATTGAGAAGCACAAAGTGCATACTGTGAATTTTTACCATGCTGTTTAGATAGTTTAGCTGCATCACAGTGTGTCATAGCTAGCATTGGAACATCAACTTTCATTTCAGCAATTTGTCTGATCGCTGTTAATGCACCTTTTGTATGACCTGATACAACAAGCACATCTGGTTTCATTTGTTTTACTTTAACCAAAGTAGCAGCCATATCATTTAGCTCTTTAGGCAATTTATCGTCGATTATGATTTTAGAACCAGTTCTTTCTGCAGCATCTAAAATGCCTAATCTAACGTCCTGTGAAAAAGCATCTTGTTCAAACGCTTGAGCAATTCTAACCCCTTTTCCACCATTTAACTCAACTGCTGTCTCAATTGCTACATCAAGATATAAGTTCGCTGGAGCTAATACAGCAAATAGATATTTGTAACCTTTTGTAAACAAAGATCTAGATGCACCATTCGCTTCAACCATTGGAACACCATATTTTTCAGTCACTGGCGCAATCGCTTTAGTTAAACCAGAACTGTAAGGGCCAAGCATAAACTCAACACCATCTTGTGATATTAATCTTTCTGCAAGCTGTGCAGCTCTCTTAGGGTTTGATTCATCATCATAATAAATAATGTCAAACTTATAAGTCTTTCCACCAACTTTAACACCACCCATGCTGTTAATTCTATCAACGGCCATATTGTAACCATTTTGAGTATGAACACCATTAGATGAGTATTTACCAGTTAAGGAAATCGCAGCACCTAAAATAATTTTATCACCAACTACTTTTGCAAAAGATGCAACAGAAGTTGAAAATAAAATTACTAATGCAGAAACAAAACTTAAAATTATTTTATTTAATCTCATTTTATTTCCTCTTTAATTAATTAATTATAAAATGATTAAATAAAGAAATTTAATTTTATGCAAGTAGCAATAAAGACCAAACTAATTTAATATTGTTGAGTTATGACAATTATTCCAGCAATAATTACTAAAACACTCGCAGAAATTGTATTAATTGTTTTTGGATTTGCAGTAATCCACTTAATTAACTTCTGTGCAAGCATTGCGTAACCAATCAAAGATAAAAAATCTAAAACGATGTATGTTGTTATTAAAATTACAAATTGTGCCAATAAATTCGAATTAAAGTCAATAAATTGTGGAAATATAAAAGGAAAAAACATCCAAGCTTTTGGACTTGTTCCGGCAACCAAGAAACCGTCTCGAAAGAAAGACAAGTTACTTTTTTTTATTTCACCTTCACTTGAAATAGTTTTTGGACGTGATTTATAAATATCATAAGCAAGATATAAAATATAAATTATTCCTATCCATTTAAATACATTTAATATTGTTGAGTTCTCAGAAAAAAAAGATCCTATTACAAAAATTACTAAAGTTGCTTGAATAAAATTTGCTGTTACATCCCCTAATGCTGACCAGACACATTTTCCAACTCCATAATTCATTGAATACGAGATAATCACAACTCTAGGAGTTCCTGGTGTAATGAATAGAAAAATTATTATCTGCAGATAAAGGATGAAATCTAAGGGGAGCATAAAAAAAGATAGTCCTTAAAAACCGGGAGCTAAAGATGGCTAAGAAGGACTATCTGATACATCATATCAGAGGGTAAAAAAAAATGCATTAAATTTTTTTTTCAAATATAAAGGATTTATGAAAAAAAAAGGTCACAGACCAGTCACTAGAGTCAAAAACCCAGAGCCCAAAATGGACGATCCCGATTGGATCATTTGGGCAGCCTGGGCAGACAGGATAACCTTCGAGGAAATCGAAAAAAAAACTGGGAAGAAAGAGTCTGATGTAATTAAAATTATGCGAAGATCTTTAAAACCATCATCATTTAGATTGTGGAGAAAAAGAGTAAACCAAAAAAGTATTAAACATCGAAAAAAATTCGAGTACTCTAGAAAAGAAATAACTAGTAAAATTAAAAAAGGTGACTATCTATAGCTTATGAAAAAAATTACTATGTACACAGGTCCTCTATGTAATTATTGCGAAGCAGCAAAAAGATTATTAGCTAGAAATAATGCCCCCTATAATGAAATTGATATTTCAAAAGTAGATGGTGCAATGGATGAAATGATTAAAAAAGCTAATGGTAAAAGAACTATTCCACAAATTTTTTTTGATGACCAACATATTGGTGGTTATGATGAGGTTAGAGCTTTAGAAAAAGAAAATAAACTTAAAGATCTTTTAAATAATTAACTCCATTCCTCTAAAGCTAACTGTTTCTTTGCCAATAAACTTAAATCTTCTAACTTAACTCTTCCTTTATAATTTATTTCATAATCTTCAGCAGAAAAATCTGGTGGGCTTTTACCTTCTAGAAATTTTTTTGATTGTTTTATTGTATAATCAAGATTTTTTTTACAATAAGGTGTTGCACCAACGTAAACAACATTAGAATAATTTTTTCCTGAATGTTTGTCTTCAACAGCATGGATGACGTCTGGATGCCACCAAACAGTATCACCTGGTTTCATTTTTGGAATTGAAACTAAACCTTTTAAAAGTAATGAATGATAATCTTTATTTACAGATAATGCTCTACCAAGTTTTGATCCGCACAATTCATTTTCAGGAACATCGTCTTGCAATGCTCTTGTTAAAACATATGTCATTGCTTTAGCAATTGGTATTAATTGTAAAGTTCCATCGTTTGGACCTTGTTCTGTTAAAGCTGTCCAACCTTGAAAAGTTCTAAAAACATGTGCAACTGCAGGAGACTCAAACTCTATTGTTTTATCTCTATATTTTGCTTCAAATGGATTATATTTTTCAAAATTATCAGAAAATATATCTGTATAAATTTTTTGATAATAACTATCAGTCCATCTTTCAATAGATCCAGCATCGCAATGAGGAGAAAGCCCCAAAGTATCATCACCTGGTTCTCTTCTTCTAACTCTATCTGCATAAGATAATTCTTTATTAGGATCAAAAACCTCATATTCTTCATTTTTATAAACCCAAAGATTATTAAGCCATTTTTTTACTTTAGCCATTTGCTCTGAATGTCTAATTTCTATTTGTGCTTTGGACCAATAAAGGCCGAATATTTGAGGTTTGCCTGATTTAAGATCACTAAAATATTTATCTAGATCAGCTTTCTTCTTTTGATCTTCATAATAATTATTTTCGTCAATATAATTCTCTAATTGAAGATTTAAATTTTCAATAAATTTGTCTTCAAAAACATCTCGGATTATTACACATCCTCTTTTTTTTATATCTTCTATTACTCTTGTTTTGTCTTGATCTATTTCATTAATACTAATTTCTGGAATTATGGATTTATTGTTTTTTTTGAAATTTAATATTTCTTGTATTTCAGCTTCTATAAATTTTTCAATTTTAGAGAAATTTTCTCTGTAATTTTTTGAATGATTTCTGAGTTCTTCTTTGATTTTTTTAATATCAATATTTTCGAACATAATATTTAGCCCTTAGGTTTAAAGACTAAACATACTCCATTATTACAAAATCGCTTTCCTGTAGGTTTGGGCCCATCATCAAATATATGACCATGATGACCTCCACATTTTTTACAATGATATTCAGTTCTTGCATAACCTAAATGGTGATCTGTTTTTGTTTCAAACACATCTGGTAGAGACTCATAAAAAGAAGGCCAACCAGAACCACTCTCATATTTTGTTTTTGAATCAAATAATTTTTCTTCGCAATTTGCACAATGAAAACTTCCTTCTCTTTTTTCATGATTAAGTTCACTAGAACCCGGAAGCTCTGTTCCTTCTTCAAATAAGATTAATTTTTGCTCTGCTGATAAATTTGGATTTATTTTTTTTGTCATGAACTTATATATTTAGCACAAGATTGATGTAACATTGAATGTAATTCAACAAGTTTATTGAAGTCCTTGTTGTAACCTCCGCCCAAAACCCCACAAAATGGTATTCGTCTTGAAAAAAAGTTTTCTACCACAAGCTCATCCCTTACTTTAATTCCCTCATCAGAGATTTTTAATTTTCCTAATCTGTCATTAAAATGAATATCTACGCCAGCAATATAAAAAACAAAATCAAAATTTTCTTGATTTAACTCTTTTAAATAATGTTTGAGAGTCTTTATATAAGCATCATCCTCTAAATTATCCTCAAGTTCTACATCTAAATTGCTATTTGATTTTTTTGCTGGGTAATTAGTTTTTGAATGCATACTAAATGTAAAAACACTTCTATTATCTTTAAAAATTTCTGAATTTCCATTTCCTTGATGAACATCTAAATCAACGATTAAAATTTTATTAGCTAGACCTCTATTAAGTAAATAATGTGATGCAACTGCAACATCATTAAATACACAATAGCCTGCGCCTCCATCATAACTTGCATGGTGACTCCCACCTGCGGTATTACATGAGATGCCATAATTTATTGCAAGTTTAGATGCTAGCACAGTTCCACCAGTAGCAACTAAAGATCTTTGTACAACACTATCTACAAGAGGGAATCCAATTTTTTTTACTCCCTCTTTACTTAAAGTTTTGTTTTGAATATCTAAAATATAATTTTTTGAATGTGCATAACTTAATGTTTCAAATGAACAGGCTGATGGTTTATGAAATTTTTTTACTATTTTATTTTGGATTAAATAGTTTGCTAATTCTCCAAATTTATTAATAGGAAATTTATGATCATCACCAATTTTAGCAAAATAATCCTCATGATTAACAATAGGTAACTCCATTTTTTACTCTAGAACTCTGATAGGCTTTCCATTTACACAAGCCTCTAATCCTTCGATCATTTGATTATAAAAAATACTATAATTTTCAGCTGTAACATAACCAATGTGTGGAGTAAGCAATGCATTTGGTAAAAATCTAAGCTTATTATTGTCTGGTAAAGGTTCTTTTTCATATACATCAATTCCTGCACCAGCAATTACATTAGTTGATAAAGCAATAATTAAATCATCCTCATTTACAATAGGTCCACGTGATGTGTTTATCAAAAAAGCTGTTTTTTTCATTTTATCTAATTCTTTTAAAGTAATGCAGTCTTTGTATCTTTCACCTCCTTGAACATGAATTGAGAGAACATCAGAATTTGTAATTAAATCTTCTTTACTGCAAGGTAGTACGTCTAATTCTTTACACTTATCTAAGTTAAGATTTTCACTCCAAGCCATTACTTGCATACCAAAAGCTTTTCCAATTTTAGCAACTTCACTACCTACTCTGCCTAATCCAATTAAACCTAAAATTTTTCCTTTTAGTTCTACACCAATAGTAGTTTGCCAATATCCTTGATACATATTATCGAACTCTTCTTTAAAGTTTCTTGCCAAGCCAAGAATTAGTGCCCAAGTTAATTCAGGCGTTGGGTTGATATTTATATCTGTTCCACAAACTATAATTTTTCTTTTCTTAGCAGCCTCTAAATCAATAGATCTATTACGCAATCCACTTGTAATTACAAATTTTAAATCATTTAAATTATCAATTAAATTTTTTGTTATAGGAGTTCTTTCTCTCATTATTAACAAAGCTTCGAAATCAGCTAACTGATCAATTGCGTCTGCTTCATCTACAAAAGGTTCACTAAAAATCTTGAATTCATATTTTCCAGATAGTTTTTCTAAATCTACAAATTGTTGAGCAACATTTTGATAATCATCTAATATAGCGACTTTGAACATTTTTAACTTTCTTATTTGATAACAATATTCCTGTAATAATAAAACAAGCGCCTAAAATATGATAAAACATAAATTTTTCACTAAAAAAAATCATCGCCATTATTGCGCTCAAAATTGGCATTAGGTGTAAAAAAACACCAGATCGATTAGCACCAATCATAGATATTCCTTTTATCCATAAAATAAAAGATGCTAAACCTGGAAACAAAACTACATAAGATAGAATTAAAATAAATGGTAATTCTAAATTAATTCTAAATCCAATTTGATATTCAATAAAATAAACTGGTATCAAAAATATTAAACCAAAAGTAATTACTACTTGAAGTAATGATATTTGAGTTAATTCATATTTTTTTCCTTTTAACAATGTAGAATATAAAGCCCATGAGAACATTGCTATAACCATAGTTATGTCTCCTTTATTAAAATCTAAATTTTTCAATATCTCTATATTTGCTTTTGTTATAATCATAATTACACCCACAAAAGAGAATAATACTCCTATAATTTGAAAAATGTTTGTCTTTTCAATTTTTAAAATTGACGAAAACAACAAGATCATCACAGGTATCGTTGAAATCATTAAAACTCCACTAATCACCTGAGTAAAATTTAATGAATAGTAAACAATTGAATTAAATACTGTAATACTTGTAACTCCCAAAACAATGAAAAGCTTATAGTTTTTAATTATATAGTTTCTTTTCTCTAATATTTCAGAAATTGTAAAAGGTGCTAAAATCAACCAAGCAAAAAGCCATCTATAAAAATTTAGTGAAAAAGGTGGAACTTCATAAAAACTTGCAAGTTTACCTACTACAAAATTTCCTGCCCAGAAAGTTACTGTTAAAAATAGATATAAATAAGCTAAAAAATTATTATCTTTAGTCACTTAACTAAATCTAAGCGAACTATAAGGTTTTAAATCTAAATTTGTATTTTCGTTCGCAATCATCCCTGAAACAATCTTTCCAGAAATCGGACCTAAAGTCCATCCTAAATGATGATGCCCAAAACAATAGTAAATATTTTTGTAATTTTTTGATGGCCCCATAACAGGTAAAAAATCTGGTAAAGTTGGTCTAAATCCTAACCACTCATCCTCATGCTCAGGTAAATCACCAAGCATATATTTTGCATTATTTATCAAATTTTTAACTCTTGATTTAGATAATGGATTATCTAATCCGCCAAATTCTACAGTTCCAACAACTCTTAAACCTTGTTCCATCGGTGTAATTCCAAATCCACGGTTGGAAAATATTACAGGTCTAGTTAGTAAATGATCGCAATTTTTAAAATGAACATGATAACCACGCTCTGTATCTAAAGGTATTTTTTCACCAAGATTATCTGTTAATTTTTTTGAAAAAGCTCCACAAGCTATTACTGCTTTATCAAAAACGTAACTTTGAGTTTCAGTTTTAAAAACTGGTTTTTCTTCATCAAAACTAATTTCTTTAATATTTACTTTGTTAAATTTTCCACCTTTTTTCAAAAATAAATCAAATAATTTTAAAAGAATTCTTTTTGGATTTCTTGCATGTCTTGCATAAGGATAATATACGCCAGCATGGTAAAATGGTTTTATATGTGGTTCAAGATCGTGTATTTCAGCTTTTGTAACTAATTGTTGTTCAACACCCAATTCTTCTCTTACTTTAATTTCTAATTCTCTACTTTTTAAATCTTTGTCATTCCATATATAAAGAATTCCTTTATTTTCTACCAAACCTTCCAGATCTACCTCTTCAAATAATTCATCATATGCAGGCAAAGCTAGATCTAAAATTTGATGCATATTTTTAGCAGTATGCATCATCTTAGTTTTAGTAGTATTCATTATAAATTTTATAAACCATGGAATCATTTTAGGAACATAATTCCATTTTAAAGCAAGGGGACCTGAAGAACTAAGCAACATTGCAGGCACATCTGCTAGAACATCAGTTCTGTTTAAAGAAAGAGATGCATAAGGTGAAAAATGACCTGCATTACCATAAGAGGCGGCTTGGCTCCCTGGATTATCTCTATCAAAAATAGTTACATTGAAACCTTTTTTTTGAAGAAACAAAGCATTAGATACACCTTGAATTCCTGCTCCAACAATTCCTACTTTAAGATTTTTGTTCATAAAATTCTTATACAAGTAAATATTTAATTTTCAGAGTGACAAATTATGCAATCATTTGTTTATGATTAATTTTTGCGCTTAATACTATGCCAAAACCAATCATAGTGGCCAACATTGAAGAACCTCCATACGACATAATAGGTAATGGAGATCCAACTATAGGTAGCAGACCCAAAACCATAGATAAGTTTACCACAATATAAATAAAGATTGCAAAAGCATAACCAAAACAAAAAAGTCTAGCAAAATTACTTCTCGAAATTGCTCCTATTCTTAAAATTCTAAAAATTATTATTGAGTATAATATCAAAAGACCAACTGAGCCTATAAAACCAAACTCTTCTGAAAATAAAGTGAATATAAAATCTGTATGTTTCTCAGGTAAAAAATCTAGGTAGCTCTGAGTTCCTTTTAAAAAACCTTTTCCGTTAAGGCCGCCTGAACCAATAGCTATTTTTGACTGTATAATTTGATATCCAGCACCCAATGGATCTCTATCTGGATCTAAAAAAGTTAATATTCTTAATTTTTGATATGGTTTAAGAAATGAGATTATAAATGGAAGCGAAATTAAGAAAGTGATAAATGAGTATATAAAATATTTAATTTTCATGCCTCCTAACCACAATATAATTAATCCACTTAAAGCAATTAATATAGATGTACCAAGATCAGGTTGAGAAATTACAAAAATTATTGGAATTATTATAATCGATAACACAATAGTTATACTAGTAAATGAATTAACATTTTCTATTTTTATTCTATGAAAGTATTTTGCAAGACACATTATAATTGCTATTTTCATAAGTTCTGAAGGTTGCAGAACAAATAAATAAAGATCCATCCATCTTTGTGAACCAGAGGACTTTATTCCAAAAAATGAAACATAAATTAATAAAAGTATTACTATAAAGTAGATTATATAAGAAAAGTTATGCCAAAATTTTATGTTAAAGAAAGCTACAAAAATCATTAAGGGAAAAAAAACTGCAAGTTTTACAAAATGATTTTTTGTATGAAAAAGTATTTCACCACCATCTGTAGAATACATAACAAAAACACTTAATACAGAAAGAAGGATGACAGAAATCAATAGTATGTAATCTAAGTTTTTTATTTTTTGAAATAATGTAATCTCATAACTCAATCTATCGTGCTGAAACATTTAAACAGTAATCCTCTCAAAATTAGATTGTTTATTTCTTAAATCATGTCTGTCGATGATTAATTTAAATAATTTTTTTGCAATTGGTGCCGCCGCCTTACTTCCTGAACCACCATGCTCAACAATTATACTAAGTGCATATCGCGGGTTAACATATGGTCCATAAGCAACATACAAAGCATGATCTCTATCTTTGTATGGTATTTGCTCTAATTCTAAATCCAATTCCCTCTCTCTTTTACTAATTCTCTTGACCTGGGCTGTTCCAGTTTTCCCTGCAAATTGATATTTGGGGTCATCAATTCTTGATTTGTAAGAAGTTCCAAATCTTTCATTGGTCGAAGCGAACATTGCCTCTTGAACAATCTTAATATTTCTTTGGTTTTTAAATAACTTTTTGTCTAACAATTGCTCAGAGTCAGTATCAAATAATAATCCACTTTCCATTGATTGTTTTGCATCTTCATAAGAAATTGGATTACTATCAACAATTATTTTCGGTTTTACAGCAAAGCCTCCATTTGCAATTTGTGCAGTCATCATACAAAGTTGTAAAGGAGTTGATTGTATATAGCCTTGTCCGATACCTGTTATTAAGGTCTCTCCTAATACCCAGCCTTTACCAAGATTATTTTTTTTCCATTTAGTATTTGGAAATAATCCTTTTTTTTCATTATCGAAATAATTGCCGAGAACTTTTTTACCTAAGCCAAACTTTTCAGCCGTAATATTTAATCTATCAACACCTAATAACCTAGCAACCTCATAAAAATATGTATCACAAGATTGTTTCATTGCATTTTTCAGACTAACCCAACCATGTCCCTTTTCCTTCCAACAGTGAAATGTTTGTCCATATAACTCCATTTTTCCTGTGCATTTAACTTTAAACTTTGTATCTATTACTTTGTTTTCTAAAGCTGAAAGCGCAACGATAGGTTTTATTGTTGAACCTGGTGAGTATAGACCTGAAAGAGTTTTGTTTATTAGTGGTTTTAATGGATTATTTCTAATTAATTGCCACTCATCTTGACTTATTCCGAATAAAAATAAATTTGGATTATATGATGGAGATGAATACATTGCTATTATATCTCCAGTATAGATATCCATTACACTTATAGATCCTGCTTTTTGATTTAACAATTCTCCACAAGCTTTTTGTATTTCTGTGTCTACAGTTAAACGTATTTTTGATCCTTGCTCACCTTTTTGATGCTCGAGTTGATTAATTCTTTTGCCGTAAGCATTTACTTCGTATCTTTGAATAGCATTTGTTCCAATTAAATGATTTTCAAGTCTTTTCTCTAAGCCCAGTTTTCCAATTTTCATTCCTGGTACAAATCTTTCTTGGATAATTTCATTTTCTAAAATTTCTTGTTCATTTGGTTGACTCACATATCCAAGAACATGTGTGTATACATCATTAAATGGATAGTTTCTAGAGATTGTCATTACTGGTTTAACACCAACAAGATCGTATAAATAATTATTAATTTTTACAAATTGACTCCAGCTTAAGTTTTCAGAAACAATAATACTATCCCACGGTTTTAGCTCTGCTTTTAATTTATTTATCTTAGCAATTTTTTTATCGCTAAGATTCAAAAGATTCTTTAATCTTACTAATAAATAATTAAAATTCTCAACTTGCTCTGGAATTATATGTAATTGATAAACTTTTAAATTCCCCGCAATTACATTTCCAAAATAATCAACAATATTTCCCCTTGTTGGAGGGAGTTTCCATTCTCTAATTCTATTTTTGTCTGAAAGTGTTAAATATTTTTTATTTTCGTTTATTTGAAGAGAAAATAAACGAGCGATGATACCAACAAAAACTACTACTTTTGCTGCTCCGATTATGAACATCCTTCTATTAATTACATCTGTTTTTCTTATTCCTGAATTAGATTTAATCATTTGTTTGATATGAAATTCTTTCGTTCAAAAAATTAAAAAATAAAAAAAATATTGGATAAAATAAAAAAGTAAAACCTGAGTTAATCAAATAATTAGTATAATCAACTTTAATTAAAAAGACTAAATCCAAAATAATTACTTGAATTGAATTAATTAATAAAATTGTGAATAATAATGATATCCAGTCCTTCATAAAGTTTGGAGTTAAAGTAATATTTCTTATATAAGCTGTTACTGAGCAAAGAATAAGGTAGCAAAAACTACTAATTCCTACTGGTATACCTATTACAACGTCATTAATTATTCCTGCAAAGAAAATTGCTAGATAACCTAATTGATCAGGATTTCTTAAAGTCCAAAAGAAAATTAATAGATGAACGAAATTAAAAGCAAAATAATCAAGTTTTAAGTAATTAAAATCAAATTCATTAAATACAGAAAAAAATAACATTATAAACGGTACGTAGGATAAGAATATTTTTAAAAAAGGACTTTTATTAAGTGATGACATTATTCTTCTCCACCTATTTTATAAGAAACTATTTTTACATAGTTGAGTTGTGTAAAATCAGAAAAAAAATTAATTTTTCCTTCTGATATGTTGTTAATTTTTCCAATTGGTATACCAGGCTTAAACAAACCACCAAGACCTGAGGTGTAAGCAAAAATTTCTTTATTTTTAAAATCTTCTCTAAATTCTTCTTGAGTATGTTCAATTTTTCCATAATCACTTCCTGTACCAGAAATTACAGCTTGTATATCATCTGGCTCTAAAACGGATGGTATTTTGCTATTAAGATCTGACAATAGTAATGCCCTTGAATTTGTATAATTTACTTCAATTATTTGACCAACTAGATAAACATCATCAATAACAGCCATTCCAATTTTTACTTTATCTTTTGTACCTTTATTTAATACTACTGATTTTAAATATGGGCTATCTTTATCGATTAAAACTCTGGCAAATATTTCTTGTGAATTTATACTTTCATCAAGTAACTCTCTAAGCTTTTTATTTTCTGCAGTTAAAAACTCATTTTGTAATTTAAGTTGGTCAGAATTTTCTATTTTAATTAGTTCTTTCTGAAGACTTTCATATAAATCCATATGTGATTTGAATTTTAAAGTTATTTCTTTTAATTTATTTTCTGGGATTGAAGCAATATGAGATGATCTATAAATTACTTCATTAATTCCTAATTTAACAAATTGTATTGCTTTAAAATTAAAATTACTTAAAACAATTACAAAAATCGATAAAACAATTAAAGTTAGTAAAGAAAATTTTTGTTTATCTTTTTTTTTTAAAAAAGCTGACCTAATGGCAATTACAAAATCATCTCTGCCAGTAGCCATTTTTCCTAATATTCAGATAACATAGTAGAAAAAGTTTCTTCTTGATCCAAAGCTTTACCTGTACCAACAGCTACACAAGATAATGGATCATCTGCTATATGAACTGGTAAACCTGTTTCTTTAGAAAACCTTTTATCAATATTTTTTAACAAAGCACCACCACCTGTTAAAGTTAAACCCATATCAACTAAATCAGCTGACAACTCAGGTGGAGTATTTTCCAACGCATCTTTAATTGCACCAACCATTTGTTTCATAATATCGTTTAGCGCTTCTGCAGTATCTTCTTCTGTAATATTTACTTCCTTAGGCGTACCTGATCTTAAATCTCTTCCTTTAACTGGATAAGTATTTGTTCCCGTTGGTACAGCTGTTCCCATTTCTTTTTTTATTTTTTCAGCAGTAGTATCACCAATTAATAAATTATATTCTTTTCTCATATAATCTACAATTGCTGTATCCATTGAGTCACCCGCAACTCTTAAAGATTTAGAATAAACTAATCCACCTAAAGACATTACAGCGATTTCACTTGTACCACCGCCAATATCTACAATCATTGAACCAGTTGCTTCTGAAATTGGTAGATTTGCTCCAATAGCTGCTGCAATTGGCTCTTCAATTAACTGAACTCTTCTTGCACCTGCTGCTAAAGCACTATCTTGAATTGCTTTTCTTTCAACTGGTGTTGAACCAGTTGGTACACAAATTAAAATTCTAGGATTAGCAAATGTACTTCCTTTATGAACTTTTTTAATAAAATGTTTAATCATCTCTTCGGTAACTATAAAATCTGCAATCACACCATCTCTTAAAGGTCTAATTGCACTTATATTTCCAGGTGTTCTTCCAAGCATTGTTTTTGCTTCATCTCCAACAGCTAATACATTTTTTTTTCCACCTTGATCAACTATCGCAACAACTGAAGGTTCATTAAGAACTACACCTTGACCCTTTAAAACTACTAGTGTGTTCGCTGTTCCAAGATCAATTGCCATATCTTGGCTCCATATTTTTTTAACCCTGCTAAATAATCCCATTATATCCCTCGTACTTTCTGATTTTCTTGCTCCATAGGAGCTGTTTTATCTCTTTTAATTATCATTTTATTTAATGCATTTATGTAAGCATTTGCTGATGCAACTAAAGTATCTGTATCAGCTGCTTGACCTACAGTTGTTTTGCCTTTTTCCTCAATTTTTACACTAACAGTCGCTTGTGCATCTGTACCTTCTGTAACAGCATGAACTTGATAAAGCTGTAAGTTAACATCGTGAGGATATAAAGTTTTAATGCATTTGAATATTGCATCCACTGGACCATCTCCAGTTTCTGTTGCATTTTTAACATCACCGTAAACATCTAAAGTCATTTCTGCTTTTTGTGGTTCTCCTGTTCCAGCAAAAACTTTTAGAGATTTAAGAGTAATTGCATTAACTTTATTATCTACAATTAAACTATCATCTACTAAGGCAATAATATCTTCGTCGTAAACATGTTTTTTCTTATCTGCCAAGACTTTGAATTTTGCAAATGCATTTCCTACTACATCGTCAGTTAAATCTGGATAACCTAGGCTGTTTAATTTATCTTTAAATGCATGTCGCCCAGAATGTTTTCCCATCACTAATGATGTTTGCTTAACCCCTACACTTTCAGGTGTCATTATCTCATATGTTTGTCTATTTTTTAACATTCCATCCTGATGAATTCCTGCTTCATGAGCAAAAGCATTTTTTCCAACGATAGCTTTATTGTATTGAACAGGAAATCCTGTTGCGTTTGAAACAATTTTTGAAGCTTTGCTTAAAAGTGTTGTATTAATTCCAGTTTCGTATGGCATTAAATCAGGTCTTGTTTTAATTGCCATAACAACTTCCTCAAGAGCAGCATTTCCTGCTCTTTCTCCTAATCCATTTATTGTACATTCAATTTGTCTTGCTCCAGCTTGAACTCCAGCTAATGAGTTAGCTACTGCTAAACCTAAATCGTTATGACAATGAGTAGATAAAATCGCTTTATCTATGTTTGGAACTTTATTTAATAAAGTTTCTATAATTGTAGTAAACTCTGATGGTATTGTATAACCAACTGTATCAGGAATATTAATTGTAGTAGCTCCATTTTTAATTGCAAGCTCTACAGTTTTACACATGTAATCCATATCAGTTCTTGTTCCATCTTCACAAGACCACTCAACGTCATCAGTAAACTTTCTTGCATAAGCAACATGTTTTCCAATTGATTCATAAACATCTTCTGGAGACATATTTAATTTATGTTTCATGTGTAGCGGACTTGTAGAAATAAATGTATGTATTCTAAATCTTGGTGCATGTTTTAAAGCTTCATAAGCTCTATCGATATCTTTTACTGAGTGTCTTGAAAGTCCCGCAGGAATAGAATTTTTTAAAATTTTACTAACTTCTGAAACAGCTTCAAAATCCCCTGGTGAAGCTATAGGAAAACCTGCTTCAATAATATCGATACCTAATTCATCAAACACTCTGGCGATTTGAATTTTTTCTTCTAAACTCATAGATGCGCCTGGCGATTGCTCACCATCACGCATAGTAGTATCAAATATAAAGACTCTATCTTTATTGCTCATAACTAAAGTTTTTAGAAAATCTATAATACAATCTATGAGAGAGATTGCAAAATAATTAGTAAAATTATCATTTTTTTAATGGACCATTTTAGGCTTACGAAAATTAATTATAAATAGACTCAATTTTAGGCATTAACTTTAAAAGTTCCTTTGTATATTCATGTGTTGGTTTTAAAAATAAACCTTCAGTGTTTGAGACTTCACATAATTTGCCATCTTTTAAGACGCCAATTCTATCGCACATTTGTCTAACAACAGGTAGGTCGTGACTTATAAACAATATTGTTAAATTTAATTGTTCTTGAAGATCTTTAAGTAAATTTAATATTTGAGCTTGGATACTTACGTCCAAAGCAGAGGTAGGTTCGTCACAAACTAAAAGTCTTGGTTGTGTGGCAAGTGCTCTTGCAATTGATATTCTCTGTCTCTGTCCTCCTGAAAATTCATGTGGATATCTGTCAGCAGATTTTTGAGTTAATTCCACAGATTCTAGTAAATCATAAATATAATCATTTAAGTCTAAAGTAGATATAGATGGATTGTGAAGTGTAATTGGTTCTGCAATTATGTCTTTTACTTTTAATCTTCCATTTAATGAAGAGTAAGGATCTTGAAATATCATTTGAATTTGTTTTCTAAATTTCATTAACTCAGATTTCTGTTTAATTTTTGTTATACAAACACTGTCAAAAAAAATATCACCAGATGTAGGTTTAAATAAATTTACAATCATTTTAGCAATTGTAGATTTTCCACTCCCACTTTCTCCTACTAAACCAAAAGATTCGCCCTCTTTTATTTCAAACGAAACATCATTAACTGCCTTTACAGAATTTTTGGAATTTTCCGTAAAAAAATTATCATCAAAACTTTTATTCAAATTTTTTATCTGAACTAAATCCTGATTTATAATTTCTTTCTTTGACCATCTATTTAATATTTTAATATTATTTTCTTTTTTATTATTGTTTTCTTTTTCTACGATCACAAATCTTGAAATTTTTTTGTTAGTTGGTGGAACTGAACTTACTAAACTTTTGGTATAATTTTCTTGTGGATTAGTTAATATTTTTTTGGTTTCACCTATTTCAACCAAATTACCACTTTTCATAACTGCTACACGATCAGCTGTCTCAGCTATAACTCCCATGTCATGAGTAATTAAGATAACCGCAAGATTTCTTTCTTTTGTTAATTTTTTAATTAGTTCTAAAATCTGAGATTGAATTGATACATCTAATGCTGTTGTTGGCTCATCTGCAATTAATAATTCTGGCTCGCAACATAAAGCTAAAGAAATTACTACTCGCTGTCTCATTCCACCTGAGAATTGGTGAGGATAATTATCAAATCTTATTTCTGCATCTTTTATACCAACCTCTTTTAATAAATTTATAGATTTATTTTTTGCTTCTTCTTTGCTCAATTTAAGATGGGTTTGAATTGTCTCAATTAACTGTTCACCTACTGTAAGAATTGGATTAAGTGAAGTTTGAGGATCTTGAAATATCAATCCAATTTTATTTCCCCTATATTTAACAATACTCTCAGAATTTTCATGAATGTTTAGATCGCCCAAAATAACTGAGCCACTAGAAACCTTACCTGGTTCATCAATTAAATTTATAATAGCGTTTCCTAAAGTGCTTTTTCCTGATCCAGATTCTCCAACTAATCCTAAAATTTCTCCTTTGTTAACCTCAATATTTACATTCTTAGCAGCATAAACTGTTTCTTTTCTCATTTGATAATCAACACTAAGATTGTTTATTTTTAAAAATGTCATTTTTTTAATTTTGGATTTAAAGTGTCCCTCATCCAATCCCCTAATAAATTTATTGAAAATGCTAAAATAACTAGGAAAATTGCTGGAAAAAAAGTTATCCACCATTCTCCTGAAAATAAAAAGTCATTACCAAGTCTTATCAATGTCCCTAAAGAAGGTGTTGTTGGAGGTACACCAACTCCTAAAAAGCTTAAAGTAGACTCAGCTAAAATAGCAAGGGCTAAACCAATAGTTCCAATTACTAAAACTGGTCTTAAAATATTTGGTAAAATATGCTTAAACATAATAATTAAATTTGAAACTCCGATTATTGTTGATGCTGAAACATAATCTTTATTTTTTTCTACCAAAGTTGCAGCTCTAGAAACTCTTGCAAATTGTGGCCACTCTGAAATACCGATTGCAAATATTAAAACATAAATTGCCATTTCATCATGCATTTCTCTTGAGATTAATCCTCTTGCTATTCCGTCTACTAACAATGCCATCAAAATACTTGGTACTGTTAATTGAACATCGGTTAACCTCATTACTATCATTTCATATTTTCCACCAAAAAATCCAGCTGTTAATCCCAATCCGACTCCAAGGATTAAACTAAAAATTATCGCAGAGAAACCTACAATTAAAGAAATCCTACATCCATACAAAATTGTCGATAACATATCTCTTCCTTGTCCATCAGTACCTAGAATAAATTTAGCAAGACCATCTTCTGTCCACGATGGTGGTGTAAATGCATCCATCAGTGAGAGAGAGGATGGGTCAAAAGGATTGTAAGGTGTTATTAGCTCAACAAAGAAAGAGCAGAAAAAAATTATAAACAAAATAGTAGATGATCCAATTGCAGTAGGAGATTTAATAAAGCTATGATAAATATCACTATCTTTAATTCTTTCCCAAGTACTTAAAGATTTGTTATCCACTTGCAGTATCTCCTTTAACTCTTATTCTTGGATCAATTAGATAATAAAGAATATCAACTATAAAATTTATCATCACGAAAACAAAAGCTATAAATACTAAATAAGCTGACATTATTGGTATATCAACGAACTGAACTGCTTGAATAAATAAGAAACCCATTCCAGGCCATTGAAAAACGGTTTCAGTAATGATTGAAAACGCAATTAGTGTTCCTATATTTATTCCTGCAATGGTTATTACAGGTATTAGTCCATTTTTTAATGCATGTTTATATTTAATACTATTTTCACTAATACCCCGAGCACGTGCAAATTTAATATAGTCTGTTTGTAGTATTTCCATCATCTCTGCTCGCACAAGTCTGATGATATAAGTCATTTGGAAAAGACTTAATGTTACTGAAGGAAGTATAATTGCTTTAAGTCCTGAAACTGTTAAAAAACCTGTAGTCCAAAAACCTAAATCAATAACTTCTCCTCTTCCAAAAGAAGGTAATATTCCTAAGATTACTGCAAACAAATATATAAATAATATACCAATTACAAACGTGGGGAGTGAAACCCCCAATAAAGAGATGGCTAAAACAAAATCACTTAAAAAACCTTTTCGATTTATGCCTGTATAAACTCCCAATAATGTACCAGTTATAAGTGCAATAAGTGCTGAAATAACCACAAGTTCAATAGTTGCAGGCAATCTTTCAACTATTAATTCTGAAACAGGTCTTCTTAATTGATATGAAATTCCAAATTCACCTTTTGAAGCATTAACTATAAATCTTGAAAACTGTATATGAATTGGATCCATTAAACCAAGTGTTTCTCTCAATTCTGCTCTTTCTTCGTCAGAAGTTTCCTCTCCAACCATGTTATTAATTGGATCTCCAACAAAATTAAATAATGAGAAAGACACAAAGGCGACAACCAGCATCACCAAAGCAGATTGAAACAGCCTTTTAAAAAAATATTTAATCAATTTGTGAAGGTTTAAACTTACAAGCCCTTTAAATTTGTAAAGGGCTTGTAATAATTTTTAATTATTTAAAACTAGCAGTTCTGAATAACGGTTCATTATTCGGTCTGATAGGAACATCAACATTACTTTTAGACGCCCAAGAAATTACTTGGTGATGTAAAGGAAGATAAGAAATATCATCTTTTACAATTTTCCAAGCTTTTGCAATTGCAGCATTTCTTTTATCTAAATCAACTTCACCTTCCATAACTCTAATAGCAGCATCAACGTCTGCGTTACTAAAGTTAACTTTGTTCCAGCTAGCACCAGTTTCATATAAGTAATGGAAAACATAGTGACTATCTAAAGTTGGAACACCCCATCCTAGCATATAGAAATCACCTTGATCATCTTTAAGCTCTTTGAAGTGTTTACTTTTGGTTTGAGCAAATAAGTTAACGTTAACACCAATTTTACCTAACATTCCAACAACAGCAGTACAAATTGCTTCATCGTTTACATATCTGTCGTTAGGACATCTAAGTTCAACATCAAAACCATTAGGATAACCTGCATCAGCTAAAAGTTTTTTTGCAGCATTAACATCATAAGGTAATCTTTTATCAAGATCAGCTGTGTATCCATTTACACCAGGGAAAGTTATAATTCCTGCTGGTTCACTTAAACCTCTCATAACTTTTTTCTTGATCGCTTCAATATCAATTGCTTGATAAAGTGCTTGCCTTACCTCTTTTTTCTTAAATGGATTATCACCTGTGTTACCAGTTCTTAATTTATCAGCTGCTTGATCCATACCTAAGAAAATTGTTCTCATTTGAGCTGTGCTTTCAACTTTGTGACCTGAAGAAGATCCAATTCTTTTTAAGTCTTGAACAGGAGCATCAGTAACTAAATCAATCTCACCAGATAATAAAGCCGCGACTCTAGTTGCTGCATTTTTAATAGGCATTAATTCGATTTGAGTTACACTCTTATCTTTCATTTCACCCCACCAGTGTTTATTTCTTTTAAACACCGTTTTTGTATTTGGTTCTCTCAATGTAATTTTGAAAGGACCAGTTCCCAATGCATTAGTAGCAGAGAATGTCTCTTGACCTGCATCCCAGTTTTGTGGTGACATTGCAAAATTTTTCTCTGACCAAGCTTTTGACATTATAAAAATGTTAGATAATTGGTTTAAAAGAATAGGATTTGGTTTACTTGTTGTAATGATAACAGTATGATCACCAACAGCTTTAACTCCTGAGATAGTACTTATGTACTCTTTAAAGTCTGACGTTCTTTGTTTAGCTCTTAAAATACTAAATACAACATCTTCTGATGTCATATCAGAACCATCAGAAAATTTTACACCTTTTCTTAATGTAAATTCCCAATTATTAGGATCCATTGCTCTCCATTTTGTTGATAAAGCAGGTCCTATTTTCATGTCCAAGCCTCTTTGAACTAGAGCTTCGTAAACTTGTCTAGATACTTGTGTAGTTGGACCTTCATTTTGTGCATGTGGATCTAGTGTTAAACTGTCTCCTTGCATAGACCACTTAATTGTTTTTGCCCACGCAGAAGAAAATCCAAATACTAGAACTAATGACAATAGTATTCTTAATATATTTTTAGTCTTCATTATTTCCCTCGTTTTTAAATTTATTTAAAAAGTATAGGTGAAATAATCGAATTATTGTAGCAATAATTTACTGATAAAAATTTAACTTTTATCGCTATCAACCAATTTTTTCTTACCAATCCAAGGCATCATGGCTCTCAATTCTGCGCCAACCTTTTCAACTGGATGCTCAGCTAATTTAGCTCTCGTAGCAAGGAAGTTTTTTTGACCATTTTTGCATTCATCCATCCACTGTTTAGTGAATTTTCCAGATTGAATTTCAGCCAAAACTTCTTTCATTCTTTTTTTGGTCTCTTCTTTATTAACCACTCTAGGGCCAGATTGATATTCACCATATTCAGCAGTATTCGAAATAGAATAATTCATGTTCGCAATTCCACCTTCATAAATTAAATCAACAATCAATTTAACCTCATGAACTGTTTCAAAGTATGCCATCTCTGGTTCATATCCAGCTTCAACTAAAGTTTCATAACCATTTTTAATTAACTCAACCAAACCTCCACAAAGTACTGTTTGTTCACCAAATAAATCTGTTTCAACTTCATCTTTGAATGTAGTTTCAATAATTCCTGATCTTCCTCCACCAACTGCTGAAGCATAAGATAAAGCCAAGTCTCTTGCTTTTCCAGAACCATCTTGATGAACAGCAAATAAACAAGGCACTCCACCTCCTTTTTCATATTCACTTCTAACTAAGTGACCAGGTCCTTTAGGAGCAACCATAAAAACATCTAGATCTTTTCTTGCTTTAATTAAATCATAATGAACATTTAAACCATGAGCAAAAGCAATACTTGTTCCCTCTCTTACTCTCTGTTCAATGTGGTTTTTATAAATTTCTGCCTGTAATTCGTCTGGCGTAAGTATCATTACTACATCAGCCCACTCTGCAGCATCGGATAAATTCATTACTTTCAATCCTTTTGACTCTGCTTTTGCTGCGCTTGATGAACCTTCTCTTAATGCCACAACAATTTCTTTTACTCCACTATCTTTTAGATTTAATGCATGAGCGTGTCCTTGGCTTCCATAACCAAAAATAGCAACTTTTTTACTCTTAATCAGGTTTACATCTGCATCTTTTTCATAAAACATTTTCATATAGTCTCTCCTATTAAATTAATTAAATATTTTAGCACCTCTCGTCATAGCTACTGCCCCTGTTCTCGAAGTACTTATAAGTCCCAAAGGCTTCAATTTTTTATTCATTACATCAATTTCTCTTCTTAAAGCAGTTATTTGAATCACAGCTGAAGATTTTGTTTCATCTAATATTACGGGATTAAATTTTTTACAAGCATTTAAGCATTTTTCAATTTTATTTCTTTTGCCTACTACTTTAAATAAAGCCATTTCTTTAAATATTACGTCTTTGTCCTCTCTTTTAAACTCAGCAACTTTATGAACAGGCACTAATTTAGTTAACTGGAGTCTTATTTGATCAATTACTTGAGGTGTTCCGGTAGTAACAATTGTTATTCTTGAAATATTTTTAACCGCATCAATCTCTGCAACAGCTAAGGACTCGATGTTATAACCTCGACCAGAAAATAAACCAACTACTCTTGCAAGAACTCCAGCCTCATTATCTACCCAAACAACAAATATATATGTATCTGATTTTTGTTTCTTTGTAGGAATGCTATAAGCTGATTTTGATTTCGGCATTATGATTATACTAAAGCTTTGTCTTTTCCTTTGATTTTGTTTTCCTCTTGATCATTTGGGCCCAAGATCATTTGGTTATGAGGTTTTCCAGATGGTATCATTGGGAAGCAATTCTCGTTAGGATCCACGTGACAATCAAATATAACTGGTCCATCATAATCAATCATTTCTTGAATTTTATCATCAAGCTCAGATGGGCTATCTGCTTTAATTCCTTTACATCCATAAGCTTCTGCCATTTTCATAAAATCAGGTAATGCTTCAGAATAACTTTCAGAATAATTTTTTTCATGCAGCAATTCCTGCCATTGTCTAACCATTCCCATATATTGATTATTTAAAATAAATATTTTTATAGGAAGATTATATTGAACTGCAGTAGACATCTCTTGCATAGTCATTAAAACTGAAGCTTCTCCAGCAATATCAATTACTAATTTTTCAGGATGAGCAATTTGAACACCGACTGCTGCTGGCAATCCATACCCCATAGTTCCTAAGCCACCAGATGTCATCCATCTATTTGGTTTATTAAATTTATAATGCTGCGCAGCCCACATTTGATGTTGTCCGACCTCGGTAGTAACATAAGTATCTTTATTCTTAGTTAATTCATAAAGTCTTTGAACGGCGTGTTGAGGCTTTATACTTTCATTGCTGTTTACAAAATTAAGAGAGTCTTTTTCTCTCCATTTTTCGATTTGTTCCCACCACTTAGCTATATTTGATTTATTTGATTTGCTATGACCATTTTTTCTTTTAGCAATTGTCTTATTAATTTTACTGATAACACTCGTAACGTCCCCAACTATTGCAAGATCTACTTTGATAATTTTATTAATTGATGATGGATCTATATCTATATGAACCTTTTTTGAATTTGGTGAAAACTCATCAATTTTTCCAGTAATACGATCATCAAATCTTGCACCAATATTAATTAAAAGATCACAATCATGCATAGCATTATTTGCTTCATACGTACCATGCATACCTAGCATTCCTAAAAATTGATTATCATCTCCAGGGTACGCACCTAATCCCTGAAGTGTAGAAGTTATAGGAAAACCAGTTAGCTCAACAAATTCTCTTAGAGCCTGACTTGCTTTTGGTCCTGAATTAATTACTCCTCCACCACTATAAATTATTGGTTTTTTAGCTTTGCTTAATAATTTTACTAATTCATCAATTTGATCTTGAGAAAATTTATTATGAGATTTTCCATTTAATTTTTTTTCTTTATTTGGTTTTTTATATTTTGCTTTTGCAAACTGAATATCTTTTGGAATATCAATTAAAACCGGTCCAGGCCTTCCTGTCGTTGCAACTCTAAAAGCTTCATGCATAACTTTTGAAAGATCATTTATATCTTTAACTAACCAATTATGTTTCGTGCAAGGTCTTGTAATTCCTGTGGTGTCACATTCTTGAAATGCGTCTGTTCCAATTAAATGTGTTGGAACTTGTCCAGAAATACAAACTAATGGTACGGAGTCCATATACGCATCAGTTAATGCTGTAACAACATTAGTAGCTCCAGGACCTGATGTAACTAAAACTACGCCTGGTTTTCCTGATGATCTTGCATAACCTTCAGCTGCATGACCTGCACCTTGCTCGTGTCTAACTAAAATATGTTTTATAGAAGGATGATTTTTTAATTCATCATAAATCGGTAACACTGCGCCACCTGGATAACCAAAGATATGTTCTACCTTTTGGTCTTCAAGACACTTAAATACAATTTCTGCTCCAGTTAATAATTTTGGCATTAGGCAATCTAGCTGAAGTTGTGCTCATTGGTCAAGTTTAAGAGTGAAAATTTTAAATTTTTTTCAAAAATTTATTTATGTCTTGTGGCTTTAGTTTCATCCAGTTCATCATATTACCTCTAGCCCAAGTGCTTTGTCTTTTGGCGTATTGTCTAGTTTTTATGGCTATTTTTTCTTTAGTATCATTCAAATTTTTTTCTTTTTTTAAATATTCTCTTATTTCATTAACTCCAATAGCCTTATAGGCAGTTTTATCTTTTTTAACCCTTAGCTTTATGAAATTTTTTACTTCTTTTATTGCTCCCTTTTCTATCATCTCTGATGTTCTTATATTAATACGCTCAATTAATTCTTGTCTAGGGTAATCAATATAAACTTTAAAAAAATCATCTTCCACGAAATTTGATTTTGTGTTTTTAAACCACTCATGTAGAGATTTTCTTGTAAACTTTTTTACTTCATAGGCTCTGATGGATCTTTGAGTGTCTGTAGGGTTTATTTTTCCACTTGAGAGTGGATCTAATTTTAATAATTTTTCATAAAACTTTTTTTGTCCTATTTTTTTTTGCAAATCTCTGATTTGAGTTCTTAATTTTAATGAAATATTAGGTATTTTAACTAAACCATCAGTCAAAGCTTTAAAGTACAAACCCGTGCCTCCAACAAGAATTGGGGTGTTTTTTCTTTTTTGGACTTCATTAATTTTTTTAATTACTAACTTAAGCCAATCACCTGCAGAGAAGTTTTTTGTAACATTATGAAAACCATATAAATGATGTTTTATTTTCTGGTATTTTTTTGGATCTGGTCTTGCTGATAAAATTTTAAGCTGTTTATATACTTGCATACTGTCTGCATTAATAATCTCTCCATTAACTTTTTTTGCAAACTTAATCGCAAAACTTGATTTACCAGAAGCTGTTGGACCTGAGATTAATATAATCTTGGATTTTAAATCCATGATCAGTCTAACTTAACACCGATGTATCTTCGTTGATTTTTATTGTTATAAATTGCAAATAAAATAGTTTTCTGATTTGAATTAAGAACTTCTTTAGTAATATCTCTTAAGTCATCAGCTGATCTAATTTTTTTCTTCTGAGCTTCAATAATAATACTATTAAGTTCTATTGAATTTACTACAGGACTATTATTTGCAATTTTTGTTATTACCACTCCTGTTAATTGGTTTGGTAATTTTCTATTTTTAATATCTTCTTTAGTCAATGGTCTTACTGCTATTCTTAAACTCTCAATTATCTCTTCATTATTTTGTTTTTCAGTTTCTTGATTTTTACTTATTTTAAAATCATCTGAAGTTTCTAATCTTCCTAAAATAACATTTTTAATAATCTCTTTTTTCTCTCTCCAAATTTTAACCTCAACTTTTTTTCCAACTTCTGTTCGTGCAACGATCGCTGGAAGTTCTTTCATTTGATTTATTTTTTCACCGTTAAATTCTAAAATAATATCACCAGCTTGTATTCCTGCTTTTTCTGATGGACTATTTTCTGCGACGCTCGCAACTAATGCTCCTCGTGCTTTGTCTAATTTTTCAACTTCCGCAATTTCTTTTGTTACATCTTGAATTCTAACTCCTAACCAACCTCTTTTTGTTTCACCAAATTCAATTAATTGTTTAATTACGATTTGTGCACTATTGGATGGTATAGAAAATCCAATTCCAATAGAACCATTACGTCCAAGAATTGCTGTATTAATTCCAATTACATTTCCTTCCATATCAAACAAGGGCCCACCAGAATTTCCAGAATTAATAGATGCATCAGTCTGTATAAAATCTTCATATCTTGATAAACCAATTGATCGATTTCTTGCTGAAATAATTCCAGCTGTTACCGTTCCACCTAAACCAAACGGATTTCCAATTGCTAAAACCCAATCACCAATTCTTGCTTTATCAGAGTCTCCGAATGCAACCGGGATAAACTTTTCATCTGTTTCTAATTGTAAAACAGCAATATCCATAAGAGGGTCAGCACCTAAAACCTTAGCTTTAAATTCTTGGTCTCCATTTACCCTAACAATAATGTCGTCAGCATCTTGGATAACGTGATTATTCGTGACCACAATTCCTTTTTCATCAATTATAAATCCAGAACCTAGTGCAGCTGATTGTCTTTCCTGAGGTGTTCCAAATTCTTTAAACATATCCTCAAAAGGAGAGCCTGGAGGAAATTGAAAAGGAAAAGGATTAGTGTTAGTTACAACAGTTGTTGTAGTAGAAATATTTACCACAGATGGCATTAATTTTTCTGCAAGATCTGCAAAAGAAGCAGGAACTGGTTTGGAGTTTACATTTAACGAAAAGCTAAATAATATTACAAGGTTTAAGAATATAAGTTTAATCTTATTCATATTAACTCTTAATGAAATAAATTATCATAAAACCTATTACAGCAAAAATAAGTCCACCTGATCTAAGCTGACTATCTTTAACAAGTTCTAATTTTTTCAACATACTTTTCATTTTTGCTGGAAATAAGGCGTACAAAATTCCCTCAATAAATAAGAAAAGACCAAAAGCTATAACTAGCTCACGCATTTAAGAATTATTGTTGGATTTCAGGTTTTATATTTCCAAAAAATTTAAAAAATTCACTATCAGGTGATAAAATTAAAGAAGTTTCACCACCAATAAGAGCTTTTTCATATGCTTGCATAGCTCTATAGAAAGCAAAAAATTCTGGATCTTGACCAAAGGCGTCAGCAAAAATTTTATTTCTTTCTCCGTCGCCTTCCCCTTTCATAATCTCAGATTGCTTTTGAGCATCTGCTAATATTACAGTAACTTCTTTGTCTGCAGTTGATGTAATTGTAACTGCCATCTCCGCACCTTTTGCTCTAAATTCTTTTGCTTCTCTTTCCCTTTCAGTCTGCATTCTTCTATATATTGCATCACTGTTAGCTTGAGGTAAATCTGCTCTTTTAATTCTGACATCGACAATATTAATCCCAAAGTTTTGTGCTTCGTTGTTTACACCTTCTTTAATTAAAGCCATTTGCTTAGATCTATCTTTAGATAACAATGTTTGTAATTCTTCTTGACCTAATACATTTCTAATTCTTGAATTTATAATTGTAGATAATCTTGATCTTGCAACTCTTTCATTTCCAACTGAAATATAAAATTTAAGTGGGTCTACGATTTGAAATCTTGCAAATGCGTCCACAATCAAACGCTTCTGATCTGATGCAATAACCTCTTCTGGCGGAGCGTCTAAATTTAAAATTCTTTTATCTAAATAAACAACATTTTGAATGAAAGGAATTTTAAAGTTTAAACCTGGTTTCATTATAATTCTTTTTGGATCACCAAATTGCAAGATAATTGCCTGATTTACCTCTTTAACTATAATTACTGATAAAAAAGCTACAACACCAATTGCAACTAATACTCCTACTAATACTTTTCCAGCTTTCATATTAATTTGTCGCTTTCTTTTTTAGTTCAGGTAAAGGTAAATATGGAACTACTCCTGAACCTGCATTTTTTTCTATAATTACTTTATCTATATCAGCTAAAACTTTTTCCATAGTTTCTAGATACATTCTCTCTTGGGTAACTGCTTTCGCATTTTTATACTCATTGTAGATAGCTATAAATCTACTTGCCTCACCCTCTGCTTTTGCAACAACTTCTTTTTTATACGCTTCTGCAGCTTGTAAAATTTTTTGTGCTTCCCCTCGTGCTCTTGGAATAACATCATTAGCATAGGCTTCGGCCTCGTTTTTAGACCTTTCCATATCTGCCCTTGCAGCTTGTACATCTCTAAATGCGTCAATTACTTGATCAGGTGGGTCAGCCTTTTGAGTTTGAACTTGTGTAATTTGAATTCCACTTTCATAATCATCTAAAATAGTTTGAATAATTTCTTGAGTTTCAAGCTCAATTTTAGATCTACCTTCTGTTAAAATTGGCTGGATATCACTCTTTGCAATTACTTCTCTCATTGCAGTTTCAGCAGCTGCTTTAACTGTGCCTTCTGGGTCTTGAATTTTAAATAGAAAATTACCAGCATCTTTAATTACCCAAAATACTGAAAAATCTATGTTAACAATGTTTTCATCTCCAGTTAACATCAAACTTTCCTGTGGAACATCAGCAACACCACCACCTGTAGAGAAGCCACTATCTCTTTCAGATCTGAATCCTATATCCATTCTATTAACTTTAGTTACCTTTGGAGTTTGCACAGTCTCAACAGGAAAAGGTATATGATAGTTTAAACCAGGCTGAGTAGTTTTTACAAACTTACCAAATCTTAATACAACACCTTGTTCATCGGGCAATACTCTATAAAGTCCACTTGCTAACCATACAAAAACTAAAACTAATAAAATTAGACTTATTGATTTTCCTCCTGAAGTTTTTCCACCAGGTAAAAATTTTTTAATTTTATCCTGCAGATCTCTAATTAATTCGTCGATATTTGGCGGTGTTGGACCTCTACCTGATCCGTTACCACTACCACCTCCACCAGGAGGTGCTCCCCAAGGACTTTGACCTTTAAAATCGTCTGGCATATGCCAAAGTATATAGTGTCTTTATTGTAAAAAACAAGTAATGATAGTTTTATGGCTGATAAAAAACCTGAACTTAGTGCCGCAATGAAAAGTAAGCTAGAGCCTAAAAAATTCAGTAAAAATCCAATTCTTGGAACCAAATTTACAATTGCAATTTCTAGTGCAAAAGGCGGTGTTGGTAAATCTACATTCGCAACGAATCTTGCTTTAGCTTTGAAAAAAGTTGGATGCAAAGTTGGTCTTTTAGATGCAGATATTTATGGTCCATCAATTCCTAAAATGTTTGATATTAATGAAAAACCAAAAAGTGATGGTCAAAAATTAGATCCAATTACAAAATATGATATTCAATGTATGTCGATTGGTTTTTTAGCTGATCAACAAACTCCAATGATATGGCGTGGACCTATGGTAACAAGTGCAATTAAAACTTTTACTCAGAAAGTAAATTGGAAAGATTTAGATTTTATTATCGTTGATATGCCTCCAGGAACTGGTGATACTCAACTTACATTTTCTCAAGAAATAAAAATGGATGGTGCAATAATTGTAAGTACACCTCAAGAAGTGGCTCTTTTAGATGTTAAAAGAGGTATTAAAATGTTTGATAAACTTGGAGTTAAAATTTTAGGTTTAATTGATAACATGAGTTTTTTTATTGGAGATGATGGAAAAAAATATAAAATTTTTGGAGAAGGTGGGGTTAAAAAAACCGCAGAAGAATTCCAAAAAGAATTTTTGGGTGAAATTCCAATCAATCCAGAAGTTGGTAAAACTGGAGATGAAGGAAAGCCAATCGTGGAGGCTAACCCTGAACATGAAATTTCTAAGATATATTTAAATTTTGCTGAAAAAATTAAATCAACTTATCTTTAAGATCAAAAGCAGTCATTAATTCATTCCACTCTCTTTTAGACAGGCCAGAACTTTCAACATCTACATTCTCACCTTTAATAAGTTTTTGAACAATTAATTTTCCTTTTGCAGAAACCTCAGTGCCACCAACTCTATAATCCATAAAAGCATCATAAGTTATAGGCACCCATTTTTTTACAGTATCCAGCATTATGTCTGCATAAACTCTTATTTCATATTGAGCATGACTATCAGCTCTTAATCTTAAAAAATTCATTAAGTTTAATAAATCAGTTTTCCAATACCATTGGGTGTAAGTATTTAGTGTTAAATTCATTCTTGCCAGTTCTCTTGCTAAACCTTTTTTATTTTCATCAATAGTTGATCCATCAAATCTTTCATTTAGCATAGTCTCATAATTATCATAAGTTCTTTCTGCATCACTTTTTAAAATTTCCAAAACTTCCTCTGCCTGTTTTCCTTGCAAGACATCTCCCCTACCCTGTCGGTTACTAGTTGATTGAGCAGCTAAATTTTCTTGTGATGGCAAATAAAATTCTTTATCTAAAATTGAATATCTTGCAGAGTATTCATTAACATTTGCAGTTCTATGCCTAATCCATTGTCTTGCAATAAATATTGGAAGTTTAACATGATATTTAATTTCACACATTTCAAATGGAGTACTGTGCCAATGCCTCATCAAATATTTTATTAAACCTTTGTCAGTTGATACTTGTTTGGTCCCTTTTCCGTACGATACTCTGGCTGATTGAACTATGGATGTGTCATCGCCCATATAATCAACAACTCTTACAAAGCCATGATCTAAAGCTGGAATTGCTTCATATAGGATTTTTTCAAGCTCAGAAGCAGTAACTCTTTTTGTTTGATTGCTTTGAGATTGTTGATTCTTTATTTCATCTTGTTGTTCTTTGGTTAATTTCATGATTGTTATTGAATCTGTTGTAATTACTTTTATATTAATAATGTTGGTTTTCCAACTACGACGATAAACGAATTTCGTAATAACCATTGCGGACGTGGGGGCAGTACCCACCACCTCCACCATTACAACTTATGGGGGTGAAATAGAATCGACGGGTGACTAAAGGCTATTCTTTCGTTCGGGATTGTTCCACCGTAACGGGCTAATTTATAATTGCTAACGAAAGTTATGCACTTGCTGCCTAATTAACTTAGTTAATTAAGCAAACGGGGTATGGGGCACCTGGCAACAGAACGCCCCTTTCCAAAGGTTTCCGTTGTCCTCAGTTATTTTCCAAAAGGAATTTACATTGAAGTTTACATTGAAGTTACAATGAAGTCTGAAAACAACGGAAATAAGTTTTACTTCTTATTTTTTATCTTAAATCCTTGAGACTCTAATATTTTAATCAAATTAATTAACATTTGGTCCCTAGATGTTTTTCGGTCACCTATTTTTTTAAAAAATATTGGTTTTAAACCTCTATCTTTTTTTGATTTAAAATAGTCTTTTATAGATTGTATTTTAAGTTTCATATGCCTCCTTTAGCGTTTTGTTTAAAGTCCTAGCAAGTAGAGTTTTTTCTAAATCAAGACTGAATTAATAATAACAAATATACAAAATTTTGCCATTATTATTTAGTAAAATTGAATTGTTAAAGTTAATTTTCAAAACTTTAATAACTCCAAACTATGCAACAACTAGAACTATTTGATTTCAGGAGAGATATTCTTTTTGAAAAAGATAATCAAATCGCTCACTTTTATGATGTACTAAGCGAAAGTGAAGATGGGATAAGTTATGCTGAACATATAGATCCAAAAAAAAAATTTTCTATATGTGGTATGGATTATGAAGAGTATGTTGATGTCAAAAAGAAATACTTAAAAGATTTAACTTATGACCAAATACTTAACTACTTAGGAAAATTTAAGAAAGAGGAAAGATTAGAAAAATATAAAATCCTACTTAAATTTAGAAACATACCCTTTGATGCAGATTTATTTACTTGGAATAGCGATTAATTAAATTTAAACCGTTATACGCGCAGATGCGTCTATAACGTTTATTTTAACAAATCTTCAATTATATCCCATCTATTTTTATACCTCTCAATCGACCAACCAGATGGATCTTTATACGGTGGTATGAAAATAATTCTCATACTAGAGTCTTTTCTTTGTTGACCTTTTTTTCCTGGTTTAGATATGTAATCTAAATGCATTCTTTTAACATTTTTGGAGACCTCACTTGATGGAATTATATAATATACAAATTCACTTTTATCTCCTTTAGTTGGTATTCCTGCCAATACCCAAATGAAGTTTTTTCCAAAATCTTTTTCTGCTTTCATACCAACAGTAACTTTTCTATTTCCTGGTGGAAAAGTTTTTACTTGAATGTGAACGAACTTGGTTCCCTCAATATTACTACATAATACATCAGTGTTAGGTGTGTTACCCATAGTAACAACAGCAACTAATTCTCTCCTACATAACTCACCAGCAACAAAAAATTGTGCAGAGTTTCCCCTAGCATTTTTGTTAGTTTTAACTCTTTTTTGTTTACTCATGGATTAAATTTAACTCTGATTTACAATGAAGTCGAGAAACAAGGTTCCCGCCAAATACGCCTAACTTACATTGAAGAATACATTGAAGTGTTTCAAAAAGTCTTTATTTTCTGTTAGTATTTAAATTATAGGGGGAATTAGAACGCCCCTAGAAAAAAGTTATTTAAAAAATTTTTTTACAATCAATTACAAAAGCAGATGCTAAGAAATAACCTCGCCAATCTGATGGGTTTTCTATTTTCCAGGAATTTTTTCTATAATAATATGGATCAAATGCATCAAATACTGGTGGAAATGCATGGAAGTGATAAAAATATATACCCTCAACAGATAAACCTAATTTTGCCATTTCATCTGTTACGGTCAAGGGATTGTGAGGTGTGTGGTTATAAACACCTGCTTCATCTATATTTATTTTTGACTTTATTTTTTTTCTATCGGTAAAGTTTTTTGTTAAATCTTTATATTTATTTTTCCATTCTTTTTTTAACTTTTTAACTTCATAAATTTCATCTAAGAAATTTTTAGTATAATTATTTAATGTAATAACATCAAATAGCCTATTTCTTAATGAAAAAATTAATCTACCATTTTTTTTTAATTTTCTTTTCTGTTTTAAAAGAGTTTTATTAACATCTTTAGCATAATAAAAAGCCCCCATACCAAGTATACAATCTACTGAATTATTTTTAATTTTTTTTGGATTTTCAAAATCATCATAAAATACTAAATCAGGGGATAATCTATTTTTGATAAGATTTTCTTTTGCCTCAGAAACCATATTTCTTGCTTTATCATAACCTATGATATTAAAACCTTTTTTTTTAATATCAATAAGTGGCATTCCAGTACCACAACCAGCGTCTACAATTTTTTTAGATTTATGTTTTTGTAAAAGTTTTACAAAAATCTGCTCTCTTTTTACATTGGCAGGATATCTAATATCTAATCTTAATTCTTTATACATATCAGAATAGTGTTTAACTGAAGTGTCTTTATTAAAAAATTGGAAAGCGTTTGTTTTTTTCATAAATGCTATATATAAAGATTTAGAGCAAAGTGTAAAATTAAAAATCCAACCAAAAAAGAATAAATCATTCTTACAACTAAGTTGACAACAAAGTAGTTTTGATAAGTAAGCAAAAATTCCATTTTCTTATCTAATGACATGTAACAGACCCCCCCCCTTTTTTTTTTAAAATGAAGTATTTTAATTAAAATAATAGAATATTTTTTTCTTAATTTTTTTATCTAAATTGTATGTCATCCCATTTATACTAGTCATGCTATTGAACCAAGCAGGTTTGTGATCCATTATCTTAAACTTATTTTTTGGTAGTATTTTCCAATTATATTTCAAATAAAAAGGAACCGTTTTTTTTGAGCAAGTCAAAAAAGAATGTGGTTTAAGCTTATTTAAAACTTTATTATTAAATAATATTAAAATTTTTCCTAAACCTTTGTTTCTAAACTTTTTGTGTAAAATAAAACTGTCAAAATAATAGTAAATAAAAGATTTACTATTTTCGAATGCTTTTCTTTTTCTTAACAAAGTGTAACCAACTAATTTTTTTTCAATTAGCAACATATTATTAATATCTGTTTTTTTTACTGTTTTTTTATACCATTCAAATTGTTTCGGAATTGTCCAAGACCAGTATAAATTTTTTAGTTTGCATATAGATAATATTTGTTTCTTATTTAAATCTCCCGTTTTTAGAGAGATTAAAGTAAATTTTTTGTCTTGCTGTAAAGTTTTTCTCATAAAGAACGATCTTAGCATAAATCTTGCCAATTTTATTACGAAATTTCTCTCAAAGTTTTTAAATTTTAATTACTTACAAATAGCAATCAAAAATGAATGATCAAATAATGATAATAATATCTGGCAACAGAACACTCTCTAATTTATTTAATTTTTTTTAATTTCAGCCTGAGCAGCAGCTAACCTGGCTACAGGAACTCTATAAGGTGAACAAGAAACATAATTCAATCCTGCTTTAGAACAAAAAGATATACTACGTGGATCTCCCCCATGCTCTCCACAGATACCTAATTTAAGATTTTTGTTTTGTTTTAATCCTTTTTCTACTGCTATTTCAACCAAATCTGAAACTCCTTCATCTATTGAAACAAAAGGATCAACAGAAAATATTTTGTTTTCTAAATAATCATTTAAGAATTTTCCACTATCATCTCTACTAATCCCAAAAGTAGTTTGTGTTAAATCATTAGTCCCAAAACTAAAAAATTCAGCATGCTTTGCTATTTCCTTTGCTTTAATTGCTGCTCTGGGTAATTCAATCATCGTGCCTACTAAAAATTCTATTTTCAATTTATGTTCTTGTTGGACTTGACTTGCGGTTCTAATCACTAAATCTTTCATTATTTTTATCTCAGCTTCTGTAGAGACTAAAGGTATCATTATTTCAGGGAATGCAGATTTAATTTTACTTTTTTTAAGTTGTGTTAAAGCTTCAAATATTGCTTTACATTGCATTTCATAAATTTCGGGAAAAGATATACCCAGACGACATCCTCTATGACCTAACATAGGATTTTGCTCATGCAGCTCTTCAATTCTAGATTCAACCTCTTTAACAGGGAGATTAACTACACTTGCAACTTCATTAACTTCTTTTTCTGTGCGTGGTAAAAATTCATGTAATGGTGGGTCCAACAATCTTACTGTGACTGGTAGTCCGCTCATAATTTTAAAAATATCAATAAAATCTTTTCTTTGGTGTGGCAACAGTTTTTCTAATGCTATTGCTCTGTCTTCTTTTGTTTTTGACAATATCATTTCTCTTACAGACAAAATTCGTTCTTCATCAAAAAACATATGTTCAGTTCTGCATAGTCCAATACCCTCTGCACCGAAGTCTCTTGCTGTTTTAGTATCCTTTGGTGTCTCTGAATTTGTTCTTACTTTTAATTTTCTAAAACTGTCAGCCCAAGACATTAACATCGAAAAATCACCAGATATTTCTGGTTTCACAGTTGAAACACTTCCGGCAATAACTCTTCCAGTTGAGCCATCTATAGTAATTATATCCCCTTCATTAATCTCTATCGACGAAGTTTTAAAAGATTTATTTTCATAGTTTATATCAATTTCACTTGATCCAGATACGCAGGGTCTTCCCATACCCCTAGCCACAACAGCTGCATGACTTGTCATTCCTCCTCTAGCTGTCAGAATTCCTTTCGCAGCATGCATTCCTTGTATATCTTCTGGTGAGGTCTCTACTCTTACTAAAATTGTATCCTGCATCATTGCAGTTAGTCTTTCAGCTTCCTCTGATGTAAATACAACTTTACCACTAGCTGCACCAGGTGATGCTGGCAATCCATTTGCTATTACATTAATTGTGCTTTTTTCATTCAAAGTAGGGTGTAAAAGTGTATCCAGAGAGTTTGGGTCAATTCTTAATACAGCCTCTTTTTTTGAAATTAATTTTTCTTTAACCATATCAACTGCAATCTTAACTGCTGATTTTGCTGTTCTTTTTCCTGATCTTGTTTGAAGCATCCATAGTTTACTATTTTCAACTGTAAACTCTACGTCTTGCATATCTTTGTAATGCATCTCTAATTTCTTCAAAATTTTTTGAAGTTCTTTAAAAACTTTAGGCATAGACTCTTCCATCGATAATTCTTTTACTCTAGCATCTCTCCTAGCTTTTTTTGTTATATATTGAGGAGTTCTTGTGCCCGCTACAACATCTTCGCCTTGCGCATTAATTAAATACTCACCATAAATTTCTTTTGATCCATCTGATGGATTTCTAGTAAACACAACTCCTGTTGCACAATCATCACCCATATTTCCAAAAACCATTGATTGAACATTTACAGCGGTGCCCCACTCGGCTGGAATTTGATTTAATTTTCTATAAATTTTTGCTCTATTGCTTTCCCACGATAAAAATACTGCACTTATTGCTCCCAGCAATTGTTCATGAACATCTTGAGGAAAATCTTTTTTTGCCTTTTCTTTTACTGTTCTTTTAAAATCTTCAATTAATCCATCCCAATCACTTTCATCTAAATCTGTATCTAACAAAACTCCTTTCGTAAGTTTATAATTTTCAATTAATTCCTCAAAATGATAACCTTCTACACCCATTACAACATTGCCGTACATTTGAATGAATCTTCTATAACTGTCTTTAGCAAATCTTCCATTTGAAGTTTTATTTGCTAGAGCTTTGACTGTTTTATCGTTCAGACCCAGATTTAGTATAGTATCCATCATACCTGGCATTGATACTCTTGCACCAGAACGCACAGACAACAAAAGTGGATTTTTTAGGTCCCCAAATTTCTTAGAAACATCTTTTTCAATTAATTTCAATTCTTTTTTAATTTGCGAAATTAAATTTTTATTTAATTTTTTTTTATACTTATAAAAAATTTCACAAACTTTTGTAGATATTGTAAAACCAGGAGGCACTGGAAGACCCATTCTTCCCATTTCAGAAAGATTGGCACCTTTTCCTCCTAAAAAGTTTTTAGGATTTTTAATTTTTTTACTATCCTTAGAATTAAAATTTAATATAAGTTTTTTCATTAATGGGAGTCGATTAAAGAAAAATTAACATAATTATTGAACGTTTTACACATCATTTGGATTAGCTCTAACCTATTCTTCTTTATAACCGGATCATCTTCATTCACAATTACATTATCAAAAAAATCAAAAACCTCACTTTTAACACTAGCTAAATTGTCCAATGTTTGAACATAATTTTCATCTTTATTAATGCCCGAAAAATATTTTCTTAATTCACTAATTTTTTTAAATAAGTTTTTTTCTAACTCAGTTTTAAAAATACCAGGGTCAGTTGTATTTGATAATTCTATTTTATTATTTTTTAATGCACCGTCTAAAATATTGGAAGCTCTTTTATAGCTTGCAATAATATCTAAGCCATCTGGTTTGTTAATAATTTTATTTAAATGTTTAGCTTTATTAAAAATAATAACAGATTGATCTAAATTAAAAGAACTGGTTGATGCTTGAATTATATCATTTCTAATATTTTCTTCCTTCATGTGATATTTTAATCTATCCATTAAAAAATCTGATAATTCATTTTGTAAAGATTTATTATCAATTTCAAAACCTTGATCTAAATACAGGCTTAAAGAATAATTAATTAAATCTTTTATTTTAAAATCTTTTTTATTTTCAACTATTATTCTTATTACTCCTAATGCTAATCTTCGTAGAGCATATGGATCTTTAGAACTTGTTGGTTTTTGATTTAAACCAAAAAAACCAACCAAAGTATCTATCTTATCAGCCAAAGAAAGAGCTATACTAAATGGTTTCTTGGGGACTCTTGAACCAGAACCTGCGGGTAAATATTGCTCACTTATGGCCAAAGCCAAATCTTTATCAAAACCTTGTGCATCAGCAAAATAACCTCCCATCACACCTTGGAGTTCTGGGAATTCACCCACTAACTCTGATAATAAATCAACTTTACAAATTGATGCTGACAATTCAACTTTTTCTTTACTGATTAAAAGTTCATCTGATATCATTCCACCCAATTTTCTCATTCTTTGGGCTTTATCAAAATAACTTCCTAATCCTTTAAAATAATTCATTGATTTTAAATCAGTAACTTTTTTAACCATATTTTGAGATTTATCTTTTTTCCAAAAAAATTCTGCATCACTTAATCTCGCTTCAACCACTCTTTCATTTCCTAATTTAATTAATCCTTTTTTATCTTTTTTGTTTGCAACCACTAAAAACTCATTGGTAATATTTTCTTTATTATCAAATATAGGGAAATATTTTTGATGATATTGCATAGTAATAATTAATATTTCTTTTGGAATATTCAAAAATTTCTTATCAAATTCACAAAGAAGGATATTTGGTTGATCTGTTAAATCTACAACCTCATTTAGCAATCTAGGATTATGTTGAATCTTAATATTTTTATTTTTTAATAGATTGTTGAATTTTTTTTCTATTAACTTTTTTCTTTCGTTGTGATCAACGATAATGTCAATTTTTTTAAAAAAACTTTTATAATTTTTAAATTCTAAGAATGACTTTTTATTTTCCTCAAATTCTTTATCAATAAAAGTTGAGTTAGAAGATGTTAGGTGATGAAAATTAAAATTTAATTTTTTTTTATCAAACACAGCTAGAATTGATTTTAACGGTCTCCCCCAATTTAGGTCAAAAGTTCCCCAATACATTGATTTTTTCCATTGAACTTTACTTAACAATATTGGGATGAATTCCTCTAGCAATTCATGTGTGTGCAATTTTTTTGATTTTGTCTTGAAAAAATAAAATTCTCCTTTGTCGGTTTTCTTTTGGTAGAGATCCTTTTTTACGATTTTATTTGACCTCACAAACCCCTTTAGTGCTACCTCTGGTGACTTGATATTTGGGCCTTTAATTTCCTCAGATTTTAATACAACATTTTTTTGAACACCTTCAAACAATACCACCAGTCTGTTTGGTGTTGAGTATGATGAGTTTTTTTTAAATAAAATTGATTTTTCTAAAAAAAAATCATTAAAACTTTTAAGTAAATCTACCCTTAAATTTTGTTGAAGATTTGAAGGTATTTCTTCACTAAATAATTCTAAAAAAAACTCTGACATTATTTTTGACTATCTAACCAAACACCTGCTGCAGATTTTGTAATATCTCTTATTCTAGCGATATAACCTGCTCTTTGTGCAACACTAATTGCACCTCTTGCATCTAAAATATTAAACACGTGACTGGCTTTTAAACATTGATCATATGCTGGTAAAGAAACTTTTTTTTCTACCAAATCTTTTGCCTCGGACTCATGCATTTCAAACATTTTCAAAAGTGTTTCAACATTCGCGTGTTCAAAATTGTATGCTGAAAATTCTTTTTCAGCTTGATGAAATACTTCCTGATATTTTACGCCTTCATCATTCCACAATAAATCATAAACGTTTTTTTCTTTTTGAGTGAACATACAAATTCTTTCTAAACCATAAGTGATTTCAACTGATATAGGTTTACAATCAAATCCAGCCATTTGTTGAAAATAGGTGAATTGAGTAATTTCCATTCCATCACACCATACTTCCCATCCCAATCCTGCAGCACCTAATGTTGGACTTTCCCAATCATCTTCAACAAACCTTATATCATGATCATTATGATCTATTCCTATAGTAGATAAACTATTTAAATAAAGTTTTTTTATATTTTCAGGGGAAGGTTTTATTAAAACTTGAAATTGATAATAGTGTTGCAGCCTGTTTGGATTATCTCCATATCTTCCATCTGTAGGTCTTCTTGATGGTTGTACGTAAGCTGCTTTCCATGGTTTATTTCCAAGTGATCTTAGGGTAGTAGCTGGATGAAAAGTTCCTGCGCCAACCTCCATATCATAAGGCTGAAGAATAATGCATCCCTTTTTACTCCAAAATTTCTGAAGATTTAAAATTGTATCTTGGAATGTTTGAATTTTTTTTTTTTCTTTTTTTGTTTTAAAAGCCATATCTTTGCCAAATTGATCTTTCATCTAAAATACTTGCTATTTGATCTACTTGATTGCTGGATGAAGAAAGTTTTTGACTTAACCATCCTTTTGATTTTTCAAATTTTTTAATAATTACATCTTCACCAAATTTATCTTTTAATATTTCGTGTGCATTACCTATTCCATCAATCAATCCTAAATTTTTTGCTTTACTGCCTGACCAAAACTCACCTGAAAAAAGTTCTACATCAGATTTGTTTAATTTTGATCCTCTGCTTTTTTCAACAACTTCTATAAAGTCCTTATGAAGATCCAATTGAATATTTTTTAATCTTTCAATATCCTCGTTTTTTTCCTCTAAAAATGGATCAAGTGTACTTTTGTTTTTACCAGCGGTATGAACTCTTCTTTCAACCCCAATTTTTTTTATCAACTCAGTAAATCCAAAAGAAGAATATATCACTCCTATAGATCCAATTATTGAACTTGAATTTGCATAAATTTCGTCCCCAGCACAAGAAATCAAATAACCTCCAGAAGCTGCTACGTCTTCAGCGAATACAATAACTTTTTTTTTGTGTTTTTTTGCTTGTTGTCTAATAAAACTGTAGATTAAATGAGATTGAACTGGTGATCCTCCTGGAGAATTGATTGATATAGCAACACATGTTGCTTTTTTCAGAGAAAAAGCTTTTTTAATTAGTTGTTCTTGACCTGCAAAATCAATACCTTGTTTAAATTTTCCAGCATTACCAATAACTCCAATTAATTTTAAGTGAGCAACAATTTTTTTCTTTTTAAAAAAAGAGAACATAGTTAAGTCTTATAGAATTATTTATTGAATATAAAGACTACTTATAATTGAAGAAACTGGTGCGTCAATTGATAAGTAATATATATAAACAAATTATAATAATTTAGAAATATTATGGGAACAGTTGTCCAGCTTAAAAATCAGATAAATAATTCATATTTTCAGCTCAAAGACTCAGTTGAAGAAAAACTTGTTTTAACCGAAGAAAAAATAAAATCAAAATTATCTAGTGACGTACAGCTAGTTCAAAAAATGACAGATTATCACATAGAAACTGGAGGAAAAAGACTAAGAGCTTTACTAACATTGGGTAGTGCAAAATTATGCGGTTACTCTAAAGGCTCTAGAGATATAAATTTAGCTGCGTGTGTTGAATTAATTCACAGTGCAACGTTGATGCATGATGACGTAATCGATGAAGGCACTGTTAGAAGAGGAAAAGAAACTTTAAATAAAGTTTGGGATAATCATTCTTCAGTTTTAATAGGAGATTATCTATTGAGTAGATGTTTTGAAATGATGGTAGAAGACGGAAATTTAGAAGTTTTAAAGTTATTATCTTCCACTTCATCTAAAATTGCTCAAGGAGAAGTTTTGCAACTTCAACACAAAGGTGAAGTTGATATGCTGGAAGAAACATATTTAAAGATAATCTCAGCTAAAACTGCTGAGTTATTTGCAGCGGCAACTAAAGTTGGTGCAATTTTATCAGATGCAGAAAATAAAGAAAAAGATGCTTTAGAATTTTATGGAAGAAACTTGGGATTAACTTTTCAAATAGCTGACGACACACTAGACTATAATGCTGAGCTCAAACTATTTGGTAAAAAAATTGGACAAGATTTTTTTGAAGGAAAAATTACCTTACCAATAATTTTACTTTTTCAAAAATTAGGAAATGATGAAAAGAAAATTTTATCAAATATGTTTAAAAAAGAATTAAGAACAAAAGATAACTTTAATGAAATTATTGCTCTTATAAATAAGTATAAAATAATTCAGGAATGCTATCAAAAAGCACAGCACTATATAAATTTAGCCTCAAATTCTCTAAGTGTATTTAAAGATTCTGAAGAAAAAAATATTCTTAAAAGATTAACATCATTTAGTTTATCAAGAAATTTTTAAGGACTTAATAAAGACTTTTTCCACTTCCCGGAGTTCTCTTTACTATATTTTAATCTCTCGTGGATTCTGTTCTCACCATCTAGCCAAAATTCAATATTATCTGGAGATAAAATCCATCCAGACCAGTGACTTGGTCTTGGTACATCTGATTTGTTGCTATATTTTTTTTTGTAATCTTTTATGGATTTTAACAATTGTTCTCGCGAATTTAATTCTTCACTTTGCTTAGAAGCCCATGCTCCTATCCGACTTTCATACGCTCTAGATGAATAATATTCATCTGCAACCTGATCAGAAACTAATGACACCTTCCCATTAATTCTTATTTGTCTTAGGAGACTTTTCCAATGGAAACACATCGCAGCATAAGAATTTTCTTTTAATTCATTTCCTTTTTGACTATTTAAATTTGTATAAAATATAAATCCATCTTTGTTGAAATCTTTAAGTAAAACCATTCTAACTGAAGGAATGCCATTTTTATCTGATGTGGCCAAAGCAACAGCGTTTGGATCATTTGGCTCAGTTTTCTTTGCCTCCTCCATCCATTCATGAAATAAATGAATTGGATCATCTATATCAAGAAAGCAACTATTAAGACCTAAAGAGTTTTTTTGATTCATAATTTAAACAAAATAATCTATATAATATAAATAATGTCATTTAATACTTTTGGAAAGCTATTTCGTTTCACAACTTGGGGAGAGTCTCATGGACCTGCAATTGGTTGTATTGTTGATGGTTGTCCTCCAAACATAAATCTTAAAGAGCAAGATATTCAAATAGAATTAGACAAAAGAAAACCAGGACAATCTAAATTTACAACCCAGAGAAAAGAGGATGACAAAGTTCAAATATTGTCAGGAGTATTTGAGGGTAAAACTACAGGAACACCTATTTCTCTCATAATATACAACAAAGATATGAAATCTAAAGATTATAGTAATATTAAAGATAAGTTCAGGCCAGGTCATGCAGATTTTACTTATTTTAAAAAATATGGAATTAGAGACTATAGAGGTGGTGGCAGATCTTCTGCTAGAGAAACTGCAGCAAGAGTTGCGGCTGGTGCAATAGCTAAAGTTGTACTTCAAAAAAAATTAGGTAAAAAATTTAAAGTAATTGGTGCAGTAACTCAGCTAGGAATTCTTGGATGTGACACAAATCAATGGAACGATAAAGTAATTTCAAAAAATCCATTTTTTTGTCCAGATAAATCAATGATTAAATTATGGGAAAAATATTTGCTTGGTGTAAGAAAATCAGGGTCCTCATGTGGAGCAGTGATTGAAATAAGAGCAAGGGGTGTCCCAGTTGGTTTAGGTGCTCCAATTTATTCAAAATTGGATACTGACATAGCTTCAGGTCTAATGAGTATTAATGCAGTTAAAGGTGTAAATATTGGTGCAGGAATGAACTCAGCACAATTAAGTGGAGAACAAAATTCAGATGAAATATCTTCAAAAGGAAATAAATTAAATTTCAATTCAAATAAAGCGGGTGGAATTCTTGGTGGAATTTCTACAGGCCAAGAAATTATTGCTTCTTTTGCAGTCAAACCAACATCTTCAATTTTAACTAGTAGAAAAACAATAAATAAATTTGGGAAAAATACTTCAATATCTGTTAAAGGTAGACATGATCCTTGTGTAGGAATTAGAGCTGTACCAATTGGTGAAGCTATGATGAACTGTGTTTTACTTGATCACTACTTAATGAATAAAGCCCAATGTAGTTAGCTTAAATTAATTTTTCACAACTCTTATTGTTTCCTTTTGAAACAAAATATCAGCAATTTTCTTAGAAATTTGAGAACTGTTTAATCCAGCTTTATCGTACATTTTTTTTGGATCATTTTGTTCAATAAATTCATCTGGTAAAGTCATTGATCTAAATTTTAAACCTTTGTCAAATACTCCTCTTTCAGCTAATAAATTTTTAACATGAGAACTGAAACCACCTATTGATCCCTCTTCAATAGTTATCATAAGCTCATGTTCCTTAGCAGATTTTATTATAAGTTCTTCGTCTAAAGGCTTGGCAAATCTGGCATCTATCAAGGTTGTTGAAACTCCCTTTGCTTTTAATTCCTCTACAGCTAACTTGCACTCCTCAAGTCGAGTGCCAAGGTTTAAAATACAAACTTGTGTACCTTGTTGAACGACTCTCCCTTTACCAATTTCAATTTTTTCTTCTATTGATGGGAGGTCAACACCTACTCCGGTTCCTCTTGGATATCTAATTGCAGAAGGTCTGTCATTTATGTCTACTGAAGTATTAATCATTTTAACAAGTTCGGCTTCATCACTTGCTGCCATTACTACAAAGTTAGGTAAAGTTGATAAGTAAGTTATATCAAATGAACCAGCATGTGTTGATCCATCAGCACCAACTAATCCTGCTCTATCTATCGCGAATCTTACTGGTAAACTTTGAATGGCAACATCGTGGACAACTTGATCATATGCTCTCTGTAAAAATGTAGAATAAATTGCAGCATATGGTTTGTATCCCTCGGTTGCGAGACCAGCTGCAAAAGTTACAGCATGTTGTTCGGCTATTCCAACATCAAACATTCTATTTGGAAACTCCTTGCCAAAAATATCCATGCCAGTCCCTCCCGGCATCGCTGCTGTAATTCCTACTATTTTGCTATCTTTTTTAGCATGTTTAACTAACGTGTTTGCAAATACTTTTGTATAAGTTGGAAGGTTTGATTTGCTCTTTACTTGTTCGCCAGTCTCAACATTAAATTTTGACACTCCATGATAATGATCATTTGCTTTTTCTGCATAAGAATAACCTTTTCCTTTTTGAGTTTTGATATGAATCATTATAGGACCCTCATGTTTTGATTCTTTTGCATTTTTTAAAATTGGAACTAAGCTTGATAAATCATGACCATCTATAGGACCTGCATAATAAAAACCAAGTGAACTAAACAATGTACCTCCAGTAACTGCTGAACGGAAAAAATCTTCTGCTTTTCCTGCTTTAGCACTAAATCTTTTTGAAAATGCAGATGTAATTAATTTTAAGGTTTCTCTAAGACTAAAATATATTTTACCAGTAAATAATTTTGCCAAGTAAGTCCTCATTGCTCCAACTGGTTTTGCAATTGACATATCGTTATCATTTAAAATAACAATTATTTTTGTTTTAGATGCCCCAGCATTATTCATGGCTTCATAAGCCATACCTGCGCTAATTGCTCCATCACCTATTACAGCTACTACATTGGAAGACTTATTTTCTAATTTATTTGCCTCTGCAATTCCTAATGCAGATGAAATAGATGTTGAACTATGTGCTGCTCCAAATGGGTCATACTCACTTTCAGATCTTTTTGTAAATCCTGATAAACCATCACCCTGTCGTAAAGTTCTAATTTTATCTTTTCTTCCAGTTAAAATTTTATGTGGGTAAGATTGATGGCCAACATCCCATATTAATTTATCATTTGGGGTATCAAAAACATAATGAAGTGCAACTGTCAATTCAACAACTCCCAAACCAGCTCCAAGGTGGCCTCCTGTTTCTGAAACAGCGCTTATCATTTCCGCCCTAACCTCATCTGCTACTTTTTGTAAATTATTTTCAGAAACTTTTCTTAAATCAGATGGAAAGTTGATATTATTTAAAAATTGATAATTTTTTTTCATTTTTTTCTATTCAATATATAGCTTAATGTTTCATTTATTTTTTCAGATCTTGAACCATATTTTCTTAAATTCTTATTAATATCTTTTATTATCTTATCACAATAATTAAGTGAGTCATCATAGCCTATTAAATTTATAAGTGTTGCCTTGCCTTTTTTTTGATCTTTTCCTGTTTTTTTTCCAGCTTGCTTAGAATTACTTTTGAGATCAATTAAATCATCAGCTATTTGGAATAATAGACCAATTTTTGATCCAATATTTTCAAAAAATTTAATTTCTTGGATTGTTTTTTTCTTAATTATTGCTGGAGCTGCACAACAAAAACTAAACAACATTCCAGTTTTTTTTATTTCCATTTCTAATATTTTATTCCTTGATATTTTCTTTCTCTCATAACTTAAATCTAAATATTGCCCACCAGCTATTCCTAAATGTCCTGAACATTCTGATAATTTTTTGATTAGGTTGATCTTTATCTTTTCATTTAATTTCAATTTAGGACTTGATAAAATTTCAAAAGCTAAAGTCAGTAATGAATTTCCTGCTAGGACTGCTGTAGACTCACCAAATTTAATGTGAGCTGAAGGTTTTCCTCTTCTTATATCATCATCATCCATGCAGGGTAGATCATCATGAATAAGAGAATAAGCATGAATACATTCAACGGCCGACCCAACTATTATCAATGTTTTATAATCTATTGAAAATAATGACCCTAAGTCGATTAAGATTTTAGATCTTATTTTTTTTCCACCCGGAAACAAACCATACTTCATGGGCGACATTAGCTGAGAATATTTCTGTGAATTAATATATTTTTTAAGGAATATATTTGTATCCTTGGCTATTTTATTAAGCTGTTTTTTCATTTTTTTTAGTTATCTCTTTAATCTTTTTATTTGTCTCTTCACCAATAGATTTAAAATTTTTATGAAATTTCTTTTCAATAATATTATTTAATTTTAGAAGTTCTTGATAATTGTCAACTGAATTGTTTAAATCGTTTTCCTTCTCTAGAGACTCTATAATCTTATTTGCTTTTTCTGTAAGCTCCTCAACTGAATACTGATCATAATCAAGTGGTAATATTTTATCTTTCATATAATAATAATTATTAATACATGAAATCTATTCAATCAAATATCAAAAAAGCAAAAAAGTATTTAGATAATAATCATTGTGTAGCGGTTCCAACAGAAACTGTTTATGGATTGGCTGCAAACGCTTACTCGAACAGTGCAGTTAAGAAAATATTTAGTCTTAAAAAAAGACCATTAAAAAATCCTCTAATTGTCCATTATTACGATATTCAAAGACTTAAAGAAGACTGTGATATAAATGATAATTTAGTGAAACTTTACAAAAAATTTTCTCCCGGTCCGATAACTTACGTTCTGAAATTAAAAAATAACTCAAAAATTTCAAAATTTGTGACTAATAATAAAAAGAGTATTGCCGTACGTTTCCCTAAACATAAATTGTTAAGAAATTTATTAAAAAATTTAGATTATCCGGTAGCGGCACCTAGTGCAAATATATCCTCAAGATTAAGTTCAGTTAAACCATCTGATGTAAAAGAAGAATTTGGTTCAAAAATAAA
>QCDC01000006.1 GCA_003278805.1 Pelagibacteraceae bacterium AG-349-L17 | reverse complement strand
AAATATATTTTCATTTGCCAATGTATTAGATAATAAAAAATAGAAAGTCGTAAGAAATACAAATATCTTTTTCATTATTTTCTTAGATTAGGTGATGATGTTGATCCAAAAGGTATGATAGTCAATTTTAAAAAAATATTTTCCTCAGGTTTTATATCTCTATCGTTATAATAATCTTTTTGGTACTCTATGCTAGCTTTTAAACAATCATTTTTGTATTGATAGACTAAATTATAATATTCAGTTAAATCTGTTTTTAGATTTTCTCGAGTTGAAAATGATAGATTGTTATTTGAATTAAAATTAAAAGTTGTTTTATTTAAAAAATAAGAATTTTTATCTCCATCTTGTCTTAAATAATCAGATGTATTAACAAAATTTGAAAACTTTATGTCAGCAATAAAATTTTGATAATTAATATCAGTTAAATTGTTTAATGTAGAAAAATTATATGTTGTTGTTAAAAAACTTGTAGGATTATACTTTATCTTGCCAAAAAAATTAGATGTTTTAGAACCCAATTGATTATTTCTCTCTAAATCATCATTTTTTTTAAGTCTAATGTTATTAGCTAATTTAATACTTAACAATTCATCATTATTTTTTTTTGTTAAAACATAATCCCCACCATAAGTAATTGAAAAACCTCCTTCTAGAGTTGTTTCCGAGGATATTCTGTCCAAATTAAATAAGCTATCTACATTAAGTTTATATTCATTATTGCTTAAATTTTTTGTATGACCTGGATTTAATTTTAAAGACAATTTTGGTTTTAATAAATAATTATAAGTTTCATCTTTTTTTATAAGTGGGTAAGTAGAATTAAATTGAAATAAACCGCTTAAATAATAATCTGTTTCCTGTTTGTTGATTTTTGACTTTCTTGAGTCTGTATTGACATTTTTAATGATAAATTCATAATTATTGAAAAAGCCTTTTTTTGATATTATTGATGCAGAATTGAAAACTAAATCATTAGTATTTACTTTTTCTAAGACATTTGTATTGTAATTATGAATAAAATTAATTGATTTAAATTCAAAGTTACCATTTAACTTTGTCTTGTTTTCAATTTTTTTTGCTATTTCTAATTTTGGAAATATATATTCATACTTGTCACTACTACTTCTATTTAAGTTTTCATAAACTATAAAATCAGTTTTTAAATTTAAATCATCTGATTTCAAATTTAATTTAAAAGAGTTTTCAAGAACATCATAATCATTTATTAATGGAGAATTAATTTTGTTAGCTCTCAAATATGTATCATTTGAAACTTGTTCTACTTTTAATTCGAATTTACTTTGTTTAAAATTTTTTGTAATTACATTTTTATCTAAATTATAAAATAAGTGACTTTCAGAGTTATTACTCTTATCAGCAAGAATACTAAAATCAGTGACTAAATTACTATTTTTATTTACTTCTCTATATTCATTTTGAAGTAATAATTGGTCCTTGGTATAAAATCGAGGAGTAAAAGTAAAATCTTTATTTTCATTTAATACTTTATAATAAGGAACACTTAAAAAAGTATTATTATTCGGAGAATTTTTAAAAGTTGGAATTAAGAAACCAGATTGCCTTTTTACAGTTGGATCTGGGTGAAAAAACTTTGGAAAGTATGCCACAGGAGTATCATAGATATTTAACCAAACATTTTTATAGCTTATGTTTTTTTTATCACGGTCATGAGTTATTTTTTTTGCTGATAATTTCCAAGGTGGACACTTTTCTGTTTTTTTGCATGCTGTAAATTCACCATTTATAATATCTGTAATATTTCCAGAATAAAAAATATTCTCACCTTTTAATCTTGGTTCGTTTTCTGGATTTAGAAATTTATTATTTAAATTTATTTCTACATTTTTTCCAATTAAAGAATTTGTTTCTAAATTAATATCAGCTTCATTTAATTTAAAATTGTTTTTATCATTATCTTTAATTGTTGCTTCAAAAATTTTAACATTTTTCTTATTAATGTTGTATTCGAACTTTTTTGATTTAAAATTATTTCCATACTTATCAGTTAGGCTAGATTCTGTATTAGAATTTAATATGTTTTTTGATCTATCTAAAAATAGCGTTTCAGCTTGAATATTAAATAAATTTTTTAAATCATTAATTTTTATATTTTCCGTTACTTTAATAAAATTATTTGATCTATCCAAAACAATATTTTCACTCTTTATATTAAGGAAGTTTTTTAAATCTTCTATTTCAACACCATTAGTAGCTGTAAGTTTATTTTCAGATCTATCCAAAACAATATTTTCACTCTTTATATTAAGGAAGTTTTTTAAATCTTCTATTTCAACACCATTAGTAGCTTTTAAAATATTTTTATTTTTGATTCTAAGAACATCAAAAACTATTTTGATATTTTGATTTTTAATTAATGCACTTCCATTTAACGCTTCTAATAAATCAATATTTTTTGTATAATTAAATTCTTCAGCCGTAATTTCTATATCTTTTTTTTCTGAAATTATTTTTCCATCGGAAGCATAGATTAAGTTTCCTTTATCATTTAATTCAATTTTAGATACCTCAAATATATATTCTTCTGCAATTGAGTTCCCAGTAAAAAAAAATACATAAATTAATAATAATAGTAGTTTATTTTTCATTTATTCTAATCAATCCTATTATTGAAATTATTGTTAAAAATAAACTGGGCAAAAATACTGATACTGTAGGTGGAATTTTTCCAGTATTTCCTAGTGAGAAAAAAATAAAATTAAAATAATAAATCATCACAGAGGTAAATATTCCTATAATTACGTTAAAAAAAATTGATTTATTTTTACTAATATTAATCATTATAATTGAGGATAATAAGGTCATCAAAGCAAAGAAATAAGGTGATAAAAAAAGCTTTAATATGTGTATTTTAATTTCGTCAGAAGAATAACCTAATTTTTCGTAATCTTTCTTTAAATTGAATAGTTCTAGTAGATGAAGAGTAGAAAAATTTGAAAATAAGTTTCTTATTTTAGCATCATCAAAATTAGTTTTAAATTTTAATTCATTGAGCGTTTTTGATGAAATATTTTTTTCAGTAACTATAGGATCGTACAATATCCATGTTTTACTATTTATATTTGCTCTTTCTGCTTGTATTGTTTTTTTTAATTTAAAGTTAAAATCAAACTCATTAATTAAAACATTTAGAAGAAAATTCTGATCTATATTTTTTGATTTTATAATTAAAATTGAACTTTCGGTCTCATCTTTTAACCACAAACCAGAGTCATTTACCACAGCTAAATATTTATTATCATTTGTATAGTTGTTTTTGATATCAGTGTATAGAAATTTTAGTTTCGAAGACAAGTTATAAAATATTACTATAATTAAGACCCCAATCACAAAAGTTGAGAGAAATAAGGTTCTTATTACTTTGAAATTACTTAAACCACTATTTTTTAATAATGCTAATTCATCATTTTTAAATATTTCATAAAAGAAAAATTGAGAAGAAATTAAAAATATAAATGGGAAAATTTCAAACAAAGTTATTGGAGCATTTAAAATTGTTAAGAAATATGGCAAGATAGGGTTTGATTTCATATCTTTAAAAAAAGAAATTTCCTCAAAGATATTTAAAATAATTGCCAAACTAAAAAAAACTAAACTAATATTTAAAAAATTTTTAAAAAATTTTTTAATTATATATTTTTCATAAATTTTAAACATTTTTAGATTTTATTCTAAATATTGAATATGCGATAACAAAAAATATTAAAGGAGCAATTAAATAGATGATCAAAGAAAATGATGATGAGGTCGAATATCTTAAAGTTGTTTCTGAAAAAACCAATAAAATAAAACCAAATAAAAAAGTTAATCTCGATTGGGTTTTATATTTATAACTATTTTTTGAAAAAATAATTAAAAAACAACACATAATTGCAATCAAAGGAATATATATTGGTTTATAAAATCTTTTTAGCAATTCCTGATTTACTTCTTTGATAAATGAAGGATCACAATTTATTTCATTTTTATTTATTTTGTAAAAGTAAATTAATGAACAATTAATAAGTTTATATGAAGACAATTCTTGAACTTTTGGTACTAGAATTGTGTTTGATGAATAATCGGATAAATCAATGTTGATTTGATCAAATTTAAAAACATTAATTTTATCCTCATTTTTATTTATAATGCTACCATTATAAAGCTTAAAAACTTTTCTTTTATCAATATCAATAATTTTACCACTATTTGCATAGGTGATCTTTGTTGTTCCTTTAGAAGAATCATCGATAAAAATATTTTTAAAAGAACCATCATTTTCTTTTTCCTCTATAAAAATAGTTAATCCGTTAACTGCATTAATAAATTTTCCATCTTTGATTAAAGATGTAAAATAATTAATATTTGATTCTTTGAGAACCATACGTGATTTAAATTGTGATAATGGTGAGAAATATCCTCCTAAAAAAATTTGAAATAGAAGTAAAAATAAAGAGAAATATAAAATTCTTTTTGCAAAATATACTTTAGTAATCCCATGAGTCCAAAAAATTAATAATTCATTTTTTGATTCATAATTAGTTAAAATTAGAAAAAGTGAGATAAAAAAAACAAATGGGATCAACCTATGTATAATTTTAGGGAAATTAAAAATAGAATATAGAAAGTAGGTTTTAAATCCATGTCCATCTTGCGTTACAAAATCTAGATAGTTTACCGCTTGTAGTGTCCACACAATCAGCCCCAAAGACAAACTGAGGGTAACAAATAAAAATAAAGTATCTTTTCTAATTTTATTAAATATTATCTTTTTCATTGAAAATTAAATAATTGTAAATATATATCATTCATTCTCTATTGAATATTTAAATTTATGACAATTACAATAAATTATAAAAATAATGTTCCCAAAAAAGACTCCTTTAATCTAGTTTTGTTTGTTGACGAAAAATTTAACATTTCTTTATTAAAAAAATATGTTTTAATTTCAGAGTATTCTTATATTTTTGACTTATTAAAGACAAATGATCTTAAGAAAAAAATAATTAGTTTTGATATAAATTCAAAGAAAAAAATAATTCTAGTTTCACTTAAAAAAAACCTAACAAGCTCTGATGTAGAAAACTTGGGTGCTAAATTTTATGATCTCTTAAAGGATATTAAGCAAACTGAATATTGTGTAAATTCTGATACCGCAATAGGAAAATTAAAAAATGTTGTAGGATATTTTTTACATGGTTTAAAATTAAAATCATATTCATTTGAAAAATATAAGTCAAAAAAAAATAAAAAAAATATTTTAATAAATGTAATTGGAAAGCACAAGCCTGCTTTAAAGGATCAAATTAAATTTAAAGCAATAGAAGAAGGAACTTTTTATACTAGAGATTTAGTATCTGAGCCTGGAAATGTTTTGCATCCAGACGAATATGCTAAAAGAATTTCATATCTTAAAAAAGATGGTTTGAAGATTAATGTTTATGATGAAAAAAAATTAAAAAAACTTGGAATGAATACTCTTCTTGGAGTTGGTCAGGGTAGCATTAGAGGCTCTTACTTAGTTACCATGGAATGGAATGGACTAAATGATAAATCAAAACCTTTAGCGTTTGTAGGCAAAGGAGTTTGTTTTGATACCGGAGGTATTTCTCTTAAGCCAGCTAAATTTATGGAAGATATGACATATGATATGGCAGGCTCTGCTGTAGTGGTTGGATTAATGAAAAGTTTAGCTTTGAGAAATGCAAAAGTAAATGCTGTGGGTGTAGTTGGGCTAGTTGAAAATATGCCTGGTGGTAATGCGCAGAGACCTGGAGATATAGTTAAATCGTACAGTGGAAAGACAGTTGAAATTTTAAATACTGATGCTGAAGGAAGATTGGTATTGGCAGACGCTTTAACTTATACTGAGGAAAAATTTAAACCAAAATTTATAGTTGATTTAGCAACTTTAACAGGAGCAATTATAGTATCTCTAGGATCCGAATATGCAGGCTTGTTTTCCAATGATGATAAATTGTCAAACCAGTTGATTAATGCAGGAGAAAATGTTGAGGAGAAAGTTTGGAGAATGCCATTAAATAAAAATTTTGACAAATTAATTGACTCTAAAAATGCAGATATGCAAAATATTAATTATGTTGGAGGTGCTGGATCCACAACTGCTGCACAATTTTTACAAAGATTTATTTTAAACAAAACACCATGGGCACATTTAGATATAGCTGGAATGGCCTTTTCAAAATATGGAGGTGCATTAAATTCAGGTGGTGCTACAGGTTATGGAGTAAGATTATTAAATAAACTAATAGAGGAAAATTATGAGTAATTTAGAAAAAACTTTATCGATCATTAAACCCGACGCTGTTCAAAGAAATCTTGAAAACGAGATCAAAGAAATGTTCAAGAATAATGGTTTTTCAATTTTGAAAGAAAAAAAAATCCAAATTGAGAAGTCTGAGGCAGAAAAATTTTACAGAGTTCATGAAACAAAACCATTTTATAATGATTTATGTAATTATCTGTCATCTGGACCAATTGTAGTCATGGTTCTTGAAAAAGAGAATGCGGTTTTAGAAAATAGAGAATTAATGGGAGCTACAAACCCAAAAGACGCCAACGAAGGCACTATTCGTAAAAAATATGGAATTTCAATAGATAAAAACTCTGTGCATGGATCAGATAGTATTGAAAATGCCAAAATAGAAATAGATTTTTTCTTCAAAGATTAAAAATTTTTAATATAGCTTTAGGGTATAGCTTATGTTCTTGAACTAAAATTTTTTTAGCAAGAGAAGCCTTGGTTTCATTTTTTGAAATTTTAACTTTCTTTTGTAGAATAATTTTACCTGAATCTAACCTAGAATTTACAAAATGAACGGTGCAACCTGAGTACTTTTCTTTATTATTTAATGCTCTTTCATGAGTATTTAAACCTTTGTATTTGGGTAACAAAGACGGATGTATATTCAAAATTTTTCCTTTGAACTTCTTAATTAAATTTTTAGATAAAATTTTCATAAATCCAGCAAGACAAATCACCTTAATATTATTGATTTTTAAAATAGAAAGTAATTTTTTTTCACTAAAGTTATTATTTTTAAAATTTAATACCTTTTTTTTTATTTTATATATTTTGGCGTAATTCAATCCTTTTGCTTTAGAATTATTTGAAATAATAAGTTCAACAGTTATAGGAGATTTCTTTGTTTTTGAAAATTTTATTAGAGATTTTAAATTACTTCCTTTGCCCGAAATAAATACAGCTGCTCTAATTTTTCTATTGCCAGTTGATAGAACCATTTAGTTTAACTTTTTTTTTACCTTTAGAAATTTTTCCAATCACATAAGGCTTGTATTCTTTTGAAAAAAATTTATTTATTTTTTTAAGATTTTTACTTTCAATAATAAGACAAAAACCAACCCCACAATTAAATGTTTTAAGCATTTCATTTTCAGAAATTCCATTATTTTTAAGCCAATTAAATATGTTAGAAGTTTTAATTTGATCTAAACTTATATTTGCAGAAAGTTTATCTGGTATAATTCTTTTAATATTATCAGATAATCCTCCACCAGTTATATTTGCACAACCATTAATTAAGTTGTTATTTATTAAATTCATTATTTCTTTAACATATATTTTAGTAGGTTTTAAAAGTTCAGATTTTAAAAATTTATTTTTTTTAATATTTATTTTTTTTTGTTTAAGTAAATATCTTACAAGTGAATATCCATTAGAATGTAGACCACTAGAAGGAATCGCTAATATTAGATTATTTTTTTTTATTTTATTTTTTCTTAAAACTTTATCTTTTCCAACAACTCCTACAGCAAAGCCCGCAATATCAAATTTCCCTTTTTCGTAAGTACCAGGCATTTCAGCAGTCTCTCCACCAACGAGTTCACATTTTGATTGATCACAACCTTTTTTAATTCCTTTTATTATTTCTTTAAGTTTTTTTAGATCAACTTTATTTATAGAGATATAATCTAAAAAAAGTAACGGCTTTGCCCCCTGAACAATTAAATCATTTACACTCATAGCAACTAGATCGATTCCAATTGTGTCAAATTTTTTTAAGGTATTAGCAATTTCAATTTTAGTTCCCACACCATCGGTGCAAGCTACGATTTTAGGTTTTTTAATGTTATTTGGTATATCTGTAATTGAACCAAAGCCCCCTATATTAGAAAACTTTTTTTTGCCTCTTTTTTTTGTTGAAACTGTAGAGATGAAATCAACAAATTTGTCAGCAGCTTTGATGTTAACTCCACTTTTTTTATAGGTAAATTTTTTTTTATTCATTAATATGTTTTATGAAATTTATTTCTCTACTTTATAAATTAAGACTTTTATATAATTTTTTTTTATTTCTTGCTTTAATAAATATTTTTTTTTCCACAGAAAAAGTTAATTCAAAGTCATTTTCTATAAATGATATTGAAATATCAACACCATTTGAAATAAATTTTAATAAAAATGAAATTATTGATAAAGGATTTATAAAGGCATTTAATGAGTTAATATTTTCAATTGTCCAAAGCAAAGATCAAATTAAATTAAGAAATATACCAGTTAATCAAATAAAAGGAATGATAGAAACTTTCTCAATCAAGGAAGAAAAGTTTATCGATGATATTTATTATCTTGCACTAAATGTTTCATTTAATAAAAAAAATATATTTGATTTATTAGAAACAAAAAATATTTTTCCATCTTTACCTGTGAAAAAAGATTTTTTATTTATTCCTGTGCTTGTTGATCAAAATAAAAATCAAGTTTTAATGTTCTCTGAGAATAAGTTATTTTCAAGTTGGAATTTAAATAATAAAAAATATAGTCTTTTAAATTATATTTTACCTACTCAAGATTTAGATGATTTTAGATTGATAAAAAAAAATATTAATATTTTGGAAACTTATGACTTCAAAGAAATTATAAATAAATACAATATAAATGATCATATTATTTTGATTGTGTTTAAGGATAATAATAAAGTAAGAGTATTTAACAAAATTTTTTTTAATCAAAATAACAATTTAAAAAATTTAAATTATACTGAAGTTAATTTTGATGATGAAGAAGAGTTATTAGAATTTATTGATAATTTAAAATTAGTCTATGAAGATTTTTGGAAATCACAGAATGAAATTAATACCTCGGTGAAGTTATCTTTAAATATTTCTATTGATAATTCTAATAATATAAAAATTAATAAATTTGAAAAAATTTTATCTGATATAGATTTGATATATAATTTTTATATTTATAAATTTGATAATAAAAATAATTTTTATAAAGTTATTTTTAATGGAACACCTAACAAGTTTTTAGAGCTTATGAGTGATCAAAATTATGATTTTGAAATTAAAAATAAAATTTGGGTTTTAAATGACAAATCTTAATCAGCAAATACTTAAATTTGATTATGAGCAAAATTTTAAAGATCAGGATTTTTATGTTTCAAACAGCAACGAACATTCTTTTAGCCTTTTAAATAGTTGGCCAAAATGGGGTAAAAATTTTATAAACTTAATAGGTGAAAAATTTTCAGGAAAAAGTCATTTAATAAATATATTTTTAGAAAAGCATGGGGGAATTAAAATTAATGCAGAAGGTATTAATAATCACTTTCTTCAACAAATTAAAATTTATGAAAATATTATTGTTGAGGATTTAACTGAAAAAATAAATGAAAACTTATTATTTACACTTATAAATATAATAGATCAGGATAATAAGTATTTAATAGTTACCTCAAAAATACCGATAGTTGATTTTAATTTTAAATTAAATGATCTTAATTCAAGATGTACCAATTTTATTTTATCTCAAATTGAAAAACCTGGTGACGATTTAATTTATGCACTAATATTAAAAAATCTTTCTGATCGTCAAATATTAATAGACCAAAAACTTATTGAATTTATAATTAAGAGAATTGACAGAACTTATAGCAAAATTTCCGATTTCATATATAAAATCGACGAAATTAGTTTAAAAAGAAAGAAACCAATCGATTTTAAAATTATAAAAGAAGCATTAGAGGATTAATTGAATAAGTACAGAACACATAAGTGTAACGAGTTAAGAAAAGAGGATGTAGATAAAAAAATTTCTCTTTCAGGCTGGATAAATAAAAAAAGAGACCATGGAAATTTATTATTTATTGATTTGAGAGATAATTATGGAATTACCCAATGTATAATTGATAAAGATAATAAATATTTTTCTGAATTAGAAAAAATGCAATTAGAGACTGTAATTAAAGTTGAGGGAAAAGTAGTTAATAGATCTAAAGAAACAATTAATTCTGAAATAGACACAGGTGAAATAGAGATTGTAATTGATAAGTATGAAGTTTTGGGTACTTGTAAAGAGTTACCTATGCCAATCTTTAGTGATCAAGAATATGCTGAAGAAATAAGATTGAAATATAGATTTTTAGATTTAAGAAGAAAAAAAATTCATGAAAATATTATTTTAAGATCTAAAGTTATTTCATACATCAGAAATGAAATGACTAAATTAGGTTTTTTAGAATTTCAAACACCAATTTTAACCTCATCTAGTCCAGAGGGTGCTAGAGATTTTTTAGTGCCTAGTCGTTTAAATCCCGGAAAATTTTATGCATTACCTCAGGCTCCTCAACAATTTAAACAATTAATAATGGTCTCAGGTTTCGATAGATATTTTCAAATTGCACCTTGTTTTAGAGACGAAGATGCAAGAGCAGACAGAAGTCCTGGAGAATTTTATCAATTAGATTTAGAAATGTCATTTGTTGAGCAGGAAGATGTATTCAATGTAGTTGAGAAATTAATGCTTAATACATTTAAAAATTTTTCGACTAAAAAACTGATGTTTGATAAATTTCCAAAGATTTCATACAAGGAAGCAATGCTTAAATATGGTACAGATAAACCAGATTTAAGAAATCCACTTATTGTAAATGATATTACTGAAATTTTTACACGAGAAGATGTTACATTTGAAATATTTAAAAAATTAGTAAAATCTGGATCTAAAGTAAGATGTATTGTTACAAAAAATACAAAAGATAATCCAAGAAGTTTTTTTGATAATATTGACAAATGGGCAAAAGAAGAAGGTGCTTCTGGTTTAGCTTATTTTACTTTTGAGAAAGATAAAGATATTTCAGCAAAAGGCCCTATAGGAAAATTCTTTTCCCAAGAAGCATTGCTTGAAATCATGAAAAAAACAAACTCTGAAATAGGGGATAGTATTTTCATGGCTTGTGGAAAACAAGATGAATTAGAAAAAATTACTGCTCTCGCAAGAGATAAAATTGCAAAAGATCTAGATTTAATTGATGAAAATGTTTTCGCATTTTGCTGGATAGTAGACTATCCAATGTTTGAAAAAGATAAGTCAACAAACAAGATTGAATTTAGTCACAATCCATTTTCAATGCCTCAAGGTGATTTAAGCAAAATAGATTTTGAAAACCCATTAGATATACTTGCTTATCAATACGATATAGTTTGTAATGGTATAGAATTATCTTCAGGAGCAATTAGAAATCATAAACCGGAGCTTATGTATAAACTTTTTTCCATTGCTGGATATGATAAAAATCAAGTAGATGAAAAATTTAGTGGTATGATTAATGCACTTAGTTATGGTGCACCACCACACGGAGGAATAGCCCCTGGTATTGATAGAATCGTAATGTTGCTAGCTAATGAGAAAAATATTAGGGAAGTTACTATTTTTCCAATGAACCAAAACGCGCAAGATTTGATGATGAATGCACCATCTGAGGTAAATCCAGATCAATTAAAAGAATTAAATTTAGCTTTAAAAACTAAAAAATAAGTTATTTTTTGCCTTTTAAACTTATTTTTACATCTGAAAGATCAACTAGATTTTTTTTATAATTATTTCTCACGAAACCTTTACTAGTTATATCTTTTACAATTTTTAATAATTGATTTTGATCTTCAGAGTTTTGATCTTCGGTATTAATGGTATCATTTCCTCCAATAGTTGGAGTATGAGCTAGATCTTCTCTATTTTGATACGAAATAGCTAATTCTCTGAAAATATAATCTAAGATTGATGTTGCGCTTAAAATTCTATCATTACCATGGACTTTACCTGATGGTTCAAATTTTGTACCAACAAATGCGCTTATAAACTCGTCTAACGGAACACCATATTGAAGGCCTAAAGAGACAGCAATTGCAAAGTTATTCATTAAAGCTTTTACAAGTTCACCTTCTTTACTAGTATCAATAAATATTTCTCCAATTTTTCCATCTTCATATTCTCCAGTATGTAGGTAAACTTTGTGGTCTCCGATAGTAGCTTTTTGTATATATCCTTTTCTTCTGTCAGGCATGCTAAATCTTTTACCTGACTTTTCATTAGTTGTGTTTATGCTTGTTATTACACTTTCTTTATTTGTTAGACTTTTATTGTTTGTTTCTTTAACTACTTCTACTTTGTTGCTTTCTAAGACTTTATTGTTTTTAGGGTCTAGGCTTTTAGTTTTTCTGTTATCAAGTTTTACATCTAAAACTTCGAATTTCCCATCATCTCTCTTTTCTAAATTTTTTAACTCCGCCTCATTGATATCATCTAAATAATGATTTACCTTAAAGTTACAGGTGTAATAAGTTTCAACTAAATACTTTGCCATTTGACCTCAATTTAAATTTAATTTGAATAATGAATCAATTAATTTATATACATATTCATATTTTAGTCTAATTTTAATTTTACAATTTTTAATTGAATAAATAAAAAAAAATTATGTTGACACTCCTAAGAAAAATTTTCACGTGGTGGAATCAAGATACTTTTGGAACAAGGCTAAAAACTATTTTTTTTGGAAAATTAGTTGGAACTGATGAACTAGGTAATAAATACTATGAGAGTAAAAATGGAAAAAGATGGGTTATCTATTCAAACACAATTGATGCATCTAAAATTCCTGTTGAGTGGTTTTCTTGGATACATTTTACACCTAATAAAATTGAGAAAAAACATATCTTAGAAAAATACAAATGGCAAAAGCCACATCAAGAAAATTTAACTGGAACTGACTCAGCATATTATCCAAATAAAAATAAAGATGGTGTTAAAAAGAAATACTCAAGTTGGAAAGAATAATTTTAAATTAATCTATTTAGTTTTTTTATTTTATTTTTGCTTAGTTTTAAACTCAAACGCAAATAGTAATTTAGAGGGAACTTTTACCGATATAAAAATTTTGGATAAAATAAGTTCTAAAAATACCTTACTTAAACTTAAAAATGGAGAATTAATAAAGTTTAAAGATTTATCAATTAAAAGTCTAAAATGTAAAAATTCAGAATTTGATGATAATCCAGAAATAGCTGCTTATATACAAGTTCGAGATTTGACTAATAAAAATAATGATGAAGTATTTATTTTCAATGGTTGGATGTTTTCATCAAGTCCATCAATAGCACCTTTTGATCATGCTGTTTATGATGTTTGGCTTGTGAAATGTTATTAAACAATTGAGTCTTTATCTAACCAACTAACATTAAAATCTGAATTAATAAATTTTTTGTGATTAAGTAATTTTTTATGTAGAGGTATTGTTGTTGTTATTCCCTCAATAACAAATTCATCTAAAGATCTATTCATTCTTTGAATTGCTTCTGTTCGGTTTCTTCCATGACAAATTAATTTACAAACCATACTGTCGTAATAAGGTGTTACTTTATATCCTTGAAATATTGCACCATCAACTCTGGTTCTAAAACCAGATGGTTGATGACACATCGTAATAACTCCAGGCGAAGGCTGGAAGTTTTTACTAGCATCTTCAGCATTTATTCTACATTCAATTGCATGTCCTCTAGGATTTATATCACTTTGTTTCAAAGCTGTTTCTCCTGAAAAAGCAATCCAAATTTGTTCTTTAATTATATCGATCCCTGTAACCATTTCTGTTACTGGATGTTCAACTTGAACTCTTGTATTCATTTCAAGGAAATAAAATTTCCCATCTTCATATATAAATTCAACTGTACCAGCTCCCATATAACCTATTTTAGCAACCATTTTTACTGTTCTCTCAAATAAATCTTTTCTAGTTTCATCATTTAAAACTGGACTTGGTGTTTCCTCTATTAATTTTTGATGTCTTCTTTGAACCGAACAATCTCTTTCATGAAGGTGAACAACTCTATTTTTTCCAGCTAATATTTGAACCTCAATATGTCTTGGATTTTGAAAAAATTTTTCAATATAAACCTCATCATTACCAAAGTATTTTTGTGCTTCAGATTTAGCTGTTGAAAACAACGACTCAAATTCATCTTCCTTATAAACTATTTTCATACCTTTTCCTCCACCTCCACCTGAGGCTTTGATTAAGATAGGAAAACCAATTTTTTTACAAAGTTCTTTTGCTTCAGAAACATGTTTTACACCTCCTTCAGACCCTTCGATAACAGGCAATCCATTTTCTTTAGCTATTCTTTTTGCTTGGATTTTATCTCCCATCATTTCAATATGTTTTGATGAGGCTCCAATAAAATTAATTTTATTTTCTTCTAAAATTCTTGCAAAATTTGCATTTTCAGAGAGAAAACCATAGCCCGGATGAACGGCTTCAGCATTAGTAAGTTCTATTGCAGACATTAATGCTGGAATATTTAAATAACTATTTGCTGGTTGATGAGAACCAATACATACACTTTCATCAGCCATTCTAACATGCATACTTTCTCTATCTACATCAGAATGAACAGCTACAGTAGAAATTCCCCACTCTTTACATGCTCTAATAATTCTAACTGCAATTTCCCCACGGTTTGCAATTAAAATTTTTTTAAACATTATTTATTCTAGGACAATAATAGTTTGACCAAATTCTACAGGTTGACCATCTTCAACACAAATTTCTTTTACTACACCATCTGCTGTTGAAGGAACATGGTTCATTGTTTTCATTGCCTCAACAATCATTATTGTATCACCTTTTTTAATTTTTTTTCCAACCTCAACAAATTTTTTAGCACCAGGTTCTGGAGCATGATAGGCAGTTCCGATTATAGGTGAAGTAATTTCAGTTCCTGATTTAATATTTTGAGTTTGATTAGGTGCTGAAACTGTTGTAGGTGATGAGGGTGAAACAACTTTTGGCTGGTTAATTGAAACATTATTTTTTGATACTTTAATTTTTGTATCTTTTTCAGTTATCTCAATTTCAGTAAGATTAAATTCTTTTAAATAATCACTTAATTCTTTAATTATTTTTTTATCTATTTTCATTTTGAAAAGTCTTTTGTAATGAAATTATGGCCAAAATATATCCTTCGGCACCTAATCCAAAAATTCCTCCAGTTACGACACCACTTATAAGTGATTTATGTCTAAATTCCTCTCTTTTATAAATATTAGATAAATGTATCTCGATTATGGGTTTTTTGAATAAATCTAAAGCATCTCTTATGGCTACAGAAGTATGAGTAAATGCAGCAGCATTTATAATCATACCATCAAATTTTTTCCTAGCATCTTGAATAATATTAACAAGTTCTCCTTCAATATTAGATTGAGCAAATTCAATATCAAGACCAATTTCTTGTCCTTTTTTAGAACAATTTTCTTTAAGTTGGTCAAACGTGGTTGATCCATATTGTGATTGTTCTCTTTCTCCTAATAGATTAAGATTTGGACCATTAATAATAATTATTTTATTATTCATTCAGCACTTATATACGATGAAGAAAATAAAAAAAATAAAAATTAAAATAAATGGTAAAATCAAATCTATAAATCAAGATTCTACCCTTTCTGTAGTGCTAAAAAATCTAAAAATTCCATTAAATAAAGTAGCTATTGAGCTTAATAAAGAAATAATAGATAAAAAAAAAATTAATAAAATAAAATTAAATAAAAATGATAAAATTGAAATAGTTCATTTTATTGGAGGTGGTTAATTTGAAAAAAGATAATTTAATTATTGCGAATAAAAAATTTAATTCCAGATTAATCGTTGGAACTGGAAAATATAAAAGTATGTCTGAGTGCGCAAAAGCAATTAAACTCTCAGGAGCAGAAATCGTAACAGTTGCCGTAAGAAGGGTTAATATTTCAGATAAAAATAAGCCTTTGCTTATGGATTATATCGATCCAAAAAAAATTACTTATTTGCCCAATACTGCTGGATGTTTTAATTCAAAAGAGGCTTTGAGAACTTTGAGATTAGCAAGAGAAATAGGTGGTTGGAAGTTAGTTAAATTAGAAGTTTTAGGTGATAAAAAGAATTTATTTCCCGACATGATTGAAACTTTAAAATCTACTGAAGTTCTCGCTAAAGAAGGTTTTAAGGTTATGGTTTATTGTAATGATGATCCTTTAATGGCTAAGCGGTTAGAGAATTCAGGTGCTGAAGCAATTATGCCTCTAGCTGCACCAATTGGATCAGGACTAGGCATACAAAACAAAATCAATATTCAAATAATTAGAAAACAAACTAAACTTCCATTAATTATTGATGCTGGTTTGGGTCAAGCCTCAGACGCTACAATTGCTATGGAATTAGGATGTGACGGAGTGCTTATTAACACCGCTATAGCAAAAGCAAAAAAACCATTTGAAATGGCTTTAGCTTTTAAAAATGCTGTTATTGCAGGAAGACTATCTTACAAATCTGGAAGAATAGATAAAATTTTAATGGGTAATCCATCTTCACCATCAAAAGGAATTATTTAGTCTTTTTATAATACCCTTTTTTATTATATTTTTTTTTATTAATCTTTTTATTTTCTTTTTTTTCTGAAAATTTATCTTCTTTATTTTGTGTTTCTAAATTTTTTAATTTTTCATAATATTCTATTAGTTCTATTGTTTTTTTTGATTTATTTTTTATGTCTATAATGTACTCAGGTATAATTAAAGAATTATCGCTAATAATATCTATTTTCATTTTATTTTTTTTCTCAAAATAAGTTAAGTCACTAATAAAATTTTCTTTAAGGAAATCTGAAATTTTTTTACAAACTTTTAATTCAACAAATTTAGCTTTGTTTATTACTGCTTTTAACTCAACAATTTTTAAAAGTTTTTGGGCAAAAGACTCGTCTGTTAATGTAACTTTCCATTTAATTGCGCTTTCTCTTAGTCTTTGTCTTGACATCTCCAGAAGACCAAAATTACTTATTTTTCCAATTTGAATTCTAGCTCTATCTGACCTACATTTTTCTTTAAGTTTTTTTTCTACCAACCTCCTATTTCCATAACTAAGCATATCAATAAAATCTATAATGATCAAACCAGACAAATCTCTTATCTTTATTTGTCTTGCAATTTCCTCTGCAGCTTCGATATTCGTATCTAGAGCAGTGCTTTCAACATTTTTTCCTTTTATTGAACTTCCAGAATTTATATCGATAGAAACTAAAGCCTCTGTCGGGTTAATAACCAAATATCCTCCTGACCTTAGTTTAATTTCTGAGTCAAAAATTTGATTTAACTTTTGTTCGATATTTTCTTGAATAAAAAGTGGAATTTTTCCTCTATATTTTTTTACTTTTTTGACATTTGATGGCATCATTGTTTTCATGAATGATTGAGTTTTTTTATAACCTTCGTTACCTTCTACAATTATATTTTTGGTATTTTCGTCAAACATATCTCTTAATGTTCTTTTTATTATTTCACTTTCTTGATGTATTAAAGAAGGAGCAATAGAGTTTATTGCATTTTCTTTTATTTGACTCCAAGAATTAATCAAAGTTTCTAAATCACTATTTATTTCATTTTTTGTTTTATTGCTTCCAGCAGTTCTGACAATTAAACCCATCTCTTTAGGTATTTCAATTTCATTTAAAATTGATCTTATTTTTTTTCTGTCAGCAGGATTAAATATTTTTCTTGATATACCTCCTCCTTTAGGAGTGTTTGGCATTAATACTATATACTTACCAGCAATAGAAATGAAAGTGCTTAAAGCAGCACCTTTTTGACCTCTCTCGTCTTTAATAACTTGTACAAGAATTACCTGGTTAGGTTTAATTACCTCCTGAATTTTATATCTTTTAAATTTAAATTTATGCTCTTTCTTTTTTTCTTTTCCATCATCTAAATTTTCTTTTTCAGCAATATTTTCTTTATTATTTGAATCTTCTTCTATTTGTTCCTCTGATATCTTTTCTATAGGATCATCAATTTCTAGTTTTCCTTCAGCAATATTTTCCTCTTCTTTAGCTTCAACTTCTCTTGAAAGTTCCTCTCTAGCTTTTTCTTCCTCCTCTTTAATTCTTTCTAAATCTGCTTTTGGTATCTGATAATAATCTGATTGAATGTCATTAAAAGACAAAAACCCATGCCTCTCTCTTCCAAAATCAACAAAGGCTGCTTGCAAAGAGGGTTCAATTCTACTTACTTTGCCTAAATATATATTATTTTTAATTAAGTTATTTTTTAAACCTTCGTACTCGTAATCTTCAATATTTTCGCCTGATTTAAGCACAACTCTGGTTTCGTTAGGATGCGAAGCATCGATATATAAATTTTTTTCCATAATTTTGTGAATGTTAATTTCATTTGTAAATTAATTTTTAAAATTTTGTTTAATTTTCTTGCCATATCTTTAACAAATTCCAAGATATAATGAAATTAAAATGAATAAATTTTTTAAAAATATCTTTATTTTAATTACTTCTTTTATTCTATTATCAGCAATTTTGATAATAAGTGTTTTATGGACTTATTCTAACGATTTACCGGATTATAAATTTCTTAAAAGTTACAAACCACCTGTTTCCAGTAAAGTTTATTCTGGTAATGGTGATTTAGTGGCAGATTTTTCACAGGAAAAAAGAGTGTTTGTTCCATATAATTCAATTCCAAAAAATGTAATTAACGCATTTTTATCTGCAGAAGATAAAAATTTTTTCAAACATCCAGGCGTCGATGCTAAAGGTGTTATTAGAGCTGTAATAAATAATATTTCAAATATTTTATCATCTAAAAGGTTAGAGGGAGCATCTACAATTACCCAACAGGTAGCAAAAAATTTTTTACTAACAAATGAAGTAAGTTTAAATAGGAAAATTAAGGAAGCAATTCTAGCTTTTAGAATAGAGAGAGCTTTATCCAAAGAAAGAATTTTAGAACTTTATCTAAACCAAATTTATCTTGGAAGTGGAGCATATGGAGTAGCTGCAGCAAGCTTAGAATATTTTGATAAATCTATTAAAGATTTAAATTACTCAGAAGCTGCTTTATTAGCAGCTTTGCCAAAAGCACCTAGTAGATATAATCCTTATAAAGATCCAGATATAGCAAAATTTAGAAGAAATTTAGTTTTAAAAAATTTGTTTGATAATGATTATTTAACTTTAGAGTGGTATGAAAAACTTACAAAAGAGGAAATAATTTTAAAAAAAAATAAAAAAATTTATTTAGAAGATGCTCAATATTTTATTGAAGATGTCAGAAAGGGTGTAATTGAAACATTGAGCTATGATAAAGTTTATAAACAAGGTTTTAATATTAATACTCCAATAGATTTAAATTTACAAACAATTGCAACAAAATCACTTAGAGATGGATTAATAGCATATGATAAAAGAAAGGGTTGGAGAGGACCACTTACTAACAAGATTTATAATTCAGAATGGAAAAAAGATTTAGAAAAGTATAAATTAGAAAATTCAATTAATTGGAAATTAGCAATAGTCAAAAAAATAAATAAATTTTCAGCAGAAATAGAAACACAAGATAATATCGAAGGTGTTATTGAATATCAGAGTATTTCTTGGACAAAAAAAGAATTTAATAAATTATTAAAGCCTGGTGATATTATTTATGTTAAAAATCTCAAGGAAAATATTTTTAACTTACAACAATTACCAAAGATAAATGGCGGAATTGTTGTGATGGATCCATATACTGGTAGAATTTTAGCATTAAGTGGTGGCTTTAGTTTTAAACAAAGTGAATTTAACAGAGCAACTCAAGCTAAAAGACAGCCTGGATCAGCTTTTAAACCATTTGTTTATGCATTAGCCTTAGAGAATAATTTTACACCAACATCATTAGTACTAGATGCGCCACTAGTTTTAGACCAAGGAGATGATTTAAAAATGTGGAAACCAGAAAATTATGGAAAGAAATTTTATGGGCCATCGACTTTAAGGGTAGGCTTGGAGAAATCTAGAAATTTAATGACAGTAAGAATAGCTCAAAATCTTGGTGTAGAGAAAGTAGTTGATTTTTCAAAAGCATTAAAAATTTATGATAATCCAGAAGAACTTTTATCTATATCTTTAGGATCTGCTGAAACAACTTTGTTAAAACTTACATCTGCTTATTCAGTTTTTGTTAATGGAGGAAAACTTGTTGAACCAATATTGATAGACAGAATTCAAGACAGTGAGGGAAATACTATTTTTAATAATGATAAAAGAAAATGTATTAATTGTGATCAAATTTCTTATTTAACCAACGATTATCCTGAGATTAAAAATAACTATATGCAAATTTTTTCTCCAGAAACAGCTTTTCAAATGACGTCAATTTTAGAGGGGGTTGTTCAAAGAGGTACGGCTAAAAAACTAAAAGACTTAAATTTAAATATTGCAGGTAAAACCGGAACAACAAATAAAAATACAGATACTTGGTTTATAGGCTTTACCTCAAATATATTAGTTGGTGTTTATGTTGGTTCAGATAACCCAACTCCATTAGGAAAATATGAAACAGGATCTAAAACTGCTTTGCCAATATTTAAAAGTTTTATAAGTGATTCTGTTAATAAATATGATGCAAGACCATTTAAAGCTGCTAAAGGAACAGTGATGATGGTTGTTGATCCTTTAACAGGTCAAAAAGCAAAATTTAACTCAAAGAATACTATTATAGAGGTTTTTAAAGAAGAAAATGTGGTTAATGGAAAAGTACTTTATTCAAATTCAGATAGATTAGATTCAAATAATATATTAAAGTTTTACTAATGGATAGCAATTATCAAAATTTTAAAGAAGAGGTTGAAAAGATAAATAAAAAAATACAGGAGTATCTTTGAAAAAAATAATATACATTTAAAACTGCAATCTTTAAATTCACAAATGCTGAGTGCCAATTTTTGGCAAGATAAAAATAACTCTCAAAGAGTAATCAAAGAAAAGAAATTTTATGAAGATTTAATTAATTCTTTAAGTAACAATGTTGAAAAACTAAAAGATTTAAATGATTTGAATCAACTTGCACTTGAAGAAGAGAATTTACAAGTTCAAAAAGAAGTTCTACAAAATCTAAAAGACTTAAGAAGTGAAGTTAAAAAAAATGAAATTAAATGTTTCTTATCTAATGAAGCAGACCCTTTAAATTGTTACATAGAAATACACGCAGGTGCTGGAGGTACAGAAAGTCAAGATTGGGCTGATATGCTAAGAAGAATGTATTTAAAATGGTCTGATAAAAAAAATTTTAAATCAAGTTTGATTAGTGAACATAGAGGTGACGAAGCTGGAATAAAATCTGCAACAATTAAAATAGATGGTGATTATGCTTTTGGATGGTTAAAAAAAGAATCGGGAATACATAGATTAGTGAGGATATCTCCATTTGATTCTGGAGCAAGAAGGCACACAAGTTTTGCAAGTGTTTGGATTTATCCAGTTGTAGATGAAAATATAAATATTGAAATTTTAGAAAAAGATTTAAGAATAGACACCTATCGCTCCAGTGGTGCCGGTGGCCAGCATGTAAACACTACTGATAGTGCAGTTAGAATAACACACATTCCATCAAAAATTGTTGTTCAATGTCAAAATGAAAGATCTCAACATAAAAATAAAGAAACATGCATGAATATGTTGAGAGCAAGATTATATGATTTTGAAATAAAAAAAAGAGAGGAAGAAAATCAAAATATTGAAAGTTCTAAATCAGAAATAGGATGGGGTCATCAAATTAGATCATATATTCTTCAACCTTACAGACTCGTAAAAGATAACAGAACTAATTTTGAAAGCACTAGTCCTGATAAAGTATTAGATGGTGATATCGATGAATTTTTAGAACAATCACTTTATAAATTAAATGAAAAATAATATTTTAAAATATTTTATTCTGCCTCTGTCAGTGTTAATTATTTTGACAGTTTATCTTAGTACTGTAGGCATAGAGACAGACAATTTTAATGATCAAATTAAAAAAAGAATTTCACAAATAAATAAAAAGATAGATATAGATTTAAAAAAAATTAAATTAACTTTAGATCCTTTTAAACTAAAAATATATGCAAAAACAGTTGGTACAACAGTATATTTTTTAAAAAGACCTTTAGCACTAGAAAGTATTAAAACGCAAGTTTCGCTGAGTTCTTTAATTAAAAATAAGATTTCGTCATCAAATATAGAGGTAAAAACTAAGTCTATATTATTAAATGATTTAATTAAATTTATGCGGACTACAAACAATAAGCCTCAATTATTTATATTAGAAAAAATTGTAAAAAAAGGTCATGTAATTATAGATTTGAGTTTGAACATAGATGAAAATGGAAAAATTAAAAATGATTATGAAATCGTGGGTTTAATTAAAGATGCAAGTATTAATTTTTTAAATAAGGCTAATTTAAAGAATATAAATTTTAATTTTAATTTTCAAAAAGATAATTATCTTTTTAATGAGATAAATTTTAAAGCAGAAAAAGTAAATTTTACTTCGAAAAAATTAAACATAAAAAAGAAAAAAAATATTTTTTTAGTTGATGCTATTGTTGAAAACGGTCAATCAAGTTTAAATTCAAATATATTAAAATTATTAAATTTAAGTTTTGAAAATATAATTATTGATGAAGCTAAATTTAAAACAAATAATGAATTTTCTTTAGAAATAGATGAAAAATTCAAAGTTAAAAATATTGTATTAAGTTCTGACATAAATATTACTCAGCTAAAATATAAAAAATTAAAAATAATTGATAATTATTTTTCAGAAGTTGATGACTTAATTTTACTCGATAATCATAAATTGAATTTAAATTATAAAGACAATAATTTATCAATTAACGGTGAGGGTCAAATCCAGTTAAATTTTGACAAAGTAGATGAAATTAAATATTCAATAAATAAAAAAGATAAAAATTTAAGTATAGACTCAGAATTATCTTTAAAAAATATAGTTTTAAAGCAACAAGATTTTTTTAAATTTTTTTTCCCTATAATAAATAAAAATATTAATTTTAATAATCAAAAATTAAAAATTAATTTTAAAAATAATAAATTAACTTTTTCAGGTTCTGGAAAATTTAAAATCGATAAAGATTTTGAAGAAATTGATTATTTTATTGAGAAAAAAGAAAACAAAATAAGTTTTAATTCTAATTTAAACATAAAAAATACAAAATTCAAAATTGATAATATTAATTATGAAAAAAAAGATAAAAGTAAAATGAATCTTTTAATTAATGGAGAACTTAAAAATAATAAAAATTTAAATATTAATAATTTTATTATTAATGAAGAAAATAATAATATTAAAATTACGAATTTGTCTCTCAATGATACTAATCAAATAATAAAAATTGATAAGGCAAGTTTTAACTATTTAGATACAAAAAATAAAAAAAATAATTACAATATAAAAAAAGTAGAAGGTCAAAATTATTTAATTAATGGCATTTCATTTAATGCAAATTCTTTAATTTCGAATTTACTACATGCCGATGATAAAAAAGAAAACAAAATTTTTGAAAATAATATAAGTATAAACTTAAATTTTGAAAAAGTTTACTTTGATAAAATACACTTTGTTAAGGATTTAAAAGGAAATATAAATATTTTTAATAATAAAGTAGAAGAAGCAGATATTTTGGCTTTTTATAACAACTCACAAAATATAAAATTTACAACTAGAACAAATGATCAAGGTGAAAAAATTACCACTATTTTCTCATCTAAGGCAAAACCCCTTGTAGATAGATATAAATTCATTAAAGGTTTTGAAGATGGTAAAGAAGGATATTTAGATTTCTCATCTCTAAAAAAAGACGGAGTTTCAACTTCCAAGTTGGTTATTGATAATTTTAAAGTAAAAGAAATTCCTGCATTAGCAAAGTTATTAGCTCTTGCATCTCTACAAGGTGTTGCAGATGTACTAACTGGAGAAGGAATTAGATTTACAGACTTCGAGATGAATTTTACTAACGAGGATAAACTTATGAGAATTCAAGAGCTATATGCAATTGGTCCAGCAATATCTATTTTATTAGATGGATATATCGAGGATGATGAATTAATCAGTTTAAGAGGAACCTTGGTTCCAGCGACAACAATCAACAGATCTATTGCCTCAATACCCTTGCTAGGAGATTTATTGATTGGAAAGAAAGTGGGTGATGGTGTTTTTGGAGTTAGCTTTAAAATTAAAGGTTCTCCTAATGATTTAGAAACTACTGTAAATCCTATAAAAACTTTAACACCCAGGTTTATTACTAGAACTTTAGAGAAAATAAAAAAAAATTAATTTAATTCTATTTTTATATGTCTTTTTTTTCCAAGGGAAAGTTTAAGATAATTATTTTTAAATAAATTTTTATTTATTTCGAATTTTTCATCCGAAATAACATCTTCATTTATTTTAATCGCATTCCCTTTAATAAGCCTTCTGATTTCGCTTTTCGAGTTTTCTAGTTTAGATAATAAAACAAGGTCTATTATATTTATTTTTTCTTCTATTTTATTTGATTGAATATTAACTTTAGGTAAGTTTGAACCCAGAGTGTTTCCCGAGAAAGCCTCTTTTGCTGCTTGCTCAGAATTTTTAGCTGCTTCCTTTCCATGTAACATTTCTGTGGTTTTATTAGCAAGTAGTATTTTTAATTCATTTATATCTTTATCTTTAATTGTTTCTATTTCCTTAATTTCAATTTCAGTAAACATTTTTAAAAATTTAATTACATCTCTATCATCTATGTTTCTCCAAAATTGCCAATAATCATAAGCTGATAAGTATTTTTCATCTAACCAAATAGCCCCACTTTCGGTTTTTCCCATTTTAGCACCAGTTGCTAGTGTAATTAATGGAGTTGTTAAACCAAAGGTTTGATTATTAGAATATCTTTTAATTAGCTCAACACCATTAACGATGTTTCCCCATTGATCTGAACCTCCGATTTGTAAGACACAATTTTCTTTCTTATTTAATTCAAGAAAATCATATGCTTGTAAAATCATATAATTAAACTCCATATAGCTTAGAGATTGTTCTCTATCTAATCTGAGTTTTACACTATCAAATGTTAACATTCTATTTATAGTGAAATGTTTTCCGATATCTCTCAAAAATGAAATATAATTTAAATCTTTAAGCCAAGTATAATTGTTTACAAATATTGGCTTTGTATTCGGATCATCATTATCTAAAAATTTTTTTAAAATATTTTTGATATTTTTAATATTTTTTTCAATCTCATCCTCACTTAATATTTTTCTAGTTTTATCTTTACCAGATGGATCCCCAATTCTTGTAGTTCCACCACCAAGTAAAACTATTGGTCGATGTCCATTTTTTTGAAGTAGTCGTAAACACATTATTTGAAGTAAGCTACCCACATGTAAGCTTTCAGCTGTACAATCAAAACCTATGTAGCCTTTTATCTTTTCTTCATCTAATTGTGTAGATAGTTCATCTTCACTTGTGCATTGATAGAAAAAACCTCTATCTTTAAATTCTTTTAAAAATTTATTCATAAGTTTATAGTTACAATATACAAATTTTTTTTAAAAAACATATCAATGAAAAAAAAATTATATACTGCAATTGGACTAATGAGCGGAACATCTATGGATGGTATTGATTTATCTATAATTAGTTCAGATGGATACGATGAATTTTCAAACATTTTAGATGATTATTATGAGTATGATAAAAACCTTCAGGATCAGTTAGTTCGATTAAGAGATTTAGTTTTAACAAAGAAAGATCTTTTACAAAATTCAGAAAAATTGAGAGAATTAGAGCGTAATTTAACTCTTTTTCATGCTGATGCAGTTAATCAATCATTAAAAAAATATAGAGATCCCATTGATTTGATAGGTTTTCATGGTCAAACAATTTTTCATAACCCAAATGAGAAAATTACCAATCAATTAGGAGATGGGAAATTGCTATCTCAAATAGTCAAAAAAAAAGTTATATATGATTTTAGACAAGCAGATATTCAAAATAATGGTCAAGGCGCACCCTTAACACCAATTTTTCATCATATTTTAACAAAAAAAATCAATCAAAATTTTAATATTAATTTTCCATTAGGCTTCTTGAATATTGGTGGTATCGCAAATGTTACAAAAGTTGTTAATGACTCGGATAATTTTCAAAATAACCTTTCTGCGTTTGATATAGGCCCTGGTAATTGTTTAATTGATGAATGGGTAAGAAATAATTCTAATAAAAAATTTGATAAAAATGGTGAATTAGCTAACGCAGGGAAAATTGATCAATTAATTTTAAATCAGGCAATAGATAATTTTAAAATAAATTCTTACTCACAGTCATTGGATATTAAAAATTTTGATGTATCATTTGCAAGAGGATTATCTTTAGAAGATGGTTGTGCTACTATAACAGATTTTACAGCATATTTGATTACAGAAGGATTAAAACATGTTAGTCAAAAAAAAAGTATTACATTTTTACTCTGTGGTGGTGGTAGAAAAAATAGTAATTTAATTAATCGTATAAAAAATTACATATTAAATGAAAATAATATTACTTTGGAAATTATAGATAATTATAATTTAAATGGTGATTACATTGAATCCCAAGCATTTGCATTTTTAGCCATAAGGTCTTTTTTAAATTTACCAATTTCTTTTAGTACAACAACTGGATGTAAAGACTTTACCGTGGGTGGAAAACTTGTAGAAAATTTTTAATAAAGCGCTGTTTCTTTTTTTATATATTTATCAAGATGCTTAATTAAAGCATCACTTGTTTTTGAAAAGAAATGATTAGCCTCAGATATTGCATTAAATTCTACTTTAATTCCTTTTTGAGCACTTAATCTTTTATCTAACTCTGTAATGTATTCTACTGGTACCAATTCATCTTTTTTACCATAAACAACCAAGCCTGAAGTTGGACATGGAGATAAAAAAGAAAAATCATAAACATTTGGTTGAGGTGAAATAGCTATAAACCTGTTTATTTCTGGTCTTCTCATTAATAATTGCATTGCAATTAAAGATCCAAACGAAAATCCTGAAACCCAACATTGTGAATTGTCAAAATTTTCTCTTTCTAACCAATCTAAAGCCGCTGCAGCATCAGCAAGTTCTCCCTGGCCATTATCAAATTCTCCATCGCTTTTACCAACACCTCTAAAATTTACTCTACAAACTGAAAAATCATTATCCATAAATGTATGAAAAGTATCTACTACTACTTTGTTATTCATAGTTCCTCCATATTGAGGATGGGGTTGTAATACTAAAGCAATTGGAGATGTATTTTTTTTACTTTTATAATATTTAGCCTCAAGTCTTCCTGCAGGACCAGGTATAAATATTTCTAAAATTTTATTATCCATAAAGCGATATTGATTATTATTCTCAAAAAAAATGTACGTTTATCATAAGTCAGCGACAATATGTTAGTTTTTTTTTATACTCTAAACTTGACCATTTTAGTCAGGTATGTATAAAAACTCACAATTTAGGGGTAAAATATGAAACTTACATCAAAAGGTAGATATGCTGTGATGGCATTAGTTGATTTAGCTAGGTTTGATAACATCAACCCAGTATCACTAAGAGATATATCTTTAAGGCAAGGTATATCTTTAGATTATCTAGAACAAATTTTTTCTAAATTAAAAAAAAACGAAATTGTTAAAAGTATTAGAGGAACTCAAGGAGGATATGTTCTTAATAAAAACCCAAACGATATTAAATTAACAAATATCTTTCATGCAGTTGATGAAAAAGTAAAAACTGTCCAATGTAAAAAAGAATCTAAAAAAGGATGCAACGGCAAAGCCACAAAGTGCATTACTCATAATTTATGGGACGAATTAGAGATGCACATAAATACATTCTTTGAAAATAAAAGCCTGAAAGATTTATTAAATAACAACAAAGAAACAAGAGTTTAGAATGGATAACAGACAAAAAGAAATAAATAATTTAAAAGACTACAAGTATGGTTTTTCTACTGATATAGAAAATATTCAAGCCCCAAAAGGTTTGAATGAAGATGTTATTAAATTTATTTCAAATATAAAAAAAGAACCTGAATGGATGCTTGAATTCAGACTAAAAGCTTTTGAAAGATTTAAGGTATTAAAAGAACCTAATTGGCAAAAACCTAAATTTCCAAAAATAGATTATCAAGATTTATATTATTACTCAGCTCCTAAAAGTATGAAAGACAAGCCAAAGAGCTTAGATGAACTAGATCCTAAACTTTTAGAAACTTATAAAAAACTTGGAATTCCTTTGCAAGAGCAGGCGAGATTAAATGGAATAGCTGTTGATGCTGTATTTGACTCAGTTTCTGTAGCTACTACTTTTAAAGATGAATTAACAAAACAAGGAATTATATTTTGTCCTATATCAGAGGCAATTCAAAGTCACCCCGAATTAGTCAAAAAATATTTAGGCTCTGTAATACCAACTAGTGATCATTTTTTTGCAACATTAAATTCAGCAGTTTTTACAGATGGTTCTTTTGTGTACATTCCAGAGGGTGTTAGATGTCCAATGGAACTATCAACTTATTTTAGAATTAATGCATCTAATACAGGTCAATTTGAAAGAACTTTAATTATTGCAGATAAAGGAAGTTATGTAAGTTACTTAGAGGGATGTACAGCTCCAATGAGAGATGAAAATCAATTACATGCTGCTAATGTAGAATTAATTGCACTTGATGATGCAGAAATAAAATATTCAACTGTTCAAAATTGGTATCCAGGTGATCAAGATGGCAAAGGTGGAATTTATAATTTTGTAACAAAAAGAGGTTTATGCAAGGGAAAAAATTCAAAAATTTCATGGACACAAGTTGAAACAGGTTCTGCAATTACCTGGAAATATCCTAGTTGTATTCTCAAAGGAGATAACTCTGTTGGTGAGTTCTATTCAATAGCTATTACTAACAATCATCAAAAAGCAGATACAGGTACCAAAATGATCCATCTAGGTAAAAATACTAAAAGTAAAATAATTTCTAAAGGAATATCAGCAGGTAGTTCGGATATGACATATAGAGGTTTAGTTGATATTTCATCAAAAGCTAAAAATTCAACTAATTATACTCAGTGCGACTCTTTATTAATGGGTAACAAATGTGGAGCTCACACTGTTCCATATATAAAAAATAAAAACTCTGAGTCAAATATTGCACATGAAGCAACTACATCCAAGATTAGTGAAGAGCAGCTACATTATTGTCAACAAAGAGGATTAAATCCAGAGGAAGCTGTTGGCTTAATTGTTAACGGTTTTTGTAAAGAAGTATTGCAACAATTACCTATGGAATTTGCTGTAGAAGCGCAAAAACTAGTAGGTATCAGTCTGGAAGGAAGTGTTGGTTAATATGCTTAAAATAAATAATTTAAATGCAACCATCGATAATAAGTCTATTTTAAACGGACTATCCTTAGATATAAATCCCGGTGAGGTTCATGCAATTATGGGCCCTAATGGATCTGGAAAAAGTACATTATCAAATATTCTATCCGGAAAAAAAGGTTATGAAGTTTCAGGGGAAGTTCTTTTTGAAGAAAAAGATTTGTTTGAACTTGAAACAGAGGAAAGAGCACACAAGGGTATATTTTTAGCTTTCCAATATCCTTTAGAAATTCCAGGTGTAAATACAAATATATTTTTAAAAACTTCTTTAAATGCTGTTAGAAAAGCTAGGGGTGAGAAAGAGCTTGATGCTATTGAATTTCTTAAGTTGGTAAAAGAAAAGTCTAAAGAATTAAAATTTGATGAGGAAAAATTAAACAGACAATTAAATGTTGGTTTTTCTGGAGGTGAAAAAAAGAAAAATGAAATTTTACAGATGTCATTGCTAGCTCCAAAACTTTCAATTTTAGATGAAACAGATTCTGGTTTAGATATTGATGCTTTAAAGATTGTTGCAGATGGAGTTAACACATTAAGAGATAAAAATAATTCATTTTTAATTATTACACACTACCAAAGATTACTTGATTATATAAAACCTGACTTTGTTCATGTTTTGATGAATGGAAAAATTGTAAAATCTGGTGGTCCAGATTTAGCTTTAGAATTAGAAAAAAAAGGATACGAAAATTTTAATTAAATGAAAGAACAATTACAAAAAGATTTTGATAATAGTATAAAAAATTTAAGTTTATCTCAAAAAGATATTGAGATAAAAAAATTTTGTTTAGATAATTTTATAGACAAAGGTTTTCCAAATAAAAAAGAAGAAGATTGGAAATTTTCAGATCTTAATCAAATAATAAAAAATAATATTGGAGAACTTAGTTTTTATAACGATCAAGCTTCTACTAATAAAGTTGATACCTCTGTATTTGTAGATGGATTAGAGCATAATAAAATAGTTTTTATAAATGGTAGAATTGAAAAAATTGATTTTGAATATGAAAAAAAAGATCAAATAGAAATAATTGATCAATCAGAAACTATAAATGAATTTCAAAATAGCAACTCATTATCTGACTTAAATAATGCCTTTACTAATAAATGTTTTAAAATATTGGTAAAAAAAGGTTATCAGTTAGCAAAACCTCTTATTATCTATCATACAACAAATTCAAAAATTTGGTCTAAAAACATTAATTTACGACTTAATTTTGAACTAGACAAGGATAGCTCGTTAAGATTAATTGATTTGTTTAATGATGCATCTGAAAAGAATTTTTTAAATATATTTTATAACTTAAAATTAAAGGAAAATGCTGTTTTAAAAAACTATAAAGTAGATAAATTTGAGAATAAAAATATTAAGTATTCTTTTAATAATATTGATCAAGACAAGAACAGTATTTCTGAAACATTTATTTTATCTTCTGGATCAAATTTTTCTAAAAATGAGATAAACTGTAATTTAAACGGAGTTTATGCATCAGCTTTTGTTAATGGTGTTTTTTCATTGAATAATGATAAACATCACGAAATTAGATCAATAATAAATCACTTAACTGAAAATACAAAAAGTTATCAATTAATTAAAAGTGTTTTAGAACAAAGCTCTAAAGCAGTGTATCAAGGCAAAATATTTGTAAATTCAGATGCTCAGAAAACTGATGGATATCAATTGAGCAAAGCAATATTGTTAAATAAAGAATCGGAGTTTAATGCCAAGCCAGAACTAGAAATTTATGCTGATGACGTTAAGTGTTCACATGGTTCGGCATCAGGTAGTTTAAATGAAGACTCTATATTTTATTTAATGTCTAGAGGTCTAAGTTATCAGCAGTCAAGGGAGCTATTGATTAATGGTTTTCTGCTTGATGTTGTGGAAAAAATTACCGATTCAGAAATAAAAAACTTAATAAAAAATATGCTTGGAATTAAAGAATGAATATTGATCAGATAAAAAAAGAATTTCCAATTTTTGATGAAAAAATTCAAAATAATGATTTAGTTTATTTAGATAGCGCAAATTCTTCACAAAAACCAAAAATAGTTGTGGATAGGATTAATGAATTTTATACCAAACAATTTTCTAACGTTGGAAGAAGTGTCCATTATCTTGCAGTTGCTGCTACTAATTTGTATGAAAATACAAGAACATCTGTTCAAAAATATATTAACGCTAAAGATAAAAATGAAATTGTCTTTACAAAAGGTGCTACTGAAGCATTAAATTTAGTTGCTAATACATTGGGTCAAAGTTACTTACAGGAGGGTGATGAAGTATTAATTACAGAACTTGAGCATCATTCAAATTATGTGCCATGGCATTTCTTAAGAAAATCAAAAAATATAAAAATTAATTTTGCTGAAATAAATGAAGAAGGTGAAATTACACTTGAGGAAATAGAAAAGAAAATAACCCCAAAAACAAAATTAATTTCTATTACTCATCTGTCGAATGTAACAGGTGCAATTTTACCCGTAAAAGAAATTACGCAGCTTGCACATTCAAAAGGAATAATTGTTGTGGTCGATGGATGTCAGGGAGCACCACATTTAAAACTAGATATGCAAGATTTAGATTGTGATTTCTATGCAATTTCATGTCACAAAATGTATGGACCTACAGGTTTGGGAGTTCTATATGGCAAAAAAAAATGGTTAGAAGAATTACCTCCATACCAAGGTGGTGGAGGAATGATAAATGAAGTTAAAAAAGATAGGATTTCCTATGGTGAACTACCTAATAAATACGAGGCTGGTACTATGGCTACAGCACAAGTAATTGCTTTTGACCAATCAATAAAATTTCTAGAAAGCATTGGTATCGAAAATGTCATGAAACATGAAGCTGATTTAGTTGAATACGGGCAAGAACTATTACAAAAAAATAACTCAGTTAAACTTATCGGAAATCCAAAAAATAAAGGAGGGGTTTTATCCTTCACTATAGAAGGAGTTCACCCTCATGATATAGCAACTATCTTGGATGAAGACGGGGTTGCAATAAGAGCAGGACATCATTGTTGTCAAATTCTACATGACAAATTAAATATTCCAGCTAGTGCTAGAGCATCGGTTGGTATTTATAATACAAAAGAGGATTTAGATCAGTTGAATGAGTCAATTAACAACTGTAAAAAAATATTTAATTTATAATGAATTTAAAAGAACTTTATCAAGAAATTATATTAGAACACGGTAAGAATCCTAGAAATCTTAGAAAGACAGAAGGTTTTAATAAAGACGCTAAAGGTAATAATCCACTTTGTGGTGATAATGTTCATGTTTATTTAAAACTAAATGGACAAAAAATTGTAGAAGATGCATCCTTCGAAGGTAGTGGTTGTGCGATATCAATGGCCTCAGCTTCTATAATGACAGATTTAATTAAAGGAAAAAATGAGCATGAGGCTAAAGAGATAGTTGAGGATTTTTTAGGTATGATTAAGGAAAATCCTGAATTAAAATCTAAGTATTTGAGCGAAGATGAAAAAACTAAACTAATGTGTTTATCTGGTGTTAAGCAATATCCAATGAGAGTTAAGTGTGCAACTTTATCTTGGCATACAATGGTTTCTGCTTTTGATGAAAAAACAGAGGAAGTAAAAACGGAAAATTAAATTATGTCAAAAAAAGAACAAATAATTGAAGAAATAAGAAAAATTTATGACCCTGAGTTACCTGTAAATATCTACGAATTGGGTTTGATTTATGATATTAAGGTTGAGGACGATAAGTTTGCTAAAATTAAAATGACTTTGACTACACCAAATTGCCCAGTAGCTGAAAGTTTACCTAAAGAAGTAAAAGATGGTGCAATGCAAGTTGAAGGTATAGAGGATGTTGATCTTGAGTTAGTTTGGGATCCACCGTGGAATAAAGATATGATGTCAGAAGCAGCAAAATTGGAATTGAATTTATAATGAACCCTATAATTAAATTAAGTGATAACGCAGCATTACGAATAAAAGAGATAATGTCTAACGCTGAAAAAGATTCTATCGGTGTTAGAGTATCAGTGAAATCAGGTGGTTGCGCGGGGATGTCTTATGTAATGGAATATACAAAAGAGTTAAACCCCAGCGATGAAGTTATAGAAGATAAAGGCGTGAAAGTATTCGTTGATTCAGCCGCTATTATGTATCTGCTTGGCACTGAAATGGATTATAAAAAGGAGGAATTGTCCTCATCATTTGTGTTCAATAATCCTAATGAAACTGAGCGTTGTGGTTGCGGAGAGTCTTTTAAAATATCGTAAGTTGTATTATCCCATTTATCGCATATCTGTATTGCATTATATGCATATCTAGTATATAGATTCTTTATGAACAAATTTGAGTTTAAAAATCTTGTTAAAAACTTAAAAGACTCTTTAAAGGAAAAAGCATTCTTTAAAGAACTACGTAAAGAAGTGGAAACCGGCGCTAACGGAACACAAGATTACGTAGTCAAGAAAGGTGTTAACAAAGATACAATTGCAACAACTAGACAGTAATTAAGTTTATTAGCTACTGTAATACATCTCAAACTCTACAGGATGAGGTGCATGTTCAAATTTGTGAATTTCTTCAAACTTAAGAGCAATGTAAGCATCAATCTGATCGTCAGTAAAGACACCGCCTTGAGTTAAAAACTCTCTGTCTTTATCTAAACTTTCCATTGCTTCTCTTAAAGAACCACAAACTGTTGGGATAGCTTTAACTTCTTCAGGTGGTAATTCATATAAATCTTTATCAAAAGACTCACCTGGATGAATTTTATTTTTAATTCCATCAATTCCAGCCATTAACATAGCTGCAAAAGTTAAATACGGGTTTCCTGCAGCATCTGGAAATCTAATTTCACATCTTGCACCTTTTTTGCTTAATGTGATTGGTATTCTGCAAGAAGCGGATCTATTTCTTGCTGAATAAGCAAGAAGAACTGGAGCTTCAAAACCTGGAATTAATCTTTTGTAACTATTTGTTGTAGAGTTAGCAAAAGCATTAATTGCTTTGGCGTGTTTTAGAATTCCTCCAATATAATGTAATGCAGTTTCACTTAATCCAGAATAAGCTTCACCTGAAAACACTGGAGTATCACCTTTCCAAATGGATTGATGGATGTGCATACCTGAACCATTGTCACCAGCAACCGGCTTTGGCATAAATGTTGCAGTTTTTCCAAATGAATGTGTAACCATTTGAACAACATATTTATATAATTGTACGTTATCAGCTTGGTTTACTAAAGTTCCAAAATACATTCCAAGCTCGTGTTGACTAGGAGCAACTTCATGGTGATGTTTTTCAACTTTAATACCAATTTCTTTCAAATTTTTAAGATACTCACCACGCATGTCTTGTTCACTATCAACTGGTGGTACTGGGAAATATCCTCCTTTAATTTGAGGTCTATGACCCATATTTCCATTTTCATATTCTTTACCTGAATTGTAAGGACCTTCTTTACTATCTAATTTAAATCCACACTCATTCATATCATTTTTGATTCTTACATCATCAAAAACAAAAAATTCTGGCTCAGGTCCAAAAAAAGCTTTATCACCTATACCCGAAGCTTTTAAATATTCTTCAGCTTTTTTAGCAACACCTCTTGGATCTCTTTCATAAGGATCTTTTTTAATCGCATCTAGAATGTCACAAAATAAAACCACAGTATTATGAGACGTAAAAGGATCCATGAACATTCTTGCAGTATCAGGTTTTAAAATCATGTCAGACTCATTAATTGCTTTCCAACCAGCAATAGACGAACCGTCAAAAAAGACACCTTCATTCAACATACCTTCATCAACTATTGAAGCATCCATTGTTAAGTGTTGAAGTTTACCTCTTGGATCAGTGAATCTTAGATCCACAAATTCTGCTTCTTTATCTTTGATAAATTTTAATACGTTTGCTACACTCATTTTGTCTCCTATGTAATTTTGTTTGGCCTAATTAGCAAAAAAATACTTAAAAATATTGCTTATTTAATAAATAACACCTATGCAATTTTCACATAAGTAGTGTAATTAGTCACTTAAATAATAAATTAATTAAACTTGTGAATTCAATACTAAATAAAGAGCCAGTTTTAAGAGCAGAAAAATCGCTAAAACAATTTAACCCAGATCTTAAAGTGATTGTTTTGAAGAAAACTGCCAGAACAGCTAACGATGCAGCTACAGCTTTAGGTTGCAAAGTAGGAGCCATTGTCAAAAGCTTACTTTTTAAAGCAGGGGATAGTTATGTTTTATGTTTAGTTTCTGGAGATAAAAGGTGTTCATTAAATAAATTAAAAAAAATTTTAGATGAAAAAGATGTTTCAATGGCGAACCCAGATGATGTTAAAAAAATTACTGGATATACAATTGGTGGAGTATCTCCAACAGGACATTTAACAAAAATAAAAATTTTTATTGATAAAACTTTAAATAGATTTTCTTCTATTTTTGCAGCCGCAGGTCATCCTAATGCAGTATTCGAAATAAATTTTGAAAATTTAATTGACTTAACCTCTGGTGAGATAAACGAAATAACAGAATGAGAAAACCACAATTAGTTGATTATTTGTTGTTGACATTGTTGTCATTAATATGGGCGTCTGCTTTTTTTAATATAAAGATTGCGACATACTCATTTGGACCTATTACAATTGGTTTTTTAAGATCTTTTTTGGGAGCTATACCAGTTGTAATTTTATGTTTTTATAAAAATATAAAAATTGAAGCATTCTCAAAAGACTGGAAGTGGTTTGCAATTATTGGATTGGTAAATTTAGTTATTCCATTCATACTAATATCTTATGGAGTAAATTTTGTTCAAAGTAACTTAGCAGCTATCTTGATGTCTACAACCCCATTAAGCTCAACAGTTCTAGCTCACTTTTTTTTAAAAGGAGAAAAATTTAACTTATTAAAAACTATTGGATTATTAATAGGATTTTCAGGAATAGTATTTTTGTTTTCAGATGACTTTTTAATTAATGAAAATAACTTTGTTGCTGCACTTTTAATTCTACTTGGATCAACTTGCTATGTAATTGGAGGAGTAATAACCTTAAAAATAAGTAATAAAGAAAATGAAAATGTTACAGGTTCAATTTTAATTTGGTCAACAATTATACTTCTACCATTCACTTTAATTTTTGAAAAACCTTGGATGTTAAATCCTTCAACTGACTCTATTATATCGGTAATATATTTAGGAATTTTTCCTACCGGGATAGCATGGTTATTGAGATTCAAAATTTTAAAAACAAATGGCCTTATATTTCATTCACAAGTTTCATATATCATTCCAATATTTGGAATTATTTTAGGATACATATTTCTTAATGAAATAATTACCTCAAAAATTATAGTTGCATTAATTGCTGTATTTATTGGAATATATTTAGCAAGAAAAGCAGATTATAAAAACGTTACTTAAGGTTTGCGATTGCTTTTATGTGTGAAGGACTTGTTTCACAGCATCCCCCAAGAATAGTTGCCCCAGCGTCTTTAAATTTTTTAGCAATTTCTTGAATTTTAATTGGTGTCAAATCTTGTCTTTTTCCCAAAATTTCATTTGGATTAGATTTTTTTCCTAAAAAAACTGATGTGTAACTTTCTCTTAGTTTAGTGGTAACAAAACCATTTAATTTGAAACCAAATGGTATATTTAAACTTTTTAATTCTTTTAAGTTTTTCTCAAAATTTTCGGGGGAAACACAAGACAACAGCACTCCAAGAGCGTTTTCATCAATTATTTTTTTGACATCTCTGATCTTTTCCCCACTTGGTAAAGTTGTTCCTTCAGATACATGTAATCCAACTAAATATGGTTTTTTAAATTCTTTTGTAGCCTCAATTCCACACTTAACCTCTTTAACACTACTCCAAACATCAAAGTAAAAAAAATCAACGTATGGATTTAACGCCTTTGCTTGACTATTAAAGTTTTCTGTAATTTCGACCTCACCTCTATCATCTGCTTCATAGGTTAAATTTTGTGGAGGTATACCACCAGCAATATAAGTATTGGGAAATTTTCGTTTTGCAGTTTGAGCAATTTCACCTGCTTTTTGATTTAAATATTCAAATTTATCTAAAAGATTATTCTCTTTTAAACGTTTTTGCCGTGTAGCAAAAGTTGTTGTGACAATTATTTCTGCACCTGCTTTTATAAAATCAATATGTGTGTTTAAAACAAGTTGATGATAATTTTCATCTAATATTGCATTAGCACTCCATAAAGTTGAATTTGGCTTCATCCCTCTTGCAAGTAATTCTTGACCCATTCCTCCATCTAATATTCTAATTTTTTTAAAAAAATCTTTATTAATCATTATTTTCTAAGAATAATTTTAGCATTAAAAGAAAAAGATCTTCTTTCAGCATTGATATTAAACGGGTATGCAGTATGCATTAAATAGTTTGGAAAAATTATTAAGTCTCTTTCTTTAGGCACAATATTAAAAATACTTCTGCTTAAAAAACCCCTTTGTCCGTTTATAAAATCAATTGTGCCATTAGTCTTATCTTTTTTATTTTTTAAAATTTTATTTACAGTCATATTTTTTGGGACTTTTAAATAACCCACACCAGATATATCTCCATCATGATAATGAATAGGGTTATATTCATCTTTAAATTGACTAACTACCCATAAATTTAATATTTTTATATTTTTAACTTTTTTAATTTTTTCATTTTTAAGGAAATCTTTGATATTTTTTTTTATTTCTCTCTCTAAATTCTTTTTTATAAAATTATTTGAAATTTTAATTTCTTTTTTAATTTGACTAGCTAATTTAGCACTATAATCATTATTTTTTGTTAAAACTTTATTATCAATCTCTTTGTTCAAGATATTTAAAAATTTCTTTGAAATTTTTGTCTTTCCAATTGATGGACCAAAAGGCTTAATATTTTTCACAATGCTTTAAATATATTAAAAGCATATTTATTCAAGATTAAGCAATAAGTTTTATCCCCATTCTTATTGCGACAAAAATTACAAGAAAAGAAGTTAGTAGAGCCAAAATTTTATTCGATAAAAATTTAATGTTTAATAAGCTACCAATTTGTCCTCCAATAAGCACCGCTAAAAACAATGGCCAATAGTTAGTAACCTGATCTAAAACCTGATCTTTTGTCAGCTGTCCAGCTATTCCAAAGATAGAATTTATTAAAATAAACAAAGATGCACTACTGGTGATATGTCTAGGGTATCCAGCTTTCATTAAAAATAGAAAAGGGCTTAAAAAAATTCCTCCACCAATACCTACTAACCCTGACATAAAGCCAATTATCGATCCAATAGAAATTGAGATTAATCTTGGTATTTTATTAATTTTAATTTGCTCTTTATTAAAAGATTTACTTTCAATTAATAAAAAAATGCCTGCAACTAACAAAACACAAAATAATAAAATCTCAAATAAACTTTTTTCAATTGTTATTGATCCTCCAATAAATGCAAAAGGAATAGAGCCAATTAAATAAGGAAAAAGTAAATTAATATTTATATTTTTAGATCTTATAAAATTGATAGAATTACCAGATACAACAATAATATTACATACAAGAGCTATAACGGGAAATATTGTGTAAGGTACACCCCAAATTAAAAGTATTGCAAGATATGTTGAGCCTCCCCCAAAACCAACACTTGAGTATATTAATGCAGTTACAAAGAAAAGAATTGATAATATAATCATTTTTAAATTATGGATGTAAATATAGCTTTATTAACTGTAACAGATACTAGAACTTTTGATAATGATAAATCAGGTGCAATCTTGGTTGAAAAAATTAAAGAAGCTAAACATCAATTAATTGATAGAAAAATTTGCAAAGATAATAAAGAGGATATTGTTAAAATCTTAAAAGAATGGACAGATCAAAAAAATATAGATGTAATAATAACTACTGGAGGAACAGGTTTAACCGGAAGAGATATAACTCCTGAAGCGATTGACGAAATTGCAGATAAACATATTCCTGGATTTGGAGAAGTTTTTAGAACAATAAGCTTAAAAACGGTTGGAACATCCTCTATACAATCAAGAGCCTGTGCAGCTTTATCAAATGGAAAATATATATTTGCATTACCCGGATCTTCTGGAGGTGTTACTGATGCATGGGATGGAATATTAAAGCATCAACTAGATATAAATCACAAACCTTGTAATTTTGTAGAATTATTTCCTAGACTTAAAGAGAAATAATTATTTTTGATATTTATCTTTCCATTCGGAATAAGGCATCCCATAAACATGCTCTCTTGCATCAGGATCTGAAATTTCTATACCTTTCTTTCCAGCTTCTTCTCGGTACCATTTAGAAAGACAGTTTCTACAAAAACCCGCAAGATTCATTAGATCAATATTTTGCACATCTTTTCTTTCTCTAAGATGAGAAATTAATCTTTCAAAAGCTGCAGATTGTAATTCTTTTTTTGTATTTTCGTCCATAATTTATTATATGTTTAATTTATGAAATTAACAGGATCTTATAAAATTAATTTAGAAAAACAAAAAGTTTGGGAAGCATTAAATGATCCAGAAATATTAAAACAAGCAATCCCTGGATGTGAAGAGTTTAATAAAAAATCTGAAACTGAATTTTCTGCAAAAGCTACAAATAAAATTGGACCTTTTAATGCAACATTTTCTGGCGATATTGAGTTAAAAGATTTAAACCCTCCTAACAGCTATAAAATATTAGGATCTGGAAACTCTCTAGTTGGCTTTGCTTCAGGAGAAGCTGAAGTTAAACTTGAGGATACAGACAATGGAACAAATTTAATTTATTCTGTTGAAGCACAAGTAGGCGGTAAAATTGCACAAGTAGGTTCACGACTTATAGATATGACAGCAAAAAAAATGGCAGATATATTTTTTGGTAAATTTTCTGAATTAATTTCTTCTGAAAAAAATGAATCAAGTGAGATAGCTGAGTCCGACGATCAAAAAGCACCTGTGTCAAAAATTAATTATAGATATTTAACTGCCGCAGTAGTTCTAGGAATTTTCTTAATTTATTGGATATTTTTAAAATAAATTCTAGTTTTACTAGAGTTTAAATTTGATAGTTGCCTTTATATTCCCAAAATGTTTAAATCTTATTGGGTAAAGATATTAATTAAAGGAGAGATTATGGGTAAAATTTCACTAGAAGTTAATGGAAGAAAAGTCGAAAAAGAGGCTTCAGATAACACTTTACTATCTACATTTTTAAGAGAGCATTTACAGTTAACAGGTACACATATTGGATGTGACACTAGTCAATGCGGAGCATGTGTAGTTCATGTTGATGGAAATTCTTTAAAAAGTTGTACGGCTTTAGCAGCTGATGTTAATGGATCAAAAGTTACAACAATTGAGGGTTTAGAAACAAATGGAAAAATGCATCCAATGCAGGAAGCGTTCAAAAAACTTCATGGCTTACAGTGTGGTTTTTGTACTCCAGGAATGGTTATGAGCGCAGTTGATCTTTTACAAAAAAATAAAAAACCATCAGATACAGAAATTAGAGATTGGTTAGAGGGAAATATTTGTAGATGTACTGGTTATCAAAATATTGTTTCAGCAGTTAAAGAAGCAGCAACAAAAATGTAATTTTAAGGAGGAAATATAAAATGGCAAGTTTAGTAGGTTCTAGAGTTGAGAGAAAAGAGGATAAAAGATTTTTAACTGGTAAAGGTAGATATACAGCAGATATTAATTTAGCAAATCAAACTTATGCAATTTTTGTTAGGTCTCCACATGCAAGAGCATCTATTAAAAAATTAAATATTGATAAAGCTTTAAAATCATCAGGAGTAGTAAGCATACTTACAGGCAAAGAAATAGCAGATGATAAAATTGGAGGTTTAATTGCGGGCTGGGCAATCAGAAGTGAAGATGGTACAGAAATGAAATGTCCTGGAAACCCTCCGCTAGCTAAAGATAATGTAAATTTTGTTGGAGATCCTGTTGCAGTTGTAATTGCTGAAAGTTTAGCAGAAGCAAAAGAAGCTGCAGAAAAAGTTGAAGTTGATTACAAAGTATTAAAAGCAGTCACAAGTACTGCAGATGCTATGAACGGAGATACTATTCATGAAGGCATCGATAAAAATCTTTGTTTTGACTGGTTGTTAGGCGATAGACAAAAAGTCAAAGAAGCATTTGATAAGGCCGATAAAGTAATTTCTATTGATATCATTAATAATAGATTAATTCCAAATGCAATGGAGCCAAGAGCATGTGTTGCCGATTACAATGCAGCATCTGAAGAGATTACTTTATATACAACAAGTCAAAATCCACATTTATCAAGATTGATAATGTCTGCTTTTGGAAATGTAGCTCCTGAACATAAGTTAAGAGTTGTAGCTCCAGATGTTGGCGGTGGTTTTGGTTCAAAAATTAATGTCTACAACGAAGATATTGTTTGTAGCTGGGCAGCTAAAAAAATTAATAGAGCTATAAAGTGGGTTGCAGAAAGATCAGAGTCTTTTTTAACTGACATACATGGAAGAGATCATGTAACTCATGCAGAATTAGCGGTTACTAAAGATGGGAAGTTTCTTGGTTTTAAAAATGAGACTATAGCAAACCTTGGAGCTTATGCTCGAGTATTCGGCACAGTGACTCCAACTTATTTATTTGGCCCTTGCGCAACTGGAGTTTATGAAATTCCAGCAGCTTATACAAATGTCAAAGCTGTATATACAAATACAGCTCCAGTAGATGCTTATAGAGGTGCAGGAAGACCAGAGGCTACATACACTATTGAAAGATTAGTTGAAAAAGCTTCAATGGAATTAGGTATAGATAAAACTGAACTTAGAATTAAAAATTTCCCTACAGCATTTCCTTTTAAACAAACATTAGTTCATACTGTAGATTCTGGCGATTATGTTGCTGGAATGGAAAAGGCAAAACAGATGGCAGACTACAAAGGTTTTGACGCAAGAAGAAAAGAGTCTGAAGCCAAAGGAAAACTAAGAGGAATAGGTGTTACTTCATATTTTGAAGCATGCGGTATTGCTCCTTCGGCTGCTGTAATGTCTTTAGGATGTGGAGTTGGATTATGGGAATCTGCAGAGGTTAGATTTAATCCAACTGGACAAGTCACTGTTTACACAGGTTCACATAGTCATGGACAAAGTCACCAAACAACTTTTGCTCAAATAGCAGCTGATGAGTTAGGTGTACCAATAGAAAATATAGATATAGTTCATGGAGATACAGATAAAGGAACATTTGGTATGGGAACATACGGTTCTAGATCTTTAGCTGTTGGTGGTATCGCAATTGTTAATGCTTGTAAAAAAATAGTTGAAAAAGGTAAAAGAGTTACAGCAAAAATGTTAGAGGCAAATCCAGAAGATGTTGAGTTTAAAGATGGTGAATTTATTGTTTCTAAATCAAATAAAAAGAAAACAATAGGAGAAGTAGCTTTTGCTTGTTATTTACCGGGTGTAAGAGATGAAATGAAATCTCCATTGCCAGAGGGTGATGAGCCTGGTTTAAAAGAAACTTCTTTTTATGATCCTTCAAACTTTTCTTTTCCAGCAGGAACACATATTGCTGAAGTTGAGATAGATCCAGAAACAGGTCATGTGAAGCTAGAAAAGTATACAGCTTGTGATGATTTTGGAAGAATAATTAATCCAATGGTTGTCGAAGGACAAGTTCATGGTGGTCTTGCTCAAGGTATTGGTCAAGCATTGTATGAAAATGCAGAGTATGATGAAACAGGTCAGTTGATGACTGGATCTTATATGGATTATACGATGCCACGTGCAGATAATTTTCCTGAGTTCAACATTGGTTATACTTGTACACATGCAACCACAAATCCTTTAGGAGTTAAAGGTTGTGGAGAAGCAGGAGCTATAGCGGCTCCACCAACAGTAATGAATGCCGTTATTGATGCTTTAGGTGGACAGGAAGTTACTATGCCAGCTACTGCTGAAAAAGTGTGGAAGGCTTGTAAAAATCTAAAAAAATCTAACGCAAAAGCAGCATAGGAGGTTTATGAAAGATTTTAATTATCATTCAGCAAAAGATAGTAAAGAGGCATCTAAACTTGCTTCATCTAGTTCTGCTTTTTTAGCAGGAGGAATGACTACTATTCCTTCAATGAAATTAGGATTGGCTACTTACAAAGATTTAATTGATATAAAAAATATTAAAAAATTAAGTGGTATAAAAGTAAGTGGCAAGTCAGTTACAATTGGAGCTGCAACTAAACATGTTGAAGTTTCAAATTCTAAAGATGTAAAAAAAGCAATTCCATCATTATCTAGTTTGGCTGAAGGAATTGGTGATCCTCAAGTTAGAAATAGAGGAACGATAGGTGGGTCAATAGCGAACAATGATCCATCAGCAGATTATCCATCAGCCTGTATTGCTTTAAACGCAACAATACATACGAATGAAAGAAAAATTGAAGCGGCTAAGTTTTTTAAAGGAATGTTTGAGACAGCTTTAAAAAAGGGTGAGTTAATAGAAGCAATAGAATTTCAAATACCAGAAAAATCTAGCTATCAAAAACATCCTAATCCTGCATCTAGATATGCAATCGTTGGAGTATATGTTGCCAAACATAAAGGAGATGTAAACGTTGCAGTTACTGGTGCAAAATCATGTGTTTATAATGATAAAGAAATGTCGAAAGCTCTAACAGGTAATTTTTCCTCTTCTTCAATAGATGGAATGGATCTAGATAGTTCAGAAATGAACTCTGATATGCATGCTTCTGCAGATTTTAGAGCCAGTTTAGTTGTCACTCAGGCTAAAAAAGCTGTTGATGCTTGTTAGTTAGAAACTATATTTTATCAGATGAAAAATTCATTTGATGAGAAAATTTTAGATGAAGCTAAAGATTGGATCAAAGCTAATCAAAAAGTAGTTTTAGCAACTGTAATTCAAACATGGGGATCATCACCTAGACAGGTTGGTAGCAGAATGATTGTGAACGAAAAAGGAGATTTTTCAGGATCAGTTTCTGGAGGATGTGTGGAGTCTGCAGTTGTAAGCGAATGTCTATCATTAATTAAAGACAACAAGCCTTGTAAAAAAATAGAGTTTAAAGTTTCGAATGAGAGCGCGTGGGAAGTGGGTCTAGCATGTGGTGGAGAGATAGCGGTATATATTGAGCAGATACACTAATGAAAATTATAACACTTGAAGAAATATTAAAAAAAAAATCATCAAAAACTGAGTTTGCAATTCTTACAAATTTAGAAAATGGTGATAGTGAAATTTATTTACCTGGTACTTCTCCAAAAGGAGAATTTTCAAAATATGCTAATGAAATAGAAAATTTTTTTAAATCAAAAAAAAACGGCGTTATAGAAAATTCAGAGATATTTGTTGAAACTTATATAAAACCAATAAAAGTAATTATTGTTGGGGCTGTGCATATTGCACAATATTTAGTTGATTTTGCAAAAAGTTTAAATTTTGAAATTAGTATCGTAGATCCAAGAGGATATTTTGCATCTGAGCAAAGATTTCCTGAAATTAAAGTTATTAACAAATGGCCAAAAGAAGCTTTTGAAGAAATTGAAACAAATTCAAGTACAGCCTTAATAGCTTTAACACATGATCCAAAAATAGATGATCCTGCTTTGCAATACGCATTAAAAAATAAATTTTATTATATTGGAGCACTTGGTAGTAAAAAAACTCACGAAAATAGATGTCAAAGATTAGCCGAAGCTGGATTTAATAATGATGAAATTAATTCAATTCACGGACCAATTGGAATTAAGCTTGGTGGTAAATCTGCTCCAGAAATTGCTTTATCTATTATAGCTCAATTAGTATCAGAAACTTATAAAAAGTGATTAAAGCAATATTACTTGCGGCTGGCCAATCAAAAAGAATGAAATCAGAAAATAAACTTATTAAGTTATATAAAAATAAACCGTTAATAAATTATTCATTAAATGTATTAACAAAAAGTAAAGCAAATAAAATTATTATAGTTCTTGGTCATCAATTTAAAGAAGTTAAAAAAATAATTAAAAAAAATAAAAAGATTATTTTTACATATAACAAAAACTATAAAAAAGGAATGGCCTCTTCTATAAAAATGGGATTAAAAAAAGTATCTAAAAATGACAACGGCTTTATTGTAGCACAGTCAGATATGCCATTTGTTAAACTATCAGATATAAATAAAATCTGCAGATCTATAAAAAAAAAACAATTTTTAGTCCACGCATTAAAATATAAAAATAGATTAGGTAATCCCATTGGTTTTGATATTTCTTTAATAAAAAAATTTAAAAATATTAAAGGTCAGTTTGGAGCAAAATTTATGGTGAAAAGGCTTAAAAATAGAACAAATTTTATTAATACAAGCAGCCTTAAATCCTTTAAAGATTTTGATAAAGTTTCAGATTTTAGAAGCTGATCTAGTAATTTTAATTCTAAAAAGTAAAAGAATTATTAAAACAATTAAAAATATTAGTGGTTTAAAAAATATTGTTTTTGATAGCCAAATATAATGAAGTACGCCAAAAATCCCAATTATATAAGTTAATCTATGAATTTTTTTCCAATTTTGTTTTAACAGTCTAACCATCCTCTCAGATGATGTTACAGCAAGTGGAATTAACAACAGCCAAGCTGAAAATCCTATAAAGATAAACTTCTTCTTTAAAACATCATTTATCAGTGGCTCAAAATCAAATCTATAATCAAGACCAACATAACTTAACATATGAATAGATGCATAAAAAAAAGTGAACAAACCAAGCATTCTTCTAAACTTGATCCACTCTACTGATTTGGTGATTTTCTTAAGTGGTGTCATTGAAAGAGTTAAAAGAATAAATATCAAAGTCCATTCTCCAAAGTGATTTATGATTCTATCAACAGGCTCTGGACCTAATTGATTAAAAATTATTTGATAAGAAATCACAAAAATTGGCCAAAGAGAGAGAAAAAAAACCAGAGTTTTAGAATATTTTCTCAATTTTATTTAGAAATTTTTTTTTAAATCCATACCGCTATATAGACTTGCAACTTGATCTCCATAACCATTAAACATTAAGGTCTTTACTCTAGGTGCCCAAACACCTTCACCTATTATTCTTTCAGTTGCTTGAGACCATCTTGGGTGATTAACATTAGGATTTACATTTGAGTAAAATCCATATTCTCTAGGAGAAGCCCACATCCATGATGAGGTAGGCATGTTTTCGACAAATTTAATTTTAACAATAGCTTTTGCGCTTTTAAAACCATACTTCCACGGAATAAAAATTCTTAGTGGTGCTCCGTTTTGATTAGGGAGTTTTTTACCATATAAACCTGTCACAACTGTTGTTAATGGATGCATAGCTTCATCAATTCTTAAACCTTCATTGTATGGCCAGTTTAAAACTGGGTATCTTTGACCTTTCATTTGCGCAGGGTCATACACACTTTCAAATTCAACAAATTTTGCTTTATTAGTTGGATTTACTTTTGATAGTAATTTACTTAAAGAAAAACCCATCCATGGAATAACCATTGACCAACCTTCAACACATCTTAATCGATATATTCTTTCCTCAGAAATAAACAATTCTGAGATTTCCTCCATAGATAATTTTATTGGTTTTTCAACTTCACCCTCAATAGTTATATCCCAAGGAGTTGTTTTAAAAATTTTAGAATTTCTATAAGGATCACTCTTAGATGTTCCAAACTCATAATAATTATTATAAGTCGTAATATCTTTATAACTTGTTAATTTATCTCTCTCATTTGCTAAAGATTTATTTACAAAAGGTATAGCGGACATAGCTAGTGAGCTTGCACCAAGACCTATAGATTTAATGAAAGATCTTCTTTTTTTATAAATATTTTCTGGTGTAATTTCTGAATTTTTAAATTTTATCATTTTAATTATTTAGAGATATTCCTTTCAGCCACTCGCTATCCTCATTTTTATAATGTTCTTTTTTCCAAATCGGAGATCTTTTTTTAATTTCTTCAATTATATATCTAGATAACGCAAATGCTTGATCTCTATGTTTGCATGCTACACCAATAATAATACTTTTTTCTTTTAAACTCACATATCCTTTAACATGCTCAATAAATACTGCTTTTTCTTTAATATTTAACTTCTTATCTACTTCCTCATAAATTTCTTCAAAACTTTTGATAACCATACTTTCTTTGGCATCGTAGGTAATACCAGTAACTTTTTTATTTTCATTTAAATCTCTTACAGTCCCAACAAAATATATTACAGCTCCAAATTTTGATTGGTTTAAAAAATTTTCTGCTTTTGAAATTTCTATCTTCTCTACTTTTGAAGCATCAATAATTTTAGTATGTAGCATTAACCGCCTCCTATAGGAGGTATAATGCTAAAGTTTTGTTTTTTAACTATTTTATAATTATCTGAGACAATTTTATCATCAGATGAACAAAAAGCTGATGATTTAATAATTCTTTTGAAAGTTTCATTCCCTTTAAAATTTAAATCAACAAAATCTATCATCTGGTTTCTAAGATCTTTAATTGAGGAATTTTCTATTACTTCAAAGTCTATATGTGATTTATTACTAAATTCTCTAGCCGCGCCAAATAGTTCAACTGATATTTTCATTAAAAAATATTCTTTAAAAAATCTGGTAGCCCATCAGGGTTTTTCCATAACCCACTTTTTCCACCCTCTTTAATTAATAATTTTACGTTATCAATCTTAAGATGTGGATTTACTATTTTGCTTAAATCATAAATTGTAATTAAGGCAGAGTTAACTCCCATTATAGCTTCCATCTCAACACCTGTTTTTGCTACTGCAGAAACTACACAATAAACCTCTAATGAACTGTCTAATTCATTCATAATTATTTTAGTTGCCGTGTGGTCAATTGGAAGTGGGTGACATAGAGGAATAAGTTCGCTTGTTTTTTTTACACCCAACACAGCTGATACTTCAGCTAAAGTAATGGGATCTCCTTTAGGCATCTTCTTATTTTTAATTAGATCAAAAACCTTTTTTCCAACATAAATTTTACCTGATGCAAGTGCTCTTCTAAAAGTTTCTTTTTTTGAAGAAACATCAACCATATTGAAAGAGTTTTTTTGAAATATTTCTTTTGCCCAATCTTTAAGCTCTTCTTGATTTATAATTTTTAATTTTGACATTAGCCACCCGTGGTAGATAAATTTTTAGTTAAACCAGTTTCACCAAGTTCCAAATGGTGAGATTCTTTTTTAAATTTCATTTGATCCATTATAAGATTTTGTAATTCATCAATTTGATCATCTTTTTGTAATAAATGTCTTATACTTATTCCAGTATTTCCAAATAGGCATAATCTAAGATCTCCTCTTGATGTAATTCTTAATCTATTACAGCTTCTGCAAAAATCTTTAGAGTAGGGTGCTATGATTCCAAATTTCCCTTTATATTCTGGATTGATATAATTTAGTGACGGCCCAGCATCTCTACCCAAAGTTTGATAAATCCAATTATTTTTATTTAAGTATTCTTTGAAGATTTTTGAAGATACATGGTATTTTTTAAAATAATCTAGGTTATCACCTGTTTGCATTAACTCTATATATCGAAAATCCACTTTGTTCTTTTTTATAAATTCTCCCCAAGACTCAAAATCTTTGTCTGAGGCATTTATTCCATTTAAAAGAACTGCATTGATCTTAATATTTTCAAAATTTAAATCTTGTAGGATATTAATTCCTTTTAAAATCTCTGGTAATCGATCATGACCTGTAACATTTTTGAATGTATTTCTATCTAGACTATCAATGCTGATATTAATGCCGTTTAGGCCACTATCCACTAACATCTCTGCTTTTTTATCTAAATGATAGCCGTTTGTGGTAATTACAACTTTTTTTATTCCAGCTTCATTTTTTAATATCTTGATTATATCAAAAAAATCTTTTCTTACCGTTGGTTCACCTCCAGTAAGTCTAATTTTGCATACACCCAATTTTGAAAAAACTTTTGCTAGACGTCTAATTTCCTCTAAGTGAAGAAATTTTCTGTTATCGCTCTTATCAATTTGATAGCCATTAGGTAAACAGTACCCACACCTAAAATTACATACATCGGTAATCGAAAGTCTTATATATGGAAAAGTCCTACCAAAACTATCTCTTAACATTTTCATTTAAGTTAAAGCTATCATAATTAATAAAATTAATCATGATAGAATTAACTTAAAATCTTGCCTTAACCTGCTGGTTTATAATTAGCCATAGCTTTTGATGCCATGCCAGCAGCTTTACCCATGTCCATTTCTTCTAATATGGTAAAATTTGTTATAGCTCCAGAAGCTTCAACTGCTAACTTAACTGCTGCTGCGCCTTCAAATCCAATACTACCACTCACAACTCCTACAAAATCGTACGCTCCTCTTGTGATCATAAAAGACTCCATTTTACCTCCCACTGCTTCTGATAAAGCGGTGGCCGCTGCAGATCTGTCTTGATCTGGATTACCTATAAATCCTTTAAAAGCTTGGGCTGTGTAATTGCCCATTACTATAAATTTAGCCATAGTTCCTCCTTTACTTAAATTTAACATCATAAGAAAAAAAACATCAATGAGAAAATTACATATTTGTTATGTTATGTTTAAATGTATATGTTCAACTAATGCTAGATTTATTAAATAATTATAAAATATATAATTTTATAATATGAATTTAAAAATCAACAATTTAGATAAATCAGAAATTGACGAAATAATACATCTTTATAAACAAAAAAAATTTGATGATGCATTAATATTGTCTAACAAACTTTTAAAAAAAGAAAAAAATGTACCTTTTTTGTTTAACTTAAATGGGCTTATAAATTTAAGTTTAGAAAATTGGGAGAATTCTGTTCAAGTATTTCAACAAGCTATTGATTGTGATGATAAATTTGTTGAGGCATATAACAATATAGGGATTGCTTACAGTCATTTAGGTAAAGAAGATAAAGCTGTAGAAAATTATAATAAAGCAATAGAAATAAAAAAAGACTATTCAAATGCTTATAACAATTTAGCAACTCATTATGATGATTTAGGAAATTATGAGCAAGCAGTCAAAAATTATGTGAATGCTTTGAAATTTAATTCAGATCATTTACAAGCTCAAAATAATTTAATTCATTTAATGAATTTTTTTAATCCCAAAAATGATGAAAACAATTCAATCATTAGAGTTAATAACGATATTAAAAATATTGATATTAAAATTTCTATATTAAATAAAATTTCACCAGGAGAATTGAATGATTATTTAATAAAGTGTAATCAAATATTAAAGAAAAACTTAAAAAATTTATCTTTCTTTGATTCACAAATTCACAGAAGAAATGGGTTTAATCTAAATTGTGATCGACATCATAAGGCATTTAACAAATTCAAAATAATACCAAAATATTGCTTTGGTTGTATCAAAGTTCAAATTAATTTAACAACTGTGGTTCAATTGTTGAAACTTTATTTTATATTTGATCAAATTAATTTCCCTAATGATAATATTAGAAAGTCATTTATCGAGTTAAGACCGGGTATACCAGGAACCTATAAAGGTCTTGTTTATTGTGGGTCAGTAGAAGAAGCGCAAAAAATTATTGATATTTTAGAGCCCTATATGACTAAATTAATCGAAAAGAATTTTAATTTATCAATAAAAAGAGGATGTACAGAATTTGATTTAGCATTTCCTGGATATAAAGATATTAATAATTTGAGCAAGGTGAATTACAATAAAGAATGGAAAAATAAAGAAGAATTGATTGATGATGAAATTTATAATGGAAGTAAAAAAGGAAAAAAATTTTTTAGTAGAAGCTTATCTGGTGTTTGTTTGGGAGATATCTTGATTATGAATAATTGGTTAAATTATGCAAAATTAATTAATGACCAGACATATAAGGATATCACGAGTGAAATTTTTTTTTCGGAATATATATTTCAAGCTGTGAAAAGAAGAAATACTCAAAATTAATATTAAAAACAATTAAACAGATTAAGTCGATCCAAAAATAATGAAATATGCTACTAGCCTGGTGTATAAATTCTCTCAGCCTCAGGATCTCTGCTTGAATATGGTAATTTAAGTATTTCATCCCAAAATTGATTTGGAATATTTAAATTTGCCCATTCAAGGTTTTTTTCAATACTTTGTACGCTAGTTACACCACAGAGAGTTGATGTTATTCTTTTATCTCTCATTGAAAATTGTAATGCTGCCGCTCCAATTTCAATATTATAATTTTTACAAATTTTCTCAATTTCTCTAGCTGGTGCTAATTTTTCCTCAGAAACATCCTGGTAGGTTATTTTTTTGAAATTACTAGGTCCCTTCGCTAAAACCCCTCCTGCATAGGGAGCGGCATTTATTATAGCTATATTTTTACTGTAAGCATAATCGTACATGTCGTTAGCTTCTCTGTTAAGCAAAGTATACCTATTATGATTTATTAAAACATCAAAATCCCAATTTTTAATCATCGGAAACATTATGTCTATTTTTCCCATGGCTAAGCCTACAGCTTTTGTTAGTCCTTCTTCCTTTAGCTTAAATAATTCGTCAAATGCGCCGTCCTTTTTTTTAATATCATTAATATCTTTCACATATTCAGGATCGTGGAGAAAAAGTAAGTCTACTTTATCCACTGACATTGTTTTTAAACTCTCCTCAATAGATTCTCTGGTTCTTTTTTTGTCTAGAACAAGTGTTTTCATATCTCTGTCAATTTTAGTTGATAAAACAAAATTTTTTGGCCAACCTCCTATTTTTTTAATAGCACTCCCAATTCTTTTTTCACTCTCTCCCATTGCATAATTTCTTGATGTATCAAGCATATTTACTGGCCCTTCAAAAAATCTACTCAGAGTTTCTAAAGCTCTTTCCTCTGACACTTCATATCCATAAGTATCTGGCATACTTCCTAATGAAGATGTACCAAAGCTTAATTCAGTAACTTCAACACCAGTATTTTTAATTTTATTTTTTTTTAATGAAAAACTATTCATGTTAAAATTTTATATTAACAACTTTTCCACTTTTCAAAGATTTATAAGCAGCATTTGCAATAATTAACGCTTTCTTTCCATCGTCAAATGTAACTTTGGGATTTGTTTTTTTTAATACACATTTTACAAATTCATTAAATTGATCTTTGTATGCCTTTTCATATCTTTCCATAAAAAAAAAATGAATTGGATCTTTTATATTTGTTGATTTATTTGTGAACTTTTCAACTGAATTAGGAACTTGGTTATTTGATATTACCATTCCTTTGCTTCCAAAGATTTCAACCCTTTGATCATATCCATATACAGCTCTTCTTGAATTATTTATATGAATTAAAACTCCTTTTTTGGACTTCAAAATAAACATTCCAGTGTCTTGATCTTTAATTTTTTTTGCATTTTTATCAAACAGAGCTTCGCCAAATGCTGAAATTTGAACTACGGGATCATTTCCTAATATAAATCTGGTTAAATCGAAATCATGAATTGTGGCATCTCTGAAAAATCCTCCAGCAGCTTTTAAATAATCAATACTTGGAGGTTGAGGGTCACGACTTGTTATAACAACCATTTCCAAATCACCAATTTCTTTATTTAAACAAGCTTTTTGAACTTTTGCATGACTTAGGTCAAACCTCCTATTAAATCCAATCTGTATTGGCACTTTATAATTCTTAATATTATTTTCACATTGATTCACTTTTTTAATATTCAAATCAATTGGCTTTTCACAGAATATTGCTTTTCCTGCTTTTGCTGCAGTTGTTATAAATTTAGTATGAGTTGGAGTAGCTGACGCTATTAAAACTGCATCAATATCTTTTGAATTTATTGCTTGCTCTGGGGATTTAGCTTTTGCACAGCCAGTTAATTTAACTACATCATTTGCTAATTTAGAATTAACATCATAAACATATTTTAAGTTAGATTTTGGGTGTGCTTTTATAATTTTCGCGTGCATATATCCAATTCTACCTGCACCTATTAGAGAAAAATTTAGCATAATAAAATAGAACAGAATTAAAATATAAATCAAGGTACATTTTGGAAATAAACCATCTACTATTAAAAAATAAAATATTCTTGATGCCAACTAAACCATATTCTATGAATAAATATTAATATAAAAAATTAATAAAGTTATGACTGTAAAATTAGGAGTTGCACCAATAGCCTGGAGTAATGATGATATGCCTGAACTTGGAGGTGAAACACCATTAGAACAATGTCTATCTGAAGCGAGACAAGCAGGATTTATAGGAATAGAGTCTGGAGGAAAATTTCCTAAAACATCCGAGGAGTTAATTCCGATTTTAAACAAATTTAATTTAAATCTTTGTTCTGGATGGTATGGAGCAAATTTAAGAACAAATACAGTAGATGAAGAAAAATCTATAATTCAAGCTCAATTAAAATTATTTAAAGATTGTAATTCACCCTGTATCGTTTTTGCAGAAGTATCTGGTTCAATTCAAGGAGATCCAAATAAAAAATTGTCCACAAGGCCAAAAATGAATTTAGAAGAGTCAAAGAAATACTATGAAAAAATTTCAGAAATGGGAAAATATCTTCATGACGAAGGAATGCCACTTGCTTTCCATCACCACATGGGTACCGTTATAGAAAGTCAAGATGATACAGTAAGGTTGTTAGAAAATACTGATGATACTGTTAAGTTGACTTTGGACACTGGTCATATGCTATTTGCACAAGGAAATTCGTTAGAAATTTTAAAAAATTTTGGTGAAAGAGTAATTCATATTCATTGTAAAGATATAAGAAAAAATATATTAGAGAAATCTTTAAAAGAAGATTTTAGCTTTAGAGAAGCTTTTTTAGAGGGAGCTTTCACAGTTCCAGGTGATGGGTGCATCGATTATAAACCTTTATTTGATATTTTAAAAAAAAATAATTATTCAGGGTGGCTAGTTGTAGAAGCAGAACAAGATCCTGCCAAAGCTAATCCATTTGAATACGCAAAAATTGGTTATAATTATCTGACAGCTACCCTGGGTAAGAGTGGAGTTAATATTTATAAAAAATAATAATTTTTATATTCTATAATCTAACAGTTTTTGATTTTTCCAGCTTTTTATTAAAAAAATCAATTATATTTTGAATTGTTTCTTTTCCCATCCTTGTCATACATTCCTCAGTGAACGCAGCAGTGTGTGGACTTAAAAATACTTTATTATTTTTAAGTAAAGGATTATTTGGATCAGGTGGTTCAATTTCAAAAACATCTAAACCAGCTCCAAGAATTAAATTTTCATTTAAAGCTTTATCTAGATCAATTTCATTTATAACTCCACCTCTTGAAGCATTGATTATAATGCAATTTTTTTTCATATTTTTTAGTAAATCATAATTGATAATATTCTTAGTTTTTTCATTGAGTGGCACATGAAGGGATATAGCATCCATGCTTTTAGTGGCATCTTCTAAACTATCTACTTTTATACCACCGTGTTTTTCAATTATTTCTTTAGATACAAATGGATCATAGACAAAAACTTTCATTTCAAATCCATGACATCTTTTTATTAAAGCTTGTCCAATACGACCAAAACCAGCAATCAATATATTTTTATTCCACAATTCTACTGTTTTGGGTAATTTATTTCGATCATTGAATTTGCCGCTTTTAACTGTTTCATCATACATATTCCCTTTTTTAGAAATATTTAGCAGCATAAACATTACATGTTCAGCTACTGCTACTGCGTTTGCAGTTGCTGTAATCGCAAGAGTGATATTATTTTTTTTAGTGCTCTCTAAGTCTATATTGTCATAACCAACACCATGTCTTGAAATAATTTTTAATTTATTTGAACCTTCTATCACTTCACCAGTAAGTTTTGCAGTCCTTATAGAAATACCATCACAATCCCTTATCTTGGATTTTAAAAATTCTTTATCTGTATTATCTACTATTTCAAATTCATAATCAGAATTACCTTCTAATAATTTTATGCCAGCAGGATGAATAGGCTGAATAATTAAAATTTTTTTTTTACTACTCATATTTAAGTTTGAATAAGGTCTTTCTAATACGAAAATTAATTAAAAATGTAAATTACTTTTTACATACCCCATCGCATAGCTGCAGTATGCACAGGTGCATCCCAATTTTTTAAAATTTCCTCATCACATTTTAGGAGTGTTATTGATGCTCCTTGCATTTCAAGTGATGTACAATAATTACCAACTAAACTTCTTGTGATTTCAATTCCTTTGGATTTTAAAATGTCACAAGCATCATCGTATACTAAATATAATTCAGTGAGAGGAGTTCCGCCCATACCATTTATGAATAGAAGCGTCTTTTCATTTTTTTGTGGTTTTAAATCATCAAGAATAGCTTCCAACATATTATTGACTATTGTTTTTGATGGTTGAATTTTTTCTCTCTTTCTTCCAGGTTCACCATGTATACCTACTCCAAATTCCATTTCATCATTTCCAATATCAAAAGTTGGTTTGCCTGCAGCAGGTACTGTGCAACTAGTAAAAGCAACACCCATAGTTCCAGAGTTTTTGTTTACTTTTTCACCAAGTTTTTTACATTCTTCTAACGAACCTCCACTCTCAGCTAGTGATCCAACAATCTTTTCGACCAAAACTGTTGCAGCCACACCTCTTCTACCAGTTGTGAAAGTAGAGTCTTCAACAGCCACATCGTCATTAGTAATGATACTATCATTTTTACCTGAATACATTTCAGCACCCATTTGAAAATTCATAATATCACCAGAATAATTTTTAACTATGAACAGAACACCAGCACCGCTATCTACATTTTCAGCGGCTGCTTGCATTTGATCTGGAGTAGGTGCTGAAAAAACAAAACCTGGACACGCTGCATCCAGCATTCCATAACCAACAAAACCACCGTGCATTGGTTCATGTCCACTCCCTCCACCAGAAATTAAAGATACTTTTCCTTCTTTGGTTTTTGTTTTTCTAGAAATGAAGTTTGGCTCAAAATTTACTTTGATTATATCACTATGAGCTTTACCAAATCCATTGAGACTTTCTTTTAAAAAGTCGTCAACATTATTTATAAATTTTTTCATATTTCCTCCTATTTATTAATTAGTGATTTGCATATTGTATCTATTATAAGTTGTGATGAACGAGCCCCTGGATCTATATGACCTTTCGCACGTTCTCCTAAAAATGAAGCTCTACCTTTAGTAGCAAGCATGTCTTTTGTTGCCAACATTCTATCTTCAGCAATTTTTATTATCTCACTTAACCCTTCATTTATATCCGTATTGCCACTTTTTAATTCATTAAGTTTTTTTGATACTGGAATTAAAACATCCATCATTGTTTTTTCTCCAACATCCGCTTTTCCTCTTTCCTTCATTGCATTAATTCCTGTTATAACCATTTCACATGCTTTGTTAAAATCTATATTTCCATCTAAATTTGGTGTTTTAGCCATAGACATAAAGAAAGTTCCAAACAAAGCTCCAGAGGAACCGCCAATACCTGACAAGACTTTCATAGCAATCATATTTAAACCTTTTTGCACAGGTAAGTTTTTAATATCATTTTCAAGCTCAACTACTAACTTAAGACCTCTTTGCACATTAAATATATGATCCCCGTCCCCAATATTTTGATCTAATGCTTCAATTTCCGCTGCATTTTCGTCAATGACTATTTGAATATTTTTTGCTTGAGAAATTAAAAAATTAACGCTCATAGATTCTTTGATCCCCGTTATCAAATTTTAAAACTTTATTTGTATTAATGTCAAAATTAATCTTTTCATTTATTGATGATTTGTAGTTACCTTGAACTGAAGCTAATATTTCATTGTCTTGAAAATTAATAGCCACAACTGTTTCTGAACCTAAATTTTCTGTAGAAATAACCTTTCCTTCGTATGGTCCATTACCTAATTCTATATTTTCTGGTCTAAGACCAACTTTTGGTATTTTGTTATCTAGTTTAAACAAAGAACCTGGTAAAATATTTATTTTTGGTGAACCTAATCTTTGCGACACATATATTGAATTTGGATTTTCATAAATTTCTTCAGGAGTTCCAATTTGAACAATTTTGCCCTCTTTTAAAACCCCAATTTTATCTGCCAATGTCGTTGCTTCAGCCTGATCATGTGTGACATATAAAATAGTAGCGTTTAGATTTAATTGAATGTTTTTTAATTCAACTCTAAGAGTTTCTCTTAGTTTAGCATCTAATGAGGAAAGCGGCTCATCCATTAAATAAATATTTGGTTCACGAACTAGAGCTCTACCAATAGCTACCCTTTGCATTTCTCCACCAGAAAGTTCAGTTGCTTTATTTTTTAATTTGTTTGTAATTTTGAGCATTTCCGCAATTTTCTCTACTTTATTTTTTATTTCTTCCTCAGGAAGCTTTCTCATTGGAGACCTCAAAGGAAAAGCTAGATTTTCATAAACAGTATAATGAGGATAAAGAGAGTATTGTTGAAAAACAAAAGACACATCTCTAGAAGCAGGTTGATCATCAGTTATATTTTCATCATTAAATAACACATCTCCAGAATCAATTTTTTCTAAACCAGCTATACATCTAAGTGTTGTAGTTTTTCCAGCACCAGATGGACCTAGTAATACAAAAAATTGACCATCTTCAATTGTAAGATTAATATCCTCCAAAGCTCTAATTTTTTTATTATAAGTTTTAAATAAGTTTTTTAATTCTACTTTTGCCATTATTTTATAAACTCACTGTTTAAAGATTTGTCCGTCTGACCGTCAAAAATAATAATATTATTATTTAAAGGTTTAACCTGCACATTTTCACTCAATTTAACGTTAACAGAAATATCTGTTTTAACTTTGATTTCACCTAAACTAGTTTTAACTGTAATTATTTTTCTTGATCCTAAATACTCTACTCCAAAAACTGAACCTTTTAGACCTTCACTATTATTTAGAGTTAAATTTTCTGGACGAATACCAAAGAAATTTTTACTTCCTTTTGACTCCTCAAGTTGTTTGGGAATTTCAAATTTAGCTCCTTCGATATTTACAAAAGATTGATCTTTAGATATCCCCTCATTAACTTCAAAAAAGTTCATACCTGGAGATCCTATAAATGAGGCCACAAATTTAGTTTTAGGTTTATTGTAAATAATATTAGGCTCATCAGCTTGTAATATTTCACCACCATCCATAACTGCAATTCGGTCAGCTAATGACATTGCTTCTAATTGATCATGAGTTACATAAACTGTGGTTGCTCCAATATCTAAATGTAGTTTTTTTAATTCTAGACACATTAATTCTCTAAATTCAGCATCCAAAGTCCCCAACGGCTCGTCCATTAAAAATGCTTTTGGTCTTCTAACTAGTGCTCTACCTAAAGCTACTCTTTGTCTATCTCCACCTGAAAGAGAGGAAATGTTAGAATTTAAAATATGATCAATTCTTAAAAGTTTTGCTGCCTCTTCAACTCTACTCTTTATATCACCTTTTTTATAACCTTGCATTTTTAGGGGAAATGATAAGTTGTTTCTTACATTCATGTGTGGATAGAGAGCAAATAATTGAAAAACAAAAGCAATATCTCTTTCTGATGCTCTTAACATTCCAACCTCTTCATCTCCAAGATATATCTCACCAGATGTTGGTAATTCTAATCCTGCAATCATTCGAAGTGTTGTAGTTTTTCCACAACCAGAGGGTCCAAGTAAAACAAAGAACTCTTTATCATTAATCGTTAAATTAGAATTTTTAACTGCAGTAAAATCTCCAAATGATTTTTGTAAATTTACTATTTTAATTTGAGACATATTAATCTGGAAAGTGGCTTGTGATTATGAAACCTATAGTTCCTACTAAAATTACAATAAAAGAATAAGTAAACATCCACATCGCAAATGGTTGTAACAACATGAAAACCCCAATTAAAATTAATATCGTTGATAAGTTTTCCCAGTAAACTCTTCTAAATATTTTTCTCATTAATGACTTTTCTTCTTGCATTATTTTCTGACTGCTCCAAAGGTAATACCTCTTAAAAGATGTTTTCTTAAAATTATTGTAAAAATCATAACAGGTAATAGAAATAAAGTTGTTCCGGCACCAATTGCTGGCCAATCAAGACCTCCTTCTCCGATGATTGTAGGAATAAATGGTGGAGCTGTTTGTGCATTGAATTGGGTTAGTAAAACAGCAAAAGCGTATTCGTTCCATGAAAAAATCATACAAAAAATTGCGGTTGCAGCTATACCTGTCATTGCTTGTGGAAGGACAACTTTAAAGAAAGCTTGAAGTCTAGAATATCCATCAATCATAGCTGCTTCTTCATATTCTTTAGGAATTTCATCCATAAATCCTTTTAATAACCATACTGCTAAACTTAAGTTTACAACCGTATACAATATGATCATTCCAAGGTGAGTATCCCCAAGACCTAATTTTCTATACATAATAAATATAGGAACAGCCACTGCTATTGGGGGAAACATCCTGGTCGAAAGAATAAAAAATAATAAATCATCTTTTAAAGGTACCCTAAACCTTGAAAACGCATATGCAGCCAATGCTCCTAAAAATACAGATGCAAATGTTGAACCAAATCCAATTATCATTGAATTTGAGTATCTACCCAAAAACTTTGATGGTCCTGTTATAACCATTTCTCTACTTCTAACTAGTTCTTCATACCAATTTTTTGGGGGAGGTAATGAATCAAGGTATTCTTTTGACTGTCTTGACCTATTAGTAAACAAGTTAACATATCCCTCTAGTGATGGTTCAAAAAGAACTTCGGGTGGATATGAAATAGCACTATCAACATTTTTAAAACTCGTCATTACCATCCAAGATATTGGTATTAAAGTAATTACAGCATAAACTATGATAATAGCAGCAGCCATTTTTTTTGAAAAAGACGAAGGTTCCAAATATGATCTAGAAGTATCCATCAGCGTTCCTTTATTTTATTCATTACTTTTACGTAGACATTTCCGAAACCAAATATGGTAACAAAAAGAATAACAGCAAATGCTGAACTGTAACCTGTTTTCCATTTTTCAAACGCTTCTCTTTTTAAGTTAATTGAAGCAAGCTCTGTAGCAGAGCCAGGACCACCAGAGGTTAGCTCAACAACCATGTCAAACATTTTGAAATTCTCAATCCCTCTAAAAAGTAGAGCTAGTAATAAAAATGGTAGAACAGAAGGCAAAGTAATATATATGAATTGCTGCCATTTACTGGCTCTATCAACTTCTGCAGCTTCATATAAATAATTTGGAACAGATCTTAGACCTGCTAAGCAAATTAACATTGTAAAAGGTGTCCACATCCATGTATCAACAATAACAATAGCCCAAGGAGCAAGCGTACTTGAACCAATCATGTCAAAGCTTCCTAAGTCATAAAAAAAATTAACTACGTAATTAAATAAACCTACCTGAGGGTTATAAAGATAAGTCCAAAATACCCCTACGACTGCAGGTGATAACATCATGGGTAAAACAATTAATGTTGTAAGTAGTTCATTACCTTTGAATTTTCTGTTTAGAAGTAAAGCTAAACCTAAACCTATAATTGCTTGAAGTAACAAAGTCCAAAACATAAAGCTTGCTGTAACTTGCATTTTTTCCCATATGGCTTCTTTATTAAGAACTTTAATATAATTTTTTAAACCAACAAATTGAGGTTCTCTTCCAATTTTATTTGCGTAAAAATTTGTAAAAGACATTTTGATTGCATAGACCAATGGATAAATATTAATAGCTAGCAGCAGAAGTACAGTTGGTCCAATAAAAAGCCAACCTACAGCTTTATCAGAAAGTCCTTTGAATTTTTTTTTAACGCTCATATGAATTTTTAATAAAAAAAGGGGAGGTTCAACCCCCCCTAATTTTTAATTTCTTAACTATTAATGTTAAAGTTTCCCGTCTGCTTCGAACACTTCTACCCACTCTTCGATAATTTTATCTAGAGCTTCTTTAGCAGTACCTTTTCCATTAACAACATAGTCATGAATTGCTTCTTGCATAGGAAGCATTAACTCAACGAATGTTGGTTCTTGCCAAAAATCTTTGACAATTCCCATTGAGTCCAAGAACCCTTGTGCATAAACTGTAGATGTTGGAAATGATGGTGAATTTAAAACATCATTGTGACATGAATATCCACCTAGATCCCACCATTTTTGTTGAACATCCGGTCTTGCAAACCACTTAATGTATTCTAGAGCAAGATCTTGTTTATCTGAGTATTTAACAACAGATATTCCTTGACCACCTAATGTTGCAGCTGCAACATTTTGTTTTGGATTTGCAAAGAATCCACTAACTCTTCCACCACTGTCTTCTTTAGAAACACCAGGCCAGAAAGCATACCAGTTCATTTGAAATGCAACTTGCCCTGATTTATAAGCATCTAAGTTTGCAACCATGTAAGCATCAGAGTGTCCTGGAGGTGCGCAGTCTTCATATAACTTTCTATAAAACTCAACTGCTTCTACAGCTTGTGGTGAATTGAAATATCCTTCCATATCGTATGGTTTGTTAGGATTTTCATATTCCATACCCCATGCATACATAGCAGCTGTAACACCCATTGTTATACCCTCTGATCCACGTTCTGTATTAATTGCAGCCCCATATCTTTTTTGACCATCAATTTCTCTTCCTTGGAAGAACGTACACATATCATATAGTTGATTCCAGTTAGCAGGAACTCCTAGATCATATCCGTGTTTCTTTTTGAACTCTGATTTAAGTTCTGGTCTATCAAACCAGTCTTTTCTATAAGCCCAAGCTAATGCATCTCCCATAGCAGGTAATGCGTAGTAATTTTCACTACCTTTAGGCCAAGTCGAATATGCATAAACTGTAGCTGGCGAGAAATCACTCATTGAAATTCCCTCTTTATCAAAGAAGTCATTCAACTTTACGTAATGTCCATAAACAGCACCAGCACCGATCCATTGTGAGTCACCAATTAATAAGTCAAAAGTTTTACCTTTGTTGTTAAGTTCATTTAACATACGGTCAGCAAAATTTGGCCAAGGTACAAACTCAAAGTTAACCTCTATTCCAGTTTCAGCTGTAAATTCTTTAGTTAACTCTTGCAAAGCATTAGCTGGGTCCCAAGCGGCCCATCCTAATGTTATAGATTTAGCATTTGAATTTACAGAGAACGAAAATAGAGAAACAAACAATAAAATCATTATTTTTTTCATTTTATCTCCTCTTAGTTTATTTTTCTTAAGAATAGTCTACCCAAGATGAGTTGTGCCTGCTAGTATTTTTTTTATATAAAATAAATTGTTGAAAAATTCAAAGAGAGAGGGGAGATAATGAACAATATAAAAGGTCCTGCAATTTTCCTAGCACAATTTGTAGGTGAAGATGCGCCATTCAATTCTTTAGATAATATTTGTAGGTGGGTATCTTCATTAGGTTATAAAGGTGTTCAAATTCCAAGTTGGGATGCTAGATTAATTGATCTGAAGAAAGCGTCTGAAAGCAAAGATTATTGTGATGAAATCAAAGGCGTAACAAATAAATATAATCTTGAAATCACAGAACTATCAACACATCTTCAAGGACAGTTGGTTGCAGTACACCCAGCTTACGACACAGCATTTGATGGATTTGCAGCACCTGAGGTTAGAGGAAATCCAAAAGCAAGACAAGAGTGGGCAGTAAATCAATTAATGATGGCAGCTAAGGCCTCAAAAAATCTTGGGCTAGATAGGCATGTTACTTTTTCAGGAGCACTTGCTTGGCCTTATGTTTATCCTTGGCCACAAAGACCTGAAGGATTAATTGAAAATGCATTTAATGAGCTTTCAAATCGATGGAAACCAATTCTTGATCAATTTGATCAAAATGGAGTTGATCTCTGTTACGAGATACATCCAGGAGAAGATCTACATGATGGCATTACATTTGAAATGTTTTTAGAAAAAGTTGGTAACCATAAAAGATGCAATATGCTTTATGATCCTAGTCATTATGTCTTACAGAATTTAGATTACTTAGCTCATATAGACATTTATCATGAAAAAATAAAAATGTTTCATGTTAAAGATGCAGAGTTAAATCCTTCTGGAAAACAAGGAGTGTACGGTGGTTTTCAATCTTGGGTTAACAGAGCGGGTAGATTTAGATCCCTCGGTGATGGACAAGTAGATTTTAAATCAATTTTTTCAAAATTTACTTCATACGGTTATGATGGTTGGGCAGTTCTTGAATGGGAGTGCTGTTTAAAACATCCAGAAGATGGTGCAAGAGAAGGAGCTGAATTTATTAAAAATCATATTATCAACACTACAGAAAAAGCATTTGATGATTTTGCAGGAAGTGGTGCTGATATTGATGCTAATAAAAAAATGCTAGGTATAAATTAGTGCAAAGAAAAATCCGTATCGGAATGGTTGGCGGAGGAGAAGGCGCTTTTATTGGAGGTGTTCACAGAATAGCGCTAAGACTTGATGGTCATTACGAATTAGTAGCAGGATGTTTTTCTTCTGATTTTAATAACTCAAAAGAAACTGGAAGAAAACTTGGATTGTCAAAAGAACGTATCTATGAAACTTATCAGGAAATGGCAGAAAAAGAGTCTGATCGTTCAGATGGAATAGATGTTGTTTCTATTGTAACTCCTAATCATCTTCATGTGCCAGTGGCAAAAATTTTTGCAGAAAAAGGTATTCACATTATTTGTGATAAGCCTCTTGCCTTATCAAGTGAGGAAGCAAATTCTCTTAAAGATATAATAGAAAATAAAAAGATAATTTTTGCTTTAACACATAATTATACTGGATACCCAATGGTAAGACATGGAAGATCTCTTATTAAAAAAGGTGATCTTGGAAAAATAAGAGTTATACAAGCAGAATATCCTCAAGATTGGTTAACTACAAAAGCTGAAGATACTGGTTTAAAACAAGCTGAGTGGAGAACTGATCCTAAAAGATCAGGAGGAGGAGGTTGCATAGGAGATATTGGAACTCATGCATTTAATCTTATTAGATTTATAACTGAGTTAGAATTGGATGAGTTATCAGCTGACATTCATACTTTTGTGAAAGGCCGAAAATTAGACGATAATGCACAAATCATGCTTAGATTTAAAGGCGGTGCAAAAGGTGCGATATGGTCTAGTCAAGTTGCAGTCGGTAATGAAAATAATCTTAAAATCAGAGTGTATGGTGAAAATGGTGGGTTAGAGTGGAAACAAGAAGATCCAAATTATTTGTATTATACAAAATTTGGAAAACCTACTGAAAAAATAACAAGAGGTAGTGGCAGTGCAAATAAAGAAGCTAACGACGTTACAAGAGTTCCGCCAGGTCATCCAGAGGGATATTTGGAAGGTTTTGCAAATATTTATACTGATGTTTCTAAAAGATTAAATGCTCAAATAAATAATGAAAAATATGACGAGTTAGATGACTGTTACCCAACTATTTATGATGGAGTCGAAGGGATGAAGTTTATAGAGACTGTTTTAGATTCAAGCAAAAACAATAGTAAATGGATTCAGTTTAATAAATAAAATTAAATTAATTTTGATAAGTCTCTTTTATTTGTTTTATAAGTCGGCAGTGGATATTTAAAAGCATATTTACCAACACGACTTTCTTTGGCTTTTTCCCAAAGAGCCAACCACTGTTTGAAATTTTTTATTTCAATATTTTTTTTATTTTTACTTCTCACATAGAAATTTGGAAGAGGTTCTCTACCAGAGGGTTGTCCAGCTATATTATATCTTAGGTCAGCACTTATTCTAAAGTCGTCAGATCTATTTGGTAAAGAACAATGTATAGAGTGTTTGTGCAACAATATTACATCACCAATATTTGCTTCCAAATAAATATGCTCCATATCATCAAGTAATTCACTATTTTTTAATTCAACTTGACCCCTGTATCCAGATATATGATTTAATAATCCCATTTTATTAATTTTTTTTACTGTAATCATGCATCCATTCTTCTTCGTTGTTTTAGTAAAAGGAATCCAAACTGTGACCATATCTGTTAATTTTTGTCCCCGAGAATTTAAAACAGCAGCATCTTGATGCCAAGGTGTTCTCCCACTTAAACCGTCATGAATTGATCCTTTTGGTAATTTTTTTTCAGGTTGTTTAATTCTAGTATTTTGAACCGGATTTGACATTATTTCTTTACCCAAAATTTTTTCTACAACATCTAAAATTTTTTTATTAGTAATTAAATTCCACAATGATTGTGTAGCAAAATAATCGCTATCTTTTTTTACGTGGTCTCTCGGTAATCTTGTATTAAAATATTGATCCAAATCATAGATATTAAGTTTAGAAATAAAAGAATATTTTTTTCTAAAATCGAGATTAAGAACTTTTTTAATCTCTTTTCTCTTAGTGTATTTTTGTATGAGACAATCCATTACAAATTCCATATCATTAAGAACTGGTTTTAAGTCTCTCTCAAAATTAAGTATATTTTTTATAATTAAATAACCATTCTCATATAATTTTTTTTGAAAAGTATTTTTCATTATTAAAATTTATTTTATCATTTAAATAATTTCAATGGTTTGGTGGTGTGGTTAAATAGTTCGCGTCATGAAAAGAAGTAAGCATTCTTTTTTTGTTGCTAACTATATGTGGATAATATGAGATCCCTTTGTAATTCCATATTACTGGTTTATTTAACGCATAACTGCCATAAATAAAAAAACGTTTTGGACAATTTCTCTCTATAAACCTCTTTACTCCATGATAAGAATTTGGAGTAGATTGAAAAAAAACGACAGTTCCTTTTTTTGGCGTAAAAGACTTAACTATTTCGAGTTCAGTTATTTTTGGAAATCTTCTAAAACTCTTTCTTAAATTTTTTTTTATTTTTTTTCTGTAGATAGTAAGAGAGCCACCATTTTTTTTTGGTATGTCGGTTAAATAAATTAGGAAATTGTATAATCTAGTTATATCATCTCTGTGAGGTCGTAATCTATATCCTCCTTTTGACACTGAAAAGTCTATATCTAAATTTACTTTAGGATTAGTATAATTATTACCTAACATTTTTTTTAATTCAGTTGAATTTAATTTTTTTTTAACAGTAAACTTTTTAGGATTAAATGATTGTGGTTTATATAAATTAACCCACGATCCATCCTTAAAATTTTTTGTAAAAAGATTTTCAATTTTCTTATAAAAAGACTTACTATTAAAAAGCTTAAAAAGTTTTGCGGAGTTAACTGAATTTTTGATATATAAATTAAAATTTTTTGAACCTTTGTTAATCCTATTTCTACCCCCCATAATCATATCATCAAATGATTTTGAGTTACTGATTTCTTTTATTAATAAATTACAGATATTTTTTGAAACAACGTTGTTTCCAACTAAAACAGGAAAGTTACTTTTGACTTTTTTTAATCTATTTGTACTTAGCATTTAGCTGTACATTCCTTCTTTCACTTTAATCATTTTATACATCAGATCGTTTAGAGGTGTTTTAATCCCATGTTTTTTTCCTATTTTTGAAACCGCACCACTAATAAAGTCTATTTCAGTCTTTCTCTTATATTGAACATCAAAAGCCATTGAAGATTTGTTGGTTTGCATGGAATCTACAATTTTATTAAACATAAATAAGCACTCATCTTCTGAAACACTTACTCCATCTGCAAGCGCCACTTCTCTTGTCTCTAAAATTATTTCTTTACCCAAACCTCGAGATACTTCGTTTGCTTTATTGTTTATATATAAATCAGTATGATGAAGATCAAAAATTGCAGATAATGGCCCAATTGCTGTTAAAGCAAAAAGCTTCATCCATTTTCTTTTCTTAACATCTTCTGCAGCAATCATTTCAAGATTATGTGCTGTAAAAGTATCTGCTATTTCTTTAATTCGATCAGTAATTCCTCCCTCGTACTCGCCAATCCAAGATGGTAACGAACCATGATTCATTATATGACCTGGTCCTAAAATGTTTGAAGCTTGAGTAGTTGTTCCACCAATTACTTTTTCATTACCAACAATACCTTGAATAATTGCTTCATGACCAATACCATTTTGAAAAGACATGAATACTGTTTTATCTCCTATGATATTTTTAATACTGTTTAATGCTGGCTCTAAAGCTGTAGCTTTACACATAACTATTATAGCGTCTACTTTATCTAAAGACGACGGATCTGAGGTTGCTTTAACTTTGATTACTCGATCACCACCATGTCCATCCATTTTCAAACCATCTTTATTAATTGCATCTACATGTTCTTTCCAAACATCAATTAAAACTACGTTCAAACCTTTTTCAGCAAGCAAACCGCCAAACAAGCAACCCATTGCCCCTGCACCAAGAACAGCTACTTTCAAATCTTTATTAATCATCGTTACCTTATTTAAAATTATTTATGTATAGAAATTATATATATTATCTATAGACATTATGCAAAATAAATTATAGCTTATTTACATCATGCAATTAAAAATAGAAAAAGGAACTTTTAAAGATTACTCATTAGAAGATATTTCAGATGCATTAAAAAAAGGATTGACTGAAAATTTCAAAAACGTTGAAGTAGAAGTGGTAGATTGTCCTAACCTTAGAGATTGGGATTGTCCATCAGAAGGAATAAGTGGAAATCAAAAAATAATAGACGTTGGTGGAGAGCCTTATATGCACGATCCAAAATTTATTGGCGCAGAGTTTGACTACCAAGAAATATCTAAAATGATTGACTCTGAAAAATCTTATGCCTTAGGAGCTGGATCAGGTGCAATGTCATGTTTAGACGGTCACTGTGGAGAATTAATTATTAATGAAAATTTAATTACTGATGAGTCTAAATCAATAATTGCAAGAGTAAGCCCAGATAGAAAATGTATTGTTGAAAAATATTCTGCAAAAAAACATGGTGGACTTGGAAACATTTATTACACAGATGGCAAACAAGGAAAAGTTATTAAAATAAAAATTAAAGGTAGAAAAGGAGAACAAGGTTCTTTACCTCAAGCAATGAGGTCTTCTTTGTCAAAAAATTTAAATATTAAAAATAACGAGCATATGTCTCTCTCTGGAGTATTTAGAGTTTTAGATGGAAAAATAAGATCACATGTTCAGCCTGATTATAAAGATATAAAACATGAGTATTACGATCCAAAACAAATGAAATGTGTTAAGGATTTTCTTCAATTCTATGAACCAGTTGGACCAAAATTGCAGTGTTATACGGTTCTTTGGACAGGTGACCCAACAGGAGGAAAATTAAATCTAAGAGATTCAGGTGAGCATACTCACTTTCATTCTTATGAGCACGATAGAAATGCTGGTCATTATCATTTTGACGTGACACCAAATGAGATAGAATATGAGGGATATTTCAATACTGCAACGGAAGTACACAGAGTAAACAATATTTATAAAGAACTACTAAATAAAAATATTATTGAATAGAAAACTGAATGTGTTTAAATTTATTTAATGAAAAGACAGTTTAAATACCCAAAACACTTCGAAGAACAAAAAAAAATTCCAAAACTAACTCAAAAAAGAATTCAACTAGCAGAAATATCACTTGGTGATTTTGAAGGAAGATTAGCCAATGAATTATTGAATTGGTTTTCTTTAACCCCACAACATTGGATAATGTTGCATATGGTTATGCTTGCTTATTACAAAAATAAATCAATTACTAAAAATCAACTACTTAAAGTAATTGAGAAATCATATTTGACCTCAAACGTCTATATCGATACAGCAATTAAAAAAGGTTATTTTAGAATTATTAGAAATGAGAGAGACAAAAGATCCATTTTTATTTTACCTTCAGTAATTACTATCAAAACCTTTGAGGAGTTTATTGATAGAAGGGATATACTTTATAAAGGAATTAAATGAAGAATATCTATACATGGGCTGCTAAACCAGCAAAGCGAACTTTAACTGTTGGAGACTTAAAGACAGCCAAAGGAAAAAGAAAATTTACGCAAGTTACTGCGAACAGCATTGAAGAAGCAGAGGCAGCAGAAAAGGCAGGATTTGATATGATTATATCAAACGCAAAAAATGTAACTCCTGTAAGAGAAGGTTCAAAAAATTTATTTTTAACAGCTGCTTTAGTATTAAATGAGTTCGTAACTGCAGAGGAGGTTATGCGAGGAGCTTTTAAAGCTTTAGAAAGTGGTGCAGATGCAGTTATGACACCTAGAAGTATGGATATAGTTGAAATGCTAGCTAAGGAAGATGTTCCTGTAATGGGGCATTTGGGTTTGGTTCCAAGAAAATCCACTTGGATTGGTGGCTTGAGAGCAGTGGGCAAAACTGCAGATGAAGCATGTGATCTGTTTCAAAAATTTAAAAGATTAGAAGATGCAGGCGCTTTTTCTGCAGAGTGTGAAGTTATACCAGAAAATGTAATGGGTGAAATTTCAAAGCGCACAGATATTGTTACTGTTTCATTAGGTTCAGGGAAAAATGCTGATGTCATGTATTTATTTATGGAAGATATTTGTGGTGATACTGAAAATCCTCCAAGACATTCTAAAGCATACGGAAATTTGTTAAGATTAAGACAAGAAATTAAAATTGAAAGATTAAAAGCTCTTAAAGCTTTTAAAAAAGACTCAATGACTGGTAAATTTCCTGGAAAAAAACAATCATCTAATTTAGAGAAAAAACAATTTGAGAAATTTTTAGATCAACTAGATTAGTAAGTAGCGCTATCATCTTTTTTTGATAAAGAACCCTTCATTTTGTCAACTGTAGCTTTGGCACCAGCACTTAAGGCTCTTAAATCAGATGCTATAGTTACAAAATTAAAACCTTTTTCAATCATCTTAGTTGCATATTCTGTAGTACCATTATGAATTCCTGCAAAAATATTATTTTTTTTAGCATGTTCTAAAATTCTTAAAATTTCCGAATAAGCTTTTGTAGACTCAGGTTTGTCAAACCCCGGTTTTTCACCTATAGCTAAACTTAAATCTGCTGGTCCAATATAAATACCGTCAACACCTGGTGTAGACATAATTTCATCAAGATTTTCTAGGGATTCTTTTGTTTCTATCATTGCTAATTTTAGTATTTCATTATTAGCATGATCTGCATAATCAGCTCCGCCATAAATTAAACCTCTAACAGGACCAAAGCTTCTATAACCATCAGGTGGATACATGCATGCTTGAACAAAGTTTTCAGCCTCTTTTTTATTACTTACCATCGGGCATATAATTCCATAACACCCAGCATCTAATATTTTCATTATTTGACCTGGTTCATTCCAATTTACTCTTGCTAAAGGAGTTACTTCTGTTGTTGATATTGTTTGCATCATTGGAAGTGCATTACTGTAATCAATCAAACCATGTTGCATATCTACAGTTAGAGAGTCCCAACCTTGATGAGCCATTGCTTCAGCTGATGCTGTACTTGGAATTGCACACCAACCATTGATGACGGGTTTACCGTCTTTCATCATTTGTTTAACTTTATTTTTTCTCATTAATTTAGATTTTTAAGCCCATATGAGTGTATTTCACATTTAAATAATCTTTTATTGCGCCTGATCCTCCCTCACGCCCGTAACCAGTTTGTTTGATTCCTCCAAAAGGTGCCTCTGCAATTGCAACAACACCAGTATTAACTGCTACACAACCAGACTCTAATTTCTCAGATCCAATATGAGCTTTGTCCATAGAATTAGTATACAAATAACTACATAATCCTAAATCATTGTCATTTGCTCTTTCAATTACTTCATCAAAAGTTTTAAAAGTTAAAATTGGAACAAGTGGCCCAAAAGGCTCTTCTTTCATTATTGTAAAATTATCTTTAACATCATCAAAAACAGTTGGTTCATAATAATATCCTTTATTGAAACCAGAGGGTCTTTGTCCACCCATTAATACTTTAGCTCCTTCTTTTTTAGTTGTATCAACAAGTTTTTCTATTTCTTCCAGTCTCTTTGCAGTAGTTAAAGGTCCTAAATCAACTCCTTCATCCATACCATTCCCAATTTTTAATTTTTTTGCTCTTTCTATAAAAGCATTAACAAACTCATCTTTTCTATTTTCTTGGATATAAAATCTATTTGGAGAAATACAGACTTGACCATTATTTCGAAATTTACCAGTTATTGCTATATCAGCTACTTTATTCATATCTACATCTTCACAAACTATAAAAGGAGAATGTCCACTTAGTTCCATAGTTACTCTTTGAACTTTATCGGCTGCCTTTTTTAAAATTAATTTACCAACTCTTGTAGATCCCGTTACTGAAACTTTTTTGATTATATCTGACTCCATTAATTCGTTAGAAACTTCTGCAGGATCACCAGATAATAAATTTACCACACCATCTGGTACACCAGCTTCCTTACAAATATTAACTAATTCCATTACAGCCCCAGGAGTAATTACATCTGGTTTACATATGACAGAACAACCAGCAGCTAAGGAAGTTGAAATTTTTCTTGAAGCTAATACTATTGGAAAATTCCAAGGAACCAAAGCAGCCACTACTCCAACTGGCTGGTAATAAACGTGGACTCTTGTATCTGGAAATCTACTTTGTTGTGTTTGACCATAAATCCTTTTTGTTTCTTCAGCGTTCCACTCAAAAATATCAGCACCGCCGCCGACTTCACCAACAGCTTCGGTTAGTGGTTTTCCCACCTCTAGCGTTAACCATTTTGCAAGAACATCTTTTTTTTCTCTCATTAGATCGGCAATTTTTCTCAACACATAGGCTCTTTGCCATGGTGCAGTATTTTTCCAAACTTCCAAACCTTTTTCTGCCGACTTTAAAGCTTTCTGTACTTCAATAGATGAAGCTTTCGACGCTTTTCCAATCACTTCTTCAGTTGCAGGATTGATTACATCATAAGTTTCTTTTTTTTCAGCTTGTTGCCATTTACCATCAATGAATTGTCCAAATTTTTCGTACATAGATTTTATTTTTAAGTTTACTTAATTGGGTTTTTTAATTTATAAATAGAATTATATATAAAGACTATACATATTAAAAGACAAACATACTTTATGAAAAAAATTAAACTTACATGTGCTCATGCAATCGTAAAATATTTGATAGCTCAAAAAATATTAATTAATGGTAAAAAAGAACCTTTATTTCCAGGTGTCTTTGGAATTTTTGGGCATGGAAATGTAGCTTGTTTAGGTCAAGCACTAGAGGAAAATCAAAAAGAACTCCCAACATATAGAGGACATCACGAACAAAATATGGCTCTTACAGGAATTGGTTATGCTAGGGCTAAAAGAAGACAACAAATTTTTGTAGCGACATCTTCTGTTGGGCCTGGTGCAACGAATATGGTTACAGCTGCTGCAGTTGCCATGAGTAACAGGTTGCCAATTTTATTTTTACCCGGAGACACTTATGCAAACAGAATGCCAGATCCAGTATTGCAACAAGTTGAGCAATTTAATAATCCTGGAATAACAGCTAATGATGCATTTAAACCAGTTACAAGATATTTTGATAGAATAACTAGACCTGAACAGATTATTCAATCATTCCCAGCAGCAGTTCAAACAATGTTAGATCCTGCAGACTGTGGTCCGGCATGTATCGCTTTAAGTCAAGATATACAAGGTCAAACATTTGATTATCCTGAGGAATTTTTTAAAGAAAGAGTACACGCAATCAGAAGACCACGACCAGATGAATTTCAAATTAAAGAGGCAGCAGAAAAAATTAAGTTATCTAAAAATCCAATTATAATTTCAGGTGGCGGAGTTTTTTACTCAGATGCAATGGATGAGTTGAGCCAGTTCGCAATTAAACACAACATTCCTGTAACTCAAACCGTAATGGGATACTCTACTATGAAAAGAGATCATTCTCATTTTGCAGGTCAAATCGGAGGTTTAGGTGGAAAAAATACAAATAATTTAGCAAAAGAAACAGATTTAGCAATTGCGGTTGGAACAAAACTTGCAGATTTTACAACTGGATCTTGGGCAAATTTTGAGAACGAAAATTTTAAACTTGTTTCAATAAATGTCTCAAGATTTGATGCTAACAAACATTTAGCTCAAGCTGTCGTTGGAGATGCTAAAGTTTCATTAAATGAGCTTTCACAAGCATTAGGTAATTGGAAAGCAGAGGAAGAATGGAATAAAAAATCTCAAAATGAACTTAAATTATGGAATGAACATATAGATAAACAGAGTGCGCCAACAAATCAAGAAGTTCCAAGTTATGTTCAAGTAATTGGTGCAATCTATAGAAATTCTCATCCAACAGATATTGCTGTTACGGCAGCTGGAGGTTTGGTTGGTGAAGTAGTTCAAGTTTGGAGACCTAGAGAGCTAAATACTCATGAAACAGAGTGGGGTTTTAGCTGTATGAGTTATGAAATTTCAGGTGCTCTTGGAATAAAAATGGCTAATCCAGATAAAGAAGTAATTTCTTTTGTAGGAGATGGCTCGTATCTTTTAAATAACACAGATATATATTCATCAGTTATTACAAAAAATAAATTAATAATTATAGTTTGTGATAATGGTGGGTTCGCAGTTATCAATCGACTTCAATTATTTAAAGGTGGTAAAGAATTTAATAACTTATTAAAGAGTTCTAATACTCCCGGATTAGTTGATGTTGATTTTGCAAAACATGCAGAAAGTATGGGAGCAAAATCTGAGCACGTTAATTCAATTTCAGATCTTGAAGCTGCATTTAAGAGAGCAAAAGCTTCTGAAGTAACTTACGTTATTTCAATAAAAACTCATGCATATAAATGGGTTGAAGGTTCAGCTTTTTGGGACAGTCCAACACTTGAAATCCCAAAAACTAAGGAAAATGAGGAAGCTTTAAAACTTTATAAAGAAGGAAAAGACAAACAAAGACAAGGCGTATAGACCTTTATGAATAAAATTTTTAAGGTTGGTCTTATCGGTTGTGGACATATTGCTGAAACATATTTTAGGGGGCAACAATATTTTAATAATTTTAAAATAGTTGCTTGTGCAGATATTGATCAAAAAGCAGCTGATAAATGTGCAAAATTATACAATATTAAATCTAAAACAGTTGCACAAATTTTAAAAGACAACGAAATAGAAGTTATTTTAAATTTAACAATTCCACAATCTCATTATTCAGTCTCAAAAAAAGTTTTAAATTCGGGTAAACACGTTTATTCAGAAAAACCTTTAGCAACTTATTTTTCAAAAGGTCAAGAACTCGTATCACTAGCAAAAAAAAACAAACTTTATCTTGGAAATGCTCCTGATACATTTTTAGGTGGGGGAATTCAAAAAGCTAGAGAATTAATTGACTCAGATTTAATTGGAGAGATTAAACTAGGTAACGCAATCTTTGCATTTCCAGGAGTAGAGTCTTTTCATCCTAAACCTGAGTCATGGTATAAAAAAGAAGGAGGTCCAGTAATCGATATGGGACCATATTTTTTCACAACCTTAGTAAATTTACTTGGACCTGCAAAACAAGTTCAAGGAAGAACATTAACTGCTTTTAAAAAGAGAATTTATGGAGTAGGACCTAAAAAAAATAAATCATTTAAAGTTGAAACACCTACAACATATTTAGCAACAATCCAATTTCACAGTGGTGCTATAATTCAGGTAACACTTTCTTTTGATGTAATTAATCATCAAAGAAACCACATGGAGCTTTATGGAACAAAAGGATCGATTATTGTTCCGGATCCAAATATGTTTGGAGGTTCTGTATTTATCTCTGTTACAGAAGGTGGAAAATGGGGTGAACACAAAACAGATAAGATGCATTTAGGAAAAATAAACATAACTTCTTCTAGTGGAAGATCAAATGAAGCTGCCACAAATGCAAACTATCGGAGTGTTGGTTTATCAGAAATGTTATATTCTATTCAGAAAAACAAAAAACATAGGTGTTCAGGTGATTTATCTTTACATGTATTAGATATAATCGAGTCAACCATGAGGGCAGCTAACACAGGAATTCCTCAAAAAATAAAAACAAAATGCGATAAGCCAAAAAAATTTACTGAAGAAGAAGTAAAAAAAATTTTAATTTAGATGTCAAAACCAATTGTTATATCTGACCCTTTTCCAAGAACATTAGATCTGATTTTTACAAAAAAAAAATTAATAGAATTAAAAACAAAATATAAAGTCTTAGTAGCACCTAATAAAAAAAAAAAACAATTTTATGAAAATTATATTGATAAGGCTACTTTCATTATGGGTCAACCAGACCTAGATAAAAAAATTTTGTCAAAAGCAAAAAAATTGAAAGCAATAATAAATGTTGAAAGTAATTTTATGAATAATGTTGATTATGCTTATTGTTCTAAAAAAGGAATTCATGTAATTGCAACTTCTCCAGTATTTTCAAAGCCTGTAGCAGAAATTGCACTTGGAATGACACTTTCTTTGTTAAGAAATATTCATAATGCTCATTTTGATTTTGTAAAAGGCAAAGAAAAATATGGATTAGAAAGTAATTTAAAAGCATCACTATTATCGGAAAAAAAAATTGGATTATTAGGATTTGGTGATTTAGCAAAATCTTTATACCCAATGTTGCTACCGTTTACCAAAGATATAAATGTTTACGACCCTTGGTTATCTAAAAAAAAAATTAAAAGTTTTGGATTTAATCCAGTGAGCTTAAATCAAATGTTTAAAACATGCGAAATTATATATGTATTAGCAGCTGTAACGACTAAAAATAAAAATTTAGTTAACAAAAATTTAATTAACAAAATGAAAACAAACTCATTATTTATATTGATGAGTCGAGCGGCAGTAGTAAATTTTAAAGATTTGATCAATAGAGTTAAAAAAGGAGATATATATGTAGCTACTGACGTATTTCCTGAGGAGCCAGTGAGAAAAAGTGACCCAATCAGAAAAGTTAAAAATATTTTGTTTTCAGCACATAGAGCCGGAGCTTTAAAAGAAGCCTTTTTTGCTATGGGGGACATAGTTTTAAAGGACATGCATTTAATATCAAAAAATTTGAAACCAAAATTTTGTAAAAAGGCTGAATTGAAGACAGTAGGATTATTAGCTTCAAAACCAGTTGCAATTAATTGATATTTTTATAATTTTATAATTTATGTCGTCAACCATTAACCCACTTCTAGAAGCAAAAGGAATAACAAAATATTTTGGAACCATAACAGCATTAGAAAACGTTAATTTAAAAGTTCACGCAGGTGAATGCTTAGGAGTTGTTGGAGATAATGGCGCAGGAAAATCAACTTTAATGAAAGTACTATCTGGTCTTTATAAGCCTAGTGCAGGCTCATTATTCTTTCAAGGCAAAGAGGAAATTTTAGAAAGTCCTAGAGACTCTCAAAACTTAGGCTTAGAAATGGTTTATCAAGATCTCGCCTTAGCTGGAAACTTACCAATAGGTGAAAATATATTTCTTGGAAGAGAACCCACTAAAAATTTAGGATTTATAAAATTATTAGACTTTAATAAAATTAAAGAATTAACAAATGCTCATTTAGATAAATTAAAAATAAATGTGAAAAGTGCAGATCAGAAAGTAGAGGAACTTTCAGGCGGTCAAAGACAAGCAGTTGCAATTGCTAGATCTACAGCTTTTAATGCTAAAGTAGTAATTATGGATGAACCAACTGCTGCATTAGCAATCAAAGAAGTGGGTAAAGTATTGGATTTAATTAATAGTTTAAAAAAAACAGGTGTTGGAGTGATTGTAATTAGTCATAGAATGGATGATATATTTACAGTATGTGACAGAGTGATGGCTTTGTTTCAGGGAACAAATTTTGCAGAAGCTAACCTATCAAATACATCTAGAGATGAAGTGATTGGTTGGATTATGGGAAAAAAATAAATATGGAAGATAAAGATAAAAAAATTGAAAGTCTTCATTTGAAACTAATGCCATATTTAGAAAAATATGGAATTCTTCTTTTATTAGTAATTATGATTTTGGTTATGCACATTTTACAACCAGATGTTTTTTTATCTTGGAGAAATGTAACAAACGTTTTTAAACAAATATCTTGGCAATCAATGTTAGCTTTGGGAGTATTTATGGTAATTGTGACTGCTGGAATAGATCTTTCGGTAGGTTCAATCATGATGTTATCATTAATGATTTTAGCTGTAGTTGCTAAAGCCGGAGCGCCTTGGTACATTGTGGTTATTACACCTTTAATTGCAGGATTTTTATGTGGTCTATTTAATGGCCTAGGTATCACCTTACTTCGCATGCCACATCCTTTTATAATGACATTAGGTACACTTTATATATTTAGAGGAACTGGAAACTTAATCTCTGGTGGAACTCCTATAAGTGGTTTTACAGATGAAGTCAGGTACCTTGGTCATGGAAGAATTGATCTTCAATGGTTAGGATTAGAAAAATCGCAATACCTTCCTGTAAGTTTAGTTTTGATTGCAATAGTATATATAATTTTTTGGATTTTTTTAAATCATAGTAAAACTGGAAAGTGGATTTACGCTATCGGAGGAAATCCAAATGCTGCTAGAGCATCTGGAATTAATGTTAACAAAATTTTAGTTATAGTTTATTCATTATGTGGATTTCTATCTGGTATTGGTGCTTTAATTTTAGCAGGTAGAACAGACTCAGGCTATCCTAACGCTGGACTTCAATCTGAACTTGATGCGATCGCTGCATGTATAATTGGAGGAGCAAGTTTTTTTGGTGGAAGAGGTACAGTCCTAGGGGTATTTGCAGGTGTAATGATTATGGGAATTCTAAGAAATGGTCTCAATTTGATGGATGTTAGTTCTTTTTGGCAGCAAGTATTAATAGGTTCGATAATAGTTCTTGCAGTCTATATAGATGTATTAAGAAGAGATTTGGGAACTAGAAAGTAAATTATACTTACTTACTCGTCCTAGTTGTATTCAAAATTGTCTTATCACCCTCATAAACAGTTGAACTCTTCTAATTTTTTTTATTTAATTTAGTTTTTAAATAACAATGGGGGAAATAAATGAAGAACTTAACAAGAAAAATTGTTGTTTTTTTTACAGCAATTTTTTTATCAATCAGTATAGGTTCAGTTTCTTTTGCTGATGGACATGGTAAAAAAATTCTATTCAGTATTAAAGGTCCTGGATCAGGAAACCCTTTTTGGGCATCTGTAACAAAAGGTGCTGAAGAGGAAGCTAAAAAACTTGGTGTTAAATTAATTTTAATTGCACCTCCTCAAGAAGGAGATGTACAGGCACAGATAAACCAAGTAGAGGACCAACTTGCAAAAGGCGTTGACGCTTTAGCACTTGCACCAGGAGATCCAAATGCATTTGCTCCAATCGTTGATGATGCTATCAAAAGTGGAGTTCCTGTAGTATTCGTTGACACAAAAGGAATAAACGAAGGAGTAACTTTTATAGGAACAAACAACATGAATGGTGCAGAGTTAGCTGCAAAATTTATTTGTGACAAAACTCCTAAAGGTTCAGATGTTGCAATTTTAACTGGTATTGAGTCACAATCTACAGCATTGTTAAGAAGAGATGGTGCAATAAAAGGTTTTAAAAATTGTGGATTAAACATTGTTGCAACTCAAACTGCTGAGTGGGACACTGCAAAAGGTAGATCTGTAACTGAGTCGATTATTTTAAAAAATCCAAACATTAAAGCAATATTTGCTTCAAATGATAATATGGGCTTAGGTGCTATGCAGGCTCTTAAAGATGCAGACATGAATGATGTGGTTGTAGTAGGATTTGATGCTACACCAGATGCAGCTACAAGCATCTTAAAAGGAGAGATGACAGCGACAATTGCTCAGTTTTCTTATAACATGGGTGCATATGGAGTAAAATATGCTCTTGAATTAGCTAATGGTGGAAGTATTGATCCAAATATCGATACAGGAACGCAATTAGTAACAAAAGAAAACGCTAACGATTTTAAATAATCATTAGATAATAAAATATTAAAAAGGGTGGAATTTAATTCCACCCTTTTTTTTTATGTAATATAATATTTTAATGTTAATAAATATTAATCCAGTTTTAAGCCCTGAACTATTATTTCATCTAAGATCTATGGGTCATGGAGAAAAATTAATTTTAGCTGATGCGAATTTTCCTTCTAATACTTCAAATGATAAGGTAATAAGATTAGATGGAGTTGGTATTAAAGAAGCAGCCTCAGCAATCCTCTCAGTTTTTCCTCTTGATAGTTTTATTGTTACACAAGGTGGATCTCCAGCTTTGAGAATGGAAGTGGATGATCAACCAGATGAATTAACAGAGACGCATAAGGAATTTATTGATGTAGTTAAAAATGTTTCTGGAGAAAATTGGAAAGTTGGTTCAATATCTAGACAAAATTTTTACGAAGAAGCAAAAAAAGCATACTGCATAGTCACAACTACAGATGCTAGACCTTTTGGATGTTTTGTTTTAACCAAAGGTGTAATTTTACCAGACGGCAAGGTTTGGTCATAAAATTTAACAAATGAAATCTATTTCTATATTAGGAGTTTTTGTAGCAGATTTATGTTTTATTGGAGATAGAATCCCCGGCAAAGGTCAAACAATTTTAGGAAAAAAACATGTAGTAGGTCCAGGTGGAAAAGGATCAAATCAAGCGATTGCAGCTGCTAGATTAAATGGAGATGTAAGTTTTATTACCAAAGTTGGTAAAGATAGTCATTCTGAAATGGCATTTAATCTTTATAGGGAAGCTGGAGTAAAAACTCATTCAATTATTCAGGATGAAAAACTTTTTACAGGAGTTGCTGGTATCATGATCGATAAAGATGGAAACAATGCAATCAATATTGTTTCTGGAGCGGCTGAACATCTATTTGCTGACGATATAGACAATAAAGTTGAAACAATTAAAAATTCAGAAATATTTTTGACACAAATGGAAACTCCTGATGAAATTACTATTTACGCATTAAAGAAAGCAAAAGAACATAAATGTATAACTATTTTAAACCCTGCCCCAGCACGAAAAATTGATGAGGATATTTTTAAAATAATAGATTTTTTTACACCCAATGAAACAGAAGCTGAATTTTATTTAAATAAAAAAATTGAAACAAGTGAAGATATAAAAAACGCAGCTAATGATTTGTTAAAAAAAGGTATAAAAAATGTGATTATTACTTTAGGTGAAAAAGGTATTTATTTCGCAAACGGAAAAGAAAATTTTTTCCTGGAAGCTTATAAACTAAAACAACCTGTAATAGATACTACAGGAGCAGGAGACGCATTTAATGGAGCTTTTGCTGTCGGTTTAGCAAATGATCTAGATATAAAAGAAGCTTTATCATTCGCAAATAAAGTTGCAGGTATTTCAACGACAAGATTAGGTGCTGCTTCATCTATGCCTTTTGCTAAAGAACTAACAGATAATTAAATCTAATTCTTTTTATTTTCAGCCATTGATAATGCAATTTTAAATGAGTTTAAAATCGGAGCTAGATTAGCCTCATTTTTTCCAGCGATAGCAAATGCTGATCCATGTGCAGTAGTAGTTACTGGTACGGTCAATCCACCTTGAACTGTAACTCCTCTATCGAAACCAAATGCTTTAAGACCAGATTGTAACGCGTCATGATACATACCAACCATACAATCATGGTTTTTATTTTTATAGGCTACGACAAAAGAGGTATCGCATGGCAGCGGCCCATCAACGTTGTAACCAAGTTTTTTTGCTTCCTCAATTGCAGGAATGATTTCGTCTTTTTCTTCTGTACCAAACTCTGCGTGTGGATTTAGAGCTTGAATAGCAATTCTAGGATTTTTAACACCATTCAACTTCATAACCTCATTTATTAATTTTATAGGCTTCATAATATTTTCTTTAGTAATATGTTGAGCAACTTCTTTTATTGGAATATGAGAAGTTACTCTTGCTGTCCAAAAATTATCTATTACATTAAACTCACAACAAAAACTATTTACTTCAAGTTTTTCAGCCATTAACTGTAATTCATCTGAATGTTTATTGCCTCCAAGTTTTAAACTTGTCTTATTCATAGGCGCAAAATTAATTGCATCTATTTTTTTTTCTTTAGCAAGAGTTAAAGCTAAATCTAAAGCTTCCAATACACTTTCGCCAGATTCTTTTGATGGTTCAGATAATTTATATTTATGATTTTTTCCTTTAGAAATATCTAATAAAAATCTATTTGATTTATCAAAATTTACCTCATTAAAATTTTCTACAACATCTATATTATGTGAAATTCCTGTAATACTATTTCCACTTTCAAATACTTGCTTTTCACCAATTATGACGATGTTTGCTTTTTCTGTCATCTCATCATTTAAAAGTTTTGAAATTAATTCTGGTCCAATCCCAGCTGGATCACCAAGTAGAAGAGCAATGTTAGATTTATTTTTAGTCATTTTTTTCTTTACGTCTTGTAGCAGATTATGTTTAAATTATTAAATATAAATTAACTAAAGAGGGAAATAATGAAAAAAAGCTTTAAACTATTTTTAGCAGCCGCTTTCCTAGTAACTGAATTTTTTATTGTAGCTCTTCCATTAATGATTACATCAGCTAAAGCTGACGGTCATCCAATACAAGCAATTACACACGCTGGTTTTGGTGGTGGAACTGACGTTACTACTAGAATGATGTTATTAAGAGCAAGAAGAGTTCTTAAGCAGGATATGCAATTAGTAAACAAAAAAGGTGGTGGTGGAGCAGCATCAATGGATTACATGATGTCTTTACCTGCAGATGGTAACCACACTTTAACTTGGACTACAGGTCACGCTGTATCTATGGCTTTAGGCAAAACTAAAGTTAAGTTAAGTGATATGCAACCACTTGCTAGAGGAACTGATGATCCCCAATTATTTGTTGTAAATTGTAAAAACGATATCAAAGATGCTAAAAAATTTATTAGCACACAAAAATCAAAATCACTAAAATATGGAACTACTCACACTGGTGGTATTGACGATGTTAGTGCAATTGCATTTACAAAAAAAGGTGGATTAAAAGATCCAACTATCGTTGCTTACAAAGGTGTTGCGCCAATTAAAACTAACCTTATCAAAGGAGATATTGATGTGGGTGTTTTAAACTTAGGTGAAGCACTAACTGAAATTAATGAAGGTAAACTTTGTGTTTCAGTTGTATTAGCAAACAACAGAATGGCTAAAATTGGAGACTCTCCAACAGCAAAAGAATTAGGTATACCCGTTTCTTTATCTACTGTAAGAGGTTTCGTAACCAAAAAAGGTGCTCCAGCAGATAGAGTAAAACAATTAGAAGCTGGAATGATGAAAGCTATGAGCCACAACTACTACAAAAATTTCTTAACAGAAATTGGTCTTGATGAGACAAGTGTTGTAGGTGCAGATGAATGGGGTAAGCAAATGGAAGAAATGCTTGCGGAGATGACTGCTCAGCTTAAAGCTTTAGGTTACATTAACTAATCTAATTAAAAGTACATTTGAATATGAAAAATGTACAAAAGCAAAAAAGGGCAAACAAAAGTTTGCCCTTTTTTTTTAGAGATGAGTTTAAAGTTTCTCTTGTAATTATTTTAATATCTTTAGCATTATTAATCACAACTTTTACTTTTGATATTGTTCCTCCTATTTTAAATAGAGGAATACAGCCAGCAACATTTCCAAAAGCACTCTTGGTTTTAATAATAATAATGACATTGTTAATCTATTATTTGGCAACTAAAAATCCTTGGAAAGTTGAAAAAAAATTACCAAGATCATTCTTTCTAACTTTATTAAGTTTTGTTATTTTTGTAGTAGTTTCTAAAACACTTGATTTCTTTTTAGCAATCTCAGCTTTATCTATCTTTGTTTCTTATTGTTGGGGAGAAAAAAGATTATTTTATTTATTATTAGTTGGGATAATTTTTCCAATTATTGTTTTTATATTTTTTGAAACGATTTTAGGTTTAAGATTTCCTCCAGGAATAATTACTAACATTTACTATAGCTAAATGGATAATTTATTATTAATGTTGGCACCACTTTTCAGTTCTAAACTTTTATTAGTTTTATTTTTTGGAACTTTATTTGGTTTGATATTAGGTGTGTTACCAGGGTTAGGACCAACAACAGGTGGAGCATTGATCTTGCCTTTCACAATGACTCTAGATCCATTATCTGCAATTGTTTTATTAACTTCTATTTATTGTGCAGGAACCTATGGTGGTGCAATAACTGCTGTACTTATTAATACACCAGGGACGCCAGCGGCTGCAGCCACTTGTTTAGATGGCTATCCTTTAGCACAAAAAGGTGAAGCTGGAAGAGCTTTAGGTATGGCAACAGTTTCAAGTACTGTGGGAGGTATTTTTAGTGTTGTTATATTAGTTTTCTTTGCTCCTATACTAGCACAACTTGCTTATGAGTTTGGTCAGCCAGAATATTTTGCATTAGCAATATTTGGTTTAACGATGCTTGCTTCAATAGGTGAAGGTAGTCCAATTAAAAATTTAATCGCAGGTGCATTTGGAATATTGATTTCTACAGTTGGTAAAGATTTTATGACTTCAATTGATCGTTTTACTTTTGGGATCAATGAATTAACTGAGGGAATAGGATTTATACCAGTAGTGGTTGGACTTTTTGCAATGAGTGAAATGTTAACTCAATCAACTTTGATAAATCAAATTTTTAATAGGATTGCTTTAAAAGCAATTAAATTACCAAGCAAAGATGATTATAAAAAAACATGGAAAACAATATTACGATCAAGTGGGATTGGATCATTTATTGGAGTACTACCTGCAGAAGGTGGAACAGTTGCTTCTTTAATTGGTTATTCTGAGGCGAAGAGATTTTCAAAAAATCCAGAAGAATTTGGAAAAGGATCAATAGAGGGAATTGCAGGAGCAGAAGCGGCAAATAATGCAGCAACAGGTGGCGCGATGGTTCCAACTTTAGCGTTGGGTATTCCTGGTAGCGCAACAACAGCGGTTATACTTACTGGCTTGATTATTCATGGAGTTAGACCTGGACCAGATTTGTTTAGAGAGCAGCCAGATTTCTTGTATGGAATTTTTGGTGCAATGTTGATTGCTAATATTCTCTTTTTTATTTTTGGATTTTTTGGAGCAAAAATATTTGCAAGAATAACTTTAGTACCTAATAAAATCTTATGGCCAATGATATTTGCAGTTTCAGTATGTGGAACTTATTCTTTAAATCAATCCATAATAGATGTTTGGATAATGTTATTTTTTGGGGTGCTAGGTTTCTTTATGAGAAGATATGGTTTTTCTGTTGTTCCAGTTATTATTGGATTAATTTTAGGCGAGCTAGTTGAGGGAACTCTAAGACAATCTCTAGTTATATTTGATGGTAATTGGCTAATGTTTTTCACAAGACCAATTGCTTTAACATTCTTCATTTTGTCTTTAATTGCTTTGGCTTTTCCTTTAATAAGATCAAGAAAATTTAAAAAAAAAAATGATAAAGTATGATTTAAATAATCGAGTGGCAGTCGTTACAGGTGGAGCTCAAGGATTTGGCTTAGCAATAACTGAAAGATTTATTGAAGCAGGAGCTAAAGTTGTAATTTGGGATATTGATGAAAATGCTGCTAAAGATGCGATTGTTAAAGTTAAATCAGAAAACCTAAGTCATCAGATTGTAGATGTAACTAATTTTGAAATAGTAAATGAAAATTTAAAAGAAGTAGAGAAAAAACATGGAAAAATAGATATTTTTGTCAACAATGCAGGTATTGCAGGCATGAATACTACTGTTGCTGAATATCCTTTAGATGAATGGAAAAAAGTGATGAATTTAAATTTAAATTCAGTTTTTTATTGTTGTAAAGCGGTTGTTCCTTTTATGTTAAAAAATGATTATGGAAGAATAGTAAATATTGCATCTATTGCAGGAAAAGAAGGAAATCCAAATGCAAGTGCTTATAGCACTTCTAAGGCAGGCGTTATAGGTTTAACAAAATCTTTAGGTAAAGAATTGGCACAAAAAAATATAGCTGTAAATTGCGTAACTCCTGCAGCAGCTAAAACAAGAATTTTTGATCAAATGACTGAAGAACATATAAATTATATGTTATCAAAAATTCCAAGAAACAAATTTGCAAAAGTTGAAGAATTAGCTTCCTTAGTAACCTGGCTAGCTAGTGAAGAAAATTCATTTTCAACAGCAGCTGTTTTTGATTTAAGTGGTGGAAGAGCTACATATTAGTTATGCAAGTAGGTATTGATGTAGGAGCAACTAAAATTGAGAGTGTTGTGCTCGAAGAGAATGGGAACGAAAAACATAGATCAAGAATATCGTGTCCAAAAGATTATACTCAAATTATAACTGCGATAAGAGATATCCATAGAAAATTAGAACAAGATTTTAAACAAGAACTTCCAATTGGTGTTTGTCATCCAGGAGTTCATTCTCCCCAAACAGGATTGGTAAAAAATGCTCCAAATATAACCTGGTTAGAAAAAAAACCATTTCAAAGCGATCTACGTAAAGCTCTTGGAAAAGAAGTGTTTTGTGAAAATGATGCAAATTGTTTTGCTTTATCTGAAGCAATAGATGGAGCTGGTACACATTATAAAATCGTTTATGGAATTATACTAGGATCAGGAGTTGGAGGTGGTTTAGTAATAGACAAAAAAATTATTACTGGCTCAAATGGAGTAGCGGGGGAATGGGGACACAACCAAATTCCATATTTTGCAGCTAAGAAAGAAAATTTTGACTCAAGTAATGCTAGAGAAGCTGAAATTGAAAGTTTTTTATCTGGATTAAGTTTAGCAAAAAGATTTAAGAAACTTTATGGAAAAAATTTAAAAACAAACGAAATTTTTGAATTAAATAGAAAACACGATTTAGATGCTGAAAGATTTATTGATGATTTTAAAGTAAATTTAGCAATGTCTCTCTCTAGCATTATAAATATTTTAGATCCTGATGCTTTTATATTTGGAGGAGGAGTTTCAAACGAAATTGATTTTTTGCATGAAATAGACTCATTGGTTAGAAAATTTGTTATTGGAAGAGAGTATGAGGGTGTTTTTTTAAAACCTAGATACGGAGACGCTAGTGGAGTTAGAGGTGCTGCTAGATTAGGAAGAAGCGCGACATATTAGAACTTCAACTAAAAGTAGAATCAAAAAAAAAATTTTTTTTTATAATTAAAAAAAACATTGTTAAATCAGGAAAAAAATTAATATCAACTTCTAGTTGAATAACGTTTTTTTAGTTATCAATTGGGGTTTATTCTACTTATAGTTTCGTTTTTAAAAATAGTTAACTAAATAAAAAGAGGAAGAGAAGATATGAAAAAACTAATGATCGCTTTAATTACATTAGCGTTCACATCTACTTCATCAATTGCAGGACCTAAAATCGAGGTATTGCACTGGTGGACGTCTGGTGGTGAAGCTGCTGCACTTAAAGTTTTAAAAGATGATTTCGCTGCAAACGGTGGTGAATGGATGGACATGCCTGTAACAGGTGGTGGTGGAGACGCTGCTAACGTTGCATTAAAAGCAAGAATCGTTGCTGGAGATCCTCCATCTGCATCTCAAATTAAAGGACCTACAATTCAAGAGTATGACCAAGAAGGTGTTGTAGCTCCATATAACATTGATGAAGTTGCTAAAGCAGAAGGTTGGGATAATTTATTAGACCCAATGATTGCAGCAATTCACAAGTGTGAAAATAATAGCGGACCTTATTGTGCTGCTCCAGTAAACATTCACAGAATTGACTGGATGTGGGCAAACAAAGCTGTATTTGATGCAAACGGTATTTCAGTTCCAACTACTTGGGATGAGTTAAATGCTGCTGCTGAAAAATTACAAGCTGCTGGTATCATTCCATTTGCACATGGTGGTCAAGCTTGGCAAGATGCTACAGTATTTGAAGCAGTTGCTATGGGTATTGGAGGAAATAACTATTACAAAAATTGTTATGTAGATCTTAAAGAAAGCTGTTTAAGAAGCGAAACAACAGTTAAAGTTTTTGATCAAATGAGAAAACTACAAGGGTTTACTGACGAAGGTAGTCCAGGAAGAGACTGGAACGTTGCTACTGGTATGGTTATTGAAGGAAAAGCTGGTTTCCAAATTATGGGTGACTGGGCAAAAGGTGAATTTACAGCTGCAGGAAAAGTTCCAGGTGTAGATTACTACTGTGCTGCCACTCCTTCAAACAATGGATACTTATATAACGTAGATAGTTTTATCTTTTACAAATCTAGCGATCCAGATAAACAAGCTGGCCAAAAGTTATTAGCTAAGCTTATGATGGGTAAAAACTTTCAAAAAGTTTTCAACCTATACAAAGGTTCTATCCCGGCACGTTTAGACGTATCAATGGATGAATTTGATAAGTGTGCAAAAACATCTAATGCAGATATTAAAACTGCAGGTGCAAGCGGTGGATTAGTTCCAAGTTTTGCTCACGGTATGGCTCAAGGTAATACTATGAAAGCTGCCCTACAAGATATCATCACAGAGCACTTTAACTCTGATATGTCATCTGTGGATGCTGCTAATGCTTTAGCTGACTCAGTTTTAGCTAATATGTAGTACATAAAAATTAAAAGGCCACTTTTGATAAAGTGGCCTTTTTTTTTAAATCTAAAAATAAAAAATATTTATAATGTTCAAGTGGTTAGAAAAAAATTTACCTAAAATTGTAATGGCCCCAGCTGTTGGTTTGATTGGCTGGTTTGTTTATGGATTTGTACTTTGGACTTTATATATATCTTTTACGAATTCTAAAATTCTACCAAAGTATGAACTTTGGGGATTTGGACAGTATGAAAAACTTTGGGCATCAAGAAAATGGCTTATTGCAGTAGATAATTTGCTTATTTTTACTGCACTATTTTTAATCTTCTGTGTTGTTATAGGAATAATTCTTGCAATTTTTTTAGACCAAAAAATCAGAGCAGAGGGTTTGCTGAGAACAATTTATTTATATCCAATGGCGCTATCTTTTATCGTTACAGGTACTGCATGGAAATGGATATTAAATCCAACTTTAGGTATCCAAAAAATGTTTAGAGATTGGGGTTTCGAGAACTTCACCTTTGATTGGTTAGTAGATAGGGAGATGGCCATTTATACCATAGTTATTGCAGGCGTTTGGCAATCTGCAGGGTTTGTGATGGCGCTATTTTTAGCTGGATTAAGGTCAGTAGAAGATGAAATTGTTAAGGCAGCAAAAATAGATGGTGCAAGTTTATTTACGGTTTATTGGAAGATTTTACTTCCAATGATGAGACCTGTATTTTTTACAAGTTTTGTAATTTTAGTTCATATATCTATAAAAAGTTATGATCTTATCGTAGCACTGACACAAGGTGGACCAGGTATATCAACAACTATGCCTGCTTTATATATGACACAAACAGCATTTCATAAAAGCCAGGTTGGTTTATCTGCAGCGAGTGCGATGATGATGTTTATGGCTGTAGCTGCTGTAATTATCCCATATTTATATTCAGAATTAAGGAGAGAAAATGCAAGATAGTTTGAAATCTTCTTCTTATCAGCAATTAGAACAAAAATCTAAATATACAAACATATTTTTGAGATGGTTTTTATATTTTATTTTAATTCTTTTTGCTTCTTATTTTATTTTTCCACTTTACGTGATGGTTGTCACTTCGTTAAAGACAATGGAAGAGATCCGTCAAGGAACACTTTTAAGTTGGCCAAGAGGATTAAATTTGGAATCTTGGGCTGTAGCGTGGGGTGGACGAGGATATGGAGCTGGTGATACTTTTTTAAGACCATATTTTTGGAATTCAATCAAGATGGTTGTACCAGCAGTATTTTTTTCAACATTTATTGGAGCGATGACAGGTTATGTTTTAACTAAATGGAGATTTAAAGGGGATCAGTGGGTTTTCCTTTTTTTATTATTTGGATGTTTCATACCTTTTCAAGCAATATTGCTACCAATGGCCAGAACCCTTGGAGTATTAGGAATTTCAAATTCAGTAATTGGGTTAGTTTTAGTTCATACAGTTTATGGAATACCTTTTACCACATTATTTTTTAGAAATTATTATATTTCTGTTCCGACAGAATTAGTTAAAGCTGCCAGAATAGATGGAGCAGGATTTTTTAAAATATTTTTCAAAATTTTACTTCCAATATCAGCACCAATTATTGTTGTAACTGTAATTTGGCAGTTCACACAAATATGGAATGATTTTTTATTTGGATCAACCTTCTCATTTGGAGAAGCAGCACCTATACAAGTTGCATTAAATAATATGGTTTTATCAAGTACAAGTGTGAAAGAATATAATGTAGATATGGCTTCAGCTATTATAGCCGGTATTCCAACACTTATAGTTTATGTATTGGCAGGTAAATATTTTATTAGAGGATTAACTTCAGGAGCAGTGAAAGGATAACAATGAAAACGTTAAAAATTGAAGAACTATCAAAAAACTTTGGATCGACTGAGGTTTTAAAAAAAATTAATTTAGAAATAGATGAAGGAAATTTTCTAGTTCTTTTAGGACCATCTGGATGCGGAAAATCAACTTTATTAAATATTATAGCGGGATTAGAAACGATTAATGAGGGTGATGTTTTTATTGATGATTATAATGTTAGTAAAGTAGAGCCAAAAGACCGTAATATTGCTATGGTTTTTCAATCTTACGCTCTGTATCCATCTATGAATGTTAAGGAGAATATGATTTTTGGTCTTAAACAAGCAAAAACATCAAAGGAAAAAATACAAGAACAGTTAGAAAAAGTCTCAAAATTTCTACAGGTAGATCAATTATTAGAAAGAAAACCTTCTCAATTATCTGGAGGACAACGACAACGTGTTGCTATTGGTAGAGCTCTCGTAAGGGAGCCAAGAATATTTTTGTTTGACGAACCTTTATCTAACTTAGATGCAAAGCTACGGGTTGAAATGAGGAGAGAAATAAAAAAACTTCATCAACAGCTAAAAACATTACTAACTGAGCTACATCGTTAGGTTTTAACTGTCTTTTTAAAGCTTGGCTGTCTAGGATAAGCTTTTTATATTTTGGTGTTAACCAATGTTTTATTTGTCTCTCGGTAGCTAT